>NZ_JBPJSR010000038.1:0-48690 GCF_051390675.1 Streptosporangium heterodermiicola
AGGTCGGGCCCGAGCCCCGGATCTCGTAGTGAAGGGTCGCGCCGGGGACCTTCAGGGTGTTCGTCTTCGTGGGTTCCATGCTCGTGTCTCCTCGGGACTCGCCGGTCTCGGTTCGGCCGGTCACCGAGGGGTCGGAGCCGTGGCCGCCTTCTCGACATCCTCGCGCGCGATTTCCCCGGAGACCCCGGGCACCGTCACAGGTCACGCGATCCAGGCGGGTGCCGGGGGTTCGTACTCCAGATCGCACGGCTCGTTGACGGGACGTGCTGACGGTGGCCGCCGGTTCGCCGGAGGCAGGCCCCCCGCCGTACGGAACCCGCACGGCGGGGGCGGTGGCTCAGCCGTGCAGGCGCCGGACCTTGAGGACGTTGTCCCTGCGGGTGGTGGGCTGCCCGTCGGGGTCGTTCTGGATCCGGTCGTGTTCCTCGCAGAGCAGCACCTCCCACTCCCCGTCCGGGAGCTCCAGGCTTTCCAGGACCTCCTCCGGCGTGGGGAGGTGCACGTCGGGGTGGGGGTTGTGCTCCCAGGCGGGGAACCCGGCGTGCCCGACGACGAGGAGCGTCCCGCCGGGCGCGACCGCCGAGGCGGCGGTCCGCAGGATCTTCTCCCGGGGCATGTCGCCGGGGGAGTGCAGGAAGTGGGCGGAGACGAGATCGAAGAGGCCGTCGGGGAAGGAGACCCCCAGGTCGTGCCGCTGCCAGTCGACGCGATCGGCGACGTCCGCCGACGCGGCGTGCCGGGCGGCGCGCTCCAGGGCGACGCCGGAGATGTCGGTGGCGGTGACGCGCCATCCTCGCCGCGCGAGCCAGATCGCGTCGGCCCCCTCACCGCATCCCAGGTCCAGGGCGCTGCCCGGCTCCATGCCGGTGACCTCGCGGACCAGGATGACGTTGGGGTTCCCGCTCCAGATCTGGTCGCTCTCGCCGTAACGGAGGTCCCAGAACTCCGCCTCCGGGAGGGCGGTCTCCCGCGCGTGCTCATGCCCGGCGGACTCGCGGGCGGAAAGGGATTCGCGGCGGGCGGCGACGGCCCGGCGGGTCTCCTCGGCGATCAGGTCGGTGTTGATCGCCGCGCCGGCGCGCACGCCCGCGGCGGCGGCGCCGATGACCTGCTCGGTCAGGACGGTGACGTTCCCGGCTACCCACACCCCGGGCAGCGCCGTCGCCCCGGTCGGGTCGGAGGCGACGTAGCTGCCGATCACGTGCCCGCCCATCTCCTGGTCGGTCGTCTCCAGACCCAGGCCGGTGAGGAGGCCGGAGCGGGCGGTGAAGCGCGGGCCCGCCACGAGGGCCTGACGGGGGATCACCCGGCCGTCGGCGAGACGTACGCCGGTGAGCCGGTCGCCCGTCGTCTCCAGAGCCGCCACCCGCCCGTCCACCACCACGATGCCCCGGGCGGCCAGCTGCTCGTGCTCCTCGGCGCCGAACCCGGGCGCGGTGTGCGTGAAGAGGGTGACGTCCGCGCTCCACTGCCGCCACTGCAGGGCCTGGTGGACCGCGAGCGGTCCGGTGGCCAGGATGCCGATCGCCTGGTCGCGCACCTCCCAGCCGTGGCAGTACGGGCAGTGCAGGACGTCGCGCCCCCACAGCTCCGCGAGCCCCGGCACCTGGGGCAGCTCGTCGACCAGGCCGGTGGTCACCAGCAGCCGCTCCGCCACGACCGAGGACCCGTCTTCGAGGACGACGCGGAAGCCCCCGGCCTCCAGGCGCTCGGCCGCGACGGCGTCGCCCCGCGTGATCTCGCCGCCGTAGCCGGTCACCTCCGCGCGCCCCGCGGCCAGGAGCTCCGAGGGGGGCACGCCGTCGCGCGTCAGATAGGAGTGGACGTGGGCCGCCGGAGCGTTGCGCGGCCGGCCCGCGTCGATCACCAGCACCGAGCGCCGTGCCCGTGCCAGGACCAGCGCCCCGCTCAACCCGGCGGCCCCACCGCCGACGACCACCACCTCATAGCGCCGTTCCCCGTCAGAGAGGGCCGAGGAGTCCGGGGGAGCTGTTGTCACTTTTTGTTCCGTTCGTCCGCTCATGTGTGATTCCTCCGTTCACCGCAAATGGTCCACCCTGGCCCCCGGATTTGACAAAATTACTTGCCGGGTCAGCAAATAGAGGCATGGCAGACGACACCCTCGCGAGCGTGCTGACCGCCGTGGGCCCCCGGCTGCGGGCGCTGCGCCGCACTCGCGGCACCACCCTGGCCCAGCTGAGCGAGACGACCGGGATCTCGCTCAGCACCCTCTCGCGCCTGGAGTCCGGGCAGCGCAAACCGACCCTGGAGCTCCTGCTGCCCCTGGCGAAGGCGTACGGCGTGCAGCTGGACGAGCTGGTCGGCGCGCCGGAGACCGGTGACCCCCGCGTGCACATGCGTTCCTTCACCCGGCACGGCATGACCTTCGTGCCGCTCGCCCGCCACCTCGGCGGCCTGCACGCCTACAAGCAGATAATCCCGGGCAGGCCGCACGGGGACGCGCCGCTGGAACAGCGGACGCACGAGGGCTACGAGTGGCTCTACATCCTGTCAGGCCGGTTGCGGCTGCTCCTGGGCGAGCACGACCTCGTCCTCAGCCCCGGGGAGGTGGCCGAGTTCGACACCCGCACCCCGCACGGGTGGGCCGCCGCCGGTCCGGAGCCGGTCGAGTTCCTCAGCCTGTTCGGGCTGCAGGGCGAGCGCATGCACGTGCGGGCCAGGCCCACCGACAGCTGATCCACTGATCCACCGACCTGCCGATCCGTACACCGTGGGAAGGCTTTCCCGGCACACCGCCGTCACGGGCAGGGCGGCCGGTAGGTCACGCCGGGGAGATACCGGTCCCAGTCCGAGCGGGTGATCGCGGGGTGGGCGAGCGCGCAGACCCGCCTGGCCACGTTCTCCACGTCGGTGTCCCACAGCCGTACCGTGGCGTCGACGCCTCCCGAGGCCACGGTGTGACCGTCGGGAGCGAACGCCACCGCGAAGACGTTGTCCGAATGCCCGGTGAGGGTGGCCAGCGCACTCGGGCGGCGGGGATCGGCGACGTCCCGTCCGGTCGGCGCTCGCCGTGGCGAGAAGCCGCCCGCCGCCTACGTCACGGCCAAGGGCGACCCGGCCGATCCGGCGATCGACTCCAGCCACTCCCACGGCGACGGAGAGGTTCCGGCCGTCACCCGCCTCGCGCCGGGCCACTACCGGCTCACCTACGCCGGGATCGGAAAGCCCGGCGACAGCGCCCAGGTCTCGGCGATCACGGCCGGGCGGTACTGCCACCTCGGGACGGTGAACTCCTGCAGCGCCACGCCGCTGCTGGTCCTCGACGTCTACTGCCACTCCGCGGCCGGGACCGGCGCCGACTTCGGCATCGCCTATCTCCGGGCACCGTAGGCACTCCGGCGTCACACGGGCTCTGCAGCGTAAACCCTCCGGCGGCACATGGGCCCTCGCCACCGGACGCCCGCCTGCCGGGCCGGCGCCTCCGGGGGCGTCGGCCCGGCCTGCGGGGTCCGGGGTGCACGTGGACCTCACCTCCCCGGTGTCCCCGGCCGGGGAGGTGAGGGCTACGTGTCGAGGATCGGCATCAGCTGCCGCTCCTCGTAGGCCAGGTGCCTTTCGAGCTCGTCCGTCAGCCGTTCGACCTCGGCGAGCACCAGCATGGAGTCCGCGCCCTCGGCGGAGATGACCTCCCGCAGCTCCTCGACGAGAGCCGCGATCTTCTCGTGTTCGCGGCTCAGGCGCTCCAGGGTGGGGGCGAGTTCGGGGTAGCGCCGGGCGAGGAAGGGGAACATCGCGATGTTCTCACCGGTGTGGTGGTTGTGCAGCCCTTGGCAGAGGGTGAGGCAGTTCACCCGCAGCTGGGCGCCCAGCCCGGGACCCGACTCGGTGACCTCCTTGCGGATCAGGGCGAGTTCCCGCCGGAACATGTCGTGGACCCGCTTGAGGGTCTCGCTCGCCGACCCCGCGTTCGGCGGCCCGCCCCCGGCCAGGGCGACCACGGGGATGACACGCGTCGTCCTCGCCTGATAGTCGGCCCAGCCGGGGTCGGCCTCTGCCGCGCGGGCGAAGACGCGGTCGCGTTCGGCGCCCTCCAGGACGACGGCCCGCGCCTCGTACGTGAAGATGCCGTCCTCGACCGTGACGACGGGGTTGGCCACCAGGTTGTGGTACCAGGCCGGATGGTTCGGCGCGCCACCGGCCGAGGCGATGACCAGGACCCGTTCGCCGCCGTCGTGAAGGTAGCCGAGCGGGGTCGTGTGCCGGGCGCCGGACCGCGCTCCGACGGTGGTCAGCAGGAGCAGCCGGGCCCCCTCGAAGGGGCCGCCGACCTTCCCGCCGTTGGCACGGAACTCCTCGATGATCTGCTGGTTGAATTCGATCGGCATTCTCTGTTTTCTTCTCCGGGATCTGTGGTCCCGCGAGCTGTTCGCGGGCATGACGAAGGACCGCCCGGCGGGCGGCACGAAGACACCACGGGGCGACCGCGACCGTGGTGCGGGAAACGAGGGAGGGCGCGCCGGACGACCGGCCGGACCGGCGGTTCACCGCCGGGGCCGGTTCGCGGGTGGCGCGGGATCGGCGACGGCCGGCGACGACCGGCACCGTGAGAGCACGTGGGAATCACGCGAAACGTGGCGGCCACCTGGGACGCGGAGACCGCGAGGTGGGGACCACGGGAAACGTCACGCTCGACGCGTGGAAGGAAGGAGAGAAGGGGTGGGCCTCTGGCCCGCCCGGGGCTCACGCCTCGGCCGGGTGCCCTACTCGCTGTTGGCCCAAGGCCGACCCGGCAGTCACGGGATCAACCGTAGTGCCACGGACGCGCCAAGGCAACGCCGCTTCCGCCGTCACCGGCCGTGCGTCGCTCCGCCGTCGGTGACGATCCGGGCCAGGGCCGCCGAATGGACACCGCCCGCCTCCGGTCCCGAACGGCGGTTCCGGCCGGTCGGTGCGGGCTCGGCGCACTGTCAGTGCGCTATCAGCGCACCGTCGGCGCATGGTCGGCCGGGATCTCCGGATTCCGGCCAGGGTGCCGGGTGATCGTCGTCAAACTATTCACCTGGTGTATGCATCGAGTGTATAGTCATGATCATGTCTACCGGACACGTCATGCTCGGGCTGCTCGCCAAGCGGCCCAAACACGGGTACGAGCTCAAACGCGAGCACGACCAGCGCCTGCCGGGTGCCAGGCCGCTCGCGTACGGACAGGCCTACGCGACGTTGCAGCGCCTGCAGCGGGACGGGTTCGCCGAGGTGGCGGAGACCGTGCAGGAGGGCGGTCCCGAGCGCACGGTGTACGCGATCACCGAGGAGGGGCTCGCCGAGCTGGCCCGATGGCTGGAACAGGTGGAGACACCCGCGCCGCACGTCTCCAGCGCGCTCCTCTCGCGCGTGGTGGTGGCGATCGTCGCCGGTGGCGCCGCGGACGGCTACCTGGTCAGGCAGCGCGCCGCCCATCTGGCGCGGATGCGCGAGCTCACCGCGGAGCGGGCCTCGGGATCCCCCGCGCAGGTGCTCGCCGCCGACTACGCGCTCCAGCACCTCGACGCCGACCTGCGCTGGATCGGGACGGCGATGGAACGACTCGCGGATCTTAAGGAGGAGATGGATGCTTGAGGCACGTGCGTTACGCAAGACCTTCGCCAGGACCGTCGCGCTGGACGGGGTGTCGGCGGAGATCGGCGACGGGGAGATCGTCGCGATCACCGGCCCGAGCGGTTCCGGCAAGTCGACGCTCTTGCACTGCCTGGCCGGGATCGTCCGCCCCGAGGCGGGGGAGGTCCACTTTGACGGGCGGCGCGTCGACACCCTCGGCGACGCCGATCGCACGAGGCTGCGCAGGCAGAGCTTCGGCGTCGTCTTCCAGTCGGGCGGGCTGGTCCCCGAGCTGACCGCCGAGGAGAACGTGGCGCTGCCGCTGCTGTTCAACCGGCACGGGCGCCGGGAGTCGCTGCTGGCCGCCCGGTCCCGGCTGGAGAGACTGGACGTGATCGGCTGCGCGGACAAGCGGCCGGGCGAGCTGTCCGGCGGCCAGCTGCAGCGGGTCGCCGTGGCCCGCGCGCTGGTCACCGGCCCCCGGGTGGTCTTCGCCGACGAGCCGACCGGCGCGCTCGACTCGCTGGCCGGTGAGCGGGTGATGGACGAGCTCGTCGGCACGGCCCGCGCGGACGGCACCACGCTGGTGATCGTCACCCACGACAACCGGGTGGCCGCCTACGCCGACCGGGAGATCGCGCTGCGCGACGGCAGGCTCGCCGGGGTGACCGTGTGATCGCCGTGATGCGGATGCTCGCCAGGGGCGGGTCGCGGCGCGAGCGGGTACGGGGGCGCCTCATGACCGCGGGGGCGGCGCTCGCGACCTTCCTGCTGTGCGTGGCGGCGAACCTGCTGGCGTTCGGGCTCGGTATCTCGGTTCACCCCGGGGGCTTCCTCGTCCAGACGCGGATCGAGTATCTGGGCTTCTTCTCCGGCCGGGACGCACGGCTCATCACCGCGCTGACGCTGGCCCTGCTGGTCGTGCCCACCATGGCCTTCGTCTACCAGGTGAGCCGCCTGGCCACCGCGACCCGGGAACGGCGGCTCGCCGCGCTCCGGCTGGCCGGGGCCACACCGCGCGAGGTGCGCCTGCTCGGGGCGTACGAGAGCGGGTGGCGGACCCTGCTGGGCGGGGTGTGCGGCGTCGCGCTGCACCTGGTGGCGAACCTGGTGCTGGCGGCGGCGCTGGAGGGCCCGGTGCCCCTGGTCCCGGCGGCGCAGATCGCGGCGATCCTCGTCGCGGTGACGCTCGCCGGGACGCTGTCCGGGCTGAGGGCGGGGCGGCACGTGGTGACCTCCCCGCTGGGCGTGGTCCGGCGGACGCCCGCGACCGGTCCCAGGCCGCGCGACCTGGTGCTGGTCGCGGTGGGTGTCGGGCTGCTCGCCGCCGGGATCGCCGGTCTGGGAAGGTTCCCCGGCGGGCCGTACGCCGCGGCGCTGTCCGTGACGACAGGCATGGTGCTCCTGCTGTTCGGCCTGGTCCTCGGTACCGCGTGGCTGATCAGGGTGGCCGCCCGGCGGGTCGGTGACCGGGCCGGGGCGGCGGAGACCCTGCTGGCCGCCCGGATGGTCGGGGCCGATCCCCGGGGGTGGGCCCGCGCGCTGTCGGTGGTGGGGCTGACCGTGTTCTTCGGCGCCGGGGTGGGCGCCCAGCAGGGGCCCATCCTCCTCGGGGGCGGCCTCGACTCCTCCTGGGCCGTGGCCTACCTGCTCGTGGACCTCGCCCTGCTGGTCGCGCTGGTCACCTCGGCCGCCGCCCTCGTGGCGCACCAGGCGGAGGACCTGCTGGACCATCGGAGCTCGTTCGCGGCCCTGGCCGCCTCGGGCGCGCCCGGTCCCGCGCTGGGCCGGGTGCTCACCCGGCAGGCGCTCATCGCGGCGCTGCCGGTGTGCGTCGTGGCCGCCGCCGCCGGGGTGGGGGTGGTCCTCTCGACGGGGTGGGACGTCTACCGCGAGGTGCCGGAGGGGCTCGCCTTCACAGCCGTCCGGGCGGTGCTCATGGTGGGGATCGGGGTGCTGGCCGCGACGCTGGTGGCACGGGCCGCCCGGCCGATCCTGCGCCGCACGCTGCGTCCCGAGGAGCTCAGGGACGAATGAGGGGGAGCGGGGCTGTGTGAGTATGGGGGTGACTCTTCCTGAAGTCTTCCCCGGCTCTCCCAGAGAGGACGTGGTCGCCGTGCCGTCCGTCCGGTCCGGAGCACCGGGACCGTTTCCCGCCTCCCCGGCCGCAATCGCGGCGGCGGTCGCGGACGTCTCCGCCGCCGGGGGGTACTTCGGCCTGGAACTCGGACCGCTTCTCCCCGAGCCCGGCTGGCGGCCGCTCACCGATCTGCTCACCGATCCCGGCACCGTGGAGGCCCGGGTCGCGGACATGGCCGGGCGGCTCGGCACCGCGCAGACCCGGGTGGCCGCCTCCATCCTCTTCCAGGGCCTGGCCGCCCGTTTCTGGTCGCCGTCCCTCGGCGCCGCGGTCGCGCACGACCTGCTCGTCGATCTGGCTCCCCGGCACGTGTACTGGCGTCCGGCGGCCGGTGGTCCGCTGCCGTTGCGGGCCGTCCACCTGGAAGGGCAGGAGGTCCGCGACCCCGCGAGCATCACCGGGCCGCTGTACCGGACCGTGGTGACCGGGTTGCTGGAGCCACTCGCGGAGACGGTACGGCGGGTCGTGCCGACGGCCCCCGGCCTGCTGTGGGGCAACGCGGCCTCCGCCCTGGTGGGCACCCTCCTCGAACTGGGCCGCCACCGCCCCGGACTCGCCGCCAAGGCCGTGGCACTGGGCCGCGAGCTGCTGGACACGGGCCTGCTGCGCGGCACCGGCGAACTGGCCGAACCCGTCCCCGGCCGTCCCCTCTTCGCCCGGCGCAGTTGCTGCCTGTTCTACCGCCTGCCCGGCGGCGGCATGTGCGGTGACTGCGTTCTGGTCGATCCCGAGATCCGTCGCGAGCGGTGGGCGCGAGCCGCGCGGGAGTCCGGCCGGTGACCGTGTCGTTCCCGTGCCCTTCGTCGTCCGGGCGCGCCCCGGGTTCCCGGCCGGGTGAGGACCGCCCGGTCGGGGCATCGGGTTCTCAGCGGGGCCCGGCGGTCACCCGTCGAGCACCTCCGTGTTCTGGCAGGCGACCAGGAGCCACCGTCCGTCCTCCTTGGCCATGACGTACAGCGGGCTGCCCTCGTTCTGTCCCTCGATCGGGTGGCCGTCGAGTGTCACCGCCCGCTGGCGCACCTTGACGGCGGCGACGTCGGGACGGATGAACAGCACGTGCACCACCTCGTAGTCGCTCGTCGAGTCCCTCATCGCGCCGGGAAGCACCCGGTGGGTGAACGCCGAGATCTCGTCACGGCCGGTGAGGCGCCTGCCGTGCCCCGTCGTCCAGATCGCGTCGGACCTGAACAGGCCGACGAACTCGCCGGGGAGTTCGTGTTGCTGGGCGTGCTCCAGTGTGGCGATCACCTGCTCGATCGCCTCGATCTCCGTCTCGCGTGCCCGCTCGTCGATGTGTGTCGCGTTCATGCCGGCCAGCGTGGTGCCTCAAGCGTGGTTGAGGTCAACCCGGCCGGTCCGGTCGCCACCCTCTGGCGGTTCGGCGTTTCCCGCGAAGGGGTCGGCCGCGTGCCGTCGAGTTCACGCGGTTCACTGTCGGTGAGCAGCCGGGGGCGTCGATGGCGATGTGGGTGTGCCTCCTGGTCGCGGCACTACGGTCGGCCGTTTTATCGCGAAATTTGCCCGAATAGTGGACGTCGCGTGAGGAGAACCTGACGCTCGACGGCGTTCCACCTATGTGTGACATCGCACTGGACGTGCACGTGCTCGTCCCGAGGCGGTGACGACTCCGGTGGCACGGGCCCGTGAGCATTGTGGGGCTTGTGAGGCTCGTGAGGAGAGGACGGGTGCGATCCGATGACCTTCGCGAAAACAACGTCCGGGAAGAAGACGTCCGGGAAGAGGACACCCGCGAAGACGACGTCCGGGAAGACGACGTCCGGGAAGACGCCGTCCGGGAAGACGGCGTCCGCGAAGAGGGGCTCGGCGAAACTGGATCCGGGGCGTGACTACCCGCTGGCGTCCCATCGCCCGGAGCTGCTCAGGACACCGACGGGCAAGCGCCTCGACGAGATCACCATGGAGGCCGTCCTGGCCGGGGAGGTGGCGGCCGAGGACCTCCGTATCGCGCCGGAGACACTACGGCTGCAGGCGGAGGTCGCGGACTCGTCCGGCAGGCCGCAGCTCGGGCAGAACTTCCGGCGGGCCGCCGAGCTGACCGCGCTGCCGGACGAGAAGGTGCTGGAGATCTACAACGCGCTGCGGCCGCGCGCCTCCACGAAACAGCGGCTGGCCGAGATCGCCGGGGAGCTGGAGCGCGACCACTCCGCCACGCTGTGCGCGCGGCTGATCAGGGAGGCCGCCGACGTGTACGAGCGCCGGGGCATCCTCGCGGGTTGAACGAGCCAAACGAGCCAAACGAGCCAAACGAACTGGACGCGCCGGACGAACTGGACGAGCCGAACGAGCCGTACACGGCGAGTGTCCGGCGGCGGGGCAGGGCGTCAGGAAGGTGGGACCGGAGATGAGCACCAGGAACGCCGCGAGCGGGCAGACCGGCGGGCGGGCGGACAGGCGAGCGAGTGGACGGGTACCGGCGCCCCGGCGGTCCAGGCGTACGGAGATCCTGGAGGACCGTCCGGTCAACCTCGACGGTTTCGTGGAGGAGTGGCCCGAGGTCGGCATGGTCGCGATGGACAGCCCGTACGACCCGCGCCCGAGCGTGCGCGTGGAGAACGGGACCATCGTGGAGATGGACGGCAGGGAGCGGAAGGACTTCGACTTCCTCGACCAGTTCATCGCCGACCACGCGATCGACGCCTCGGCGGCCGAACGGGCGATGGGCCTCGAACCCGCCGAGATCGCGCACATGCTGGTGGACCCGAAGGTGTCGCGCGGTGAGGTGCTGGCGGTCTCGTCCGGCCTGACCCCGGCGAAGCTGCTGGAAGTCGTCAAGACCATGAACGTGGTCGAGATGATGATGGCGCTGCAGAAGATGCGGGCGCGTCGTACCCCGGCCAACCAGGGGCACTCCACGAGCGCGCGGGACAACCCGGTCCAGGTGGCCGCGGACGCCGCGGAGGGCGCGCTGCGCGGGTTCCGCGAGCTGGAGACCACCCTCGGCGTGGTGCGGTACGCCCCGCTGGTGGCCATCGCGCTGCAGGTCGGCGCCCAGGCGGGGAGACCCGGCGTGCTCACGCAGTGCGCGCTGGAGGAGGCCACCGAGCTCGAACTGGGCATGCGCGGCATCACCGCCTACGCGGAGACGATCTCGGTGTACGGTACCGAGCAGGTCTTCTGCGACGGCGACGACACCCCGTGGTCTAAGGCGTTCCTCGCGTCCGCCTACGCCTCCCGCGGGATCAAGATGCGGTTCACCTCCGGCACCGGCTCCGAGGTGCAGATGGGCCACGCCGAGAGCAGGTCGATGCTGTACCTGGAGATCCGCTGCGTCCTGGTCGCGAAGGGCGCCGGGGTCCAGGGGCTGCAGAACGGCTCGATCAGCTGCATCGGCGTGCCCGGCGCGGTACCGGCGGGAATCCGCGCGGTGCTGGCCGAGAACCTCGTCGCCAGCACCGTCGACCTGGAGTGCGCCTCCGGCAACGACCAGTCCTTCTCGCACTCCGACATGCGCCGCACCGCGCGGCTGATGCCGCAGCTGCTGTCCGGCACCGACTTCGTCTGCTCGGGCTACTCCGCCGTGCCGAACTACGACAACATGTTCGCCGGTTCCAACCTGGACCCCGAGGACTACGACGACTGGAACACCATCCAGCGGGACCTGCAGGTGGACGGCGCCCTCCGGCACGTCCCCGAGCCGGAGATCCTCGCCGCCCGGCGCAGGGCCGCGCGTGCGCTGCAGGGCGTGTTCGCCCACCTCGACCTGGCGCCGATCACCGACAGGGAGGTCGAGGCGGCCGTCTACTCCCACGGCAGCAGGGAACTGCCGCTGAGGGACGTACTGGAGGACCTGAAGTCGGCGCGCTCGGTGATGGACCGGGGCGTCACCGGGCTCGACATCGTCAAGGGGCTGGAGGCCGGTGGCTTCCCCGACGTGGCCGAGGCGCTGCTGGGCGTGCTGAGGCAGCGGGTCTCCGGTGACCTCCTGCAGACCTCGGCGATCCTCACCCCGGAGCTGACGACGCTCTCGGCCGTCAACGACCCCAACGACTACGCGGGACCGGGCAGCGGATACCGCCCGGACGGCGCGCGGTGGGAGGAGATGAAGCGGCTGCGGCACGTCGTCGGCGCCCGCGACCCGGAGGAGGGGGAGGTCGCCGACGACGTGCGTACGATGCGCCTGGGGGAGAAGGGCGCGGCGCGGCCGGGGCGCCGCTCCGACGAGGTGGTCATCGGCGTCTCCCCGGCCTTCGGCGCCTTCTTCTCCACGACCATCGTCGGTGTCCCGCACGTGGAGGTGCTGCGGGAGCTGCTGGCCGGGGTGGAGGAGCAGGGGATGCACGCCCGCGTCGTCCGGTTCCACGGCAGCTCCGACCTCGCGGTCATCGCCCACACCGCGGCCGTGCTGTCCGGGTCGGGGATCGGTGTCGGCGTCCTCTCGCGCGGTACCACCATGATCCATCAGAGGGACCTGCTCCGGCTGTCGAACCTGGAGCTGTTCCCCCAGGCGCCGCTGATGGACCTGGAGACCTTCCGCAGGGTCGGCGGCAACGCGGCCAGGTACGCCAAGGGCGAGTCGCCGGAACCCGTGCCCTCGCGCAACGACCACATGGCCCGCCCGCGCTGGCAGGCCAAGGCCGCGCTGCTGCACATCAAGGAGACCGAGTTCGTACGGGAGGGCGCGGACCCCGTGGAACTCGACGTGCTGATCCGGATGGCCGGTACCGGCTGAGCCGAGGAAGGCCGGGCGGCTGGACGGCTGGACGGCCGGATGTTCGGAGGGAGGACCATGTCGCTGGTGGTGGGGGTGGACATCGGCAACTCGACCACGGAGGCGTGCGCCACGCGCGTCGGCGAGGACGGGAGGGTCGACTACCTCTGCGCGGCGCTCGGCAGGACGTCGGGGGTGAAGGGCACCGTGGAGAACGTCTCGGGTGTCGTCGAGGTCGTACGCCGTGCCCTCGCCGGGGCGGGCTGTGATCCGGCAGGGCTCCAGGCGGTGCTCGTCAACGAGGCGACCCCGGTGATCAGCGGGCTCGCGATGGAGACCATCACCGAGACGATCATCACGGAGTCCACGATGATCGGGCACAACCCGGAGACGCCGGGCGGCGTCGGGCTGGGGACCGGCACCACCGTGGCCTTCCCCGAGCTGCGGGGATGCGCCGCCGGGAGCGCGGTGATCTGCGTCGTCGGCGCGGGCGTCGACTTCGAGGACGCCGCCGGGGGGATCAACGCGGCCGTCGCGCGCGGGGTCCGGGTCACCGGCGTGGTCGTCCACGCCGACGACGCCAACCTGATCGCCAACAGGCTGGGCGAGCCGGTACCGGTGGTCGACGAGGTCACGCTGGTGGACAGGGTGCCGCTGGGCATGCCCGCCGCCGTCGAGGTCGCCGAGCCGGGCCGCACCATCAGGACCCTGTCCAACTCCTACGGGATCGCCACGGTGTTCGGGCTCGACCCCGAGCAGACCCGCGTGATCGCGCCGGTGGCGCGGGCGCTGGTGGGCAACCGCTCGGCCGTCGTGGTGCGCACCCCGGCAGGGGACGTCACCGACCGCAGGATCCCGGCCGGCGCCCTCACCCTGATCGGCGGGAAGGTCAGGCGGTCGGTCGGGATGGACGCCGGGGCCGAGGAGATCATGGCGACGCTGCGGCGGGTCCGCCCCCTCGCCGACGCCGTCGGCGAGCCCGGCACGAACGTCGGCGGGATGCTCGCCCGCGTCCGCGACACCATGTCCGACCTGACCGCGACGCCCGCCGACACCGTACGCGTCCAGGACGTGCTCGCCGTGGACACCTTCGTGCCGCA
Organism: Streptosporangium heterodermiicola; assembly: GCF_051390675.1. Classification (NCBI taxonomy): domain Bacteria; kingdom Bacillati; phylum Actinomycetota; class Actinomycetes; order Streptosporangiales; family Streptosporangiaceae; genus Streptosporangium; species Streptosporangium heterodermiicola. Next base: position 13,466 of record NZ_JBPJSR010000038.1, read on the forward strand.
GCGGGTCACCGGCGGGCTGGCGGGGGAGTTCGCGCTGGAGAACGCGGTCGCGCTGGCCGCGATGGTACGTACCAGCAGGGGGCCGATGGAGCTGCTCGCCGCGCGGCTGCGGGAGGCGCTCGGCACCGAGGTGCTGATCGGCGGGGTCGAGGCCGACATGGCGCTGCTGGGTGCGCTCACCACTCCGGGGGCCGGCCGGCCGGTGGCGATCCTCGACCTCGGCGGCGGCTCCACCGACGCGGCGGTCGACACCGGCGACGGCGAGACGCGCTCGGTGCACCTGGCCGGCGCGGGAGACCTGGTCACCAACCTGATCGACTCCGAACTCGGGCTGGAGAACACGGAACTCGCGGAGGAGATCAAGAGGTTCCCGCTGGCGAGGGCCGAGAGCTTCTTCCACGTCCGGATGGAGGACGGCACCGTCCGCTTCTTCGACAGCCCCCTGCCCGCCGACGCCTTCGCCCGCGTCGTCACGCTCACCGACGACGGAATGCACCCGATCCCCACCCGGCACGGCGTGGAGAGGATCCGCCAGGTACGCAGGTCGGCCAAGCAGCGGGTCTTCGTGGTCAACGCGCTCCGCGCGCTCGAACAGGTGGCCCCGGGCGGCGACCTCCGGCAGGTCGGCTTCGTGGTGGTCCTCGGCGGTTCCGCGCTGGACTTCGAGATCCCCGACATGATCGCGGAGGCGGTCGCGGAGTTCGGGATCGTCAGCGGGACCGGCAACGTGCGGGGTCACGAGGGCCCCCGCAACGCGGTGGCCACCGGCCTGGTCGTCAGCCACGCGTCGGCATGCGCGGCCGGGACCGCCGGGACCGCCGGGACCGTGGTGGGTGGCCGATGACGTACGGAGAGCGGAACCGGCCCGCCGTGGTGGTGTTCTGCCATCCGGCCCCGGAAAACCGGCACCGCCTGCGCGAGATCGAGGCCGGCCTGGAGGAGGAGGGCGTGCCGTACCGCGTCGAGGACGGACACATCGACGTCGAGGACGGACATACTCGCTTGAAGGACAGACGTATCGGCGTCGAGGGCGGCCATGTCCGCGTCGAGGGCGGACGCGTCGGTGTTGGAAACGGACGTACTCGCGTCGAGGACGGTCATGCCGGGGGCGGGGTAGGCGGCGGGGCGCGGGAGCTGGCCTTCGCCGCGGCCCAGGCGTCCAGCCTCGCTGTCGGGGTGGGAGTGGACGCCGCGGGGAACATCTGCGTGCACCACGCCAAACTTCCGCCGGACGCGCCCGCGGTGGCGGGCACCGCCTCGGATGCCCGCGTCATGGGGCACAACGCCGCCCGGCTGGTCGTCGGCGTCCCCTTCAAGCAGTTCGAGCAGAGGGAGGATCCCCAGCATGCCTGATCGCATCGCCACGACACGATGGACCGGTGACCTGACCACCGGATCGGGAACGGTCACGCTCGTCTCCTCGGGAGCGGGCGGGTTCACGTTCTCGCTGCCGACCCGGGCCGGTGAGGCGAACGGCCAGACCAGCCCGGAGGAACTCGTCGCCGCGGCGCACTCCGCCTGCTACAGCATGCAGCTGTCGGCGCTGCTCACCGCGGCCGGTACGCCCCCGGAACGGATCGACGCCACGGTGACGGTGTCCCAGAACCCACGGGACGGGGCCTATTTGATCACCGAGATCCGGATGGTCGTGCGGGCCGCCGTCCCGGGCGCCGACGCGGAGGGCTTCCGCCGCGCGGCGGAGAGGGCGAAGGAGACCTGTCCCGTCTCCGTGGCCCTCGCCGGCACGGTGATCACCCTGGACGCCGAGCTGGATCAGGTGTCCATCTAGGAGGCCGTCGCGTCCCGGCCGTACGAGAACGCGCCGGTCAGGAACTCGCCGACCAAAGACTCGCCGACCAGGGAAGAGCGACCAGGGAAGAGCGGCCAGGGAAGAGCGGCCAGAGAAGATCGTCCAGGGAAGGGAGACTCACATGTCCGTACGGCTCGGCCTCGCCGGTGCCCGTCACGTGCTGGACGCCGCGCTGGAGAAGGCGGACGAGCTCGGCCGGCCCATGAACATCGCCGTGGTCGACGGCGGCGGGCACCTGCTGGCGTTCGCACGCCAGGACGGCGCGATCCTCGCCGGCGTCGACATCGCCACGCGCAAGGCCCGCACCGCGGTGCTGATGGCGATGACCACCGAGCAGCTGGGCGAGGCCGCCGCGCCCGGCGGCTCCCTTCGCGGCATCGAGGTGACCAACGAGGGTCTGGTGATCTTCGGTGGCGGCATCCCGCTGGCCGGGGCGGACGGCGTGGTCGTCGGCGCGATCGGGGTGAGCGCGGGGAGCGTGGAGCAGGACATCACGGTCGCCCAGGCAGGGGTGGACGCGTGGGCGACCACGGGCGACGACGGCACGGGCGGCTCCACGCGACCGAGGCGACCGAGGTGACCGGGGTGACAGCGGTGACCGAGGCGGCCGGGGCCGCGCGGGAGTGGGCGGAAGCGGGCGGAAGCGGAGAGTCCTTGTGCTCTCACTTCGTCCGTAGTCTGATTGAGAGGAATTGTTCATCGGGCCGAGCGTTCACGCACCCCGGACGGTTTCGTGATGCGGGCGGGCGCGCGGTCCGGCACAGCGTCTCTGAACAGGAAGGGAGCCGACGCTGATGACGGTGACCCTGGAAAAGAGCGTCGAGGACTTCATCACCACCCCCCACAAGTTGTTCATCGACGGACAGTGGGTGGACGCGGCGTCCGGCAGGACTTTCGCGACCCCCAATCCCGCTACCGGACAGACCCTGGCGCACGTCGCCGAAGCCGACGCCGAGGACGTCGAGCGGGCGGTGCGCGCCGCCCGCAAGGCCTTCGAGCAGGGACCCTGGTCACGGATGACCGCCTCCGAGCGAGGGCGGATCATCTGGAGGATCGGTGACCTGATCCTGGAGCACGTCGAGGAACTGGCACAGCTCGAATCGCTGGACAACGGCAAGCCGGTGGCCGTGGCACGGGCCGCGGACGTCCCGCTCGCGGCCGACCTGTTCCACTACATGGCGGGCTGGGCGACCAAGATCGAGGGCAACACGATCGCGCTGTCGGTGCCGTACATGCCGGGCGCCGCGTTCCACGCCTACACCCTGCGCGAGCCGGTCGGCGTGGTCGGCCAGATCATCCCGTGGAACTTCCCGCTGCTGATGGCGGCCTGGAAGCTCGGGCCCGCGCTGGCGACCGGGAACGTCGTGATCCTCAAGCCCGCCGAGCAGACCCCGCTGTCCGCCCTGCGGCTGGCGGAGCTGATCGCCGAGGCCGGGATGCCCGACGGCGTGGTCAACGTCCTGCCCGGGTACGGCGAGACCGCCGGTGCGGCGCTCGCCGCGCACGACGGCGTGGACAAGATCGCCTTCACCGGCTCCACCGAGGTCGGCAAGCTGATCGTGCACGCCGCGGCGGGCAACCTGAAGAAGGTCACCCTGGAGCTCGGCGGCAAGAGCCCCAACATCGTCTTCGACGACGCCGACCCCGACATCGCCATCCAGGGCGCGGCGAACGCGATCTTCTTCAACCACGGCCAGTGCTGCGTGGCCGGATCCCGGCTGTTCGTCCAGCGTGACCGGTTCGACCAGGTGGTGGAAGGCGTCGCCGAGATCGCCCGGGGCATCAGGCTCGGTCCGGGCATGGAGCCCGACACGCAGATGGGGCCCCTGGTCTCCGACGAGCAGCTGCGCCGGGTGACCGGCTACCTGGACTCGGGGCGCGAGGAGGGCGTCCAGACCCTGGCCGGCGGCAACCGGCACGGGGAGCGGGGCTACTTCGTCCAGCCCACCGTGCTCACCGACGTACGCCCGGAGATGAAGGTCGTCCGCGAGGAGATCTTCGGGCCGGTGGTGGTCGCCTCACCGTTCTCCGACCTGGACGAGATCGCCGCGGAGGCCAACGCCACCGACTACGGGCTGGGGGCCGGTATCTGGACCCGTGACATCTCCAAGGCGCACGCCCTCGCGAGCAAGATCCGCGCGGGCACCGTCTGGATCAACTGCTACAACGTCTTCGACGCCGCCCTGCCCTTCGGCGGCTACAAGCAGTCGGGCTGGGGCCGTGAGATGGGGCACCAGGCTCTCGACGCCTACACCGAGGTGAAGTCCGTCTGCACCCAGCTGCAGACCTGACCGCACCACGCACCGGACCCGTGCCCGCGCCGTACGACAGGCGAGCGGGCACGGGTCCGGTCGTCTCACCCCGCCAAGGCGACGCCGACGAGCCGACGACGGGTGAGCGGGTGGCGGGTCAGGCCGTTCCGCCGGGGGGCGCCGGCTCCACGCTCCCGGTCGTGACGGTCTTCGCGGCGGTCGCGGAGACCGTCACGACCGGGAGCCGGCCGCGGACTCCAGCAGGGACCAGCTCCTGTCGTCCCCCCAGATCGAGAACGCGTCCACGTACGGCCGCAGCAGGGCGGTGAGCTCCGCGTCGCCCCTGCCGTTGAGCTCGTCCGACGCTATCTTCCTCGCCGCCCCGGCGAGGAGGTCGGCGACCTGGATCCGCGCGTCCGCGTGCGAGGCGACGAACCTCAGGCCGGTCAGCCGGGCCGTCGGCGACCAGGGGAGCCCGTCGGGCCGTGGCTCGCCCAGCGTCTCCCTGATCCGCGCCACGCGCTCCTCCGTGAGCGTGGTCTGCCGGTCGTGAACGATCGAGACGGGCCTCGTGCCCTCACCCCAGTAGGCGACGGCCCGGACGATGGCCGGGATCAGGGGGTCCAGCGACGGGACCGCCCTCGGGTCGTCGAGAAGCCGCGTCAGGAAGGAGTCCACCCGGGGCCTGGCCCGCCGGAGCAGCTCCATGATCTCGCCGGCCGCGCTCCCCGCGCCGACGTGGCGCAGGCCGTCGACCATCTCGAAGAACGCGTCGGCGGACGCCTCCGCGTTCCGGCCGTTCCCCGTGCTTCTGTCGTTCCCCATGCCCTGGCCGTTCCCCATGCCCTGGCCGTTCACCGCCCCCTGGCCGTTCCCTGTGCCCTGGCCGTTGCCTGTGAACTGGCCGTTCGCCGTGTTCCGGCCGTCCTCCGCGCCCTGGCCGTTTCCCGGGCTCCGGCCGTTCCCGGTGCGCATCAGGTCGTTGGACGACTCCAGGAAGGCCCGCCACCGTTCGTGCCCGAACGTGTGCGGGCCCTCGCGGTACAGGGTGGCGGCCAGGGCACCGGCCTGCCGGTCCTGCCGCCGGTCTCGCGGCAGGCCCATGTCCGGCGCGTGGCCGGTCTCCCCGGCGAGCAGCCCGGCGAGCCTGTCGACGACGAGGAACGTCTTGTCGGTCAGATGCACGTGGGCTTTCCCGTGGATCGGCCCCGACGGCCCGAGCAGCCACGTGAGGGCGGGCCTGTTCTTCTCGCGAAGCAGGACGTTCGCCTTGTACTCCACCGCCGGAGAGGGGCCCCTGTCCCGTATTCCCTGAATACAGCGCGCCGCCGATTCGACGTCCATGCACAGGCTGGCGTGGGTAAAGACGTCGGTGTTGCCACCGATGAGTTTCTCGCCCTCCGAGCCGGACTCGTCGCAGCTGATTTCCACGGATCGATCGGCCGATACGGAATGTGCCCGCATAATGTCCTTGCGATATCGGTCACTGCCCGGTTCCATGACTAATGGACGATTCTTTAGGATACGTCACCCTGATACCCGCGCAACGGATTTTTCCCTCCGCGCCGCCGGTGGCGCGCCGTACCGTGCCGCCGGCCTCCGTCTCCGAGGTGACCGGCGCGGCCGTCCCGTCGGCCGCTAGCATGGGGTGATCTTTTGCCACTCCGGTGTCCGATACCACCGGAAGGGAACGCCGCGCCGTTCCGTGGCGAGAGCGTCCGACCGTCGAGCCCGGAAGGCCCTGACCCCGAACATGGCCACCGTCACCGTCGTGATCCCGACGTTCAACGAGGTGGACAACCTTCCGCCGCTCGCGGAGGCGCTGCTCGCGTTGCCGCTGGACGGCCTGCGCGTCCTGGTCGTCGACGACGGTTCCCCGGACGGCACCGGGAAGGTGGCCGACGGGCTGGCCGCCGCGCACCCCGGCCGGGTCGCCGTGGTGCACCGGCGGGTGAGGGAAGGGCTCGGGCGCGCCTATGTCGACGGCATGAGGACCGCCCTCTCGGCCGGGACGGAGTTCGTGGTGCAGATGGACGCCGACTTCTCGCATCCCGTCGACGCCGTGCCGCGCCTGCTCGACACCGCGCTGGCGACGGGGGCGGCGTGCGTGATCGGCAGCCGGTACGTGCCGGGCGGGACGCTGGCCGCCGAGTGGGGCCTGCGGCGGCGGGCCCTGTCGAGGTGGGCGAACCTCTACGTCCGTACCATCCTGCGCGTCGGGTTGCGGGACGTGACCGCCGGGTTCAAGATCTGGCGGGCGGAGAGCCTCGCCGCCCTGGACCTCGGCGCGATCTCCTCGGGGGGCTACAGCTTCCAGGTGGAGATGCACTATCGGGCGATCAGGGCGGGGATGACGGTCGTCGAGATCCCGATCCACTTCTCCGACCGCCGGGCGGGCAGTTCGAAGATGAGCCTGCGGGTGCAGCTGGAGTCGGCCCGGATGCCGTGGCGGTTGATCTTCAAGCGTTGAGGGACCCGCGCGGCGCGTCGATCTTCCCGCGCCCGGGTCTCCCACGGCGGGCGCGAGGAGCGCGCCGCCGGGCCGCACCGAGTCGGCGAAAGCGCTAAATGTCGCCTTTATTAATAAACGTCATGTCATATCTAATTAGCAGCTATTTGTGATTGATAAATTTACTTCACTGGGATCTGCTGGTATGTCATACGACGGGTGTTGTGCTGCCGATCGGTAATGTCGGAAGGTGTGACGCATCATCTCAATGCGTCTGGGTGGCTCAATACCAAAAGAAAAGAACAATATTATGATATATGTCAATCGATCTCGCGGGACGGCACGGAAGACGGTCCGTTCGATGCTGACCGGGATCCTCGTGACACTGATCACGACGGGGGCCGTCGCCGTACCCCGTACCGCGAACGCGGCGGCACCGGTGCCCCTGGGCACCGCCGCGAACTTCACCGCCCTGGCCTGGGACGCCCTCGGCAGCGTCGGCGCCACCGTGATCACCGGGGACGCCGGGGTGTGGCCGGGCGCGGCGTTCGGCGGCTTCCCGCCCGGCGTCGTCACCGGGACCGTCCATGTGACCGACGCCGTCGCCCAGCAGGCGCAGACCGACGCGACCACCGCCTACAACGACGCCGCCGGCCGGACCCCCGACGCCACCGTGGCGGCGCAGCTCGGCGGGACCACCCTGACACCCGGCGTCTACGACTCCACGACCGGCGCCTTCCTGGTGACAGGGACCCTGACGCTCGACGGGCTCGGCGACCCCAACGCGGTCTTCATCCTCCAGTCGGACACGCTCGACACCTCACCCGCCAGTACGGTGACCCTCGTCAACGGCGCCGCGGCGCGCAACGTCTTCTGGCAGGTCGGCGGGCTGGTCAACCTGGGAGCCGGTTCGGCCTTCGCCGGTAACGTCCTGGCGATCGACACCATCGAGCTGTTCAACGGCGCGAGCGTGGAGGGCCGCCTCCTGGCCACCATCCACGGAGCCGTCCGCCTCGACACCAACGCGGTCACCGCGCCCGCGCCCCCGGCCTGCGGGGTCGCGACCACCACGACCGGGCTGACCTCGACGTGCGCCGGGGGGAGTGACAGCGCCCCGATCACCTTCACCGCGACGGTGACGGCGTCGGACGGGAGCGTTCCCACGGGCAACGTCACCTTCGCCACGGACGGGCTGAGCCTCGGGACGGCCATGCTCGTGGGCGGTGTCGCCTCCCTGACGACCTCGACCCTTCCCCCGGGGGTGTACCGCGTCGTCGCCTTCTACCCGGGCACCGCCCAGCTCGACCCGAGCAACTCGCCGCCGCTGATCCAGCGCGTCGGCCTCGGCTGCCCGTGCACGCCGACGACCACGGTGGGCCTGGTCAACATACGGGTCAACGCGGCGACCAGCGCCCCGGCACCCGGGGAGAGGGTGCGCACCCAGATCGTGCTCGGCGGGAGCGCGTAGGCGCGTAACCGGGCGGCCGTCGCCGCCGGTCCGTACTCCGTACACCGACCGGCGACGACCCCCCTCGCGGACTCGCGGGGGAGCGTCGTGCCGCGTGTTCATACCCGGGGATCGCCCGGCTCGCGCCTTCGCGCCTCGTGAAGGTGGCGGACGATGCCGATCTCGGAGACGTTCTTGGTCAGCTCGACGGTGACCCAGCCCGCTATGTCCACCAGCGTCTGCTCCTGCCCCCACGGCAGCCCGGCGGTCCTCTCGGTGGAGTCGAGGTCGGCGTCGGTGAGCGGCAGCAGGGCCGCCCGCCAGTCGTCCCTCAGCCCGCGCAGCCAGCCGGCCGCGGCCGCGACGTCGCCCGGCCAGGTGATCTCCTCGCGCGAAGGTGCCCCCGACCCGAAGCAGTGTCCGAGGGTGGTCGTCCACCAGAAGCCGATGTGCCAGGTCAGCCACCCGATCGAGACGACCGGCGCGGGATCCGGCTCCGGCACCTCCCAGTCGGCCACCCAGCGGCCCCGGGCGTCGGGCCGGACGGTCCAGCAGCCCGCCGCGGGCTCCCAGAGGCAGACCGGGTCGTCGAGGTCCTTCAGGTGGTACTCGAACAGCGCCCATGCGATGTCGAGTTGCCGGATCAGCAGATCAACGCGAGGTACGGTCACCCGGGCACTCTGGCACCGCCCCCGGCCGCCCTGCCACCGGTTTTCCACCGCGGGAGGACACGGTGCGGGCCGGGCTTTCCACCGGGGGAAGGGCAGGCGCGGGCCGGGCTTTCCATCGAGGGGAGACGTGGTGTGAACCAGGCTTTCCATCGAGGGGAGACAGGTGTGAACCGGGCTTTTCGCCGTGGGAAGGGCCGGGCGGCGCGCGGGTCGACGCAGGTCGGGAACGGGCGCACCGGACCGGCGCGATCGTCGGGTATGGTGGCGCCATCCGACCCGGGTACGCGCCCGGCGAGGGGAGCGGACCCTGTCCCCGTCCGTGTCCCTCTCCCCGTCCCCCTCCGTGGCAGGTCGCCCCACGCGCGATCGCGGACGGCGAGGATCGTTGGTTCGTCAGGAGGATCGGATGCGGGGACGAGCACATGGGGAAACCCCTTCACCGGTGACGGGAACGACCGTTCGCGCCGTGGATGTGCGGGGTGCCTGAGGAAGGCGTCGCGCCGTCACCGAGGGGACGCCACCTCAAGACGATCGCCGACCTGCCCGCCGAGGTGTTCGACGAGGCACGGCTGGCCGCGGTACGCGCCACGCGGTTGCTGCTGGACGGCGAGCCGGAGCAGGCCCTCAACGACCTGACCGAGCTGGCGGCGACCTCCGCCGGGGTCGAGCGGGCCTTCGTCACCCTGGTCGACGACCGGCGCTCGTTCTGGCTCAGCGCCGTCGGCGTGGGAGCGCTGAGCGCCGGCGAGCGCCAGAACGCGGTGGAGGAGAGCCCCTGCCACATCCTCGTCGCCACCGACCGGCCGCTGATCGTCTCCGACGCGGCGGCCGACCCGCGGATGCGGGGCCTGGCCGCGGTGGACAAGCTGGGCATCGGCGCCTGGGCGGGCTATCCCATCCACGGTCCCGGCGGTGAGGTGCTGGGCGGGTTGTGCGTGGTCGACTCCCGCTCCCGCGACTGGAGCGAGCGCCAGGTCAAGACCCTGGACACCCTGGCCAGGGCGGTGACCGCCGAGATCCGGCTGCGGCACGCGCTGGTCACCGCCGAGCGGCAGGTACGCGAGCTGGAGAGCTCCTGGCTGGCCTCCAACGCGCTGGCGCGCACGCTGCAGCAGAGCCTGCTGCCGCCCGTCCTCGCCCAGGTGCCCGGCATCGAGACCGCGGCCCTGTACCTGTCGGCCAGTGGCGGGGCGGAGGTGACGGGCGACTTCTACGACCTGTTCCCCGTCAGCGGCTCGCGCTGGTGCGTGGTGCTGGGGGACGTGTGCGGCAAGGGGGTGGAGGCGGCGACGGTCACCGCGCTGGCCCGCTACACCCTGCGCGCCGACGCGCCCAGGCACCTGTCGCCCAGCCGGATGCTGGACCAGCTCAACGACGCCCTACGCGCCCAGCAGGTGCCGGTGGGCCGCTTCCTGACGGTCGTCTGCGCGATCTTCCGTCCCGAGGGCGACAGGTTCGTCGGCCTGCTGTGCACCGCCGGGCACCCGCCGGCCCTGCTGCGCCGCGCGGACGGCACCGTGCACGAGCTGTTCGGCGCCGGGGCCGCGCTGGGCATCTTCGACGACATCAACCTGCACAACGTGCGCTTCGAACTGGACCCCGGCGACGTCCTGCTGTTCTACACCGACGGTGTCACCGAGGCGCGCCAGAAGGGCGGCGTCGACTTCTTCGGCGAGGAGGCCCTGGCCCGGCTGCTGGCCGGTTGCGCGGACCTGAGCGCCCAGCAGGTCATCACCCGGGTCAGGGACGCGGTCCTGGCCCACACCGGTGACGAGGCGAGCGACGACACGGCCCTGCTCGCCCTGCGCGTACCCCCGCGGCCGAGGTAGGCCGCGCCACGCCCGTACATCGTGGATGCCGGGGTGGGGGGCCTGGGCGCCGCACACTGGAAGCCGGTGGTGAAACGCGGAGGTCGGGGCGCCGCACGCTGGAAGCGGTGGTGAGACGCGATCGCGGTAACCGCCGTGGCCCGGCCCGCGGGGGGCCCGGGCCGTCCGCGGGGGGATCGATGACCATATCCAGGCGTCACGTGGTGACCGGGCTCGGCGCGTTCGCCGCCTCCTTCGCGGGGAGGCCACCGCGGTCGCCGCGGCCGCCGCCCGCGACACCGGTCGTTCCGGCCGGTGTCCCCGCCGACCGGCTGGCCGGGGACGAGGGTTTCTGGGGCACCGTCGCGCGGCAGTACCGGGTCAGCCCGGACTTCGTCAACCTGGAGAACGGCTACTACGGGATCATGCCCGAGCCGGTGCGCCAGGCGTACCACCGCAACGTGGACCTGCTGAACGAGCAGAACTCCCACCTGCTGCGCACCTCCTACGCCGACCGGGCCGACCGCGTCAGGAGGCGCGTCGCGGCCGTCCTGGGCGTCTCCCACGAGGAGATCGCCCTGACCCGTGGCGGCACCGAGGCCCTGCAGAACCTGATCGGCGGCTACAACCGGCTACGGCCGGGCGACGCGGTGATGTACACCGACCTCGACTACCACAGCGCGCGGTACGCGATGAACTGGCTGCGCGACCGGCGCGGGGTGAGCGTCGAGCGGATCGCCGTCCCCGAACCGGTGACCCGCCGGACCGCGCTGGACGCCTACGCCCGGGCGCTCCGCGACCATCCGCGGGTCAAGCTGCTGTTGCTGAGCCACATGAACAACCGCACCGGACTCGTCCTGCCGGTGGCGGAGATCGTCACGATGGCCCGTGACCGCGGTGTCGACGTGATCGTCGACGCGGCCCACTCCTGGGGGCAGCTCGACTTCACCCTCGACGACCTCGCGGCGGACTTCGCCGTGTTCTCCCTGCACAAGTGGATGGGGGCGCCGCTGGGGTCGGGGTTTCTCTATATCCGCAGGAATCGCCTGGCCGACATCGATCCCGCTTTCGCCGACGAGACCTACTCCGGCCGTGACATCCGCTCGCGGGTCCACTCCGGCACCATGGACGTCGCCCCGATCCTCACCGTGGGCACCGCCCTGGACTTCCACGAGACCCTGGGCGCCGCGGTCAAGCAGGCGCGGCTGCGTTTCCTGCGCGACCGCTGGGTGCACCAGGTGATCGACCTGCCGAATCTGGAGATCCTCACCCCCGAGGACCCCGCCATGTACGGGGCCATGACCGCGTTCCGGATCACCGGACGCACCTCGGAGGCCGACAACGTCGCGATCGCCAAGGACCTGATGGACAGGCACCGGATCTTCACGGTACGCCGTGGCGGGCCGGTGCGGGGCGACTGCGTCCGGGTGACACCGGCACTGTTCACCTCCCGGGACCAGGTCGACCTGCTCGCCGTGGCCGTACGCGAGCTGGCGTCGCGGATGCGCCGCTGAACGCCGGGCACCGATCTCCCCGGCCGGAACCGTGTCACGAGCCGGGAAGATCGATACGCGGGCTCGGCCTGAGCCGTGTCGCGGGCCGGGAAGAGCGGCGCTCGCCGGTTCGCGGCACCCTTTCGTGACCATGGATGCCTCAGGTGGCGGGTCCGCCTGTGTGAGGTCTCTCCTCACGCTCGGGATCTCACCGGAGGTTCCGGCCGGGCCGCCGGCCGGAAACCCCCGCGCGGTACTACGCCGTCGCCCGGGTGGCCTCCGGCGAGGGCGCCAGGCGTCCCGACCGGTCCAGGACGGCGACGGCGACGGCACAGCCGAGGCCGATCAGCGTCAGGGCCAGCCACGGCAGGGCCGGCAGTCCGGCCCGCGCGCCCAGATCCAGGGCCCACCCGGTGAGCAGGTTGCCCCCGGCGACGCCGACTCCGGCCAGGGTGCTGTAGAACCCGTAGTACGTGCCCACCATGCGCCGGCCGCCGAAGGTGGCGATGGTCGCCATCTCGAACGGATAGATGATCATGGTGGCCACGCTGAGCAGCACCGCCGCCCCCAGGAAGGGAACCAGCGCGAGCACCGGGGTGACACCCCCGGACGGCACGACGGCGGTCCCCGCCCAGGGGGCGGCCAGGGCCAGGGGGACGAAGGCGAGCCCCATCACGACCAGGCCCCGGGCGATGGCCTGCGGCGGTCGCCACCGCCGGGTCGCCCACGCCGTCAGCCGGGCCTGACCGGCGATGGTCATCACCGCGGAGACGGCGAACACGAGGGTGATCCCCAGCTCGCCGCCCGTCACCCGGCGGACCTCCAGCGGCAGCCCCAGGTAGACCTGGAAGTTCAGCACGTAGGAACCGGCCATGGCCAGCGAGAACAGCAGGAACGGCCGGTCGCCGGCCACCCCGCGCCAGGCGGGCGGCACGCCCCGCCCGGCCCCGCCCTCGCCGCCCTCGCCGTTCTCGCCGTCCTCCCCGGCCCCTCCGGCCCCTCCGGCTTCCGGAGGGGACTCCCCGGGCAGGGCTCGCATCTGGGCGACCGTCAGGGCCGCGAACATCACCCCCGCGACCAGGCAGACGAGCCTGAAGGCCACCGCGTTGAGCAGCAGGCCGACGAGCGGCCCGATCAGGATGCCGACCTGGGAGAAGGCGTTGAACACGGCGAACGCCTCGACCTTGCGCGCTCCGGCCTCGCGGGCGAGGTAGGCCCGCACGGCCGGGTTGAACAGCGCGCCGGCGAACCCCGTCAGCGCCGAGGCGATCACCAGCGCGGGCAGGGAGCCGGCCACGGCCAGCAGCAGGAACGCGACCGTGCGCAGCCCGCACCCCGCGACGATCATGGGCTTGTGGCCGAGCCTGTCGGCGAGGGTGCCGCCGACCAGGAACATGCCCTGCTGGCTGAGGTTGCGGATGCCCAGGACCAGGCCGACCAGCGCGGCCGGCAGCGCCAGCGTTCCCGAGAGGTGACCGGCCAGATAGGGCATCAGCATGTAGAAGCCGGTGTTGATGGTGAGCTGGTTGACCAGCAGCAGTCTCACCGGCCGGTCGAAGGAGCGGGCCAGGGCCAGGGTGCTTCTCACCGCCGGGCCCCCTCGCCACCGGTGGGCGCCGTCCCCTCGGCGGCGACGGCGGCGGTGTCCTTGGTACGCGCGCCGTCTCCCGAGGTGGCCCGGGGTGTCTCCGCGACGCCGTCTCCCGGGAAAGCGGCCGGGGCCGTCTCCCGCACCTCGGCGCGACCTCGGCCGCGAGGTGTCTCCGCGACGCCGTCCATTGGGAACGCGGCCGGGTCGAGCACGGTCGCGCATCGGGTCCAGCGCGTCAGCTCGCGCTCGGCCGGATGGGCGATCTCGTCGGGGTCCGTCGCCGGGGGCGCGCCGAGCAGGCCGTGTTCGGCGCAGTAGTCGTCGTTGAAGACGGTGTCGAAGTAGCGGTGCGGGCCGTCGGGGAAGATCGCGGCTATCCGGGTGTGGCCGGGTAGCGTGCGAGCCAGCCAGGACGCCACCAGGGCCACCGCGCCGACGCTCCAGCCGCCGGTGGCGTAGCGCAGCGCGGCCAGCCGGCGGCAGGCCCAGACCGCCTCCGCGGGCGCGACCCAGTGGACCTCCCCGAAGGCCTCGTACGCCACGTTGCGCGGGTGGATGCTGCTGCCCAGGCCGCGCATGAGCCGCGGGCGCGCGGGCTGGCCGAAGATGGTCGAGCCGACCGTGTCGACGCCGGCGAGCCGCAGGTCGGGGTAGAAACGCCGGAGTTCGCGGTAGACGCCGGCGCTGTGGCCGCCGGTGCCCACGCTGCACACCAGGACGTCGATCCGTCCGAGCTGGCCGGCCAGCTCCACGGCCAGTCCCGCGTAGGCGGCGACGTTGTCGGGATTGCCGTACTGGTCGGGGCAGTAGGCGTCCGGGTGCTCGCCGAGCAGTTCCCGTACGCGCTGACGGCGGGCCTGCTGCCAGCCGCCCACCGGGTGCGGTTCGGTGACGATGACGACGCGGGCCCCGTAGGCCGACAGCAGCCGGCGCATCAGCGGTTCCATGCCCAGGTCGGTCACCAGCGTCACCGGGTGGCCGTGGACGATGCCGGCCAGCGCCAGGCCCAGCCCGAAGGTTCCGCTGGTGGATTCCACGATGGGCGCCCCCGGTCGCAGCAGGCCGCGCTCGCGCGCCCGCTCGACGATGTAGAGCGCGGAGCGGTCCTTGATCCCGCCGGGGTTCCCGCCCTCCAGCTTCGCCCAGAATCCGCGTCCCCGCCCCGAGGCGAGCTCGGGAACCCAGAGCACCGGCGTGTTGCCGACCACGTGGCCGGGAGTGTGGCAGGTGGCCCCGGTGATCAGCCGGCTGAGCGAGGCTGTGTCGATCTGCGATGAACTAAGGGTGTATGTCATGATCCGTTTCCCATGGTTGCGATGTGGTCGACTCGCTTTTGGGCACGCGGAAGCGACGGCTCACGCCGATCGTGTCGAACTTGAGTCGTTGCCGAGTGGCCCGGTGGGCCGGTCTACACGCGGGAAACGGATTTGAGAACGAGGAGCGCGGCCCCCGGCGGCGGGCACGCCGGTCGCGAAGATCGCTGGGCGGGTGGTGGCGAGGGGGTCGCGGGCACCTCGGTGCTCATCGGGTCGGCGACGGCGGGACCGGTCTGCAGCAGAGGGCGCATATCGGTGATCTGCGCCCCGGCGGCCGCGCCGCACAGGCGATGATCGTGATCGACGGGAAGGCTGGGGCACGGCGCGTGCTCGCTCGGCAGCGCGGCGGGGGGTTCGGTGTTCGGGCCGCCCGAGGAGATCGCCGTCCGCGCGCCGGACGCGTGGTGGTGCGCCGCGTGGGCGTGAGCGGCGGCGTACAGCGCCAGATGGATCAGCACGACGATGCCGAGCACGGTCAGGCACAGCGTGAAGGCGATGCCTCCGCGCCGGGCGACCCGCCGTATCGACACGATCATGACCACAAACGTACATCACCGTGTGTGTTCACTCGACTCCGGGGTGTGATTTCACGCTCCGGGTGGGCGGTCCTGTGCGAGGACGGCCCGCTGGACGGCCGTGACGGACCTCGCGGAGGACGGGCCCCGGGGCGCGGTGGTGCGATCCGTCCGTCGTGCGCGGCGTCCGCTCGTCATGCGCGCCGCGCGCCGCCGGTGGCGATCCGGCGTTCCCGTGGTGCGGGAGACTGGGGAGGTGACCATCGAGAACAGCCGCCCCGGTCCGCCCGTGACCAGCGTCTCCATCGTGTTGCTTACGCTGGCGCGCCGGATCGAGACCGAACTCGGCACCGCCCTCGCGCCGCTCGATCTCACGGTCAGCCGGCTCGGCCTGCTCGGTCACATCGCCGGCGTGCCCGGGGTGTCGTTCAGCGATCTGGCCCGGATGTCCGGCACGACGGTGCAGAGCGTCCACGCCGCGGTGAAGGTGCTCGCCGGGGCCGGGCTGGTGCGCGACAACACCGCGCGTGCCGGTTCCGCGTCGGCCATCGAGGTCACGCCCGACGGGGCCCGCCTCCTCGACGCGGCGGCGGGCGCGATAGCCGAGGTCGACGACCTGCTGTTCGGCCCCGCCGCTGACCCGATCCAGCGACAGGTCGCCGGTGCCGTACGCGCCGCGTTCGGAGGTCCCGGCACGCCCTGATCCGTTCGCCCGGCCGGTCGGGTGCCACGCCTCTTCCCTCACCTTCAGGCTTCCTGAAGCTTCCGTGTTAGGCTTCAGCCTGCCTGAAGGTTGCGAGGGAGGGAGAATCCGTGGAAGCCGTGTTGCTGTCGATCCATGTGCTCGCCGGCATCGTGTTCGTCGGGGGCTCGGCCGTCGCGACGAGCCTGTTCCCCCGCTACGCGCCGGTCGCCGCGGGTGTTCCCGTGGGTCCGGACGCCGGGGCCGATCCGGCCGGCTCTCCGTCGCGAGCTCCGGAGGTCCCGCGGGACTCCGGGGAGCGGAACCGGGCCGTGGCCGTCGCGCTGCACCGCATCACCCGGGTCTACGGCGTCTTCGGGGTCGTCGTGCCCGTCGTCGGGATCGTCCTGGCCCTCGTCCAGGGCCGGATGGGCGAGGGGTGGATCTTCGTCTCCATCGTCCTCACCGGGGCCGCGGGCGGCCTGCTGGCTCTGCGGATCCATCCGGGACAACGCGACGCGCTCGCCGAACCCGACGACGGCGGGCGCCTGCGCGCGCTGTCCATGACCTCCGGGATCTACAACCTGCTGTGGGCGGCCGTCGTCGTCCTGATGATCGCCCGCCCGGGCGCCTATCCGTGAGCCCACCCGGGACAGGCCCGCCGCCACACGTGTTGGTAGCGTCGAAAACGGGAGCGGTTCATCACCCTCGACGCCACGGGCGCGGACCAGGTCATGATCGAGTGGCGGTCGTCTCGACGGGTGTGACGCGCGAGACGTGTGCGGTGACCGGCACGGCAGGGGGGCGATCGACGACCGGACGGACGACGCGTTTGAGGCGGTTGCTGGCCGCCCCCGAGATCCTCGTGGCGCCGGGCGCCCATGACGGGACGTGCGCCAGAGTAATCAAGGAGCTCGGCTTCCAGGCGTTGTATCTCAGCGGTTTCGAGACCTCGGCCGGTGTCCTGGGCCGGCCCGACGTCGGCTATCTGACGATGACGGAGATGGTGGCCCGGGTCGGGGCCCTCTCCGACGCCATCGATCTCCCGCTGATCGCCGACGGCGACACCGGCTACGGAAACCCGCTCAACGTCTACCGTGCGGTCCGTCGGTACGAGAAGGCCGGCGCGGCGGCGATCCACATCGAGGACCAGACCTTCCCCAAACGCTGCGGGCACATGCTCGGACGCCACGTCATCCCGAAGGAGGAGATGGTCGAGAAGGTCAGGGCGGCCGTCGACGCCCGGCGGGATCCCGACTTCGTGATCATCGCCCGCACCGACGCCCGCGCGACCATGGGACTCGACGAGGCGCTCGACCGGGGAGCCGCCTACCACGCGGCGGGCGCCGACGTGCTCTTCGTCGAATCACCCGAGAACGAGGACGAGATGCGGCGTGTGTGCGCGACGTTCCGGGGTGTCGTCCCGGTGCTCGGCAACCAGATCGAGGGCGGCCGTACGCCGACGCCGGGCGTTCGCGCACTCCAGGAGATGGGCTACGCGCTCGCGATCTTCTCGCTCGGGACGGGGTTCGCCGCGGCCAAGGGGATGAAGGACTATCTTGAAGTACTCGCGGCCACGGGCGACACGAGCGGGGTGCTCAAGGACATGATCCTGTTCGGGGAGTTCAACAGGCTGATCGGCCTGGACGAACACGCCGAGCTCGACCGGCGCCACCAGGTCTCCGGCTGACGGCGCCGCTTTCCGGCGGAAGCCGTTCCGTGCCCGCGTACCCTGGCCGCTTGACGACTCACGGTATTTTATGGTTACTTAGTAGGAAATGTAGACAATAGATGACGAGGGTCCGGGGCGCGGTCACGGGCCCGGCTCGCGGACGACGGCGACGGCTGAGCCGAACAGAAGGCGTTGATTCTTTGCGGCCGGTGGGGGATGCGAAAATCGCATCGATGACCGCTGCTTCTTTTCTCGGCGGAGAGTCGTATGGAATTAATGGGTTCTCAGGCTGAAATCGAGCGGCCGCTGGACGTGCCGCACTGGAAAGGCGGCGGTACGGGGAGGGCGACGATTCATGAATTGTCGCGATTCTCCGCCGTGCCGCTCGCCTCCTCCCTGGACTTCCTCAGGGAGGTTTTCGGCGACGCGGGCATCGACGAGAAAACATCGGCACGGGTCGCGGACCTGTTCGGCCAGTGGCTTCGGGAAAGGTCCTCTACCGAGGAGGCCGGAACACCGCGGTCGGTGCGACGGCTGCTCTGGCGGGGACGCGTGGACCAGGCCGTACGGGCGCTGCGGGAGCTCGGCGACTCCGCGGCTCCCGGCGCACGGGCCGCTGGACCGTTCCGCGACGTGATCGACTGGGTCTCCTGCTGGTACCCGGGCCTGCGGGTCCGCCCGGCCGTGAGAGGGCGCGACGTCGACCCGGCCGGTGAGATCGAGGTGACCACCGGCCTGGAGGGGATGCGGGTGCTGTCCGCACTCCTGACCGGGCACGAGGGACGGAAGGCCGTCGCCCGCGCCGAGCAGGTCCTGAGGCTGTGCCCCATGGGCAGGACGGCACTGGACTCGCTCACCGCCGCGCTCGTCACCCTGATCTACGCGGACCGGGCGGACCTCGCCCGGCGGTGGTGCGAGCCGCTGCTCGAACAGACCACGACCCACTGCGCCCCGAACTGGCAGGGGATGTTCGCGGCGATACGGGCCGAGACCGCTGTTCGCCAGGGCCGCCTCCAGGAGGCGGAGCGGTGCGCCCACGCGGCGCTCACCCACCTGCCGATGGCCGCGTGGGGAGTGGCCCTCGGCTTCCCCCTCGCCGCCATGGTGGCCGCGAAGGTCGGCATGGGCAAGTACGAGGACGCCGCCCGCTACCTGGCCGTACCGGTTCCCGAGGCCATGTTCGAGACGCCGGTCGGGCTGCACTACCTGTTCGCGCGCGGCGGCTACCGGCTGGCGACCGGTGCCCCCGAGGCCGCCCTCGCGGACTTCCGGACCTGCGGTGATCTCATGAGGGGCTGGGACGTCGACCTGCCGGGGATCGTCGCCTGGCGTCTCGGCGCCGCCCAGGCGTGCCTGGACCTGGGCCGTATCAGGGAGGCCAGGATGCTCGTCGACGACCAGCTGGCCGCCCTGGACCCGGCCGTGACCCGTACCAGGGGAATCGCGACACGCCTGCGGGCGGCGACGCTCGCCGTCGAGGCGCGCCCGGCCGTCCTGGAGGAGGCGGTCGAGATCCTGCAGGCCTCCCAGGACCGGTTCGAGCTGGCCCTCGTGCTCGCGGAGCTCGGCCGCGCCCACTCCCGTCTCGGTGAGTCCCACCGGGCCAGGGCCGTCCAGCGCAGGGCCCGCCACATCGCGAGCACCTGCGGCGCCGGGCCGTTGACCGACGCGGTCTCGCCTTCCGGGAACCCGCCGGGCCTCCCGGAAGGCGCCGTCCCCGCGGCGCCCGGCCTCCCGGGCGCCGGGGACGCGGACCTCAGCGACGCCGAACGCAGGGTCGCCACCCTGGCGTCCCAGGGATATACGAACCGGCAGATCTCCGGAAAGCTCTATGTCACGGTGAGCACGGTCGAGCAGCACCTGACCCATATTTACCGGAAGCTCGGCGTTTCCCGCCGGGGCGATCTCCCGACTTTCCTTGATTGACCCGGAGGTTAATCACCCCTAGGGGTTGCTAGGGGTGCTCCATACGGGTGTGAATGGCGAGAATCATGTCAGCATTTCTCGCCGGTTCACGATATGGAGCAAAGATGAGTCTCGGCCATTCGACGTCGAACGAATGGGGAAGCGGGCCGGCCGACGCGATCGCCGTCGTCGGAATGGCATGCCGGCTGCCGCACGCCCCCGACCCCGGCGCGTTCTGGAACCTGCTGCGCGAGGGACGCTCCGCGATCACGGAGGCGCCCGCCGACCGCTGGGGCGAAGGGGCGCCGGCCCCCCGCTTCGGGGGGTTCCTCGACGACGTCGACCGGTTCGACCCCGAGTTCTTCGCGATCTCCCCGCGCGAGGCGGCGGCGATGGACCCGCAGCAGCGCCTCGTCCTGGAACTGGCCTGGGAGGCACTGGAGGACGCCAGGATCCTGCCCGCCGGCCTGGCGGCCACCTCCACCGGCGTCTTCGTCGGCGCGATCGCCGCCGACTACGCCGCCCTCCTGCACCGGCGGGGGCCGGAGGCCATCACCCGCCACACGATGACCGGCCTCAACCGCGGCCTCATCGCCAACCGCGTCTCCTACGCGCTGGGGCTTCGCGGCCCGAGCCTGACGGTCGACTCCGCCCAGTCGTCGTCCCTGGTGGCCGTCCACCTCGCCGCCGAGAGCCTGCGCGGGGGCGAGTCCACCCTCGCGATCGCGGCGGGCGTGAACCTGAACCTCGTCGTCGACGCCACCATCGCCGCCGAGAGGTTCGGCGGGCTCTCGCCGGACGGGCGCTGCTTCACCTTCGACGCCCGCGCGAACGGCTACGTGCGCGGGGAGGGAGGAGGCGTCGTCGTCCTCAAGCCGCTCGCCAGGGCCGTCGCCGACGGCGACCGGATCCACTGCGTCATCCGCGGCAGCGCCGTCAACAACGACGGCGACCCCGGCGGAGGCGACAACGGGCGCGGCAACGGAGGCAACGGAGGCAACGGAGGTAACACCGGTGGTCTCACCGTGCCGAACCCGGACGCGCAGGCCGAGGTGATCCGCCTCGCCGTCGAACGCGCGGGCGTGGCACCCGGCGCCGTCCAGTACGTCGAACTCCACGGCACGGGGACGAGGGTCGGGGACCCGATCGAGGCCGCGGCGCTCGGCGCCGCCCTGGGCGCGGGCCGGACCTCCGCCGACCCGCTCGCGGTCGGATCGGCCAAGACGAACGTCGGGCACCTGGAGGGCGCCTCGGGAATCGTCGGCCTGCTCAAGGTGGCGCTGAGCATCGCGCACCGGCGGATCCCGGCCAGCCTCAACTTCGAGACGCCGAACCCGGAGATCCCGTTCGACCGGCTCAACCTGCGCGTGCAGTCGGGTACCGGTCCCTGGCCGAGGTCGGACCGGCCGCTCGTCGCGGGGGTCAGCTCCTTCGGCATGGGCGGCACCAACTGCCACGTCGTACTCGCCGAGCCACCGCTCACCGAACCGCTTTCCACCGAGCCGTCGCCCGCCGGGTCGCTTCCCGCCGATTCACTGCTCGTCGAATCGCCGCTCACCGAACCGCTTCTCGCCGAATCACCGCCCGTCGCGCCCGCACTGACCGAACCGCTTCCCGCCGAGCCGCTGTTCGTCGAATCGCCGCTCGCCGGGACCGGTGCGGGTCCGGCGGCCGAGGCCGGTGTCGGCCCGGTGGGCGGGGTTCTCCCGAGGGCGACGCCGGAGACGGGCGCGGCCAGGGTGGTCCCGTGGGTGCTCTCGGGCGCGAGCGAGGCCGCGCTGCGTGACCAGGCCGCCCGGCTGCACGCCTCTCTGACCAAAACCTCTCCGACCACGGACTCTCCGACCACGGACTCTCCGGCCACGGGCCCTCTGCCCACGGGTTCCCTCATTGCGGGCTCTCTCGCTACGGGCTCTCTCAGCGAGGGTGGCTCCTTCGACCCCGTGGACGTGGCGCTGTCGCTCGCCGTGACCCGTACGGCGTTCAGGCACCGGGCGGTGCTCGTCGGCGACCGCGCCGAACTTGTCGACGGCCTGCGGGCACTGGCCGGGGGAGACCAGGCGGCCTCCCTCGTACGGGGCACGGCCAGGCTCGACGGCGGCGGTACCGTGTTCGTCTTCCCCGGCCAGGGGTCCCAGTGGGAGGGCATGGCCGAGGGCCTGCTGCGTACCTCACCGGTGTTCGCCAGGCACATCCGGGCGTGCGCGGACGCCCTCGCGCCGCACGTGGACTGGTCGCCGGCCGACCTGCTCACCGGCCGTCCCGGCGCGCCCCCGCTGGACCGCGTGGACGTCGTGCAGCCCGCGCTCTTCGCGGTCATGGTCTCGCTCGCGCGGCTGTGGGAGTCGGCGGGCGTCCGGCCCGGCGCGGTCATCGGCCACTCGCAGGGGGAGATCGCCGCCGCGCACGTCGCCGGTGCCCTGTCACTCGACGACGCCGCCGCGATCGTCGCCCTGCGCAGCCGGGCCATCGCCGCCATCGCGGGCACCGGGGGGATGGCCTCCGTCCTGCTTCCCGCGGAAAGGGTGCGCGACCGGCTGGCCCGCTGGGAAGGGCGGCTCGGCGTCGCGGCCGTCAACGGTCCCGCGTCCACCGTGGTCTCCGGCGACGCCGAGGCGCTCACCGAACTCCTCGACGGATACCGGCGGGAGGGCGTCCGGGTGCGGGAGGTCGCCGTCGACTACGCGTCCCACTCGCCCCAGGTGGAGCCGGTGCGGCAGCGGCTCCTCGACGGGCTGGCCGGGATCCGGCCGGAGGCGTCGGACGTCGCCTTCTACTCCACCGTCACCGGTGCCAGGCTCGACACGGCCGAGCTCACCGCCGGCTACTGGTACCGAAACCTGCGCCGGACCGTGGAGCTCGAACGGGCGGTCCTGGCCGCCGTCGCCGACGGGCACCGCGCGTTCGTCGAGAGCAGCCCGCACCCGATCCTCACCGAGGGGATAGGGGAGAGCGCGGGTGACGTGCTCGCGGTCGGTACGCTCCGGCGCGGCCAGGGCGGCCCGCGCCAGTTCCTCGCCTCGCTCGCCAGGGTCCACACCCACGGCGGAGCCGTGCGCTGGCCGGACGTCATCGGCGCCGGGGCCGGTCTCGTCGACCTGCCCACGTACGCCTTCCAGCGCCGGCGCCTGTGGCTCGACCCGGACCCCGCCTCCGTTCAGGTGGCCTCACCGGCGGAGGCCCGCCGGGACGCGCTCGTCCCGCGGGCGGGTGACCAAGGGGTCGTGCCCGCCGTACGGGGTGAGGAGGGAAGGCGCACGGCCCTGGACCTGGTCCGGGCGAGCGCGGCGATCGTGCTCGGTCACGCGGCGGGGGACGCGGTCGACGAGGATCTCACGTTCAAGGACCTCGGCTTCGACTCGGCGGCGGCGGTCGAGTTCCGCGACCGGCTCGCCGAGGCGACCGGGCTGCGGCTGCCCGCCTCGCTCGTCTACGACCGCCCGACGCCGCAGGCCGTCGCCGCCTACCTGGACGCCGAGGTCAACGGAGCCGTGACGGGACCGGAGGGGCCCGCGCGGACGGCACCCGCGGCCGGGGAGCCGATCGCGATCGTCGCGATGAGCGGCCGCTGGCCGGGCGGCGCCGGATCGCCCGAGGACCTGTGGCGGCTGCTGCTGTCCGGCGAGGACGTGATCGGCGGCTTCCCCGGCAACCGGGGCTGGGACGTGGACCGGCTCCTCGCCCCGGACGGGCCCGGCACCTCCGCCACCGGGGAGGGCGGCTTCCTCCACGACGCCGACCGGTTCGACGCCGCCTTCTTCGGGCTGAGCCCGCGCGAGGCCGCGGCGATGGACCCGCAGCAGCGGCTGCTGCTCGAAGCGTCGTGGGAGCTCCACGAGCGGGCCGGGATCGACCCCTCGGGCCGGCGCGGCAGCCGTACGGGCGTGTTCGTCGGCGTGATCCCCCAGGAGTACGGCCCCCGCCTGCACGAGACGTCGGAAGGCTACGAGGGCCACGCCCTCACCGGCACCCTGACCAGTGTCGCCTCCGGCAGGCTCGCCTACACGCTGGGGCTGGAGGGACCCGCGATCACCGTCGACACCGCCTGCTCGTCCTCCCTGGTGGCGATGCACCTGGCGATCCAGGCGCTCCGCGCGGGCGAGTGCGAGATGGCCGTCGCGGGCGGTGTCACGGTGATGTCCGCGCCGGGCATGTTCACCGAGTTCAGCCGCCAGGGCGGGCTCGCGCCCGACGGCAGGTGCAAGCCGTTCGCGGCCGCCGCCGACGGTACCGCGTGGTCGGAGGCGGCCGGCCTGGTCCTGCTGGAGCCGCTGTCGGCCGCCCGGCGCCACGGCCACCCCGTACTCGCCGTCGTCCGGGGCAGCGCCGTCAACCAGGACGGCGCCAGCAACGGGCTCATCGCCCCCAACGGCCCCTCGCAGGAGCGGGTCATCCGGGAGGCCCTCGCCGGCGCGGGGCTGTCGCCCGCCGACGTCGACGCCGTCGAGGCGCACGGGACGGGGACCGCGCTGGGCGACCCGATCGAGGCGCAGGCGCTGCTGGCGACCTACGGCCGCGACCGCCGCGAGGGGAACCCGCTGCTGCTCGGCTCGTCGAAGTCGCACCTCGGCCACACCCAGGCCGCCGCGGGCGTCACCGGCGTCATCGCGATGGTCCAGGCGCTGCGGTACGCGACCCTGCCGCCGACCCTGCACATCGACCGGCCGTCGCCGCACGTCGACTGGACGGCGGGCGCCGTCTCGCTGCTGACCGAGGCCACCCCGTGGCCGGAGACCGGCCGCCCCCGCCGGGCCGCCGTCTCCTCCTTCGGCATCAGCGGCACCAACGCCCACCTCATCCTGGAGCAGGCGCCTGAGGAGACCGGTCCGCGCGAACGGCCGGGCGACCTCGGCGGTTCGGCCGATCCAGGTGAACCGAGCGAGGCCAGCGACCTCGGAGTCGTCCCGTGGCTTCTCTCGGCGAGGACCGGGGACGCGCTCCGCGAGCAGGCCGCGCGGCTGCGGGCGCGGGTGGCCGCCGACCCCGCGCTCGACGTGGCCGACGTCGGGTTCACCCTGTCCACGGCCCGCGCCGCGCTGGACCACCGCGCCGTCGTGCTCGCCGAAGGCCGTGCGGGGTTCCTGGACGGGCTGGACTCCCTCGCCGAGGGGAGATCCGCCCCGGACGTCGTACGCGGCACCGCGGGCAAGTCGGGCGGGCTCGCGTTCATGTTCACCGGCCAGGGCAGCCAGCGTCCCGGAATGGGACGGGATCTCGCCGCGGCCTTCCCGGTGTTCGCCGACGCCCTCGCCGAGGCCGCCGGGCACCTGGACGGCCACCTCGGCCGCCCGATCCTCGACGTGATGTTCGCCGGGCCGGACACCGCCGACGCCGCGCTGCTCGACACGACCGCGTACACCCAGCCCGCGCTCTTCGCCTTCGAGGTCGCCCTCCACCGGCTGGCCGAGTCCTTCGGCCTGCGCCCCGACCACCTCATCGGCCACTCCGTCGGCGAGCTCGTCGCCGCACACGTCGCGGGCGTCCTGTCGCTGCCCGACGCCGCCACCCTCGTCACCGCCCGCGGCAGGCTCATGCAGGCGGTTCCGGCCACCGGCGCGATGGCCGCCCTGCGGGGGACGGAGCGGGAGGCCCAGGCGCTCCTGGCCGGTCACCGCGGCGAGGCCGACATCGCGGCCGTGAACGGCCCCGACTCCGTGGTCGTCTCCGGGACCGAGACCGTGGTGGCGGAGATCGTGGCACGCTGGCGCGGGGAGGGCCGCACGGCCAAACGGCTGCGCGTCAGCCACGCCTTCCACTCGCCGCACATGGACGCGGTGCTCGACGACTTCCGGCGCGTCGCGGCGGGGCTCGACTTCTCCGCGCCGCGCATCCCGGTGATCTCCAACGTCACCGGCCGCCCGGCGGGCGCGGACGAGCTGCGCGACCCCGGCTACTGGGCCGGACACATCCGGCGGGCCGTCCGGTTCCGCGACGGGATCGCGGCCCTGCGCGAGCTCGGCGTGACCGACTACCTCGAACTCGGTCCCGACGCGGTCCTGACCGCCCTCGCCCACGACTGCCTCGCGGACTCCCCGCCGCGCACCCTCACCGCCGCGTCCCGCGCTGACCGTACTGACCGTTCCGACCGTTCCGACCGTTCTGACGCTTCTGGCCGTCCCGTCCGCTCCGATGTCCCTGGCCGTTCCGATCACTCCGGCCGTACGGAGGTCCGGGCGTTCACCTCGGCTCTCGCCCACCTGCACGTCCACGGCGTGGGTGTCGACTGGCGGGCGGCCCTGGAGGGCCGTGACGCGAGGCTTGTCGACCTGCCCACCTACGCCTTCCAGCGACGCCGGTTCTGGCTGGACACCTCCTCCGCCGTCTCCGGCCCCGCCGCCGCGGGGCTGGAGACGGCGGACCACCCGCTGCTCGGCGCGGCGGCGGACCTGGCGGGCGGCGAGGGTTCGCTCCTGACCGGCCGCCTCTCGTCCCGCACCCGGCCCTGGCTCGCCGACCACGTGGTCTCCGGCAGCGCGCTGCTTCCCGGTACGGCGTTCGTCGAGCTCGCCCTGCACGCCGCCGACCGGCACGGCGGGCTGCGCCTCGACGAGCTGGCGCTGGAGGCGCCCCTGGTCATCCCGGAGCGCGGCGAGGTACAGGTCCAGCTGTTCACCGGCGCCGACGACGGCTCCGGCCGCCGCCCGATCGCCGTCCACTCCCGGACCGCCCCGTCGGACGGCTGGACCCGTCACGCCACCGGCCAGCTGGTCAACGCCCTTCCGTCACCCGGGGAGACGGCCGAGGCCTGGCCGCCGCCGGGAGCGATCCCCGTCGACCTGACCGGCCTGTACGAGCGGCTCGCCGACCAGGGCTACGAGTACGGGCCCGCCTTCCAGGGGCTGGTGGCGGCGTGGCGGCTGGGTGACGACACCCTGGCCGAGGTGCGGCTGCCGGACGAGCGGCTCGCCGAGGCCGCCGGGTACGGCGTGCACCCGGCCCTCCTCGACGCCGCCCTGCACGCGGTCGTCGGGATCACCTTCTCCGGCGACCACGCGCAGGCCGTCCACCTGCCGTTCTCGTGGAACGGGGTGTCGTTGCAGGCGTCGGGCGCGACCGCGTTGCGCGTGCGGATCACGCCGACCGGCCCCGGCACGGTCGGCATCACCGCCGCCGACGCCACGGGCGCGCCCGTCGTCTCCGTCGAGTCCCTCACCTTCCGGCCCGTCGCGCCCGAACGGCTCGGCGCCTCCCGTACGCGGGACCGCGCGGTACCGTACCGGCTGGACTGGACGCCCGTATCCGCATCCGCACCCGTCGGCCCGGTGCCGGTTCGCTGGGCGGTGGTCGGAGCCGGTCTCGACCTACCCGATGTACCGATATTTGATGACTTGGAAGCAGCGGGGGCGGCCGCTCCGGACCTCCTGCTCATCCCGGCGACCACCGGGGACACACGACAGGACACGCGACCGGACACCGTACCGGGCGGGGGACAGGACGCGGGGCGGGACACGGCGCTGCCGGAGATGCTGCACGCCGGGACGGTCGCGGCACTGGAGCTGCTGCGCGACGCGCTGCTGGACGAGCGGTTCGCGACGACCCGGATCGCCGTCGTCACCCGGCGAGCCGTCGCCACCCACCCCGGGGAGGACGTCGAGGACCTCGCGCGAGCCGGGATCTGGGGCCTGGGCCGTACGGCACAGACCGAGTTCCCCGGCCGTGTCGTCCTGCTCGACCTCGACATCGATTTCGACTCGGACCCGGGATCGAGGGCGGCCGTCGCGGCGGCGCTGGCCACCGGCGAGGGCCAGCTCGCGATACGCCGTGGCGAGATCCTCGTCCCCCGGCTCGCCCGCCCGGCGGCGGGAGACGCCCTGGACCTTCCCGGCGAGGCCTGGCGGCTGGACGTCACCGTCCCCGGCACACTGGAGAATCTCGCGCCGCTGCCCGCTCCCGAGGCGGAGCGCCCGCTGGCCGAGGGGGAGGTCCGGGTCGCGCTCAGGGCGGCCGGGCTGAACTTCCGTGACGTGCTCATCGCCCTCGGCGTGTACCCCGGCGGAGCCAGGATCGGCGCCGAGGGCGCGGGCGTCGTCGTGGAGACCGGGCCCGGCGTGACCGGCCTGGCACCCGGCGACCGCGTCATGGGCCTGATCCACGGGACCGTCGGCCCGCTCGCGGTCACCGACCGGCGCTACCTGACGCGCGTCCCGGCCGGGTGGTCGTTCGCGCAGGCCGCCACCGTGCCGGTGGCCTTCCTCACCGCCTACCACGGCCTCGCCGACCTGGCGGGCGTCCGTCCCGGCGAGCGGCTGCTGGTCCACGCCGCCACCGGCGGCGTCGGCATGGCGGCTGTCCAGCTCGCCCGGCACTGGGAGGTCGAGGTGTACGGCACCGCCTCGCCCGGGAAGTGGGGCACCCTGCGCGGGCAGGGGCTCGACGACGACCACATCGCCTCCACCCGCACCCTCGACTTCGAAGCGGAGTTCCCCGCCGTCGACGTCGTCCTCAACTCCCTCGCCCACGAGTTCACCGACGCGTCCCTGAGGTCGCTCGCGGACGGCGGCAGGTTCATCGAGCTGGGCAAGACCGACAAACGCGACCCCGCCGACGTGGCGGCGGCCCACCCGGGTGTCACGTACGAGGCGTTCGACCTGTTCGAGGTGGACCCCGACCGGATCGCCGAGATCCTCGACGTGCTCGCCGCGCTGTTCGACGAGGGCGCGATCCTGCCGCTGCCGGTCACCGTACGGGACGCCCGGCACGCCCACCACGCCCTGCGCCATCTCGGCCAGGCGCGGCACACCGGCAAGCTGGCCGTCACCCTGCCCGCCCGCCTCGACCCGGCGGGAACCGTCCTCGTCACCGGCGGCACCGGCACGCTGGGCGCTCTCACCGCGCGCCACCTGGTCACCCGGCACGGGGTCCGCCACCTGCTGCTCGCCGGACGGAGCGGCCCGGACGCGCCGGGCGCCGCCGAACTGCGCGCTGAACTCACCGCGCTGGGCGCCGAGGTGCGGATCGCCGCGGCCGACGTCGCCGACCGCGCCGCGCTGTCCGCGCTGATCGCCTCCGTACCGGCCGGGCACCCGCTGACGGCCGTCGTCCACGCCGCCGGGACGCTCGACGACGGGGTGCTCGGCTCGCTCACCGCCGACCAGGTGCGTGGCGTGTTCCGTCCCAAGGCCGACGCCGCCTGGCACCTGCACGAGCTGACCCGCGACCTCGACCTGTCGGCGTTCGTGCTGTTCTCCTCCGCGGCGGGCATCCTGGGCAACGCGGGCCAGGCGGGCTACGCCGCCGCGAACGCCTTCCTCGACGCCCTCGCCCACCACCGCCGCGCGCACGGCCTGCCCGCCACGTCGCTCGCCTGGGGACACTGGGCGCAGGCCAGCGGCATGACCCGCGACCTCACCCGGACGGACGTGGCCCGGCTGGCCCGCTCGGGCCTGCCCGCCATGCCGACCGGGTACGCGCTCGCCCTGCTCGACGCCGCGCTGGCCGCGCCGGACCCGGTCGCGGTGACGGCCAGGCTCGACCGGCCCGACTCGGAGGGCGCTTCCCCGCTGCTGCGAGGGCTGACGGCGCACGGACGGCCCCGCCGGACCGCCGCACCGGCGACGGGAACGGCCTCTCTCGCGGTCTCCCTCGCGGCCTCGCCCGGGACCTCCCTCGTGACCTCCATCGCCGAGGAGCTCACCGACCGGCCGGAGGCCGACCAGCTGCGCAGGCTCCTGACACTCGTCCGGTCCACCGCGGCCACCGTGCTCGGCCACCCGTCCCCCGACGCCATCGACCCCGACCGGGGGTTCCTCGACGGCGAGTTCGACTCGCTCAGCAGCATCGAGCTCCGCAACCGGCTCGACAGGGTCACCGGGCTGCGGCTGCCCACCACCCTCGTCTTCGACCATCCCACCCCGCTCGCGCTCGCCGCGTACCTGCGGACTCGGCTCGTCCCGGCCAGGACACCCGAGCCGGAGGCCGAACTGGACCGCGTCGAGGCGGCCCTCACCGGCGAGGACCTCGACCCCGGTACGCGCGAACGCGTCCTGGTCCGGCTGAACGACCTCCTCACCAGGTGGGGCGGCCCGAGGCTCGCACCGCAGGACGATCTCGGACGCATCGGCGCGGCCACCAACGACGAGATCTTCGAGCTGATCGACAACGAACTGCGCCTCTCGTGAAGGGCACCTCTCCCATGGCTGACGAAGAGAAGCTCCGTACTTACCTCAACCGGGTGACCCTGCAGCTCCAGCAGACCCGGCGGCGTCTCCACGAGGTCGAGTCCGCGGGCAGGGAACCGATCGCGATCGTGGGGATGGCCTGCCGGTTCCCCGGCGGGGTCACCTCGCCGGAGGACCTGTGGCGGCTGGTGACCGAGGAACGGGACGTGATCGGCCCCTTCCCCGCCGACCGCGGCTGGGATCTCGACGGTCTCTACCACCCCGACCCGGCCCGCAGCGGCACCTCCTACGTGCGCGAGGGCGGGTTCCTGTACGACGCCGCCGACTTCGACGCGGAGTTCTTCGGGATCTCGCCGCGTGAGGCGCTGGCGACCGACCCGCAGCAGCGGCTGCTCCTGGAGACCGCCTGGGAGACGCTGGAGGACGCCGCCGTCGACCCGCTCACCCTGCGCGGCAGCGACACGGGCGTGTTCGTCGGCGCCATCGCCCAGGAGTACGGGCCCAGCCTCCATCACCGTCCGGCGCGCAACACCGACGGCTACGTGCTCACCGGCAACACCACCAGTGTGGCGTCGGGGCGGATCGCGTACTCGTTCGGGTTCGAGGGACCCGCGGTCACGGTCGACACGGCCTGCTCGTCCTCACTCGTGGCACTGCACCTCGCCGCCCAGGCGCTCCGGCTGGGCGAGTGCTCCTTCGCGCTCGCCGGAGGCGCCACGGTCCTCGCCGCCCCGGGAATGTTCATCGAGTTCTCCCGCCAGCGCGGGCTGGCCCCGGACGGACGGATCAAGGCGTTCGCCCAGGCCGCGGACGGTACCGCGTGGGCCGAAGGTGTCGGGCTGCTGGCACTCGAACGACTCTCGGACGCCCGCCGCAACGGTCATAAGGTCCTGGCCGTACTGCGCGGCAGCGCGGTCAACCAGGACGGCCGCAGCAGCCAGCTCACCGCTCCGAACGGTCCGTCGCAGCAGCGGGTGATCCGGCAGGCGTTGGCGGGTGCGGGGTTGTCGGCGTCTGATGTTGATCTGGTGGAGGCGCATGGCACCGGTACGACGTTGGGTGATCCGATCGAGGCGCAGGCGATCATCGCGACGTATGGGCAGGGGCGGGTGGTCGATCGGCCGTTGTGGCTGGGGTCGTTGAAGTCGAACATCGGTCATGCGCAGGCGGCGGCGGGGGTGGGGGGTGTGATCAAGCTTGTTCAGGCGATTCGGCATGGGGTGTTGCCGAGGACGTTGCATGTGGATGAGCCGTCGGCGTATGTGGATTGGTCTGCGGGTTCGGTGCGGTTGCTGACCGAGGCGCGGCAGTGGCCGGGGGTGGGGGTGCCGCGTCGGGCGGGGGTGTCGGCGTTCGGGGTGAGTGGCACGAACGCTCACGTGATCGTTGAGCAGGCCCCGGAGGGGCCTGTTCCGGGTGAGGTTGAGGCGGCTCCGGTCGTTTCCGTTCCGGCTGTTCCGGCTGTTCCGGCTGGTGGGGTGGTGCCGTGGGTGGTGTCGGGTCGGTCGGTGGCGGGGTTGCGGGGTCAGGCGGAGCGGTTGGCCGGGTTCGTGGGAGCTGATCTTGACGCGCGGGATGTGGGGTATTCGCTGGCGCGAGGCCGGGGGGTGTTGGAGGAGCGGGCGGTGGTCGTGGCCGCTGATGTCGCGGAGCTGGTCGCCGGGTTGGGGGCGTTGGCGGCGGGTGAGTCGTCAGCGCAGGTGGTTCAGGGGCGGGCTGGTGGGGGGTTGGCGTATCTGTTCACTGGTCAGGGGAGTCAGCGGGAGGGGATGGGTCGGGAGTTGTATGGGCGGTTCCCGGTGTTCGCGGCTGCTTTTGATGAGGTGGTTGCCGAGCTGGATCGTCATCTGGGTGGGGTGTCGGTTCGGGAGGTGGTGTTCGGGGAGGCGGGGTTGCTGGATCGGACGGTGTTCACCCAGTCGGGGTTGTTCGCGTTACAGGTGGGGTTGTTTCGGTTGTTGGAGTCGTGGGGGGTCCGGCCGGATTATCTGGTGGGTCATTCGGTTGGGGAGGTGTCGGGGGCGTATGTGGCGGGGGTGTGGTCGTTGGGTGATGCGGCGAGGGTGGTGGCGGCTCGTGGCCGGTTGATGCAGGCGTTGCCGGTGGGTGGGGCGATGGCCGCGATCGAGGCGGGCGAGCGGGAGATTCTCGAGGCGTTGCCCGACACGGATCGGGTGGGGATCGCGGCGGTGAACGGTCCGTCGGCGGTGGTGGTCTCCGGGGATGAGGATCTCGTCGAGGTCGTGGCGGCTGACTTCACTCGGCGGGGGCGGCGGGTTCGGCGGTTGACGGTGAGTCATGCGTTTCATTCGGCGCGGATGGAGCCGATGCTGGCCGACTTCCGGCGGGTTCTGGAGGAGGTGACGTTCAACGAGCCGCGGATTCCGTTGGTGTCGACGTTGACCGGGCAGCTCACGGCTGGACGAGATCCGGGGTATTGGGTGCGGCAGGTGCGGGAGCCGGTCCGGTTCGCCGACGCGGTGACCACTTTGGACGAAGCCGGGGTGACGACGTTCCTGGAGCTGGGGCCTGATGGGGTGTTGTCGGCGATGGCCCGGCAGTCACTTCCGGAGCGCGACGACGCCGAACCGCACGTGCTGGTCCCTCTGCTGCGCAAGGACCGGCCCGAGGAGGTGGCCGCGTTCCTGGCGCTCGGGCAGGCCCACATCCACGGCAGCCCGATCGACTGGGAGACGGTCTTCCCCGGCGCGAACAGGGTCGACCTGCCCACCTACGCCTTCCAGCGGCAGCGCTACTGGCTCGACGCCACCCGGTCCGACGGCGGCGAAGCGCGGGCGACAGATGCCCGCTTCTGGGAGCTGGTGGAGAGCGCGGACCCCGAGCGGCTCGCCGACACCCTCGGCCTCGACGACGAGGGCACGCGCGGCTCCCTCACCACCGTGCTGCCCGCGATCACGTCGTGGTGGAACGCGAAACGCCTCCGCTCCTCGGTCGACTCCTGGCGCTACCAGGTTGTCTGGCGGCGGATCCGGGACAGGCCGGAAAGCCGCCCGCAGGGAACCTGGCTCCTTCTCGTCCCGGCCGGTGAGACGGCATGGGCGGACCCCGCGGAGCGCGCCCTGACCGCCCGGGGAGCGGAGGTCGTCCGGATCGTCGTGACCGACGCGGACCGGGCGAAACTGGCAGTACACCTGGAGTCGGTGGAGAGGCTCGCGGGTCTGCTGTCCCTCCTGTCGACGGCGGAGGAGACACAGGCCGTCGTGCCCTGGTCGTACGCGGCCAACGTGGCGCTGCTCCAGGCGATGGACGACATGGGCCTCACCGCCCCTCTCTGGTGCGTGACCAGGAACGCGATCTCGACCGGCCCCGACGACGAGGCACCGGATCCCGCCCAGGCGCTGACCTGGGGCCTGGGCGCGATCGCGGCGGTCGAGAGTCCCGCGCAGTGGGGCGGTCTGGCCGACCTTCCCGTCTCGGCCGGAGAGCCCCACTGGGAACGCCTCACCGGCCTGATCACCGGAGACGACCGCGAGGTCGAGGTGGCCGTACGAGACTCCGGCCTGTACGCGAGACGCCTGGTCCGCGCGCCGGTGCGAGAGCAGCCAGAACTGTCGGAACCGTCGGAACCACAGCCGTGGAACGCCGAGGGCACCGTTCTCGTCACCGGTGGGACGGGTGCGCTCGGCGGGCACGTGGCGACCTGGCTCGCCGGGAGAGGGGTCAGGAACCTGCTCCTGGTCAGCAGGCGGGGTGAGGAGGCGCCCGGCGCCGCCGAGCTCGGGGCACGGCTCGCCGACGCGGGCGCCCGGGTCACCTTCGCCGCCGTGGACGTCGGAGATCGGGACGCCCTCGCCCACGTGATCGCCTCGGTGCCACCGGAGCACCCACTGACCGCCGTGGTGCACACGGCCGCCACGCTGGACGACGGCCTGATCTCCACGCTCACCCCCGAGCGGCTCGACCACGCCCTGCGGGTCAAGGCCGGTGGGGCCCGGCACCTGCACGAGCTGACCCGCGAGCTCGACCTGTCCGCCTTCGTGCTGTTCTCCTCGGTCGCCGGTATCTGCGGCGTCGCGGGTCAGGGCAACTACGCGCCGGGCAACGCCTACCTCGACGCGCTCGCCGCGCACCGCCGGGCCACCGGCCTGCCTGCCACCTCGATCGCCTGGGGACAGTGGGCGGGCGGCGGCATCGTCACCTCCGAAGCGGGCCGCAACCTGGCCAGGCACGGCCTGCGCGGGCTCCCGCCCGAACTCGCCGTCACCGCACTGGGCCGGGTACTCGATCGCGACGAGTCCCACGCCGTCATCGCCGACATCGACTGGAAGGTCATGTTCGAGGGCCGGTCCCACTCCCTGGTGAGCGAGCTGCCGGAGATCGTCCAGGCCGGTCCTCAGACGTCCGGCACCGACACGGCGCCGGCCGGTGTGGACACCTCCGACCTGGTACGGCGGCTCGCGGGCCTGGCGGAGGCGGAACAGCACCGGACCCTGCTGCGACTGGTCCGGGCCCAGGTCGCGGTGGTGCAGAACCGTCCGTCACCCGACGCCGTCGAGGCCGACAGGAGGTTCCGGGACCAGGGGTTCGACTCGCTGGCCGCCGTCGAGCTGCGCAACCGGCTCGGCGCCGCGACCGGACTGCGGCTGCCTCCCTCGATCGTGTTCGACCATCCCACCCCGGCGGCTCTCGCCGGTCACCTGCACGCGGAACTCGTGCCGCGCGCCGAGGCGGCGACCACGACGATCACCTCGGTCCTGGCGGGGATCGAGGCGCTGGAGGCGACCCTCTCGGAGGCCTCGGTGAGCGACGCCGAACGGGAGGCCGCCGCCGCCCGGCTGCGGAGACTCGCCGCCACATGGGGTGACGCGACACCGGCGAACGCCGTCACGGACGAGCTGTCGTCGGCGAGTGACGACGAACTCGTCGAGTTCATCAGCAGAACGCTTGGAATCTCCTGAACCGCGGGCTTGAGAGGGACAGAGAAAGACGATGAGCGAGGACCAGATCAGGCATCTCCTCAAGCGGGTCACCGCCGAGTTGCACGAGACGCGGCAGCGCCTCCAGCGGGTACAGGACGATCAGACCGAACCGATCGCGATCGTCGGGATGGCGTGCCGCTTCCCCGGCGGGGTGAGCTCGCCGGAGGACCTGTGGCGCCTGGTCGCCGAGGGCCGGGACGCGGTGTCGGAGTTCCCGTCCGACCGGGGCTGGGACCTGGAGGGCCTGTTCGACCCCGACCCCGACCGGCCCGGCAAGACCTACACCCGGCACGGCGGGTTCCTGGACGGCATCGCCGACTTCGACGCGGAGTTCTTCGGTATCTCGCCGCGTGAGGCGCTGGCGACCGACCCGCAGCAGCGGCTGCTCCTGGAAAGTGCCTGGGAGGCTTTCGAGCGGGCCGGGATCGACGTGTCCACCCTGAGGGGCAGCAGGACCGGGGTCTTCGCCGGTATGAACGGCCAGGACTACGCGGCCCGGCTTCCCGAGGTGCCGGAGGCCGTCGACGGCTACCTCAGCATCGGCAACGCGGCGAGC
>NZ_JBPJSR010000039.1:0-48357 GCF_051390675.1 Streptosporangium heterodermiicola
CCGGACTTCGGCGTGACGCATGCGTCCCGACGAAGGGAAGTGATCAGAAGGAGGGTCCCGAGGCTCTGGCGATCTCCGCCGACCCCCTCGGGCCTGTGAACTCTATGTACGCCGCCGAGGTCCGTCAAATCGAAGAACGCGCCTCGCCATGACGTGTTTCTCACCTGCTGGGTAGAGATCCGTTATGACGGACCAAAGAGTGTTGCCCAGGGCGCTCGTCGTGCTCCTCTGCGCCGCGGGCGCCGTGGTCACCCTGGGCGGGATCAGG
Source organism: Streptosporangium heterodermiicola (assembly GCF_051390675.1). Classification (NCBI taxonomy): domain Bacteria; kingdom Bacillati; phylum Actinomycetota; class Actinomycetes; order Streptosporangiales; family Streptosporangiaceae; genus Streptosporangium; species Streptosporangium heterodermiicola. The sequence goes on from NZ_JBPJSR010000039.1 coordinate 269, forward strand.
GAGATCGGGTCGATCATCGGGCCGGTGTTGCTGGCCCTGGTCCTGGTCCTGGCGGTCTCCCCGGTCAGGACCTGGCTTCGCGAGCGTGGTGCCCCCGGGTGGACGCTGGTGGCGGTCCCTCTCGCGATCGTGCTGCTGGTGCTCCTGGGCATGGTGGCGATCCTGACCGTGGCGGTCGCGCAGATGGCGGCCCTCGCGCCCACCTACGACGCGCAGTTCAACCAGCTCGTCGCGGAGGCGCAACAGCAGGCGGCCAAACTCGGTTTCGGTACCCAGCAGATGAACGAGGCGATCAACTCCTTCGACCCCGGCAAGATCTTCGCGCTCGCGCAGGGGTTCGTCTCAGGACTGCTGGGCGTGTTCTCCGGCCTGATCCTCATCGTCGTCCTGGTGCTGGCCATGTGCCTGGACGCTCAGTCCTTCTCCCGGATCCTCGCCATGGGAGCGGCGCGCAGACCCCTGCTCATCGGGGCGCTCAGCAACTTCGGCCACAAGACCCGCCGTTACCTTCTGGTCTCGACGGGGTTCGGGCTCATCTGCTCCGCGCTGGACGTGGCCGCGCTCTGGATTCTCGGCGTGCCGCTCCCCCTCCTCTGGGGAGTGCTGGCGCTGATCACGAACTACATCCCCAACGTCGGCTTCGTCCTGGGACTGATCCCGCCGGCCCTGCTCGCCCTCTTGGAGGGCGGGCCCAAAACCATGATCTTCGTGATCGTCGCCTACATACTGATCAACTTCGTGGTGCAGTCGCTGATCCAGCCGAAGTTCCTCGGTGACGCGGTCGGCCTGTCCACCACCGTGACCTTCCTCTCGCTCATCCTGTGGACGTTCCTGCTCGGCCCGCTGGGCGCGCTGCTGGCCATCCCGCTCAGCCTGCTGACCCGGGCGCTGCTGATCGACAGCGATCCCGACGGCGACTGGGCCGCCGCTCTCGTGTCCGGGAACGTCCCCGACGACGAGCAACCCGGGGCGGGGAAGAAACCGGGCGGCGACCAGGGCAAGAACCCCGCGCCCGTACTCTGAGGCTCATGTACCGCGAGTGGGCTCCGGACTCCCGCGTCGCCGGGTGGGTGGCCTGCGTGTGGAGCAGCGAGGCGACCTCCGCGACGACGCAGCTGGTCGTGCCCGACGGCTGCGTGGACCTGGTCTGGGGGCCGGAGGGAGCACTCGTCGCGGGGCCCGACACGGGCCCGAAACCCGTCCGGATGGCGCTGGGTGACCGCTACGCGGGGATCCGGTTCAGGCCCGGCGCGGCGGGCTGGCTGTTCGGCGTGCCGCTCGACAGCCTGCGCGACCTGCGGGTGCCGCTGTCCGATCTGGAACCGCTCGCGGAACTGTCCGATCTGGAACCGCCCACCGCGCCGGGACCGGAGTCGTCCGGACCGGCCGGGATTCGCTCGCCGGAGCCGTTCCTCGACACCGTCCAGCGGGCGCTGGCCGTACGGCTGCGCGCGGCGCCGGGACCCGACCCGGCCGCGCCCGTGATCGCCGAGGCGTTGCGGGCGGGGCGGAGCGTCAGGGAGGTGGCCTGGAATCTGGGAGTCGGCGAGCGGCAGCTCCTGCGCCGGTCCCTGCGGTCTTTCGGGTACGGCCCGAAGGTGCTGCAGCGGGTGGTCAGGTTCCAGCGGGCGCTGTGGCTGGCCAGGCACGGCGTCACGGCGGCCGAGGTCGCCGTGGTCAGCGGGTACGCCGACCAGGCGCACATGGCGAACGAGGTACGGCGGCTGGCGGGGGTGCCCCTGAGCCGGTTGCTCGATCAATCCGGCGACCCCTGAGCCGTCTGCTCGATCGGCCTGGCGCCCCCGAGCCAACCGCTCGGTCAGCCCGGCGACCCCGAGCCAACCGCTCGATCGGCCCGGCGCCCCCTGAGCCGGTCGCTCGGTCGGCCCGGTGGCGGGAACGGCTGACCGGGCCCGCGCGGGGCAGTCGTGCCGGGACGCGGAGCAGGCGTGCCGGGATCAGGCGGGCTCCAGCGCGACCGCTCCGCCGCTCACCCGGCTCCGGCCGTCAGGGGAGGCGATCGAGACCTTCAGCGTGCTGGGCCGTCCCATGTCCACCCCCTGGATGACCGTGAACTCCGAGGAGCCGTTCCCGAGAACCCGCAGGTAGCCGCCGAAGGCCGCGGCGGCGGCGCCGGTGGCGGGGTCCTCCACGACGCCGCCGACCGGGAACGGGTTGCGGGCGTGGAACCGCTCGTCGCTCTCCCGCCAGAACAGGTTCACCGTCGTCCAGCCTTCGCGGGTCATCAGCGCTTTCAACCGCTCGTAGTCGTAGTCGAGGCCGGCCAGGCGTTCGCGCGAGGAGGCCGCGACCACGAGGTGCTCCACACCGCCGAACGCGACGTGCGGGGGGAAGGCCGGGTCGAGCTCGTCGCGGGACCAGCCGAGGGCGGCGAGGGCCTCCGCCAGCGCGTCCTCCGCGACGGGCCGGGAGCGGGTGGGGACGCTGGTGAGCGTGGCGCGGAGCGCGTCGTCGGCGATCTCGGTGTCGATGGTGATCTCGCCCGCGTTGGTGTCGAACACCAGGCGTCCGGTCCCGAGGCGTTCGGCCAGCACCACCGAGGTCGCGATCGTGGCGTGCCCGCAGAACGCCACCTCCGCCGAGGGGGCGAAGTATCGGACCCGGAAGGCGCGTCGCTCGTCGTCGCGCGCGGTCACGAACGCCGTCTCGGAGTATCCGACCTCGGCGGCGACGGCCAGCATCTCCGCGTCGGAGAGCCCGGCCGCGTCGAGGACGATCCCGGCGGGGTTTCCCCCCTCGGGATCGTGGGTGAAAGCGGTGTAACGCAGGATTTCCACGGTGCTCGTCACAGGACCGGAACTTACCAGCCCCTCCCGGGCCCCGCTGATGCCCCGTCACGCGACGGTGACGGGGCCGGTGACAGGCCACGGGGCCGAGTGGGAAGTCCCGCGCGGTCAGGCGTCGCGGGAGTTCAGGCGGACGCGGGAACGGGCGTCGAGGGCGGTGGTCCCTCGGCGGAGGCGACGGGCTCGGGGGGAACGCGGCGTCCCCACGGCATGGCGAGCGCCAGGATCGGCAGCAGCACGATGGAGGCCTGCGACCAGACGACGTGGAGACTTCGCCAGGTGGCGGAGTCGAACTGGGTCATGTAGAGGTAGCCGTACCCCGCCCAGAGGGAGACGCCGATGATGGCGGGCCAGGCGAAGCGGGTGGGACGGGCGATCAGGAACGGCATGAACCACAGGAGATACTGCGCGCCGAGCCTGGGGGTGGTGACCATGAAGGCGAGCAGCAGCGCCGTGGTGAGGTCGATCGGGTCGGCGCGGCGCCACAGGAAGGCCACCGCCAGCATGGTGACGTAGATGAGACGGGTGCCGAACGTGGCGATCTGCTGGTTCAGGTCGTTGATGCCGTGCATCCAGATGGCGCTGTAGCCCCACTGGCCGACGATCGGGCGGACGTCCTGGATCACCCGGATGACCTCGGGGATCTGGCTCAGCGAGGTGCCGGCGAAGATCGGCAGGGTGACCAGGAAGAAGACCGGCGCGATGCCCGTGGCCACGAACGCCACGGCGCGGGCGCGGAAGGTGGGCAGCAGCAGGAGCAGGCCGGGGATGAGCCAGATCGGCCAGCTCTTGGCGCACAGCGCCAGTCCCATCAGCAGCCCCGCGAACAGGGCGCGGCGCAGGGACTGCCGGTCGCCCTGGCGCGGGGTGAGCGCCCCGCGGAGCACCCCCTCGGGGCCGAAGGCGTGCCGTACGGCACCGGCGAGGCCGTGGAGGGCGACGCTCTGCCGTGCCAGCGCGAGCGGGTTGGTGGTCATGCCCGGCCGGTGCGGGTCGCCGGGGCCTCGGGCGACGACGAAGGCGGCGACGCCGAAGACCAGGGCGACCGGCTCGACCTGGCCGTGGACGGAGGCGACGAGGATGGCGAGCGGGTTGCAGGCGTACTGGAAGGCGCGCAGTGACGCGTTGGGCCCTCCGGCGAGCTTGTCGACCAGCGGGATCAGCACGATGTCCGCGACCACGGTGACCAGGCGCCCGCCGATCTCCCAGGGGATGCCCAGCCAGAGCAGGAGGCCGTAGACGTAGGGGATGGTCGGCAGGAAGTGCCAGCCTCCCGAGCTGCCCAGGACGGGGTCCTCACGGTTCAGGACCGCCTCGCCGGCGGGCTTGAAGCTGTTGATGAAGTCGACCGGTTGCCAGGTGTCCACCGCAGAGGTGGCCATGATGAGCACCCGGAAGGCGATTCCGACCCCCAGGATGACCAGCAGTGAGGGTCTCCAGCCCTTCCACTGCGCGACCAGGGCGAGCACGACACCGAGAACGAGGACGAACCCCGTGAGAATTGCGTAGTCCATGACGGCCCCTAGCCTGCCGGACCTGGCGACCAACCAGCCACCCGGATTTCCAAACCGAGACCACTCTGCCAGTTTTCCCGGCCTCCGGAATCCGGGCCGTCACGGCGGGTGACCGTCGCGCGTGCCTCCGGACACGCGTGAACGCGGGAAGGGGTGACCTCGCCGCCGGAAGTCCGTCTCCCCCGGCGGCGAGGGGCTTTCAGCCCAGGCCGTCGAGATAGGCCCGGTGGCTGCGGGAGAACTCGAAGGCGTTGTACTTGTCCCAGTTGATCGACCAGGTCATCAGGCCGCGGAGGTTCGGGTAGACCCCTCTCGGCCGGTACGACCCGCAGTTGGTCCCCTTGGCCAGGCAGTCGAAGGCCTTCTGGACCTCGGCGACCGTGGTGAACCCGTTACCCGCGAACGGGGCGGCGGGCAGGCCGATGGCGACCTGGTCCTGGCGCAGGGCGGGGAAGACGTTGTTCGGGTTGCCCGCGATGGGGAAGCCGGCGAGCAGCATGTCGGTCATGGCTACGTGGAAGTCGTGCCCGCCCATGGTGTGGTACTGGTTGTCCAGCCCCATGATCGGCCCGGAGTTGTAGTCCTGGACGTGCAGCAGGGTCAGGTCGTTGCGCATCGCGTGGATGACGGGGAGGTACGAGGCGGCGCGCCGGTCGGCGGAGCCGTTGGGGCCCGGGCCGTAGAACTGGTAGCCCAGCTGGACGAAGAACGTCTCGGGGGCCATGGTCAGCACGAACCTGGTGCCGTACCTGGCCTTGAGGGTCCTGAGCGCGGAGATCAGGTTGACGATGACCGGGGTGGTGGGGGCGGACAGGTTGGTGTCGCCGTTGTCGAGATAGAGGGAGTGGCCCTCGAAGTCGATGTCCAGCCCGTCGAGGCCGTACTTGTCGATGATGGCGCCCACCGACTGGACGAACTTGTCGCGCGCGGCGGTGGTGCTCAGCTGGACCTGGCCGTTCTGGCCGCCGATCGAGATCAGCACCTTCTTGCCGAGGGCCTGCTTGGCCCGGATCCCGGCGATGAACTCGGCCTCGGACTCGACGTTGGGGCACTCGGCGACCGGGCACTGGGTGAAGCGGATGTCCCCGGAGGTCACCGAGGTGGGCTCGCCGAAGGACAGGTTGATGACGTTCCACTCGTTGGGCACGTCCGCCATCCGGGTGTAGCCGGAGCCGTTGGCGAAGGAGGCGTGCAGGTAGCCGACCAGCACCCGCTTGGGCAGGTTGCCGGGGGGCGGCGTGCTGCTGACGGTCGCGGAGACAGCGCCGGACCTCGCCGACTCACCGGCGGAGTTGGAGGCGCTCACCTGGTAGCCGTGCGTCCCCGCGCCCGGGGTGTCGGTGTAGGTGGTCCCGGTGGGGGTGCCGACCCTGGTGCCGTTGCGGTAGAGGTTGTAGGTGGTCGCGCCCGAGGAGGCGTTCCACCTCAGCGCGACGCTCGTGCCGCTGACGGTGGCGGCGAGCCCCGACGGGACGGCCGGGAGTTGCGGCTGGCCGGAGCCGACCGTCACCGAGACCGCGCCCGACCGCGCCGACTCGCCCGAGGCGTTCGTCGCGCTCACCTGGTACGAGTGGGTGCCCGTGCCGGGGTTCTCGGAGAAGGTGGTCCCGGTGGGGGTGCCGACCCTGGTGCCGTTGCGGTAGACGTTGTAGCCGGTCGCGCCGGGGGAGGCGCCCCAGCTCAGCGAGGCGGTGGTGGCGTTCCCGGTGCCGGTGAGCCCGGTGGGCGCCGCGGGGGGCTGCCCCTGCCCGGGTGCTCCGTCGAGGACGACGTCGTCGGCCTGGTAGGCGCCCTGGCCGTACCAGCCGTTGACGTAGATGGTCACCGAGGTGGTCGAGGCGCCGGTGGTGAACGAGGTCGACAGCTGGGCGTAGGACGACGGCGAGGACGTCCACGTGCTGGGGTCGGTCCCGCCGGTTCCGGTCGCGCCGAGGAAGACGTAGCCGCCCCTGACCCAGGCCGACAGGGTGTAGGCCGAGGACGGCCTGACGCTCACCGTCTGCTGGCAGCGGGCGGTGTCGCTCCCGGCCGGGGTGGCCTGCAGTGCCCTGGTCCCGCCGTGCACCGGGGAGGACACCGCGGTGGCCCCGGAGGACGCCGTGCAGGTCCAGCCGGTCAGCCCGCTCTCGAAGCCGGGGTTGGCCGCGATGTTGGCGGCGTGGGCGGGTGACGCGGCGAGCATCGTCCCGCCCAGCGCCAGTGCGGCGATCGCCGCGAGTTTCCTGAACCTCATCCGGTGAACCCCTTGAAGATGTTGGTGAACTCCCAGGCCGACTGGGAGATGCCGCTGCAGGTCGGTGAGACCTGGCCGGTCGGGCAGCCGCCGTTGTCGCGGGCGCTGGACCAGAAGCCGACGAAACCGACGTGGTTGGTGTTGGCCCAGGCGAGCAGCTTGCGGGCGTCGGCCTGGGTGGTGGTCATCCCGGTGTCGTTCCTGCCGATCATCGGGGTGAGGCCCAGCAGTTTCTTGAGCTGGGCGTCGGTCTTGCCTGGCCAGACGGTCCTCATCTGGGCGAGGGTCGCCTGCGCGGCGGCGATCATGGCGTCGCCCCAGTTGCCGGTGTAGCCGAAGTTCATCAGCATCGGGTTGACCATGACGTTGAGGCCCCTGGCGGCGGCGTCCTGGAGGATCGACAGCGAGAACGGGTCGACGCCGTAGTCCTGGCCCTGGATGCGCAGGGTGTAGCTGATCACGGTGCCGCGCTCGGCCTGGAGCTGCTTGAGGGCGGTGTTGACCTTGGCCGCGTCGATCGAGGCCTCGACGTCGACGTCGAGGTGGTTGGTGCCGACCGTGTCGAGGACCTTCTTGTAGGCGGTGACCAGCGCGGCGGAGGTGCCGCAGACGTGCTCCAGGTACGGTCCCATCGCGCCGCCGGTCGCCACGACGACCTGGCCGCCCTGGGCCTGGAGCGCCCTGACGTCGTTGACGATCCGGGAGTCGTTGATCGGGATGGTGCCGCCCCAGGCCGGGTTGCAGCCGCTGCTGTCGCCGAGGGCGAAGGCGAGGGTGTAGTTCCTCACCCCGGTCGCCGCCGCCGCGCCCACCAGGGAGGGCGTGGGCATCGTGATGTCGATGTAGGGGGCGTACCGGATCTCGCCGCCGGGGGGCGGGCCGGTGTCGCGGCTCGTACGGCCGCTGACGGAGGCGGTGTAGGCGGAGCAGTTGCCCGCGGCGTCGCAGGCCCGGACGCGGAAGCCGTAGGCCGTGTCGGGGTTCAGCCCGGTCGCGGTGTACCCGGTGCCGGAGCCCGTGGCGACCGCAGCGCCGTTGTCGCGGGAGACCTCGTAGCGGGCCACGCTTCCCGAGTTGTCGGTGGAGGCCGACCAGCCGAGGGTGAGCGAGGTGGCGGTCGGGCCGCCCACGGTGAGGTTGCCCGGTACGGTCGGCGGGGTCGTGTCGCCGGGGATACCGGTGCCGGGCGGGCCGTCGAGGACGACGTCGTCGGCCTGGTAGGCGCCCTGGCCGTACCAGCCGCTGGTGTAGATCGTCACGGTGGTGGTCGAGGCGCCGGTGGTGAAGGTGCGCGCCAGCTGGGTGTAGGCCGACGGGGACGCGGCCCACGTGCTGGTGTCGGTGGTGCCGGTGCCGCTCACCCCCAGGAAGACGTAGCCGCCGCGCACCCAGGCCGACAGCGAGTAGGACGAGGACGGCCTGACGCTCACCGTCTGCTGGCAGCGTGCCTGGTCAGAACCCTGGGGGGTGGCCTGCAGGGCCCTGGTCCCGCCGTGTACGGGCGAGGAGACGGTCGTGGCGCCCGAGGAGGCGGAGCAGGTCCACCCGCTCAGCCCGTTCTCGAAGCCCGGGTTCGTCGCGATGTTGGCCGCGTGGGCCGGTGTCGCGGCCAGCGTCGTCCCGCCGAGCGCCAGTAAGGCGGCCACGGCGAGTTTCCTGAGGTGCATCCGGTTTACCCCGCAGAGATCTTTAGGAGGGTGTCGTGGGGGTGCGGCCCGCACCCCGGGCGGGGTGCGGGCCGTACGGGTCGTGCGGGTTGTGCTTTTTGTGCGGTTTGTGCAGGTCGTACGGGTCGTGCGGGCTCGCTGCGTGCCGGTCAGAAGCCGGCGGTGACGCGGGTGAAGTCCCAGTCGTTCTGGGCGATCCCGCTGCAGTTGGAGGTCACGCCGCCGCCGGGGCAGGGACGGTCGCGGTTGACCGCCCAGTAGGCGAAGCGGGTCAGGCCCCTGGCCTTGGCCCAGTCGCGGATCTGGGTCCAGGCCGCGACCGTGGTCAGCTCCTGCTGGTCGGACAGGCCGTTCATGCCGGAGATGCCCATCCGGGCGTACGCCTGCGCGTCGGTCCAGCCGTTGGCGGCCTTGAGCGCGTTCTTCAGGCCCTCGGAGGCGTTGACGGTGTCGTTGTAGATGTTGGAGCTGCCGAAGTCGAACGGCATGATCGTGTAGTTGTCGATCGGCACGGCCAGCGCCTTGGCCTGGTTGATAAGGCGGATGCCGGGAGCCGTCGGGCCGGTGGTGGAGGTGCCGAAGGTGACGGCGATCTTGACGTTCGGGTTGTTCTGCTTGACGATCTTCAGGCCGTTGAGGATGCGGTCCTGGACGGTGAAGTTCTCGAACTCGTCGGTGTTCTCGATGTCGAAGTCGACGACCGCGGGACCGACCGCGTTGATGACCTGCTGCACGGCTCCGGCGAAGGCGGCCGGGGTGGAGCAGTTCGGGCCGAGCTTGTTACCCGACCAGCCGCCGAAGGAGACCTGCACGCTGCCGCCCGCGGCCTTGATCTGGTTGATCGCGGCCTGGTCGGCGCCGCCGGTCAGCGGCCGGTTGCCGTCCCAGGCGGGGTTGCAGCCGCCGCCGGACAGGATGAACGCCATGGTGAACGACTTCACGCCGGTGGCGCTCATGACGGTCGCGGGGTTGGGCGGGTTGCCCCAGCCCATGTAGAGGTACGGTGCCCCGGCCATCTTGCCGCCGGGCGGCGGGTTGGTGCAGCCGGTGGTGGTGGCGCTCACCGCGCCGCTGGCGAGCGACTCACCCTGGGCGTTGTACGCCTTGATCGTGTAGGTGTGCGAGGTGCAGGTCCCGAGCGAGCCGATCGTGGCGGTGGTGCCGGTGACCTGGGCCCGCTGCGTGGTCCCCTCGTAGACGCGGTAGCCGGTGACCGTGCCGCTGGAGGCGCCCCACGACAGGGAGATCGAGGAGTTGGTGGTGCCGGTGACCGACGGGGTGCCGGGTGTGCCCGGCGTCCCGGGGGTGCTACCGCCGCTGCAGGCGACGCCGTTGAGGGTGCAGTTGGACGGGGTCGCGCTGCCCGGCGTGCCGTTGAAGCCGAAGCTCGCGCTCGCGCCGGGGGCCAGGGTGCCGTTCCAGCCGACGTTGGTGAAGGTGAAACGCTGCCCGCTACGGCTCATCGACGCGTCCCAGAAGGACCCGACGTTCGCCCCCGAAGGAAGGTCGAAGGCGACAGACCAGCCGTTGATCGTCGTCGTACCACCGTTGGTGACCGTGTACTTGCCCTCGAACCCGGTACCCCAGTTGGAGACCTTGGTGAAGACGGCGGTGTTGGGAGCCGCGAACGCGGGGGTCGCGACCAGTGACAGGCCGATTGACATGCCGAGCGCGGCCAGGACCGCGGTCAGCGTTCGTCGTAATCTCATGGCTCTTCCTCGGTTGGGGGGATGCGAGGTCTGGGGGGTGTGAGGGGCCGGGGGTGCGAGGTGCTGCCGGGTGCGGGTTCCGGGGCCTGCCCGGCCAGGTCGCGAGTCGTACGTCGCGCTGTGCCGGGCAGGTCCCGAAGCGTTAGGGGAGGGTCGCGAGGTGCGGCTTGACGGTCCTGGAGAAGTTCCAGTTGTTGCTGGCGTCCCAGTTGATGGACCAGGTCATCGCGCCACGGATCCCGGGGTAGGCGCGCGGCGGCACGAAGCTGCCGCAGTTGGTCCTGGTGGCCAGGCAGGTCAGGGCCTGGTTCACCAGGGCGGGGGCGACGATCCCGCCACCGGCCGCGCCGGGCCCGGCGGGCAGGCCGAGCGCCACCTGGTCGGGGCGGAGGCCGTTCTCCAGCTGGATGCAGGCCAGCGCGGTCATGAAGTTGACCGAGCCCTGCGAGTAGGCGGCCATCTGGTCGCAGCCGAGCATGGAGCCGGAGTTGTAGAACTGGGTGTGGACGACGGTGAGGATGTCCTTGATGGCGAGCGCCAGCTTGAAGTACTCGCCGCCGGTGGACTGCATGTCGATGGTCTGCGGCGCCATCGTGATGATCAGGTTCGCCCCCGCCTTGGCCCGCAGCGAGCGGAGCGCCTGGCCCATGTAGGTGGAGTTGAGCCCGTTCTCCAGGTCGATGTCGACGCCGTCGAAGCCGTAGCTCTGCATCAGGGCGTAGACGGTGTCGGCGAACTTGGTCGCGGCGGCGGCGCTGGCCACCTGCACGCGGCCCGCCTCGCCGCCGACCGAGAGGATGACCTTCTTGCCACGGGAGTGGAGGGTCTGCACGTCGGCCCTGAACTGGGCGTCGGTGTAGCCGCCGAGGGAGGCGGACAGTCCCGGGTCGACGCCGAAGACGACCTCACCGGCGGTGGCGGTGGCCTCGCCGAAGGAGACCGCGACCAGGTCGTACTCGTTGGGCACCGCCGACAGCCGCAGCTCGACGGCCGGGTTGTCGAAGTTGTGCCAGTAGCCGGTGAGGAAGTGCTTGGGCAGCGGGCCGCCGCCGGTGCAGCCGTTCGTGGTCGCGCTGGCCGGGTCGCTCTTCTGGCCCTCGCCTGAGGAGTTGTACGCGGCCACCGTGTAGGTGTGCGCCTCGCACGCGCCCAGCCCCGACACCGTCGCGCTCGTCCCGGTCACGGTCGCCCTGACCGTCGTGCCCTCGTACACCCGGTAGCCGGTCACCGTCCCCGACGACGCGCCCCACGACAACGCCACACTGTTCGTGCCGCCGGTCGCCGACGGCGTGCCCGGCTTGCCGGGGGCACCGCTGGTGCAGCCGGTGGTGGTGGCGCTCACCGCGCCGCTGGCGGCCGACTCACCCTGGGCGTTGTACGCCTTGACGGTGTAGGTGTGCGAGGTGCAGGTCCCGAGCGAGCCGATCGTGGCGGTGGTGCCGGTGACCTGGGCCCGCTGCGTGGTCCCCTCGTAGACGCGGTAGCCGGTGACCGTGCCGCTGGAGGCACCCCACGACAGGGAGATCGAGGAGTTGGTGGTGCCGGTGACCGACGGGTTCCCCGGTGTCCCCGGGGTGACGGGGGTGCTGCCGCCTCCGCAGGCCACGCCGTTGAGGGTGCAGTTGGACGGGGTCGCGCTGCCCGGGGAGCCGTTGAAGCCGAAGCTCGCGCTCGCGCCGGGGGCCAGGGTGCCGTTCCAGCCGACGTTGGTGAAGGTGAAACGCTGCCCGCTACGGCTCATCGACGCGTCCCAGAAGGACCCGACGTTCGCCCCCGAGGGCAGATCGAAGGCGACAGACCAGCCGTTGATCGTCGTCGTACCACCGTTGGTGACCGTGTACTTGCCCTCGAACCCGGTACCCCAGTCCGAGGTCTTGGTGAAGACGGCGGTGTTGGGAGCCGCGAACGCGGGGGTCGCGACCATCATCGTCATGACGAGGGCCGCCAGAGCGACGAGAGAGCGGGCGATGGCGCGTAATTTCACGTTAACCTCATGCATTCCGTGGGGGTGACCGTACGGCCCGCGCCACGCGGGGGGTGCGCGGGCGCGAACGTGGGCGCGAGCCGTACGGCGGGGTGGGCACGGCTCCGACCGGGGACCGTTCCGTTTGTCGGCGCGGGGCGCCGGGGACCGCCGGGTTCAGCGAGTCGTCACCGAGTCGCCGGGACCTGGAGCTGGGCCTGGGCTCGGGTTTCGGCCCGGGGGTGAGCTTGGGGCCGGGCTCGGGTCTCGGCCTGGGGCTGAGCTTGGGGGTGGGCTCTGGCCTGGAGGTGGGCCCTGGCCTGGAGGTGGGCCGCCGTCACGCGCTCCGGACGCGGCCGACCGGCGTGCGATGCCGGTGGGATCCGGTGCCTGCGCTTCGGTGACGGGCGGCGACCGCTCCTGGGGAGGATCAGGGGCTCGGCGGAGGTGTCCGTGATCGCGCGCTCACTCGTGATTCCCTGGCGCCGGTGCTCACCCATGGCTCGCGAACCCTGGCCTGAGGCCTCGGGACGGGCGGGGACGGCGGCGCCGAAAGCGGCCGAGGTGGCCGTACCGAGGGCGGGCGTGACGGGGGCCGCGAGGGTCACTGTGGTCTCGGTGGCCCCGGTCGCGGGGACGGCCGTGACGCCGGAGACGGGGGCGGGCAGGCCGGAGTGAGGGCTTGCAACCGCAGTCAGGACGAGTAAGGGAAAGGTGCGCCGCATGATCGCTCCCATGGACGTGGAACCTGGGGGGTGAGGCGTCCGGACGGTCGGACCTTCAGCAGCGACGGCTGCCGCCGTCGAGTTTTCGCAGCTAGAAATCGGTCGGAGGGGAGGCTCGGGCCACGGGCACCCCCTGTCGGCATTTCTTTTAGGAAAGTTTCCTAAGAGTTGTCGCGATCGTAGCCTTGACAGACCCCTGCCACAAGGCCCAAAAACGTCAGTCGTCGCTGCCGTGCCGGGACGCGTTCCGGCGACCGCGTCCGGGAACGCGGAGGAACGGCACGGTCACCCCTCGTCCGCGCCCCTCCCCCGCCCCTCACTCCCGTCCACCGCCCCCGTCCCTCACCGCCATCAGGGGTCGACCCCGGATCGACCCCGGATCGACGGTGGCCCTTGCGGGCACGATTCGTCGCGTCCGGACGACGCGATCCGTGGCATCCGAATCAAGCGATCCACGGCGTCCGGGTCACGTGGTTCACGGATCCGGACGGCATCGCGCATGGCGTACGGACGACAGCGCGCATCGCGTCCGAGTGGCACGGCGCACGGCATCCGGACGGCATCGCGCATGGCGTACGGAGAACCCGGAAAGGGAGATAAGCACCTTTAGGCGGTACGGTAATGACGCATCCGTAACGCCCCCTGGAGTAACGCCGTGTTCTTTGGCATCACCGACATCTGGACCTACGTGGCCGGCGCCTTCTTCATCATCCTGTTGCCCGGCCCGAACTCGTTGTACGTGCTCAGCACCGCCGCCCAGCGCGGGGTGCGGCAGGGCTACCGGGGGGCGATGGGGGTCTTCGTCGGCGACACCGTCCTGATGGTGCTGGCGGCGGCGGGGGCCGCCTCCCTGCTGAAGTCGTCGCCGCTCCTGTTCAGCGTCGTCAAGTACGCCGGCGCGGCCTACCTCGCGTGGATCGGGTTCCAGATGCTCCGGTCCGCCTGGCGCTCCTGGCGCTCCCCCGGCACCGAAGGCACGGAGGCGGCGCCGGCTCCGGAGCGGACCGTGGAGAACCCCTTCCGCAAGGCCCTGATCGTCAGCCTGATGAACCCGAAGGCGATCCTGTTCTTCATCTCGTTCTTCATCCAGTTCGTGGACCCCGCCTACGGCACCCCCGCGCTGTCGTTCCTGATCCTGGGCGCGATCTGCCAGCTGTTCAGCGTGCTCTACCTGTCGGCGCTGATCTTCGGCGGCACGTTCCTGGCCGGGCGGTTCCGGGCCCGTCGCGGGCTGTCGACCGGGCTGCGGACGGGCGTGGGCGCGCTGTTCATCGGCTTCGGGGCGAGGCTCGCCACCGCGACCCTCGGCTGACGCCGGTCACCGCCCCTCCCGGCCGCCACCGGAGCCCCTGAGCCCCTGGGGCTCGGGCGGCACCGGCTACCGCGACCTCTGGTTGACCTTGATCGCGACGCTGACGAGCGAGAGGAACAGCTCGGCGTCGGCCCGGCCCTCGATGGACATGGACACCCATCCGGCGTCGGCGCCAGGGGTGATCCGATGGCAGTCGGTGAGCACCCTCGCCCACCGGTCGATCACGGGCTTGGTGAGGAGCAGCTGCGCGGTGTGGTCACCGGACATCCTGACGATCTCCCGGCCGTCGGCCCGGAAACCCAGTCCTTTCCTGGTGCGTTTCAGCGCCAGGTCCGGCCAGCGGACGAGCTGGGCCGCGACATTCTCGACACCCTCGGTGGAACGGCGGGACGCGTGCGTACGCAGCACTGCCATGCCTCTCATGGTCGCGGACCGGACCCGATCAGGAAAGCTCCTGTTTCTCAACCGTTACCGGCATAGCGATCCTTTTTGTGAACCGTAATGATCTGTACCGGTCTCATCCGTTATTGCAGTGTTATTGGGTTGTTTTCACGAGGGCACGGCACGAGGTCAGGTACGGTGAGTGGCCGGTGACCATCCGGAGGTAACCCTTCCCGCAACCCCCCGCGACGGCCTGACATGCTCGTGTCACGCCGGGGTAGGCGTGAACGCCCAGCGTCTGCCACCGCACCAGCCCGTGGAGCGTCATGAGCCACCAGCCCATCGTCCTCCCCCGCCTCGCCGCTCTCGCCAGGCAGGCGGCACCGAAGCTGCTGGAGGGCGTCGTCGCCCCCCTCGCCGTGTTCTACGCCGCTCTCGCCCTCCTCGGCCTGAAGGGCGCGCTGATCGCGGCGGTCACCTGGGTGTACGCGGGGGTGGGATGGCGGCTGGTCAGGCGGATCCCGGTGCCCGGCACGATGATCCTCGCCGTCATCGCGATCACCGTACGGGCGCTGCTGGGGTTCTGGACCGGGAGCGCGGTGATCTACTTCCTGCAGCCGGAGCTCGGGACGATCTGCATCAGCATGGTCTTCCTCGCCTCGGTGCGGTTCAACCGGCCGCTGGTGCAGAAGCTGACCCTCGACTACATCCACCTGCCCTCGGCGGTGCTGAAACACGAGCGGGTCCGCCGGTTCTTCGCCCGGATCACCCTGCTGTGGGCCTTCGTGCTGCTGGCCAACTCCGCGGTGAGCATCTGGCTCCTGCTGCACGAGTCGATCGGCACCTACCTGCTGGTCCGCACCTCGGCCGTGGCCGTGATCAGCGGCCTGGCGGTGGCCTTCTCCCTGTACACCTTCCGCCGGGTGCTGCGCCGCCTGCACTACGACCCCGTCGCCACCCCGGCCATCGCCGCCCCGCCCGCCTGAGCGGGAATCCGGCTCCTCCTTACGGGGGGAAACCGCGGCGCGGTAGGCGTACGAATGAGGGGGCAGGGAGGTTTCCATGGTCATCGCGCGTCAACCGAAACGCTGGGCCGGGTTGCCCGTCTTCGCCGTCGCGCTCGTGCTGGTGGCGGTGGTGGGGTCGCTGGCGGCCGTCAACGCCGGGAGTGAGTACCTGTCGCTGGAGCGGCCGCCCTGGGCGCCGCCGCAGTGGCTGTTCGGCCCGGCCTGGACGGTTCTGTACGTCATGATCGCCCTGTCCGGCTGGCTCGCCTGGTCGGCGCGCGGCCTGACACCGGCGCTCGGCGTCTACGCCGTCCAGCTCGTCCTCAACACCGCCTGGACACCGCTGTTCTTCGGCGCCGGGCAGTACGGCCTGGCGTTCGCGGAGATCGTCGTCCTCTGGCTCGCGATCGCGCTCAACATCGTCATGTTCCGGCGGATCAGCCGCCCGGCCGCCTGGTTGCTCGTCCCCTACCTGCTCTGGGTGACGTACGCGGCCTCGCTGAACTTCGCGATCTGGCAGCTCAACTGAGCCGCGTCCCCGCCGGGGATCCCTGAGGAGGGATCCCCGGGCCGTTCGAGCGATGTGACCGGGTCCGCCCGGTTCCTAGAGTCGGCGGGACGGACCCCCGGTGATCTCAGGGATGTGATCCGAGAACACCGGGGTTCGTCCCGGATGTCCTGAGGATCATCGGGCGTCAGCGTGCTGCGTGAGACATTCGCGACCCCCGGCTGGAGCCCGACGTGACACAGGCCATCCTCGACGTCCTGCACGATGTGATGACATCTCCATGGATCTACCCGGCGCTGTTCGCGCTGGCGCTGCTCGACGGGTTCTTCCCGGTGGTCCCGGCGGAGACGTCCGTCATCACGGCCGGGGTGTTCGCCGCCGCCACCGGCGCGCCGGACCTGCTCCCGGTGATCGTGGTGGCCGCGCTGGGCGCGTTCGCGGGCGACCACGTCTCGTACGCCATCGGGCGGACCACCAACGACCGGCTGCGCAACGGCAGGCGCAGCCGCAAGGCGTTCGCCTGGGCGGAGCGGGCGCTGGCCGAGCGGGGCGGGCTCGTCCTCGTGGTGGCCCGCTACATTCCCGGCGGCCGGACCGCGTGCACCCTGACCATGGGCGCGGTCGCCTATCCCCGGCGTTCGTTCGCCCTCTTCGACGCCCTCGCCGCGGTGTCCTGGGCGGTCTACTCGGGGCTGATCGGCTACGTGGGCGGCGCGGCCTTCGAGAACGACCCGATCAAGGGGCTGCTGCTCGGCCTCGGCATCGCCCTCGCGGTCACCGTCGTGGTCGAGACCGTCCGCCACCTCCGCCACCGCCGTGTCGCGCCGGAGGCGGAGCTGGTCACCTCCGGTGACTGACGGCCGGGCGGCGCGACTGCGTGACGCGGAAGCGCCCGGACACGAAGGCGTCGTCGGTGAGGGAGGCGTTCCCCGCCGGATTGAGCCCGCTGACGTGGTAGTCGCTGTAGGCGGCGGAGAAGTTGAGCGGCATCGGGCCGGTGAGGTTGGAGGTGAGCGCGGCGCCCGCGAGGGCGAAGGCGTCCTCGGCCCGGCCGACGAAGTCCTCGTCGACCGAGTAGCAGAACGCGGTGATCGCGCCCTTGTCCCCGGCGTCGGCGGCGGCCGTCCGCAGCGCGGCCTCCCGGTCATCGGCAGGGACGAGGAAGGCGACCGGCCCGAACCGCTCCTCCCCGTAGACCGCCGGATCCCCGGTGGCGAGCAGCAGCGGCCCGCTGGTGCGCGCGGCGGGGAACTCCGGGTGCTCGTACGGCGCGGCGTCCAGTAGCACGGTGCCCCGGCCGCGCAGCCCGTCCACCAGGGCGAGCGTGGCGGGCGACTGGATGGCCGCCAGCACGGAGGCCGCCCGCCTGGGCACGGTGGAGATCTGCCGCACGGCCTCCGCCAGGGCCTCGCCGACCTCCTCGAAGGAGACCGTTCCCGAGGAGGTCCGCACCCCGGAGCGGGGCACGAAGATGTTCTGCGGGCTGGTGCACATCTGCGCGGAGAACAGGCAGAGCGACCCGGCGACGGCCCGCAGCACGGGCGCGAGGTCGTCGGCGGAGTCGAGCACGACCGCGTTGAGCCCCGAGGTCTCGGTGTAGGAGATCGCGGGGAAGGCGTTCGCCTCCACCCACGCGCCGAACGCGGCGCTCCCGGTGAAGTCGACGATCCGGCAGGCGGGGTGGCCGATCAGTTCCTTGGCGACCGGCGCCTCGGCGGTGTCGACGGCCAGGGTGACCAGGCCGGGGTCGAACCCGGCCCCGGCGAGGACCTCGCGGCAGGCGGCGACCGCCAGCGCCATCGGCAGCACCGCGGTGGGGTGCGGCTTGACGATCACCGGGTTGCCGGTGGCGAGGTTGGCGAAGATCGCCGGATAGGCGTTCCAGGCGGGGAAGCTCGCGCAGGTGACGACGACCGCGACGCCGCGCGGCACGATCCGGTAGCGCTTGTCCAGGCTGAGCTCGGCGGTGCCGAAGCCGCGGGTCCAGGTCGCGTACGGGGTGACCCGTTCCATCGCCGACCAGGCGGCGGCGATCGCCTCGATCCCCCGGTCTAGGGCGTTCGTGCCGCTGCCGGTGAAGCTCATCGCCGCGCTCTGACCGGCGGTGTGCATGGTGGCGGGCACGAACTCGAAGGACCGCTCGTAGATCCGGTCGCAGGCGGCGAGGCAGAGTTCCGTCCTGGTCTCGGGGGTGGCGTCGCGCCAGGCGGGCCAGGCGGCCAGGGCGGCCCGGTAGACCTCGTCGGCGCTCGCGGCCGGGTAGGCGACGCCCAGTGGCTCGCCGGTGTAGGGCGAGACCTCGCCTCGGGCGACGGCGTGCGAGCCGGGGTGTTCCGGCAGGTCGAACCGGCCGCCGAGGCGGGACTCGTGAGCCTTCAGCCCGGCCGCCCGCGCGGCCTCGCCCCCGGGGTGGCGGGAGGGGGCCTCAGGGTAGGCGCTCCAACTCTCCCTGGTACGCCTGGCCTCGACCGCCCGCGCGAGCCGCGCCGACCGCTCGGCGTTCATGACCGCCTCCGGTTCCGTGCCGGCCGCGCGATGCTCATGACCGCTTCCGGATTCGTGCCGACCGCTTGGTGTTCGATGACCGCCTCCAGGTCTCGATGACCGCCTCCAGGTCCGTGCCGGTCGGCGTTCATGAGCGTCTCCAGATCAGGGTGTGCCATCGGCCGTCCTCGCCGGCGGCCAGGACCAGGCGGTCGCCGTCGGCGTTCAGCTCGCGGACCTGGACGGTGCCGGCGAAGGCCGGGTTGAGCGCCACCTCGACGTCGTGGGCGACGTAGCCGTCGCGGACCTCGTAGCGGCCCGCGTAGGCGAAGAAGGACGTGAAGGCCTCGGCCAGCGCCTCCGGGGGCGCGTGCCGCGGGCTGGTGCCGGGCAGCGGGGCGCGCCCGGCCCGCGCGATCGTCGCGCTCATGTGGCCGTCGGGGGTGTAGCAGAGCAGGCCCACCGCGTCCGTGCCGAAGGGATGCGAGACCTGCCCCCCGGCGCCGACGATCCGCCACTCGACCAGGCGCCAGGCGCCCACGAGATTCATGCCCGAGAAACTACGATAAGAGAAGCCAGCGGGTCAACAGCCCCGACGCGAATCTCGGGGAATTCCCAGCGAAGTCAGGGTGAACCCCTATGGCTCCGGCACCTCCCGCCGGGGGACGCTTCGACTGTTCACCGCGAGTCCCTCAACGGACGCCTCCACGAGGCGATCCGGTCATCTCGCCATGTCTTCATCTGCTTGGGAGGAGTGTGCATGACTGTGCTGGCGGCCGGCCTGGCGTTGCTGGGATCCCTGTTCTTCGCACTCGGCGCCGCGCTGCAGCAGTTCGAGGCGGCGGGCGCGTCCCGCGCCGGCCTCGGATACCTGGTCAGGCGCCCCCGATGGCTGCTCGGCGGCCTCGCCATCGCGGGCGGCACGGCCCTGCACATCGTCGCGCTGAAGTACGGCCCGCTCACCCTGGTGCAGCCGATGGGCGTGGCCAGCCTCCTGTTCGCCCTGCCGTGCGCCGCGGCCCTGCAACGCCGCGGACCGAAGCCCGGCGAGCTGGCCTCGGCCGCGGTGATCGCCGTCGGGCTGGTCGGCCTGGTGCTGGTCGTGCCCCAGCACAGCGGGAAGCCGCACCTCAGCACCGGGGAGGCGGTGGTCCTGCTCGCGGGGGCGGCCACCGCCGCCCTGATGCTGTGGGCCCTCGCCAGGCGGGTCTCCCCCGCCGCGCGGGCCTGCCTGCTCGCCGTGGGCGCGGGCGTGCTGTACGGCGCGACCGCCACGCTCACCCGCGTCCTGGTCGACGGCGACTGGCAGCTCTGGTTCCTGTTCGCCGTCCCGATGCCCGCCGTGATCGCGCTGGCGCTGCTCCAGCGCGCCTACGCCGTCGGCCACTTCGGCGTGGCGTTCGCCGCGCTGCAGGTGGCCGATCCCCTCACCGCCGTCGCCTTCGGCGCCCTCCTGCTCGGCGAGCCCCTGCCGACCGGCGCGGCGAGCACGTTCACCGCGCTCGCGGCGGCCGCGCTCACCGCCGCCGGGACCGTGGCGCTGGCCCGTACCACCCCGATGCCCCCCACCTGAAGTGACAGCACGATGAACGGAGCACCGATGGTCATGCCGGCCACCGCACCCCCGCGCACCCCCGCGCAGGCCCCCGCCCTCCTCGCCACCCGGACCCGCCGGGTGCTGATCGGGGCCGACACCTACCCGCCGGACGTGAACGGCGCCGCCTACTTCGCCCACCGGCTCGCCCAGGGCCTGGCCGAGCGGGGGAACGAGGTCCACGTGGTGTGCGCCTCGGACGAGGGGCCGGGCAGGACCGAACGGGTGGACGGGGTGACCGTGCACCGGCTGCGCTCGGCTCCGGTGCTGGTCCACCCGACCATGCGGGTCACGGTGCCGACCCGGCTGGACCGGCTCATCGACGAGATCGACCCGGACGTGGTCCACGTGCAGGCGCACTTCGTCGTCGGCCGCGCGGCGATCTCCGCCTCCCGGCGCGCGGGCGTACCGGTCGTGGCGACCAACCACTTCATGCCGGACAACCTCTTCCAGTTCGCGCGCATCCCCGGGCGGCTCCGCGAGAGGGCGGGCGCGCTGGCCTGGAAGGACTTCAACCGCGTCTTCTCCAGGGCCGACCGCGTCACCACGCCCACCGAGATCGCGGCCGGGCTGCTCACGGGCAAGGGCTTCGGCCCGCCGGTGGAGCCCATCTCCTGCGGCATCGACCTGGCGAGGTTCCAGCCGCGTGCCGAGCCGAAGTCGTGGGCCCGCCGGGCCTTCGGCCTGCCCGACCGGGACACGATCGTGTTCGTCGGCCGTCTGGACGAGGAGAAGCGGCTGGACGAGCTCATCCGCGCCCTGCCGCACGTGCTCAACCACACCGACGCGCAGATCGCGCTGGCCGGGACCGGCGGGCAGCGGGCCGCGCTCGCCAGACTGGCCGACCGGATCGGGGTCGGGGACCGGGTGTCCTTCCTCGGGTTCGTCCCCGACGAGACGCTGCCCCAGGTGTACGCCGCCGGTGACGTCTTCGCCATGCCGGGCGTCGCGGAGCTGCAGAGCATCGCCACACTGGAGGCGATGGCGAGCGGCCTGCCGGTCGTCGCCGCGGACGCGATGGCCCTGCCGCACCTGGTACGGCCCGGCGAGAACGGCCACCTGTTCCGGCCCGGCGACGTCCAGGAGCTGGCCAGGCACCTGGGCGCCCTGCTCGCCTCCCCCGGCGCGCGTACCGCGATGGGCACCGCGAGCCGCGCCATCGCGCTGACCCACGACCACCAGGCCTCCCTGACCAGGTTCGAGCGGATCTACCAGGAGGTGGCGCGGTGAACTCCGGGACGATCCGCCGGGAGGCGGGGCCCGACTTCGAGACGGCCCGGCGGGTGGTGGCGCGATGAACTCGGAAACGATCCGCCGGGAGGTGGCGCGGTGAATCTCGCAGCGAACCGTCAGGAGGTGGCGGGGTGAATCTCGCAGCGAACCGTCAGGAGGTGGCGGGGTGAACGAGGGCCCGCCGTCACGCTGGCCCGGTGTGGCCGGGCCGCTGCTCGCCCTCGCCGCGATGGGCTACGCGCACCTGGTCGCGGCGGACACGGTGAACCCGATGGACGGTCTGATCAGCGACTACGCGCTGCTCGACGGCACCGCCTGGGCGACGGTGGGCGGCACGATCGCCCTGGCCATGGGCTGCCTCTGGGTCGCGTACCTGCTGGTGCGGGTCGAGCCGGTGCGCGGTGCAGCGTCGCGCGCGCTGTTCGTGACCGCGGCGCTGGGACTGCTTCTCACCGCGGCGTTCCCCACCGACGCGGCGCCCGGTGTCGTCTCGATCGCGGGGGAGATCCACCGCTGGTCGGCGGCCGTGGTCTTCACCGCGCTGCCCTGCGCGGGGTGGATGCTCGGCCGCCGGTCGGGGAACGGCCCCCTGGCGGCGGTCTCCGTCCTGTCGGCGGTGTTCCTCGCCTGGTTCCTGGCCGCCCACCCGGGCTCGCTGGTCTCGGACCTGATCGACGGCGCCGACCACTACGGCCTGGTGGAACGGCTGCTGGTGCTCTCCGAGACGACGCTGGTCCTGCTGGCCGCCCTCTGGCCGGGGCACCCCGCTCGCCGTCCGGCGACGAAGGGGCGGGACGTGACGATCCCCGCCCAGCCGGGCCCGGACGGCACCCGCCCCCCTCACCCCCCTCACCACCCTCGCCCTCCTCGCAATCCTCGCGAGCCGATCGGTCTCGGCTGACGGCGAGGAAGCCACCTCGAACAGCGAAGGCGCTTCCCTGAACAGCGAAGGCGCTTCCTTGAATCGCCCATGAGCGAGTAAATGAGACATGCAGCACGTACCTATCGCGTCTTACCTACGCTAACGTAGGTTACGGTTGCGTAGTCTTCGAGGGAGAAACCTGATGCGAGAGTTCAGTGAGACCGAGCTGCTGCTCGAACTTGAGCCTGTCGTCGCGGGGGAGCTGGACCGGCACCACAAGGTGGCCAAGGAGTGGTTCCCGCACGAGTACGTCCCCTGGTCCGAGGGGCGTAACTACGACGGCCTCTACGGCGGGGACGCCTGGGTCGAGACCGACACCAAGATCCCCGAAGAGGCTCGCATCTCCCTCATCGTGAACCTGCTGACCGAGGACAACCTCCCCAGCTACCACCACGAGATCGCCACGACCCTGGGCCGCGACGCGGCGTGGGGCACCTGGGTGCACCGCTGGACCGCCGAGGAGGGCCGTCACGGCACCGCCATCCGCGACTACCTGACGGTCACCCGCGCGGTCGACCCGGTCGCGCTGGAGCGGGCCCGGATGGTGCACATGAGCGAGGGCTTCACCAACTCCTACGAGGGCGTGCTCGCCTCGGTGGCGTACGTCTCCTTCCAGGAGCTGGCCACCCGCATCTCGCACCGCAACACCGGCAAGGCCTCCGAGGACCCCAACTGCGAGCGGCTGCTCGCCAGGATCGCCGCCGACGAGAACCTGCACATGCTCTTCTATCGCAACCTGCTCAACGCGGCCTTCAAGCTCGCCCCCGACCAGACCATGCGCGCGGTGACCGACGTCGTCACCACCTTCCAGATGCCGGGAACCGGCATCGAGGGCTTCACCCGCAAGGCCATGACCATCGCCAACGCCGGGATCTACGACCTGCGCCTGCACATGGACGACGTCCTGCAGCCGGTGCTGCGCCAGTGGGACGTGTTCAACATGAAGGACCTCGGCGCCGAGGGCGAGAAGGCCCGCGAGGAGCTCTCCGACTTCCTCGCCAAGATGGAGACCACCGCCTCCCGCTTCGTCGAGCGCCGCGAGGCCCGCCGCGCCCGCCAGGCCGCCGGCGCCTGAGCCTCCTCCGGCCTCAGAGGCGACCCCGGCCCCGGCTCGCGGGCCGGGGCCGGGGGCGGGCGGCCTCCGGACTCGGCCCGGCGCCCCGCCCGCGAGCCGGAGACCCGGGCTGCCTCCGGACTCAGGAGACGGCGACCGGCTCGCGAGCCGGGGAGCCGCCGGCCTCCGGCCGCAGGCGGCGCAGGAGGACCAGTACGAGCAGGGCGGCCAGGCCGGTGGTGGCCGGGGGGACGAGGAAGGCGAACGACGCGCCGAAGCGGTCCACGAGCTGGCCCGCGACAGCCGCGCCCGCGGCGATGCCCATGCCGACGGAGCCGTTGAGCCAGGTGAAGGCCTCGGTCCTCACCTCGGCCGGGATGAGACCCTCGACCAGGGTGTAGCCGGTGATGACGGCCGGGGCGATGACGAACCCGGCCACGGCGGCTCCGGCGTACAACAGCGGCACGGATCCGGCGAGCGTCAGGGTGACGGTGGCCGCGGAGAGCAGGCCGAAGGCGGCGGCCAGCCTGGCCGGGGCGCCGATCCGCCAGCGAACCACCCCGTAGAGGATGCCCCCGACGAAGCTGGCGCCGGAGAAGCTCGCGTAGACCGGTCCGGCGGCGCCCGCCTGGCCGAGGGCCGCGGTGTAGGAGGTGACGCCGACCTGGAGGCTGCCGAAGACCGTACCGAGGGCGACGAAGGCCAGCGCGAGCACGGCCACCCCGCGCAGCCGCAGCACGCCGTGCCGCGAACGGACCCGGACCGGCATCGGCTCGGGCGCGCCCCTGCGGACCCCGGCGAACGCGAGCGTTCCCGCCACGACCATGACGAGCGCCACCGACAGCGCCCACACCGGTGAGAACCCGGTCGAGATGGCCACGAGCAGCACCGGGGCGAGCGTGAAGGTCAGCTCGTCGGTGATGGATTCGAGGGCGAAGGCCGTGTCCAGCCTGCCAGAGCCGCCGAGCACGTACGCCCAGCGGGCGCGGACCATCGAGCCGACCTGCGGCATCGTCGCCCCGGCCAGCGCCGAGAGGACCACCAGCGAGACCGCGGGGGCGTGGGCCGAGGCGAGCGGCAGCAGGGTGCCCAGCGCGACGGCGTGCACGACGACCTGCGGTACCAGCACCCTCGCCTGGCCGTACCTGTCGGCGAGCCGCCCGGTCCTCGGGCCGACCAGCGCGGGCGCCACCGCGGCCACCGCGGCGGCGACCCCGGCCGCGCCGTACGAGCCGGTGGACCAGTGCACGAGCAGCAGCACGCCGAGCTGGAGCATCGCGTTCGGAAGGCGCGCGAGGAAGGCGGGAAGCAGGAAGCGCCAGGCCCCGGGCGCGCCGAGCACGGCGAAGTACGAGGTCAACAGCTCTCCGTCCATCGTCCAGACGGAGACTCCGCCCGGTTCGGGAGCCCACCGGGGTGGGCTTCGACCGGGGTTGATACCGCTCTCGCGGCCGCCGAGCGGTCATCGTGTACGTCCGTCCTGAACGCGCCGACGAGCTACCTTATGCCATTTCCCGCACTCCCTCACATGTGAGGACCTGGGGGTGTGCGGTAACCCTGAGCGGTTTCCTCCCTCGGCGGATCGAAAGCCGTCAGGCCGTCAGGGGGTGTGACCGGTGGCGTCCTTCACGCGGTCGAGGTCACGCCGGGGCGAGTCCCACAAGGAGCCCGCGCCGGCGGCCGAGCGCAGCAGCGGCCAGGTCAGGACCGCGAGGGTGACGGCCAGCGCGGCCACCGCCACCATCGCCCCGGGCAGGCCGGTCGCCTCGGCCCAGCGCCCGACGTAGACCGGACCGGCGAGGAACCCCAGGTAGGCCACGGTGGTCACCACGGACGTCGCCCTCCCCCTCGCCGCCTCGCCGACGTGTGCCGCGACGACCCCCATCAGCATGGGGAAGAGCACGGCCGTACCGGCCGCGGCCAGGGCCAGTCCCAGCAGGACCACCGGGACGGCCGTCGCGACGGACACCAGCGCGGTCCCGGCGGCGGCTGTCACGGCGCCGGAGACGAGCACGGTCGCGGCGTGCCGGGAACCGATCGCACCGGCCGCGAAGCGGGTGAGGGCGACGACGGCGGCGAAGACCGCCGGGCCCGCCGCGGCGAGCGCGGGACCCGCGTCGGCCACGTCGGCCAGGTAGACGGCGCCCCAGCTCTGGTGGGCGTTCTCCACGGCGAAGGCGAGCGCGCCCAGGCCGCCGACCACGAGCAACGGGAAAAGGCGCACGGCGTACCCCCGCCCCTCGCCGCCCCGAACGGCCCCCGCGCCCGGGACGGTTCCTTCGCTGACCGAGATGCCTCTCGTGGCGTCCGGGACGGTTCCCTCTGTGACCGGAGCGGCCCCTGTCGCGTCCGGGACGATCGCCTCGGTGACCGAGGTGGCCCTCCGCTCGGCGTCCTGACCGGCACTCGCGGCCCCCGAGGCGGTCTTCGCCGTGTCCGAGCCGTCCGTCTTGGCGGTCGAGGCGGCTTTCACCGCGTCCGAGGCAGCCGCCTCGGCGGTCGAGGCGGCTCGCCAGTCGGCCACGACGCTGAGTGCCGCGCCGGCCGCGACCCCAGCGACCAGCAGGAACGGCACGACGACCGGCGCCCCCAGGCCGCCGAGCAGCAGCCCGGCGGAGAGGCTGCCGGCCACCACCATGGCGGAGAAGGTGCCGTGCGCGCGGGTGATGACCGGCCGGCCGGAGGCCCGCTCCGCCGAGGCCGCCGCCGAGTTGATCGCGACGTCGGCCGCCCCCGAGGAGGCGCCGAGCAGCGCCAGCCCCGCCGACAGGCTCCAGAAGCCGCGTCCCGCCACGGCCACCAGTGTCCCCACCGCGCCGAGCGTCACCAGCAGGAGCGCGGCCACCCGGAGCCCCCAGCGGTCGACCGCCCTCCCGGTGACGAGCATCGCGGGCAGCGCCCCCGCCCCGACGAACAGCAGCGCCGTGCCCAGCTGCCCGTCGCCGAGCTCCACCTGCGCGCGGATCGCGGGCACCGAGGCGCCCCACACTCCCCAGAAAGCTCCGAACGCGGCGAACCCCATATAAGCGGTACGCGCCCGAACTCCGCCCTTTCCTCCTGACATGTGTGTAACGATACACAAATCAGCTGTGTATCGATACACAGATATTCTCGGCCCATGAGCGGACGGACGGCGCGACGCCGGGTGACCATGGCCGAGGTCGCCCGCGCGGCAGGGGTGTCGGTGATGACCGTCTCGTACGCCTACGGACAGCCGGGCCGGGTCTCCGACGAGGCGCGGGCCAAGGTCCGCGAGGCCGCCGAGCGCCTCGGCTACCCGGGTCCGCACCCCGGCGCGCGCTCGCTGCGCAGCGGCCGGACCGGCAACCTGGGCGTCGTCCTCGGCGAGCATCTCACCTACGCCTTCGACGACCCGCAGGCGACCCGCTTCCTGTCCGGCGTCGCCCAGGTCTGCGCCGACCACGGCATGGCGCTCACGCTCGTACCCGTCACCGGAAGCCCCTCCGACGTCGACCGGGTCACCGAGGCCGCCGTCGACGCCTTCGTGGTCTGGACGACCGCCGACGACGATCCCGTCATCGACGCCATCTCCGCCACCGGCCTGCCCGCCGTGGTCCACGGGGGCCCGCGCCGCGACGGCCTCTCCTTCGTCGCCGCCGACGACCGCGCCGCCGCCACGGCCGTGGGCCGCGAGGTCTTCGCGGGGGCGCGGCGTCCGGGGGTGCTGAGCTTCCCCCTCGACCGGGCGAGGATCTCCGGCGTCGCCTTCGGTGTCCCCTCCGGTGAACTCCCCGGGACCGATGGCGCCGGTTCCGAACCCCTTGGCGCCTCCGGTTCCGGAACCACCCACACCCCCTCCCGCGACGCCGCTTCCGGAACCGTTCACACCCCCTCTCGCGACGCCGCTTCCGGAATGCCCCGAACTCCCGGCCCCGCCCCCGGCCCCGGAGCCGTCCCGGACGGCGCGTACCCGGGGATCGACCCCGACGCCTCGACCTTCCGGGTGACCCGCCGGCGCCTGCGCGGCTACCGTGACGCCTGGGCCGAGACCGGCGGCGACTGGTCACAGGTCCGCGTGGCCGTCTGCTCCGTCAACAGCACCCACGAGGCCGAGGCGCTCGCGGCCGAGCTGCTCACCGGCCCGTACGCCTGTGACGCGATCGCCGCGATGGGCGACGAACTGGCCCTCGGCGTCCTGCGCGCCGCCACCCGCCTGGGCCTGACCGTCCCCGGCGACCTCACCCTCAGCGGCTGGGACGACTCCGACGCCGCCGCCCCGGCCGGGCTCACCACCGTCGCCCAGTCCCTCCGCGACCAGGGCGCCCGCTGCGCCCGTATCGCCCTCGGCCAGCCCATCCCGGCCGACCGGGACACCGAGGTCGCCTGGCACCTGATCAGCCGCGAATCCACCCGGCGGCCCTGAGGGAGCCGGTGACGAAGACCGCTCGGGCGGTGCGCCGGGCCGACGCGGGTCCCGGCGGCGATCGGATCTGACACGGCGTCGTGTCCGCAGCCGCGTCAGTGGCCGCGTCAGTGGCCGTATCAGTGGCCGTGTCAGCACGGCGACGGCCCGGTATCAGAGCGGTCGGCGACGGTGGGTCCCATGAACGGTTCAGTGATCGCGGCACTCGCGGTCGTCACGTGGTCGCCGGTGCCCCCGCTCCTGTCATGCCCGCGACGGCGAGGCCGGGGATCGAGATCTCCGGCAGGCCGAGTCTCCGAGGGAGCGGCGATCAGGTCGCCCGCACTCACACCCTCGCGGTCCGAACTCGCACCTCAGCTATTCAGTGTTGCTATGTACCAGTAGTCGGTGTTACTTTGTACCGGTAGTCAGCGACATTGAGTAGCCGAAAGAGAGTGCTCCCATGGGCAAGCAGGTGACGGAGATGCTCAAGGGAACGCTGGAGGGCATCGTCCTCGCGATCCTGTCCGGCCGGTCCGCGTACGGCTACGAGATCACGGCGTGGCTGCGGGACCAGGGCTTCTCCGACATCGCCGAGGGCACCGTCTACGCGCTTCTCGTCAGGATCGAGCGGCGCGGTCTCGTCGACGTGGAGAAGGTCCCGTCCGAGAAGGGGCCGCCGCGCAAGGTGTACTCCCTGAACGCTCAGGGACGTGAGTACCTCGAAGAGTTCTGGAGGAACTGGAGCTTCCTCACGGAACGGCTCGAACAGCTCCGCGAAGGAGGTAAGTAGCACATGGACACAGGGTCGAACGAGCCGAAGAACCGCTACCGGCAGTACCTGGAAGTGGTCACCGGGTCTCTTGAGGACAAGAAGCGCTACCGGCGCTACAAGGCACGCGTCAAGCAGCTCCCCGAGGACTATCGCGCGGCGGTCGAGGCGCTGGAGCGCTACTTGATGACCTTCGGGCCGGGGGACGGCTCCGACGCGGCCGCGATGTACGACGACCTCGCCGACCTGTTCGAGCAGAGCGCGGCGAACGGGACCCCGATCCGCGACATCGTCGGGGGGAACCCCGTGGAGTTCGTCGAGGCGTTCCTCCAGAACTACCCCGGGGGTCAGTGGATCAACCGGGAGCGGCAACGGCTGGCCGACGCCATCGACCGCGTCACGGGCGACAAGCCGTGACCAAGCAGAGAACGGATATCCGGATGACAACCAGTCAGGTCCAGGGGCCCGCGATCCACGTACGGGGCCTGGAGAAGTCGTACAAGACACTGCGCGTGCTGCGCGGCGTGGACTTCGACGTGGCGCGGGGCAGCATCTTCGCCCTGCTCGGCTCCAACGGGGCGGGCAAGACCACGGTCGTGAGGATCCTGTCCACGCTGCTCAAGGCCGACGCGGGGACGGCCGGCGTCAACGGCCTGGACGTCGCCACGCAGGCCGCGGACGTACGGGCGTCCATCAGCCTCACCGGGCAGTTCGCGGCCGTCGACGAGATCCTCAGCGGGCGGGAGAACCTCGTGCTGGTCGCCCGGTTGCGGCACCTCAAGGACCCGGGCAAGATCGCCGACGACCTGCTCGCCCGCTTCTCGCTGACCGACGCGGGCGCGCGGAAGGCGTCGACGTACTCGGGTGGCATGCGCCGCCGCCTCGACATCGCGATGAGCCTCATCGGGGACCCGCCGGTCATCTTCCTCGACGAGCCGACGACCGGGCTCGACCCCCAGGCGCGCATCGAGGTCTGGCAGGCCGTCAGGGAACTCGCCGGCCGGGGCACGACGGTGCTGCTCACGACGCAGTACCTGGACGAGGCCGAGCACCTCGCCGACCGGATCGCGATCCTCCACGAGGGCCGGATCATCGTGAACGGCACCCTCACCGAGCTCAAACAACTGCTCCCGCCCGCCAAGGTCGAGTACGTCGAGAAGCAGCCGACCCTGGAGGACGTCTTCCTCACGCTCGTCGGCAACGGCGGCGATCCCCGAAGCACCGGCACGGACAGGTAAGGAACAACGATGAACAGGCACTTCCTCGGCGACACCGCCGTCCTGGCAGGACGGTCCCTGCGCCACGTCACGCGCAGCGTGGACACCATCATCACGACCGCGATCACGCCGATCGCCATGCTGCTGCTGTTCGTCTACGTGTTCGGCGGCGCGATCGACACCGGGTCGGAGTCGTATGTGAACTACCTGCTCCCCGGCATCCTGCTCATCACGGTCGCCTCGGGCATCGCCTACACCGCGTTCCGGCTCTTCACGGACATGAAGAGCGGCATCTTCGAGCGGTTCCAGTCCATGCCGATCGCACGGTCGTCCGTGCTGTGGGCGCACGTGCTGACCTCGCTGGTCGCCAACCTGATCTCGCTCGTGGTCGTCGTGCTCGCCGCGCTGCTCATGGGCTTCCGCTCGGGGGCGGGGGTGCTGGCGTGGCTCGCGGTCGCCGGCATCCTGACGCTGTTCACCCTGGCGCTGACCTGGCTCGCCGTCATCCCCGGCCTCACCGCGCGGACCATGGAGGGCGCGAGCGCGTTCTCCTACCCGCTCATCTTCCTGCCGTTCATCAGCTCGGCGTTCGTGCCCACCGAGACCATGCCCGGCCCGGTACGCGCCTTCGCCGAGCACCAGCCGGTGACGTCCATCGTCAACGCCATCCGCGACCTGTACACCCAGCAGCCCGTCGGCACCGACGTCTGGGTCGCTCTCGCCTGGTGTGTCGGCATCCTCGTCATCGCGTACGTCTTCGCCATGAACACCTACCGCCGCAAGATCTCCTAGGGCCCTGCCGATCGAGTCCGTCCCGGCTCGGAGACCGCGGACGTCCACGGGGTCACAGGAGGGTGACAGAACATTTCAGGTTTCTCAGAAGTTTTTGTTATCCTCTCGCGACCTGCGGGTCTCCTGTGTAGCGGCACGTGCGAATGCCGCCAGACGTCCCCTCCGCGACTCCCCAACAGGACAAGGACTTCATTCACTATGAGCACAACCGCCCCGCGCGGCATCCGAGCCGGACGCGCGTCCGTCGTACGCCAGGTCCGCCGCCTGTCGCTGGCCGGTGTTCTCGTCGGCCTCCTGGGCACATCCGTGGTGAGCGCCGCCTCCCCGGCCGCCGCGGCCGAGGTGCCCCTCTCGCAGGGCCGTACCGCCATCGCCTCCTCGGCGGAGCGCGGTGACCTGTCGGCCGCCGCCGCCGTCGACGGCAAGCCCGGCACCCGCTGGGGCAGCAAGTTCAGCGACCCGCAGTGGCTCGCGGTCGACCTCGGCAAGTCCACCGCGATCAAGAAGATCGTCATCAACTGGGAGAACGCCTACGCCACGGCGTTCCAGATCCAGACCGCCTCCGACGGTGACGGCCCCTGGAAGACGGTGCACAGCACCACGGCGGGCAAGGGCGGCGTCCAGACCCTCAACGTGTCGGCCACCGGCCGGTTCGTGCGGCTGTACGCGACCAAGCGGTCCAGCCAGTACGGCGTCTCGCTGTGGGAGTTCCAGGTCTTCGGCACCGGTTCGGGCACCACGGACCCGACCCCGACGGCGACCCCGAAGCCGACTTCGACCCCGAAGCCGACCGCGTCCCCGAGCACGACGCCCAAGCCCAGCGCCACCCCGACCACCACCGCGCCCGCCGCCGGCTGGGTGCCGGTGAACCAGGCCGCGTGGAAGAAGGCCCTGGACATCTACAACAAGGTCGCCCCTCAGCCGGTTCCCGCGGGAATCGTGAGGGTCCCCGAGTTCCACACCAACTGCACGGTGGCCAACGAGGCCAAGGACGACCCGATCGTGCTGCCCGGCCTGGTCGGCGCCTCCCACATGCACACCTTCTTCGGCCCGAAGGTGTCGGCGAACACCACGACGGAGGACCTGCTCAAGAGCACCACGACCTGTGACGCCCTCGGGGACAACAGCGCCTACTGGGCACCGACCCTGCTGAAGAACGGCAAGCCCGTTCCGATGAAGGACTTCCGCGTGTACTACGGCTCCCGGCTCAAGGACCCGTCCGAGGTCGTGCCGTTCCCGCCGGGCCTGCGCGTGGTGCAGGGCGACGCGAAGCGACAGGTGGCGACGCCCAAGGGTGCCTCCGGCCAGTTCTGGTGCGCCGGCAGCGCGGAGATCGGCCGTAGCGCCGACGGCAACTGGCCCGTCTGCGCGAAGGGCGGCAACCTGATCTACCAGCTGACCTTCCAGGACTGCTGGGACGGCAAGAACATCGACTCGCCCGACCACAAGTCGCACATGGGGCCGGCCAAGAACGGCACCTGCAGCGGCGACTACCCGGTCGCGGTTCCCAACCTCTCGTTCATGCTCGGCTACGACTCCCTCGGCGGCGACGACCTGGCGCTGTCGTCGGGCATGCCGTCCTCGATCCACGGGGACTTCATGAACGCGTGGACGCCGGAGACGCTCGGCGCGCTGGTGAAGGTCTGCATCAACGCGGACGCCAAGTGCGGCACCAAGCCGGGCTGGGGTCGCTGACCTTTTTCCCTCACCACCTCGCATGACCTGCCGTGCCGGTGCTCCCGCCTTCCGCGGGGCCACCGGCACGGTGCGTTCGGCCGCGATCGATCGACAACCGCGCCGCCCGCCGGTAGGCGGCCTCGAACACCCCGTCTCCTCCTGAGCTTCTCCGTCCCGGCCGGTTCCGGGCGGCTACGGAGTACGAGATCACGGAGGACCTGTTCGGCGCCGTCCGGGCCCCCTTCCTCGACGGACCGTCTGACGACCTGGCCGACACGATCGATTCGGTGGACTGGGAACTCGGCGTCGACAGGCAGCTGACGGAAGAGGCCAGGAAGACCATCGACGGGCTCCCGCAGACGCTCCGGGCCGTCGCGGTCCTGGAGTTCACGCACTCGATGACCGCCGGGCAACTCGTCGCCTCCAACCGGAGGCACGAACTCCGCGGAGGAGGGGACGTCTCCCACATCTACTCCCCGTACTCCTACGACGACTCCAGCGGCGATCCCCCGTTGAGCGCGGTCGTCTGGAACCGCGGCATGACCAAGGAGCCCCGGGAGGACCTCACCTACCGGTGCGAGACCGAGCCCGAGGCGGCGCTTGCGGAGTTCCGCGGGTGGGCCGGGCTGCTCGACGACGGCGACGACCTTGAGGAGTTCGAGCTGAGCCACGGTTCGCTCACCGGGACGGCCAAGGAGTGCGTCGTCTACGGGCTCGTCGTCGACAGCTGGAACCTCGCCGACCTGCGCAAGCTCCTCGACGACCCGGAGGTGCGGACGGTCAACCTCACCCACGTCGCCTTCGACCTCGGCTAACGGTCCTCGTCGGGATTCGCGGCGTGGATGTGAGCTTCGGCGCCCGCGTTTCCCGGGCTGGTGATGCGCCCACCGAGGAGCGGCGCTTCGAGATGGGCGGGAGCGAGCATGACACCGCTGATCCTCGATGCCAGAGCCGGGGCGGCGGGCAGGTGGTTGTCGATCTGGTCGTCGGCCGCGGGGTCTCCGGACCGGTCTCATCGCGGCGGTGTTTCTCCCGACCAGCCAACGCCATTTGAGTATGATGCCGAGTATGAGCGGAGAGAAGAAGGAACGAATCACGATCACCGTCGACCCTGACGTCGCCAGATACGCCGAACATCTGGTCGCCACCGGCAAAGCAACCAGTGTCGCCGCCGTCTTCAACGACTCCGTCGCCGCCAAACGCATCGCCGACCAGCACGGCCTGGCCCTCCTGCGGGAACGCGCCCGCAGCGCCGACCCCGACCGGGTGGCGCGCATGCGGCGGCACGTGAACCTCCAACTCGCCGAGCAAGGGTTCCCGGCGGCGCCCGGTGAGTGACTTCACCCCCACCCCCTACATCCTCGACTCCAGCGTCCTCGTCGACGTCGCCCGCGGTGACGCCGATCTGATCGGCTTCCTACAGGACTTCGACCGGGCAGGTCACTCCCTGGTCATCCCGTCCCTCACAGCGGCCGGTGCCTTGCTCGACAGCCAGGGCCTCCCGGACGCACAGGCGCTCCTCACCGGCCTGGCCGCGTTCGAACGCACCACCGTTGCTCCGCTTGACGGCATCCCCCAGGCCGCGAAACTCGCCGCCATGGTGAATCTCATGTCGTCAACCGAGCTCAACTCGTTCGACGCCCACGCGGCCGCGATCGCTGACGTGGCGATCTGCCCGATCCTCACGCTCAAAGCCTCTAGATGGGCGTGGCTGTCGAGCACCCTGGACGCGCCGCTGCACATCATCGAGATCGCCGACCCGGACCAGTAGGGAGAACACCTCTCACGATCGAGCACTCCGTCCCCTTCACCAGCACGAACGGCAAGCCGCATGTTTCACCCCGGTCTCCGGACCGGTCTCATCGCGGGACTTGACCCACCGGTTTCCTGGCCACACGGACCGGCGTTTTACTCCGGTCTTTTGGGCAGCCTCATTCGGTTGCCACCCCGCTCGACTCGTCCGTCACCTCGGGACGAACTCGGCGGGCTCCATAGCGCCGTACCAAGACGGGCAACCAAGGGATGACACCGATGACGAGCAGCAACGCCAGCAGTGGTGTGCGCCACCACCACGAGATGGTCGCCGGTGGCGGGGAAGGGGTTGACGCCATCCAGGGGCGGGCCGTCTTCGACCAGGCCAGGAAGGCGTCGCCGATCGGGAGGAGACCGAAGGCGTACCGCTTGGTCCAGGGGGTGTCGATCGGGAGGCCGGCCAGTTCGCCGTAGTTCGCCAACGCCCCGGCGAGGGCGGCGGAGTCGTCTGCGAACCGGCGCAGCTCGGCCGGGTCGCGTCGCGCGGACGGTTGCAGGGCGAGCGTCCCGCCGCGCAGCCAGTTGGTCCAGCCCCGGTAGAAGACGCCGTGCGGCGGGGTGAGGTCCGCGCTGAACGGAGCACGGCCGGGCGGCGACTCCAGCCTCGCCAGCGCCCAGCGCGCCTCGCGCAGCGCCGCCGACCGCTCGCCGTCCGGTGCGCGCATGCCGAGCTCGACCCAGCTCAGGCCGTACAGCGCGTGCAGGAAGAAGTAGCCCTCGGGGAACAGGCTCTGCGCCTGGTCACCCGCTCCGCCGTCGAGTGCCGCGCGCAGGAACGTCAGCTGCCGCCGGACCCCGGGCGGCTCGTCGGCCGTGCCCGCGGTGGCGGGCACGACGAGCCGTACCGCGCCCAGCAGCGCGCAGACGCCGATCACGACGGCGACCAGCCGTCGCAGCACCCGGCCCACTCTCGGACGCCTCCTCGGGGGTGGTGTCACCTGCGCCGCGGAGGGCGGCTTGAGCATCTGTTGATCTTAATTCGGCACGTCACCGGAGACGGACGGGCCCGGCGGGCCGGTCGGCCGCCTCCCCGCCGGGCTCGGTGCGAAAGCGCCCGGATCCACACGCGTGCCGGGTGGGTCCGGGCGTACGTGTGTGAGCGCCAGGTGAACGGATCACCCCTCGCAGACAGGAGGTGCTCTCCATGACGGCGGCGGGCAGGGTGGCTGTGGCAGGTCGCTCCTCGCACGCGGGAGGTGCTCCGTTCCGGGCTCACCGCGACCTCCACGGCCCGGGCGTCTCGCGGCCGATGAGGAAAGTTTCATGCCATCCTGGAATTCGGTCTCATCGCGGCGTTCTCAACGGGCCGGAAACGGATCGTTCCATCCCGCCGCACGCTGCGGCCCGATTATCAAAAGGACCTGTTAGCCCTTTCGGGCCTCCTTTGCGGCCCTCTTGCGAGAGGGGTGAACCTTTCATTCAATGAGGGGCGGTGATGATCGTACTTCGGAGGGGTCTTTCCATGATAATTCGTACGCGCGTGCTGTCCGCAGGGCTTTTCACGGTGGCCGCATTCGTGCTCACCGGTGGTGTTCCGGCAGCCGCGTCAGCTGGTCAGGGCACTGCTGACACGAGCCTCAGCGCGATGGACCATTGGCAGTACCACGGCCATTACACGAGTTACGGCCAATGCGTCGCCGTGGGTGAGGAATACCTGTGGCCCCACAATCCCGGCGGGGCCGACGACTACGAATGCCTGGCCTCCGGCGGCGGCTGGAACCTCTGGTTGATATTCGCGACCTGATCCGGGAAAACACGGGCGGCGTCGGCCACGGGCCGGGGGTCAGGCGACCTTGGGGGTGACGCGCATGCCGATGTAAACGCACTCGGTGCCGTCGGCCAGGGTGGAGAAGACCACGGGAAAGTGCTCCCCTCCGAAGGCCGGACCGCCTGAGGCGGCGAAGACCGTTTCCGTCACCGGCACCAGGCCCATCTCCAGGGGCGGGGAGAAGTCCTTCATGCCGTCGACGAACTCGTACCGGAGGTGCGCGCCGTCGTCGTACCTGGCCAGGCAGTCGTCACCGCGGCCGGAGTCGTAGGTGAAGTCGCAGGTCAGGCCGCCGGTGTGGCTGAGCAGCCGGCGGATCGCGATCGTCTTCGTGGCCTCGGGGTCAGGGGTGGCGAACTCCGGCAGCACGCTCACCACGGGCGTGTCGAGCTCCAGCCCGCCGGAGTCGACCAGTTGCATCACCAGCGTGGCGGTGTAGACCTTGGCGAGCGAGCCGGACAGGAACACCGAGTCGGTCGTCACCTCCACCCCCGTCGCCCGGTGCAGCACACCGCTCGCCAGCTCGTGGACGTTCCCGCCGACCAGTACGGCGAGCGACGCCCCCGGTACGCGGTGGGCGGCGCGAAGCTCGTCGAACCGGGCCTGCCAGCGGGCGGAGTCGAAGGTCACGGGAGATCTCCTCGGTTTCAACGCGTCGAATGTTCTGATGCCGTCGCATGCCGGGCGATGCCGTCGCATGCCGGACGGGGCGTCCGCCGATCGGGCGGGGACGCGAGCCGGGGCATGCGGGCGAAGCCGACGGCGTCGGGTTAGGACCGGCTCGTTCCGGCGTCGCCGGGCAGTGCGCCGGAGGCGCGCAGAGCCTCGCGGCGCTCGCGCCACTCGGCCGCGAGCGCGGGCATCCGCTCGACGAGGAACTCGGCGAAGGTCGCCCCCTCCAGGAGCCGCGCCCGGCGGGCCGGGGGCGCCTCGTCCAGCACCTTGAGACCCTGACGCGCGAGCGCGCCGGGCGAGGTGTACTCCGAGGGCTTGTCGACCATCCTCAGCCAGATCGCGGTCGCGTCGTCCCCGCCCCGGCCTCGGGCGGTCCGGTGAGCGGAGCGACATGCCCAACCGGAATCCGCCCTGCCGATTCCCGCCGGTTCCTCAGCCGCCGAACGCGGGGTAGCCCGGCAGCGGGGGGACGTCCCAGCCTCCGGCCACGTCCCTGAGCAGCAGCCGCATCGTCTCCGCGAAGGCCGGGAACTCCTCCAGGGCGCTCCCCATCTCCCAGCGGTGTCTCAGCAGCTGCCACAGCGTCGGGACGGGACGCCGGGTCCGGTGCGCCGGCCTGTCCTCCGCCATGCGCGGGATCAGGCTGGTCGTCATGTGCACCGTCCAGAGCGCGACCGCCCGCCTGATCCCCGGCTCCCAGATCTCGTCCTCGACCAGCTCCGGGTACGCCTCGACGACCTCGGCGCGGTAGGTCTCCTCGATCCTCTCCGCCAGACCGGCGGGCAGGGTGAAGACGCACCAGCAGGTGGCGAAGGGCATCCGGCAGTACGCGGCCGTCATGAAGACCGGCTGGTAGCAGGCCGACTCGAAGTCGATCAGCCGCAGGCCGTCCGGGGTGAGCAGGTTGTTGTCCGGGCAGGTGTCGCCGGGGGTGAAGGCGAGATAGTCGTCCGCGTCCGTCGCCGCGATCCGTCCCAGCTCCCCTGCCAGCTCCGGCGGCGCCTCGACGCCGATCCCGGCGAGCGCCGAGGGGAACCCGGCCGCGTACCCCGCGACCCACGGCTCCTCGGCCCAGGACGGCACGCCCAGGCCGTACCGGGCGGAGAGGGAGGTCAGGTCGGCGCGCCGGTGCACCGACGCGGCGGACAGCCGCCCGAGCCCGCGCGCCCAGGTCGTCAGGCCGTCCAGGGCGGCCCGCGGATCGTCGCCGAGCAGCACGTCCGCCAGGGTCGGCGCGGACCCGAGGTCCTCCATCACCAGCAGCGGGACCGAGTCGTCCACCCCCAGCAACTCGGGACCGGCCAGCCCCAGCGAGAGCCCCGCCGCCTCCCCGGTGAAGGCGCGCAGGCCCTCGGGATCGGTGCCGTACTTCTTGACGACGACGCTGCCGCCCGAAGCCGTCCGGCAGCGCAGGACGACGCTGCGCGGGCTGCCTCCGAGGTCCACCGGATCGGACAGCTCGACGCCCACCACTTCGCTCGCGGCCCGCAGGATCGTATCCATCCCGGCATTCTGCCTTCGCGAGCCGGACGAGAAAACCTTATTTCCGCTGGTTGGGAAGCCCGCACGTCAGCGACCCGGGAGGCGCGTCATCGTGCGGGGCGTTTCGTGGCGTGGAGGTTCAGGGCGTTTCCGTGGCGTGGAGGGCCGCGAGGAGTTTGTCCATCGCGGAGCGGGCGCCGGCGGAGGCGTACGGGCCGACGGCGGCCAGGGCGACCACCAGTGCGGCGGCCTCGCCGGGGGTGAGGGCCAGCGGGGCGAGGCTGGAGGAGGTGTCGAGGCGATAGCCGCCGCCGGGCCCGGACCGCACGGTGATGGGCACACCGGCCTCCCGCAGCCGGGCGATGTCGCGTTCGATCGTGCGTACGGCCACGCCGAGTCGCCCGGCGAGCAGGTGGCCCGTGGTGGCGCGCGGGGCGCGGGCCCGGAGTGCCTCGATGAGCGCGTGCTGGCGTTCCACCCGGCGCAGGACCAGATGCTGGTCCATCGATTCGGCGGAGCGGCTCCGCCCGGTGGGAGCCGAAACCTGTCGGAG
Organism: Streptosporangium heterodermiicola; assembly: GCF_051390675.1. NCBI lineage: Bacteria > Bacillati > Actinomycetota > Actinomycetes > Streptosporangiales > Streptosporangiaceae > Streptosporangium > Streptosporangium heterodermiicola. Next base: position 38,493 of record NZ_JBPJSR010000039.1, read on the forward strand.
GGCGCGACGCCGGCCTCGGCACCCCGGACCGGCGGGAGGGGGAAAACCCGTTGAAGGCCGCGAACTGGGCTGGCACCCTGCCAGGATGCCGACGCCTCCCGCCGATCCTCCCGCGGATTCTCCCGCGGACTCTCCCGCGACGAGCTTTCCGCTTCCCGATCGGGCCGGCCTGGAGGCGCTGCTGGAGAAGGCGTTCGGCGCGCCGGTGACGCTGGACCGCGTGGAGCACCTGGCCCCGTGGGCGGTCCTGCGGGCGTACCTGGCCGGGCCGGAGGCCGAGACACCCGGGTACGCGACCGGTCCGGGATCCGTCGGGCCGGGATCCGTACCGCCCGCGCGCCCGGCCGAGCCGGACCCCGGACAGCCCGCGCGCCCGGCCGGACCGAACTCCAGACCGCTCACACACCCGGCCGAACCAACCCCCGGACCGCACACGCGCCCGGCCGGGCCGAACCATGAGCCGAATCCCGGACCGCCCGTGTCGGTGATCGTCAAGTGGTTGCGCAGCGATCCGTCCGGAATGCGCGTGGACGCGGAACAGGTGGTGACCGAGCGGGCCGCGCTGCGCTTCCTCTCCGAGGACCTCGGGCTCGCCCTCGCCCCCGGGGTGCTGGCCGACGACCTGGCGGCGTCGCTCCTGGTCCTGGAGGACCTCGCTCCCCGTAAGCCGCTGGACCAGGTGCTGCGCCGCGACGGCGCGGTGCTCGCGACGGCGGGGCTGGCGGCCTTCGCGCGGGCGCTGGGCGAGCTGGGCGCGGCCACCGCCGGGCACGCGGAGCGCTATCTCGCGAGACGGCCGGCCGTGGGTCTCAGCCTCACGTGCTCGGACACCGACGCGTGGCGGCGGGCCGTGGAGCACGGCGCGGGGCTCGGGGTCGCGCTGCCGAGCCGGGCCGAGACCGAGCTGGCACGACTACTGGCGGAGCTCGCCGACCCGGGCCCCTTCCTGGCATTGACCAACGGGGACGCCGAGGCGAACAACTTCCTGACGTCGACCAACAGGGGCGCCGAGACGAACGACCTCCTGACGGCGACCAACGGAGACACCGAAACGAACAACTTCCCGACGGCGACCAACGGCAACGCCGAAACGAACGACCTCCTGACGGCGGGTGGCGACGGGCGGCTCATCGACTTCGAGTTCGCCGGTTACCGGCACACCCTCACCTCGGTCGTGTGCCTGTACGTGCCGGGCCCGGCGTGGCTGACGGTGTCCGACCCGGTCGCGACCGGCCTGGAGGCCGGTTACCGCCGCGCGCTGGCCCGGGGCGTGCCGGAGGCGGACGACGACCGCCTGTTCGGCTTCGGCCTGGCCTCGGCATGCCTGACCTGGGCCGCCACCCGTTTCACCCGGTTCCCCACACTCGACGCCCGAGCGCCCGGCGAGAGGAGCCGGCTCCAGATGGTCTTCACGCTGGACGCCGCGGCGCGGGCCGCCGAGCACCACCGCGCCCTGCCCCACCTGGCCGGATGGACCCGCCGGGTGGCACAGGTGCTGCGCCGCCGGTGGCCGGACACGGACGTGGACCGGGCGGCGTACCCCGCGTACGCCCCGCGCAGGTGAGCGTCACCCGCGCGTCGTGTGAGTCCGGGAGTAGACGTACGGCCGCGAGGGCACCGCGTCCGGGAGGTGCCAGGCGGACGGCAGGGCCCAGCGGCCGAAGACGACCTTTCCCCCGTCCGGTGACCGGTGGTGGCCCCACTCGTCGGTGCACATGCCGACGAGCCGCAGGCCCCGGCCGCTCTCGTCGTCCTCCTCCGCCTCGGTGACCTCGGGCGTGCCATCGCAGCCGTCCCAGACCTCCGCGAACAGGCTCGCGTCGGCGAGGCGGAGCCGCAGGAGGATCGGGTACGGGTCGGCGGTCCGCGCGCGGGCGCAGGTGGGCGGGCAGTCGGAGGTGTGCGGGCAGGTGTAGCCGTACGGGACGGGCGGGGCGGCGGTGGCCTTGATGGCGTTGGTGGTCATCTCGGAGACGACCAGGACGCAGAGGTCGGACAGCTCCTCCAGGCCCCACGCCGACAGTTGCGCTCGCGTGAAGTCGCGCGCCTGGGAGGCCGCGGCCGGCTGCGCCGCCAGCCACAGCTCGTTCGTGTCCAGGGAGTCCGGGGAGTCCGGGAAACCCCGAGACTCCGGGGAACCCAGAGAGCCCAGGGACAGGTGGTCGGCGGTGTCCGGATCAGGATGAAACGGTGAGTGCATCGGTCCCGGCCGTTCGACGGGGAGCACGGTCATTGATGGCTCCAGGGAAGTTCGACGGAGGTTCGGTCGCGCGTCCCCGGCGCAGATTGGGGACGCCCCCGCCCGAGCGCTGAGACCACACGAATCCGACGGCTCCGGCGTTGTCCTCCACCCTGGTGTACGGAGCGTGCTGGGAACAGGCGACGACACCGAGTCTGTTCGTCACTCTCAGGGGTCAAGTCACCCCGCAGAGCGACGGCGTGACAGGGAGCGGTGATCTGATCGCCGATTTCTGCACTCGATGGTCACCGAACGTGATCGCCCAGTAACGTTCGGCCCGAAGAATCGCCGCCGGAGAACCCGCCGGGAGGGGCCGAGCCGATGCCACGTGCACCGCGCAGCGTCAAGCAGCAGATGGACGCCTTCAGCGCTGAGCTTCGCGAACGTGGTTTCACGTGGGCCGAGGTCGCCGCTGAGTTCATGCGACGTTGGCGCCTGAACTCCCGTCAGGGCTTCCGTGAGGCGCATCGCCTGACACAAGCCAAGGTCTGCCATCTATGGAACGAGTACTGGCCGAACGAGCCGCTGACGACCCGGAAACTCGGGTCGTGGGAAGCATGGCCCGGCCCCACCGGCAACGAGCCGCCGATCGCCGGGCTCAACCGGCTGGCCCGCATCTACCAGTGCCGCACCGCCGACCTGGTCGACGGTGAAGACCACCGCGATGCCGACGAGCACAACACACCGGCCGTCCGCTCCCGTGGACGGGCGCTGGTGGCCGCCGGGGCGGCGGGCAGCCTCGGCCCCGAGGACATCCGGGGAGTGCTGGCCGCCCTGCCCACCCTGCCCACCGGGCCGGTGTCGTTCGGGACCTCGCGCGACGAGGAGTACGACGCCCTGGTGCGGGCGCTCGCCCAGTGGGCGGCGACCATGAAACGACGCGACGTGCTGGCCCTGATCAGGGCCGCCGCTGCCGCCGCCGCGGCCTCTCCGCTGCTTGACCGGCTCAACGACGACGAGCTCGACCGGCTCGCCCTGATCGCCGCCGAGCCGTCCCGGGTGGACGAGGCCACCGTCGACCACATCGACGCGGTGCTGCACCACTGCATGCGCCAGGAGGACACCCTCGGCCCGCAGGCGGTGCTGGGGACCGTGCTCGCCCAGCAGCATCTGGTGCGGTCGCTCATCCCGTCCGCGTCGAACGACGAGGTGCGTGAGCGGTTGCTGTCGCTGCTGGCCAACATCTGCCGGTTCACCGCCTGGGTGCTGTTCAACCTCAACGACTTCAACGGGGCGAACCACTACTACGAGCAGGCCAAGTTAGCCGCGCACCGGGCCGACGACGACGCGATGAACAGTTTCGTCCTGGCCAACTGGTCGCAGCTGGCGACCTGGCGGGGCGACCCCCGCCAGGGCGTCGAGCACGCGCTGGGGGCGCTGGCCTGGGGGCACCGCGCCAACAGCAAGCTGCTGGTGTCGTACGCGTGCGACGTGGGGGCCCGCGCCTACTCGGCGGTGTTGCGCCGCTCGGCCAAGAACGACCGGCGCAAGGACCACGCCCGCTGCATGACCAGCCTCGACCAGGCCCGGCGCGAGCTGGGTCACGCGGGCGAGGGCGACGTGGGGGCGAAGCTTCTCTACTTCTACGGCGACGGGCAGTATCTGTCGACCAGGACCAAGTGCCTGCTGGACATGGGCGACGCCCAGACCGCCGTCGAGATGGCCTCGCGGTCCCTGGCCCGGATCGATCCGGCGTTCGTCCGCAACCTGGCGTTCAGCCGCCTGGATCTGGCGCGCGGGCACATGCAGTTGCGCGCCATCGACGAGGCGTGCGAGCAGATCGCCGAGGCGGCCCGCCTCACCTGCAAGAACACCTCGCCGCGGCTCGCCCGCTCGGTGGTGGAGGTCCGCGAGACGCTGAATCCGTGGGCGAGGACCCGCCAGGTCGCCGCCCTGGACGAGAAGCTGCACGCCTTCCAGCTCATCGCCTGAGGCTCCGCGGCCCGTCGCGGCCGAGCAGCGCGCGCTGTCCACCCGCGACGAGGCCGGAGTGCTCCGCGGCCCGTCGCGGTCGGTCAGCGCGCCCCGGGCATCTCCTCCAGCACCAGGATCTCGAAGACCGGGGCGGGGATCGGCGGGTCCATCAGTTTTTCCGCCACCTTCCGCCATCCCCACCTCCGGTAGATCTCGCGGGTGCGCACGGCCTTGGGCTGCACCGAGAGCGTGGCCCGCTCGGCACCGGACCCGGAGAGCAGCTCGTCGTGGATCCGGTGCCCGGCTCCGGCGCCTCGCCGGTCGTACAGCACCCCGTAGTCGATGACGGCGAACGTCCTGGTGCCGGTCTCGGCCGCGAACTCCTCGTCGACCGGTTCGGCCAGCGCGCTCCACCAGGGGGTTCCGGCGGGCAGCAGGTAGCCGTACCCGAACCCGATGAGCTCCGGCCCGCGTCGCGCGGTGGTCAGCCGGAACCCAGGCCGGTCGGCCAGCCTGGGGAAGTAGGAGCGCTGGTTGGCGAACTCGGCGGCGTTCCCGTCGAACGGGGGCAGCGAGAACACCGCCTCGTAGAGATCGCAGATCGTCCCGGCCAGCGCGAGCGCCTCCCGGCGGCCGTGCGTCTCCACGGTCATCTCGTCGGTGGGGGTCGTGTCGGTCATCCCTGTCTCCTCGCCTCCGTCGCACCGCCCCTCCTTGGGAGGGCTCCTTACCCGTGGACGGGCGTGGTAGCCGTCCCGGTTCCGGTGCGGGGCGAAGGCGAGGGCGACAGGGGCGGAGAGTCAGCTTTTCGCGAGGTCGGCCAGTGGCACGGAGAGGTCGGCGAGCCGGTCGGGGTCGACGGTCGCGCCGCCGCGGATCAGCTCCTGCGCCGGTGAGATGCCCTCGTCCCACCGGTTGACGTGCATCCCCGCCACGACGCGCCCGCCGGCGAGCCAGAAGGCGTGGAAGGCCTCCGAGTCCAGGTCCCCCCGGATGACCACGGAGTCGTACCCGCCGGGCGCGAACCAGCCGGAGAACTCCATGCCGACGTCGTACTGGTCGGTGAAGAAGTACGGCGGCCTGTCGTAGACCACCTCCTGGCCGAGCATGGCCTTGGCCGCGGCCACTCCCCCGTTGAGGGCGTTGGCCCAGTGCTCGACGCGGACGCGGGTGCCGTACAGGGGGTTGAACGCGTTGGCCACGTCACCGGCGGCGTAGACGTCGGGGTCGTCGGTGCGGAGGGACTCGTCGACGAGGATCCCGTTGTCCACGGCCAGGCCCGCCCGTTCGGCGAGCTCGGTGTTGGGGCTCACCCCGACGCCGACGATCACGAGGTCGGCCGGGATCTCCTCACCGTCGTGGGTGGCGACCGCGCGGACGTGACCGGGGCCGAGGAGCCCGGTCACCTCACGGGCGAGCCGTACGTCGACGCCGTGGCGCCGGTGCACGTCGGCGAAGAAGGCGCCCAGCTCGGGGCCGAGCGCGGCGTGCAGCGGCACCGCCCTCGGCTCGACGACGGTCACCTCGCAGCCGTACTCCCTGGCGGCCGCGGCGGTCTCCAGCCCGATCCAGCCCGCGCCGACGACGACCACCCTCCTGCCGCCGCCGCCGATGGCCTCGCGCAGCCGCTCCGAGTCGCCGAGGCTGCGGAGGTGGTGCACGCCGTCCAGGTCGGCGCCGGGCACGTCGAGGCGGCGCGGGGAGGAGCCGGGGACGAGCAGCAGCTTGTCGTACCGGACACGCCGCCCGTCGTCGAGCTCCACGTGGTGCGAGGCCCGGTCGAGGTCCGTCGCGCGGCGGCCGAGCAGCCGTTCCACGGAGTTGGCGGCGTACCAGTCGTCGTCGTGGACGTAGAGCTTGGCCTTCTCCTCCTTGCCGAGCAGGTAGCCCTTCGAGAGCGGGGGTCTCTCGTAGGGAGACTCGGTCTCGGCGCCGATCAGCGTGATCGCGCCCTCGAAGCCCTCGTCGCGCAGGGACTCCGCCGCCTTGGCACCCGCCAGGCCCGCTCCGACGATGACGAACGTCTGCTCGGTAGTCATAGGTTCCTTCCTACCCCCATTCCCCCGCCGGTTCCAACGATCGCGGGAGGCGGCGGGCCGTTCACCCGTTCCTGCGGAAGACGACCACCAGGACCCGCAGTCCCAGGATGGCGCTGACGAGCAGGAGGTTGTAGCCGATGAGCTGGTGGAGCCCGACGCCCGGGGTGACGCGCGGGCCGGTGTCGGTCCCGAGCAGCAGCGCGGCCATGAGGCCGGTGGTCGCCGCCAGCACGGTGAGCAGCACCTGGTGGAGCATCCCGGTGACGTGCCGCCGGTCGCGCTCGTCGGAGAAGAGCCGCACGTTCAGGCCGAAGCGGCCGTGCTCGGCCGCGTCGGCGATGCGCTCGATCCGGCGGGGCAGGCGGCGCACCATGGGAAGCAGGCCGAGCACCTCCCGGGTGACCTCCTCCCGTACCCGCTGGTGGCCGAGGCTTTCCGTGAGATGGCGGAGGGAGAACGCGCGCGCCTCGGTGACGATGTCGAACCCGGGGGCGAGCCGGGCGAGCGTGCCCTCGACCGTCGCCAGCGCCCTGAACACCGCGGCCACCTCGGGCGGGAGGGACAGCCCGTGCGAGGAGACGATCCGGAAGAGCCTGCCGAACATCTGCGCGTCCGGAGGGGTACCGGCGAGCAGGTGCCGGGCCATGAACCGGCCGATCTCGCGTTCCAGCTCCCGCTCGTCGATCTCGTCCGGTCTCGGCACCACCTCCAGCAGGGCGTCGCTCACCCCGAGCGGGTCCCCCCGGTCCATCGCGCCGAGCAGGCGCCCCAGCGCGTCGCGCAGCGAGCCGTCGAGCCGTCCCACCGAGCCGAAGTCGAGCAGTGCCAGGCGCCCGTCGGCGAGGAGCATGAGGTTGCCCGGGTGGGGGTCGGCGTGGAACACCCCGTGCAGCATGATCTGGCGCAGCAACGTGTCGAACAGCGTCCTGGCGAGCTCCTGCCCGGCCTGCCCGCCGGGCGCGGCGGCCCCCAGCGGGGTGCCGTCCAGCCACTCCATGACGAGCACCCGCCGCCCGGACAGCTTCGGGTACGGCACCGGCACGTGGACCGGCTCGCCCGCGGAGACCGCCGCCACGGCGGCCATGTTCCCGGCCTCGATCCGGAAGTCGAGTTCCTCCCGCAGCGCGTCGGCGAACCCCCTGGACAGGGCGGCGACACCGAACGCGCGCCCCCACCGGGTGCGCCGTTCGAGCGAGCGGGCGAGACGGTCGATGATGTCGAGGTCCTGCTCGACCACGGTGGCGATCCCCGGACGCTGGACCTTGACCACCACCTCCTCGCCCGTCCGCAGCCGGGCGCGGTAGACCTGCGCCACCGAGGCCGCGGCGAGCGGTTCGCGGTCGAACCCGGCGAACGTCTCCTCCACCGGTCCGCCCAGCTCGGCCACGAGCACCGGCTCGATCTCCGCCCACGGCGCCGAGGCCGCGCCGTCCTGCAGCAGGCGCAACTCCTCGACGAACTCCACCGGCAGCAGGTCGCTCCGGGTGGACAGGATCTGGCCCAGCTTCACGAACGTGACCCCGCCGTCGTCGAGGGCCTCCCGCAGCGACCTGGCCAGGCGGGCCCTGCTGGAGGACGCGCCGAGGTCGGGGTCCCGGCCGCGCAGGTACGGCCCGAGACCGTGCCGTACGAGGATGCGCGTGATACGGAGGTAGCGGCGTGAGCGGATCAGGTGACGGCGCAGCCCCCCGGCCAGTTCCAGCGGTCCCGGAAGCGACCCGGACGGTATCAGGGCCTCGGCGATCACCAGGGGCACCAGCCCGGCGAGCAGGGCGCAGACCACGGCGAGGATGAAGAACCAGATCGGGGTGACACCGGGGTCGTCCGGGGCCACCGTCCCCGCGAACGCCTTCATGAGCGGTCCGGCGATCAGGACCACGAACGTTCCGGCCAGCAGCGTGCGGACGATCCCGAACCGCAGGTCGAGCAGGCGCCGCGCGGCCAGCGTGAACGCCGCCACCAGGACCAGCACACCGATCACGAGCACCAGGGGCGTTAGAAGGTCCACATTCATTCCGTTGACTCCGTCGCGTTCGTCGTATCTGCGGTGTTCGTCGTGCTCGTTGTGTTCGCCGTGCTCGTCGTGAGGGTGAGGGTGAGGGTCCGGCACGCGTCCCGGGCCGTGGCGCGCGGTCGTGGGACGGAGAGCGTGATCAACGGCGAACAGACTAGATGACCCGCTTCGGGGACAAAGGATTTCCGGACCGGTTCGAGGCGGCCCGGCGATCGGCCTCCCTCGAACCGGTCCGGTACGGAACGCCCCGGAACGGGCCGGGGGCAGGGCGGGAAGTCCGGGCGGAAGCGATGAACCGGTTCGTTGAGGAAGGCCCTCAAAACGGGCCGGGACAGGGCGACGAGCGCGGGCGGGACGCGGTCCGGCGACATTCCGAAACGCGGCGCGTTCGCCATGACGCTCGACATGGTGTTCGGCGTGAAGTTCGGCATGAGAAAGAAACGCGCATCGCCTCTCTTCTCACACATGGGGATAATCATCATGAAACCGCCAAGGGCCTCAGATCCGCAGGCCGGAGAAGATGCGCAATATCTTTGGAAGACAGAACGAGGAAATTTTCGTTTACCCTCCCGGAAACGGAATTCCACCCCCCCTCGAAAGGAGGACGTATATATTTTCCACGCCGTCAAGATCGCGCCGTCGACGGAGATGCCAAGAGCTCCGCCCGCAGCGCGCTGTTTTGATAAGGAGCATTCCGTATGCCATTGAAGCAACGATTCGCCCGAGTCACGGTCAGCTGCGCCTTCGCGGTGGCGGCCGTCCTGAGCCTCGGGGCCTTCGCCCCCGTACCGCCGAGCGTTCCGGACAACCCGCCCGCGCCCCAACCTCGGGAAGCCGCACTTCAGCCCTGGGAGGCCGCGCCTCAGTCGTGGGAGCCCGCGCCCCAGCCCGGGGAGGTGTCGCCGCCGCCCAAGCCCGTCGTGCGCGCCCTGACGGCCGCCGAGATCCGCGGAAAGGGACTCGATAGATACATCGACATGTCCCGCCAGAAGGAAACGGTTCCCAGCATCATCGACACGGACCAGGGGCGGTTCACCAGCGCTCTCCTGCCTCCCGCGAAGCGGCCGGGAAACCTCAGTCCCGCCAATGCCTCGACGGGCTGCTGGTATCTCGCGACGACATATGGATATCCCGCCCTCCAGGGAGAGGCCTACCACACGTGGTGCGGTGACGGCGTCCGTGTCACATACACCTCGGCCAGTTGCACCGGAAGCACGAGCCTTTCCACCTATATCTACGAGGGCTGCCAGAACGTCCAGGCATACGGGGTCGGCTGGAATGTCTGGGACGTCACCGACAGATGGCGTTTCTGTACTTCCTACAACCCCGTCACGGGCGTTTGCTCCTCCCGGATATACCCGTGGCAGAAGAACCGCTATGGCGCCAACGGCCAGGTCTGGCTTCTCGGATGGGGCAACTAGGGATTAACACTCCGGCGTCGCGCGTACGGACCCCGTACCCGCGCGTATGAGAAGAGACGGCCACCGCGTGATCACCCGGGATCACGCGGTGGCCGTCGGCATGTCCCGCGCGGGGCGGGTGGCGGGGGGTGGTCGCGGTCGCACCGCGCCGCGCCGCGCCGCGCCGCGCCGCCAAGCGCAGATCGTCATGCACAGGTCGTCAAGCATGGAAGGCCTTAAATCCGTAATAGTGCGCGTT
>NZ_JBPJSR010000040.1:0-41902 GCF_051390675.1 Streptosporangium heterodermiicola
CGACCAGTCCACGTGCGGCGAGGGCTCCTCGGCGTGCAGGGTCTGCGGCATGACGCCGTTGCGCAGCGCCATCACCATCTTGATCACACCGCCGACACCGGCGGCGGCCTGTGCGTGACCGATGTTCGACTTCAGCGACCCCAGCCACAACGGCCGGTCCGCGGGCCGGTCCTGGCCGTAGGTCGCGATCAGCGCCTGCGCCTCGATCGGGTCACCCAGAACGGTCCCGGTGCCGTGCGCCTCGACCACGTCCACATCGGCGGTCGACAGGCCCGCGTTCGCCAGCGCCTGGCGGATCACCCGCTGCTGCGCCGGACCGTTCGGGGCGGTCAGGCCGTTGCTCGCACCGTCCTGGTTGATCGCGCTGCCCCGCACCACGGCCAGCACCCGGTGACCGTTACGCTCGGCGTCCGAGAGCCGCTCGACGAGCAGGACGCCGACGCCCTCGGCCCAGCCGGTGCCGTCGGCCTCCGCGGAGAACGCCTTGCAGCGCCCGTCCACCGACAGCCCGCGCTGCCGGGAGAACTCCACGAACGTACCGGGCGAGGCCATCACCATCACGCCGCCCGCGAGCGCCAGGTCGCACTCGCCCGTACGCAGTGCCTGCGTGGCCAGGTGCAGCGCGACCAGCGACGACGAGCACGCCGTGTCGACCGTGACCGCGGGACCCTCCAGGCCCAGGGTGTAGGACACCCGGCCGGAGGCGACGCTGGCCAGGCCGCCGGTGAGAAGGTAGCCCTCCACGGACTCCGCGCCCTCGAAGCGCCGTGGCCCGTACTCCATGGGGGCGATGCCGGTGAACACCCCGGTCTGGCTTCCCCGCAGCTCCGCCGCGTCGATGTCGGCGTGCTCGATCGCCTCCCAGGACGCCTCCAGCAGCAGCCGCTGCTGCGGGTCCATCGCGAGCGCCTCACGCGGCGAGATGCCGAAGAAGCCCGCGTCGAACTCGGCCGCGTCGTAGAGGAACCCGCCGTACCGGGTGGAGGAGGTGCCCCGGTCGTCCGGGTCGCCGGAGAACAGCCGGTCCAGGTCCCAGCCACGGTCGGTGGGGAACTCGCCGACCACGTCGGCACCTGCGGCCACCAGGTCCCACAGGTCCTCGGGCGAGGACACCCCGCCGGGGAACCGGCAGGCCATCCCCACGATCGCGATCGGCTCGTCGTACCCGGCCGCCCGGACCGCCGGGGAGGCAGAAGACACCGCCGTCGTGGTGTCGCCGAGCAGTTCCGCCCGCAGGTACTCCGTCAGCACCGCCGGTGACGGGTAGTCGAACAGCAGCGAGCTCGGCAGCCGCAGGCCGGTGGCCGTGTTGAGCCTGTTCCTGAGCTCGACCGCGGTCAGCGAGTCGAAGCCCGCGTCCTTGAACGCGCCCGTCGCGCTGATCACGTGCGGTGTCACGTGCCCGAGCACCAGGGCCGCCTGGCCCCGGACCAGGTCGAGAAGCGTGCGCTCCTGCTCCTCCGCGCTCATCTCGCGCAGGAGCTGCCCGAGCGCCACGTCGCCGGACGCGCCGGTCGCGCGGCGCTCGATCGGCTTGCGCAGCAGGGCGCGCAGCATCGCGGGCGCCGGGTCGGCGACCTTCGCGAGGCTCAGCCGCGCGGGAAGCGCCGTCTCCGCCGACGCGGCGAGCGCCTCGTCGAAGAGCGCGAGCGCCTGCTCAGGCGGCAGCGGGGCGACGCCCAGCCGTGCCCACCGCGCCAGGTCGGCCGTGGCGAGCGTCGCCCCCATGCCGCCGAACTCCGAGGAGTTGTCCCACAGGCCCCACGCGAGCGCCGTCGCGGGCAGGCCGAGCGTGCGGCGGTGCCGGGCCAGGCCGTCCAGGAACGCGTTGGCCGCGGCGTAGTTGGCCTGGCCCGCGCTGCCCAGCGTGCCCGCGCACGACGAGAACAGCACGAACGCCGACAGGTCGCGGTCGCGGGTCAGCTCGTGCAGGAGCCAGGCGGCCTCCGCCTTGGTCCGCCACACGGCGTCGAGCCGTTCCGGGCTCAGGGCGGAGACGACGCCGTCGTCCAGGACTCCGGCGATGTGCACGACCCCGGTCAGCTCCGGGCAGGAGTCGACGAGCGCGGCCAGCGCGTCGCGGTCGGACAGGTCGCACGCGGTCAGCTCGACCCGCGCGCCGAGCGCGGCCAGCTCGGCCGCCAGCTCGACGGCCCCGGCCGCCTCAGGGTCGCGGGTGGGCAGCACGAGGTCGCGTACGCCGTGCGCGGTGACGAGGTGCCGGGTGACCACTCGCCCCAGCCCGCCCGTGCCGCCGGTGACCAGGACGGTGCCGCCGGGGGTCCACGGCGCCTCCCCGGGGGGCAGGTCGCGCTTGGCCAGCCGGGGGACGAATATCCTTCCTTCGCGTACGGCCAGCTGCGGCTCGTCGTAGGCGAGGGCGGCGGCGACGACGTCCTGGGAGGCGCCGTCGTGGTCGAGCAGCACGAACCGGCCGGGGTACTCGGTCTGCGCGGACCGCACCAGACCCCAGACGGCCTTCGCGGCCAGGTCGGTCCCCTCGCCGGTCGCGCCCTCGGTGAGGATCACCAGCCGCGAGGACGAGGGGTGGTCGCCGGTGAGCCGGTCCTGGACGGCGGAGAGCACGCGCAGCACGGCTTCGCGTGCCCGTGCCGTCTCGTCACGCTCGTCCTCGCCCTCGTACTCCAACCAGTCCAGGAACGCGTCGTCGGAGGCCGGGGCGCCGCCGGTCGCCGGTACCGGGACCCAGTCGACCGCGAACAGCCCGACGTGTTCCGTGGGCACGCCGCCGGGGCCGCCTGTCTCCAGCCAGTACCGCTCGCGCTGGAAGGCGTAGGTGGGCAGCTCGACGTGACCGGCGGGCACCGAGGCGAAGTAGGTGTCCCAGTCGACGGCGGTGCCGCAGGTGTGGAGCCGGGCGATGGCCTGCACGAAGGTGCGGATCTCCTCGCGCTCCTTGCGCGCGGCCGCGACGAACACGCCGTCGGCGAGCGTCTGCTGGGCCAGGCCGGTCAGGATGCCCTCGGGTCCGACCTCCAGGAAGACGTTCGCCTCGGTGGCGCCGATCGCGTCGGCGAAGCGGACCGGCCGCCGCACGTGCTCGACCCAGTACCGGGCGTCGGTGAGCTGCCCGGGGGTCGTGAGGCCACCGGTGACGGCGGATACGACCGGGATGTGGGGCTCGTGGTAGGTGACGGTGGCCGCGATCCGCCCGAACTCGGCGAGCATCGGCTCCATCAGCGGCGAGTGGGAGGCGTGCGAGACCCGCAGCCTGCGCTTGCGCACGGTGACCCGCTGGGCGATCTCCTCGACCACGGACTCGACACCGGAGATCACCACCGAGGTGGGCGCGTTGACGGCCGCGATGGCGACCTGGTCCTCGCGTCCCTCGATGAACGGCAGCACGTCGGCCTCCGACGCGGCGATCGCGAGCATCGCCCCGCCCGGGGGAAGCGCCTGCATCAGCCTGGCCCGTGCCGCGACCAGCGTGCAGGCGTCGGCCAGGGAGAAGACTCCCGCCACGTGGGCGGCGGCGATCTCGCCGACGGAGTGGCCGGTCACGACGTCCGGCGTGACGCCCAGGGAGGCCAGCAGTCGGGAGAGCGAGACCTCGAAGGCGAAGAGGGCGGGCTGGGTCATCAGCGTCTCGTCGAGCACGCCGCCGGGGTCGGCGAACATCGTCTCGCGGAGCGGGTGCGGCAGCTGCCCGTCCAGCAGGGCGCAGATCTCCTCCAGCGCCTCGGCGAACACCGGGAAGGCGGCGGCCAGGTCGCGGCCCATGCCCAGCCGCTGGCTGCCCTGCCCGGTGAACAGCAGGGCGAGCCTGCCGCCGTGGCCGCTGCCGGTCACCACGTCGGGCGCCGCCGTACGCCCGGCCAGTGCCCGCAGGCCCGCCAGCAGTTCCTCTCGGTCGGCGCCGACGACCACCGCGCGCTGTTCCAGCGGCGCGCGTCCGGCGGCCAGGGCGGCGCCGGTCGCGGCGATCGGCGTGTCCGGCGTCGTCCACGACGCGAGCCGCGCGGCCTGCGCCCGCAGCGCCTCCGGGCTCCTCGCGGAGATCAGCCAGGGCGTGACGGGCGGTTCGACGGCGTCGGCCTCGACCTCGTCCTCCGCCGGACCCTGCTCGATGATCACGTGCGCGTTGGTGCCGCTGATCCCGAAGGAGGAGATCGCCGCGCGGCGCGGGCGGTCCTCGACGTCCCACGGGCGAGCCTCGGTCAGCAGCTCGACGGCTCCGGCCGTCCAGTCCACGTGCGGCGAGGGCTCCTCGACGTGCAGGGTTCGCGGCAGCGTCCCGTGCCGCATCGCCATCACCATCTTGATCACACCGCCGACACCGGCGGCGGCCTGGGCGTGGCCGATGTTGGACTTCAGCGACCCCAGCCACAGCGGCCGGTCCTCGGGACGGTCCTGGCCGTACGTGGCCAGGATGGCCTGCGCCTCGATCGGGTCGCCCAGCATGGTCCCGGTGCCGTGGGCCTCGACCGCGTCGACGTCGGCCGCCGACAGGTTCGCGCTGGCCAGGGCCTGGCGGATCAGGCGCTGCTGGGAGGGGCCGTTGGGAGCGGTGAGGCCGTTGCTCGCGCCGTCCTGGTTGATCGCGCTGCCGCGCATGACCGCGAGGACCCGGTGGCCGTTGCGCTCGGCGTCCGAGAGCCGCTCGACGAGCAGCATGCCGAGCCCCTCGGCCCAGCCGGTGCCGTCGGCCTCCGCGGAGAACGCCTTGCACCTGCCGTCCGGGGACAGGCCGCGCTGCCGGGAGAACTCCACGAACATGCCGGGCGAGGCCATCACGGTCGCGCCGCCCGCGAGGGCGAGGTCGCAGTCGCCCGACCGCAGGGACTGCGCGGCCAGGTGCAGCGCGACCAGCGACGACGAGCACGCCGTGTCCACCGTGACCGCCGGGCCCTCGAACCCGAACGAGAACGCCACACGACCGGAGATCACGCTGCTGGTGGTCCCGGTCAGGACGTAGCCCTCGGCGTTCCCGGTGGCCTCGTGCAGCCTCGGGCCGTAGTCCTGGGCCGTCGCGCCGGCGAACACCCCGGTGCGGCTCCCGCGCAACCGGCCGGGGTCGATCCCGGCCCGCTCGATCGCCTCCCACGAGGTCTCCAGCAGCAACCGCTGCTGCGGGTCCATGGCCAGCGCCTCGCGCGGCGAGATGCCGAAGAAGCCGGGATCGAACTCCGCCGCCTCGTACAGGAATCCGCCGTGCCGGGCGTAGGACGTGCCGCTGCTGTCGGGGTCCGGGTCGTACAGGCCGCCCAGGTCCCAGCCGCGATCGACGGGGAACTCCCCGATCGCGTCCCGCTCCGAGAGCACCAGCTTCCACAGGTCGTCGGGAGAGACCACACCCCCGGGGAACCGGCAGGCCATGCCGACGATCGCGATCGGCTCGTCGTGGCCCACGGCCCGTTCCACGGCCGGCACCGGCGCCGAGCCGGCGGGGTCGCCCGCGAGTTCCGTACGCAGGAACGCGGCGAGCCCGGCCGGCGTGGGGTAGTCGAACAGCAGCGAGGTCGGCAGCGTCAGGCCGGTGGCGGTGTTGAGCCTGTTCCTGAGCTCGACCGCGCTGTAGGAGTCGAATCCGAGCGCCTTGAAGGCGGTGCCCGCGTCCACGGTCGCGGTGGTGGCGTGGCCGAGCACGAGCGCGACGCAGGTCCGTACGAGGTCGAGGAGCACCTGCTCACGCTCCGGCCCGGCCAGCCCGGCGAGGCGGCCGGCGAGCGGCCGGGTGTCGTCGGCCCTGTCCGATCCGGATCCGGATCCGGATCCGGCGGCGGCGGGTGGCGGCGGGGCGGTGTCGGTGAGCCAGTGGCGCGTGCGCTGGAAGGCGTAGGTGGGCAGCGGGACGCGCCGGGCGCCGGGGAACAGCGCCTCCGCGTTCACCTCCGCGCCACCGGCCCGCAGCGCGGCGAGCGCGAGGGCCGCGGTGAGGGGTTCCGGCCGCCCGTCCCGCAGCGTGGTGACGAACAGCGCGCCGGAGTCCGGCGGCAGGCACTGCTGTCCCATCGCGGACAGGACGGCGCCAGGGCCGATCTCCACGAACGTGCTCACGCCCTCGGCCGCCAGGGCGCGGACGCCGTCGCCGAACCGCACGGCCTCGCGCACGTGCCTGACCCAGTGCTCGGGCGAGCACAGTTCCCGGCCGGACGCGGTGGCGCCGGTGAGGTTCGACACGATCGGGATGACCGGCTCGTGGTAGGTGAGCGACTCGGCCACCCGCCGGAACTCCGCCAGCATCGGATCCATCAGCGGCGAGTGGAAGGCGTGGCTGACGCGCAGGCGACGGACCTTGCGCCCGCGCCCGCGCATCTCCTCGGCGATCTCGGCGACGCGGCTCTCCGCGCCGGAGACGACCACGGACTCCGGCCCGTTGATCGCGGCGATGCTCGCCGAGGCGTCGAGGAGGGGGAGGATCTCCTCCTCCGTGGCCTGGACGGCGACCATCATCCCGCCGGGCGGCAGGTCCTGCATCAACCTGCCGCGCGCCGAGACCAGGGCGCAGGCGTCCTCCAGCGACAGCACGCCGGCGATGTGCGCGGCGGCGATCTCACCGATGGAGTGACCGACGAGACGGTCGGGGCGGATGCCCCAGTGCTCGTACAGCCTTGTGAGGGCGACCTCGAAGGCGAAGAGGGCGGGCTGGGTCGTCCCCGTCTCGTCGAGCCGCCCGCCGGGGTCGGTGAACATCGCTTCGAGCAGGTCGCCCTCGAAGCGGGCGGCGACCTCGTCGAGGGCCCGCGCGAAGACGGGGTACGTGTCGTAGAGCTCCCGTCCCATGCCGGGGTGCTGGCTGCCCTGCCCCGCGTAGAGGAAGGCGATCTCGCCGGTGCGCGGCCGGCCCGTCACGATCTCGGCGGCGAGCTCGCCGCGGGCCAGCTGCCCGAGTACGTCGGTCAGGCGCTCCGGCTCGTCCAGGACGACGCTCGCCCGGTACGGGAAGGCGGTGCGCGTCGTGGCCAGCGAGTAGGCGACGTCCACGGGGTCGGCGCCGGGGGTGGCGAGCAGGTGCTCGCGCAGCCGTACGGCCTGGCCGCGCAGCGCGGCCTCGCTCTGCCCGGAGAGCGACACGATCAGCGGCCCGGCGAGCGACGCGGACGACACGGGTGGCACGGACGGCGCGGGTGGCACGGACGGTAGGGACGACTCAAGCGGCGTGGATGACGCAGGCGACTCGGACAGCTCGGACGGCTCAGACGGCTCAGACGGCGCGAGCGATGCGGACAGCTCGGACAGCTCGGGCGATGCGGGCGGCTCGGACGGCGTGGGCTGCAGGGGCGGTGCGGACAAGGCGGACGGCCCGGAGGGTGCGGGTTCCTCTTGCGGGTACTCCGCGAGCACCATGTGGCAGTTGGCTCCGCCCATGCCGAACGAGCTGACCCCGGCCACCAGCGGCACGTCGGCGCGCGGCCAGGGGCTCAGCTCCGTGTTGACCCGGAGGTTGAGCTCGTCGAGGGGGATGAGCGGGTTGGGCGTCTCGAAGTTCAGCGACGCGGGCAGCTCGCGGTGGCTGATGGCCAGCGCGGTCTTCAGGAGGCCGACGATGCCCGCGGCCCCTTCGAGGTGGCCGACGTTGGTCTTGGCCGAGCCGACGAGCAGCGGCGCGCCCGGCTCCCTCGCGGTGCCGATGGCGGTGCCGAGCGCGCGCGCCTCGATGGGGTCGCCGACCCGGGTGCCCGTGCCGTGCAGCTCGACGAACTGGACGTCGGCGGCGCTCACCCCGGCACGCTCGCAGGCCAGGCGGATGACCTCCTCCTGGGCGTGCTGGTCGGGGACGGTGAGGCCCTCGCCTCCACCGTCGTTGTTGACCGCGCTGCCCGCGATCACGCAGTACACCCGGTCGCCGTCGGCGAGCGCGCGGGACAGCGGCTTGAGCACGACGATCCCGCCGCCCTCGCCGCGCACGTAGCCGTTGGCGCGCGCGTCGAAGGTGAAGCACCTGCCGTCGGGGGACAGGGCGCCGAAGCTGGCGGCGGCCAGCGTGCTGTCGGGGGTGATGTTGAGGTTGACGCCACCGACGATGGCGAGTCCCGACTCGCCGTTCCGCAGGCTCTCGCACGCCAGGTGCACGGCGGTCAGCGAGGCCGACTGCGCCGAGTCGACGGTCAGGCTGGGGCCCTGCAGCCCGAGGGTGTAGGAGATCCGGTTCGCGAGCAGGGCGCGGCTGAGGCCGGTCAGGCTGTGGCGGGACACGTTGCCCTGGAGCAGCTGGGCGTAGTCGCCGGCCATGGCGCCGATGTAGACGCTCGTGCCGGTGTCGCGCAGGCTCTCCGGGACGATGCCCGCGTCCTCCAGCGCCTCCCAGCTCAGCTCCAGGACCAGCCGCTGCTGGGGGTCCATCATCGCGGCCTCGTTCGGCGCGATGCCGAAGAACTCGGCGTCGAACTCGGCGATTCCGTCGATGAAACCGCCGCGCATCGAACTGGTCTCCGGCGAGTTCCACCGGCCGTCCGGCACCTCGGTAATGGCGTCACGGCCATCGCGAAGAAGGCGCCAGAAAGATTGGGGATCGGGAGCGTGGGGAAGGCGACAGGATATGCCGACGATCGCCACAGCGTCGTCGGAAAAAGTACGGGAGGAGAGTTCGAATTGCATTGAACCTATCCAGATTCCGACGGAGTGATCAGCTGATGACGTCGTACATCCCGAATCCGGTGGCGACGGTTACCGGCTCCTGGAAAAGCTCCAGCGGGGAATCGGGATTGAACTTCCCGCTGTGCCGGTAGGCGGCGAGCGTGCCGTCCTGGTGCAGCCCGAGCAGGTCGGGGTGCCCGTCCATGTCGATGTCCGTGAGCGCCATCAGGCGCATGTCCTGCCAGCCGGTGGCGACGGTGTGCCAGGTGCCCCCGGTCGCCGTGCCCGGCTTCCCGTCGAACTCGTACAGGGCGAGGTCGCCGTTGGCCCGGCGGACCAGCAGGTCGAGGTCGCCGTTGCCGGTGAAGTCGGCCATCGCGACGGGGAGGTCGTCGACGTCGATCTCGGTGAGCCGCACCGGATCCTTGTCGTAGGTCTCGTTGCGCAGGACGCCCAGGTCACGGTGGGGGAACACGTCCACGTTGCCGGCGTCCTTGCCCCGGCCGAACGTGTCGTCCGTGCCGGTGCCGGTCACGTCGGCGAACCCGATCGTCTCCCACTGCCGGCCGTCGTCGCGCCTGCCGGACACCCGGATCGGCTCGTCGAACGGGCCGATCTCACCCGGTGCGCCCAGGTTCCGCAGCAGGAAGAAGCCGTGCTCGCCGTTCTCCCCGGGGTTGATGTCGAACTCGTGGGCGCTGAACGCGCAGATGTCCGCCTGCCCGTTCCCGGTGGCGTCGATCGCCCGGACGAAGAAGAAACGCCACCAGCCGAAACCCTCACCGATACTGACCGGTTCATCGAAGGTGGCGGTACCGTTGAATTCACCGCTGTGCGGATATACGAAGAGCTCGCCCGTTTCCGTGTTTCGTACGAGCAGGTCCGGCCGCCCGTCCCCGCGGAAGGACCGGCACTGACCGTTCGCGAAATTCGGTGCCATTCTTGTAGCTCCTCCCGCCGGGTTTACCGAACCTCAGTATTCGCGAGGCGGGAGAAATCGGGTAACCCCTAAGGGCCATTAAAAGCGCTGGTAGAGCCACCTATAGGGGGCGGAACACGGCGACGCCCGGCGGGCCGGAGCGGCCACCGGGCGTCGGGCATCGGCGCCGGGCGCCGAGTGTCGGACACCGGACGTCGCGTCAGGCGCCGAGCGTCGTGCGTCGTGCTGAACACCGGGCGCCGGTGTCGGGCCCCGAGCACCGAGCATCGGGGCCGGGGCCGCCGCCGTCAGGCGTCCCGCGTGCGGAACACCGCGAAGGCCACGACCAGCAGGACGGCGGTGAAGGCGGCCATCAGGCCGAGCCCCGTCCAGGGCGCCAGCCGCTCCGCGTTGTGGACGGTGGTGGTGACCCGGAGGCCGGCCGCGATCGGCCAGTACGTGCTCACCCAGTCCCCGACGGCCTCGGGCATGAGCCTGGGCCCGATGATGGGGATGATGAAGTTGACGGCCACCACCACGGTCGTGGCGGCCATCGTGTCGCGCAGCAGGCAGCCGAGCGCCACGCCGGTGAGCCCCACCAGGACCCAGATCAGCCCCATGCCGACGACCGCGCGCAGGACGCCGGGCTGGCCGAGCGTCGCGGACGGGGCTCCGGCGCCGCCGATCACGGTCTGGCCGACGAGGAACGCGCCGAAGGCGGCGATCTCCCCCGCCACCAGGGCGGTCAGGCCGAACGTCCAGACCTTGGCGGCGAGCAGCCGTCCCCGGCGGGGGACCACGGTCAGGCTCGTGCGGATCATCCCGGTGACGTACTCGGAGGACACCACCAGCACGCCGAGCGCGCCCACGGCGATCTGGACGAACAGGAACCCCCCGTACATGCTGATGTAGGTGGGGTCGAACGCCGCTCCCGCCTCCCGATAGCCCCTCGCCGCGCCGTTGGCGGTGAGCGCGCCCGCGCCCACCATGACGGCGACGGTCGCCAGCAGGATGGGGACGTTGGACGGTATCGTCCGGAACTTGGTCCATTCCGACCGCATCGTGTCCGCGACGGCGCTCATGCCGCGCTCGCCTGGAACTCGACGCTGTCGCGGGTCAGATCCATGTATGCCTGCTCCAGCGATCGTTGTGGTGTCAGTTCCGTCAGTACGACCCCGGCGGCCAGCGCGGCCTCGCCGACGCGCCTCGCCTCCAGCCCGGTGACGACGAAGGAGCCGTCGGTCCCCTCCTGGACGGAGCCGCCCGCCTCGACCAGGTGGGGGACGAGCCGGTCCTTGTCGTCCGTCCGCACGAGCACGTTGGAGCCCTGCCGGACGAACTCGCCGATCCCGATGTCCGCGATCAGCTTCCCCCTGCCGATGACGACGAGGTGGTCGGCGGTCTGCGCCATCTCGCTCATCAGGTGGCTGGAGACCAGGACGGTGCGGCCCTCCCCGGCCAGCCCGCGCATCAGCTCGCGGATCCACTTGATGCCCTCGGGATCCAGGCCGTTGACCGGTTCGTCGAACAGCAGCACCTTCGGGTCGCCGAGGAGCGCCACCGCGATCCCGAGCCGCTGGCCCATGCCGAGGGAGAAGGATCCGGCCCGTTTGCGCGCCACCGACTCCAGCCCGACCAGCTCCAGCACCTCGTCCACCCGGTTGCCCGGGATGCCGTTGGTCTGGGCGAGACAGAGCAGGTGGTTGCGTGCCGTACGGCCCTTGTGCAGCGCGCGGGCGTCCAGCAGGGCGCCCACCTCACGCATGGGCCTGGCCACGCCCACGTAGTCGTGGCCGTTCACCGTCACGCTCCCGGCGTTCGGCGCGTCGAGGCCGAGGATCATTCGCATCGTCGTCGACTTGCCCGCTCCGTTCGGGCCGAGGAAGCCGGTGACCCGGCCGGGCTCGACGGTGAACGTCAGGTCGTCCACGGCTGTCCTGTCGCCGAAGCGCTTCGTCAGTCCGTCTATCTGGATCACGTTGAAGTGCCTCTCGTGCGTGTTTCCCGATCAAGAGGTTCTCGCCCCGTCCGGCCCGTACGCGGGCACGGCAAGAGCATCGAGCATAGGGCGGAACTTGAGCCCGGTCTCCTGGAGCTCCACATCCGGGTCGGAGCCCGCGACGATCCCGCAGCCCGCGTAAAGAGTGGCGGTTCCCTCGTACAGGTGGGCGGAGCGGAGGGCGACGGCGAAGTCCCCCTCCTGGTCGGCGTTCATCCAGCCGACCGGGCCCGCGTACCAGCCCCGGTCGAAGGGTTCGGTCGCGGCGATCCAGTCGAGCGTCCCCTTCCGGGGGTGGCCGCCGACGGCCGGGGTGGGGTGCAGCCGCTCGACGAGGTCGAGCACGCCGGTGTTCTCCGGGTCGGCGATCTCGCCCTCGACGCGGCTGTGCAGGTGGCGCAGGTTCGGCAGGTCGAGCACGTGCGGCTCGTCGGGCACGGAGACCTCCCGGCACACCTGCTCGAAGGCGTGGCGGACCATCTCGGTGACGACCTGCTGCTCGCGCCGGCACTTCTCGTCCTCCAGCAGGGCGGCGCGCAGCCGCGCGTCCTCTGCCGGGGTGGCGCCGCGCGGCATGGACGCGGCCAGGCTCATCGACCGGGCCCGTCCGGCGTGCAGGCTGACCAGCCGTTCCGGGGTGGCGCCGACGAAGGCGTGCCCGTCGGCCGCGACGGCGAAGACGGTGGTCCCGGACCGCTTGCCGAGCAGGGAGCCCAGCACGGACGGCACGTCGTAGGGGCAGGGCGAGGTCACGCGCAGCTGGCGGGCGAGGACCGCCTTGTCGAACCTGCCCCGGCCGATCTGGTCCGCCGCCCGCGCGACCAGCGCCTTCCACTCGGCGGCGGGCGGGATCTCCGTGACGGTCGTCCCGGCGAGGTACGGGCTGGGGCACGGGCGCCCGCCCGCGGCGGCGAGCAGGCCGCACGCCTGGGCGATCACCCCCGCCACGTCGTCCCGCACGGGGTGACCGGGATCGACGCTCACGCTGAGCACGAGCGTGGTCCGCCCGTCCCGGTCCCGGGCGACCAGGATCCGGGGCACCCACATCAGCGCCTCCGGGAGCGGCCCCGGCCGCGGGGCGAAGGCGAAGCCGCCGACCAGCGACGGCGTGCCGCGCGGGCCGGGGCCGCCGGTCACCGCGTTCTGGAGGGTCCTCTCCCAGCTCGCCCGGACGCCGGCGAACCGGCCCGCGCCGCGTTCGACGAAATCGGCCGCGCTGCCCATCGCGATCACACTCGACTCCGGCGACACCCAGACGAACGCCCGTCTCGTCCGCGCGAACACCGGCACGAGGAGCCCGGCCGGATCGACGGGGTCGATCTCCTGGCGCCACGTCGCGAGGGTCCTGCTCGCGCTGTTGCGCGCCTCGGCGGTCGCCTTCGCGTGCACCTCCAGGAACCCGGCCAGGTCGATGTCCGGCAGGCGCGGGTCGATGCCGGGCGGGTACGGGGAGATGTCCGGCGGGTACAGATCGGTGCCCGGCGTGCGCGGGCCGGTGTCCGACGAGTACGGGTCGGTGTCGGGCGGGTACGGGTCGATGTCTGGCTGGTGCATGGAGAACGTCCTCTGTTAACCGAACATGCCCACGAGCTGTTTCTTGCTGACCTTGCCGAGCGGCGTGACGGGGAGCGCCTCGACGATCTCCAGGCGGTCGGGGAACTTGAAGGCCGCGACGCCGCGCCCGCGCAGGAACGCGGTGAGCTCCGCCAGCGTCGGGGGCGTGCCCCGGGGGACGACGCAGGCGCAGCTCCGCTCGCCGAGGATCTCGTCGGGCAGGCCCACGAAGGCGGCCTCGCGGACGTTCGGATGAGCGAGGAGGTGGTTCTCCACCTCCTCCGCCGCGATCTTGTCGCCGCCCCGGTTGATCTGGTCCTTCACCCTGCCCTCGAAGATCACGTGCCCGGTCGGCAGCAGCCGCACCAGGTCGCCGCTCCGGTAGAACCCGTCCGCGGTGAACGACCGCGCGTTGTGCTCGGGCGCCCGGTAGTAGCCGCGGGTGGTGTACGGCCCGCGGGCCAGCAGCTGGCCCACCTCGCCGGGGGCGACGTCTTCGTCGTCCTCGTCCACCACCCGCACCTCGTCGTCCGGGGAGACGGGCAGCCCCTGGCTGATCAGGACCACGTCCGCCGGGTCGTCCGGCCGGTGGAAGCCGCACAGGCCCTCCGCCATGCCGAAGGCCTGCTGGAGGCGGCAGCCGAGGGCGGGCTCCACCCGGCGGGCCAGCTCGGGCTGCAGCTTCGTGCCGCCGATGGTCACGCGGCGCAGGCTGGAGATGTCGTGCTCGCCCCACTCGGCGGCCTCCATCCAGAGCAGGGCCGCGCCGGGGATGAGGCCGGTCTCGGTCACCCGCTCGCGCTCGACGAGCGGGAAGGACTCGTCCGGGCTGGGGCCCGGTGCCAGCACGAGGGTCCCGCCCGCGTGGAAGGTGGCCAGCAGCCCGTGGGTGAGCGGCCAGTTGTGGCTCAGCGGCAGGCTCACCAGGTGAACGGTGTCCTCGTCGTAGCCGCAGGCCTCGGCGACCGCGCGCCCGCTGTAGCTCCATTCCTGGTGGGCGCGCGGCACGAGCTTGGGGACCCCGGTCGTGCCGCCGGACAGCAGGAAGAGCGCCACCCCCGCCGGGTCGGGGCGGGGCAGATCGGGCAGGGACCCGCCCCGGACGTCGCCCAGCGCCACGAACCCGCACGAGCCTTCCGGGTCACCCGGGCCGCCCGGGTCTCCCGCGACGAGGACGTGTTTGACGGTGGGCACGCGGGCGACGACCTCGGCGGCCAGCTCCCGGTAGTCGAACCCGAGATGCGTG
This sequence comes from Streptosporangium heterodermiicola, assembly GCF_051390675.1. Taxonomy (NCBI): domain Bacteria; kingdom Bacillati; phylum Actinomycetota; class Actinomycetes; order Streptosporangiales; family Streptosporangiaceae; genus Streptosporangium; species Streptosporangium heterodermiicola. The sequence continues at coordinate 14,257 of NZ_JBPJSR010000040.1, forward strand.
TCCGCGACGACGTACGCGACCGCCTCGGTGAACTCGCAGAAGTAGGTGATCTCACTGCTGCGGTGCGCGGGCAGCGCCAGGACCGGCTGGGCGCCGATCCTGAACAGCGCGAAGAACAGCGTCACCAGCTCCGGCACGTTGGGCAGCTGCACGACGACGCGGTCTCCGGCGCCGATGCCGAGCTCGTGCAGCCCGGCCGCCATCCGGTCGGCGCGCGAGTCCAGCTCGGCGTAGGTCCACCGGTGCGAGCCCACCACGAGGGCGGTCTTCCCCGGGTGGGAGCGGGCCAGCCGGCGCAGGAACTCGCCGAGGTTCTCGTCGGTCCAGTGGCCCGCCGCCCGGTAGCGTTCCGCGAACTCCTCTGGCCAGGGGGTGAATCCTTCGAGCACGGGGGCGTCCTTTCCTTCTCAGCTCCGTCTCAGCCCGCGGTCGAGACCGCGACCGGGAGTGTGGCCGTGGCCTCGGCGAGCAGGTGTTCCGCCAGCTCGGCCGGGGTCGGGTAGTCGTAGACCGCGTCGGCGGCCAGCGCGATGCCGGTCAGCTCGCCGAGCCGGTTGCGCAGTTCCACCGCGGCCATCGAGGAGAAGCCGAGTTCGAAGAACTCCGCGTCGGGCTCGACCGCGCCGGGCAGCGGAAACCGCAGGATCGCGGCGGCCTGGCGGCGCACCACGTCGAGCAGGATGCCGTGGTGCTCCTCGGCCGGGCTGTCGTCCAGCAGGCGGCGGAAGGCGGCGACGCCGTCGACCACGTCCTCCGGCTCGTCCTGGAGGAGTACCGCCTCGGGGATGGCGTCCAGCAGCCGGGAGCGCGTCGCGGCGGCCAGCGCGATCCAGTCGGGGTCGGCGACGACGAGCGTCGTGTCCCCCTGGCGCAGCGCGTGGCGGATCGCCGCGACCGCGTCGGCCGGTTCCCTCAGGCCGGCCGCGCAGGACAGCACCGGCAGCCCCGCCTCGCGCCGCCCGGCGGCCAGCGCGTTGAAGTACTCGTGGGCCGACGCGCCGTCCTCGCCCCAGGCCGCCCCGGCCGGTGCCAGCATGACGAAGGCGGACAGGTCCGCCGGGCGGGTCCGCTCGTCGAACAACCGGGCCGCCTCCGGCGTCGTGCAGACGACGGCGGTCACCGGGAGGTCGAGGAGGGCCGAGAGAGCCGGGAGACCCGAGAGGCCGTCGCCGATCGCCCGCACGACCACGCCGGGCTCGTCCGCGAGCCTGGCGTCGGGCTCGGTGAGGACGACCTGGTCCGCGCCGTTGCGCGCGGCCCATCTGCCCAGCTCCGCGGCGGTCTCGTCGAGCGGCCCGGCCAGCATGACCGTGCCGCTGGGCCGCCAGTCCGTCCCCAGCGCCGCTCCCCGGCACGGTGCCGGTCGCAGCCTGCGCGCGAACACCCCGCCGGGCCGTACGGCCAGCTCGTCCTCCCCGGTCACGCCGGAGAGCGCCACGCACAGCTGTCGCAGCACGTGCTCGTCCAGCCTGGCCGGGAGGTCGACCATCCCGCCGTCGCGCAACAGCCCCTGACGGGCCATGGTCCTGAGCGCGCCCCATGCCCGTACGGTCACCGGCACGACGTCCCCGTCGGACGGCGAGACCCGGACCGCGCCCCGCGTGAGCACCCATACCGGCGCCGAGCCGGGCGCGACCTCGGGAAGGGGCGCGCCCTCCGGCAGCAGGTAGACGATGCCCGCCGCCCCCGCGTCGGAGGCGGGCGGCTCGGGGAGTACGACGGTGTCGGCGCCGTGCGCGGCCAGCCCGGCCGCGAGCGCCCGGCCCGCCCCGGTGGCGTCGTCCGGCGCGACCACCGGCCAGGTCCCCGACAGGACCGGCGCGGGCAGGTCGGTGAGCGGCTGCCAGCCGAGCTGGTAGCGCGGGTGCTCGTGCTCGGCGCCGGTGGCCCCGTCGCCGCCGTGCAGCCTGGCCAGCGCGGGCAGCAGGTCGTCCAGCGTGGCCCCCGCGCCGAGGCCGAGGGTGGCGAGCAGCCCGTCCAGGTCCTGGCGCGCGACGGCGTCCCACAGCTCCCGGCCGGGCTGCGCGGCCGTCCCGGCCGCCGTGGTCGAGGCCGGGGGCGGGTCGGGCCAGTAGCGCTGCCGCTGGAAGGGGTAGGTGGGCAGCCGCACGGTCGCGCCCGCGCCGACGACCGCGCCCCAGTCGACGTCGGTGCCGTGCGCGGAGACCCGCGCCAGCGCGTCGAGCAGCGCGGCCGCCTCCGGCCGGTCGCGGCGCAGCGCCGGAACGGCCACCCCGTTCCAGCCCTGTACGCAGTCGCCGACCATCGCCGACAGCACGGCGTCGGGGCCGAGCTCCAGGAAGGTGGTGACGCCACGACCCTGCAGCGTCCTGACACCGTCGCAGAAGCGCACGGCCTGCCGCAGGTGCCTGGCCCAGTACTCCGGCGAGGTCAGCTCCTCCGTGGTGGCGGGCTCGCCGGTGACGTTGGAGATGACGGGGATCGCGGGCGGATGGTAGGTCAGCCCCCTCGCGACGTCCAGGAAGTCCTCCAGCGCCGGTTCCATCAGCGGCGAGTGGAAGGCGTGGCTGACGGCGAGCCGCTTGGTCTTGTGCCCGCGCCCGGCCAGCAGCTCCGCCAGCTCCAGCACGCTCTCCTCGGTGCCGGACAGGACCACGGAGGCCGGTCCGTTGACCGAGGCGATTCCCGCCCGGTCCTCGTACCCGGCCAGCAGCGGCAGCACGTCGGCCTCCGCCGCGCGCACCGAGACCATCGCCCCGCCGGGCGGCAGCGCCTGCATCAGGCCGCCGCGCGCGGCGACGAGCGTGACCGCGTCGTCCAGCGACAGCACGCCCGCGACGTGCGCGGCGACGAGCTCGCCGACGGAGTGGCCGGCGAGGAAGTCCGGGCGCACCCCCCACGCCTCCAGGCAGCGGAACAGGGCCACCTCGACGGCGAACAGGGCGGCCTGGGTGTAGCGGGTCTGCTGGAGGAGCGCGGGGTCGCCGGTGATGACGTCGCGCAGCGGCCGGTCGAGGTGGCGGTCGAACCGGGCGCACACCGCGTCGAACGCCGCCGCGTACTCCGGGTAGGCCGCGTACAGCTCCTCACCCATCCCCTGCCGCTGGCTGCCCTGGCCGGTGAACAGGTACGCGAGCCTGCCCCTGGCGGCCGAACCGGTGATCACGTTGTCCGCCGGCCGCTGCGCCAGCGCGGCGTCCAGCCCGGCGGTGAGCTCGTCGCGGGTGGCGCCGAGCACGACCATCCGGCGCTTGAACGCCGAGCGCGTCGTGGCCAGGGACCGGGCCACGTCGGCCGCCGAGTGCCCCGTCCACGACTCCAGGTGGCCGCGCAGCCTGCGCGCCTGGGCCCTCAGCGCGTCCTGCGTCTTGGCCGACAGCACCCACGGGATCAGCGGGCGCTCGGGCGCGTCCCGCGTCTCCGCGGGCTCCTCCGGCGCCTGCTCCAGGATGACGTGGGCGTTGGTGCCGCTGATCCCGAAGGACGAGACGCCCGCGCGGCGCGGCCGCGCGGTCTCGGGCCACGGCGTGGCCTCGGTGAGCAGGCGCACCGCGCCCGCCGACCAGTCCACGTGCGTGGTCGGCTCGTCCACGTGCAGGGTCCGGGGCAGCACGCCGTGCCGCATCGCCATCACCATCTTGATGATGCCCGCGACCCCGGCGGCGGCCTGGGTGTGGCCGATGTTCGACTTGATCGAGCCGAGCCAGAGCGGCCGGTCCTCGGGACGGTCCTGGCCGTACGTGGCCACGATGGCCTGCGCCTCGATCGGGTCGCCGAGGGTGGTGCCGGTGCCGTGTCCCTCGACGGCGTCGACGTCGGCGTTGGTCAGCCGGGCGTCGGCCAGGGCCTGCTCGATCAGGCGCTGCTGTGAGGGGCCGTTGGGAGCGGTGAGCCCGTAGCTGGCGCCGTCCTGGTTGATCGCGCTGCCGCGTACCACCGCGAGGACCTGGTGGCCGTTGCGGCGGGCGTCCGACAGCCGCTCCACCAGGAGCATGCCCACGCCCTCGCCCCAGCCGGTGCCGTCCGCCGCGTCGGCGAAGGACTTGCAGCGGCCGTCGGCGGCGAGGCCGCGCTGGCGGCTGAAGTCGACGAAGACCGCGGGGGTGGAGAGCACGGTGACGCCGCCGGCGAGCGCGAGCGAGCACTCGCCCCTGCGCAGCGCCTGCATCGCCATGTGCAGCGCGACCAGCGAGGAGGAGCACGCCGTGTCCAGGGTGACCGACGGGCCCTCGAAGCCGAACGCGTAGGACACCCGGCCCGAGGCGACCCCGGCCGAGACGCCGGTGCCGACGAAGCCGTCCAGGTCGCTCGGCACGTTCTGCAGGTGCACCCCGTAGTCGTGGTACATCAGCCCGACGAACACGCCCGTGCTGCTGCCGCGCACGGCGGCCGGGTCGATGCCCGCGTGCTCCAGCGCCTCCCACGAGCCCTCCAGCAGCAGCCGCTGCTGGGGATCCATCGCGACGGCCTCCCTCGGGGAGATGCTGAAGAACGACGGGTCGAACGCGGTGGCGTCGTAGACGAACCCGGCCTCCCGCGCGTAGGTGGTGCCGGGGTGCTCGGGGTCGGGGTGGTAGAGCTCGTCCAGGTTCCAGTTTCGGTCGGGGGGGAACATCGACATCGCGTCGCCCTCCCCGGCCACCAGGTTCCACAGGTCGTCCGGGCCGGTGACGCCGCCGGGCAGCCGGCAGCTCATGCCGACGATGGCGATCGGCTCCTCCGCGCTGATCGCGCCGTGAGCGGACACCGCCGCCTTGGGGCCGTCGAGGAGCCTGCCGCACAGATACTGGACGAGGGCGACGGGCGTCGGATAGTCGAAGATCAGTGTGGCGGGCAGCCGCAGCCCGGTGGCCGCGTTCATCCGGTTCCGGAACTCCACCGCCGTCAGCGAGTCGAAACCGGCCTCGTTGAGGGGCCGGTCCTGCTCCACGGCGCCCGGGTCGGGATAGCCGAGCACGGTCGCCACCTGGTCGAGCACCAGGTCCATCACGACCTTGTGGTGCTCGCTCTCCGGCAGGCGGGCCAGGCGCTCGCGCAGCTGCGACGCGGCGGCCGGGTCGGAGCCGACCACCCGCCGCTTGGAGACGGGGACCAGCCCCCGCAGGATCGCGGGCAGCGCGCCGAACTGCGCCGCCATCCGCAGGTTGCGCAGCTCCAGCCGGATGGGGACGAGCGCCGCCCGGTCGGCGGCGCAGGCCGTGTCGAGCAGGGCGAGGCCGTCCTCGGTGGTCAGCGGGACGACTCCGGTACGGGCCAGCCTGGCCCGGTCGGCGTCGCCGAGAGTGCCGGTCAGCCCGCTGTCCTGCTCCCACAGGCCCCAGGCCAGGGAGAGTGCGGGCAGGCCGAGCCTGCGCCGCCGTACGGCGAGGGCGTCGACGAACGCGTTGGCCGCCGCGTAGTTGCCCTGGCCGGGGCCGCCGAAGACGCCCGCGGCCGAGGAGAACAGCACGAACGCGGAGATCGGCAGGTCCTTGGTGAGCTCGTGCAGGTTCAGCACGGCGTCGGCCTTGGGGCGCAGCACGGCGTCGATCCGCTCGGGCGTCAGGGTGGCGAGCACGCCGTCGTCGAGCGTGCCCGCCGTGTGGACCACCCCGGTGAGCGGGCGCTCGGCGGGGACGGTGGCCAGCACGGCGGCGAGGGCCTGGCGGTCGGCGGCGTCGCAGGCGGCGACGGTCACATCGGCGCCGAGTTCGGCGAGCTCGGCCACGAGCCGGTCCGCGCCCTCCGCGCCGGGGCCGCGACGGCTGGTCAGCAGCAGCCGCCGCACGCCGTGCGCGGTCACCAGGTGGCGGGCGACGAGGCCGCCCAGGGTGCCGGTGCCCCCGGTGATCAGCACGGTCCCGCCGGCCTCCCAGCCGGTGCCGGTCCCGGTGCTGGGCTCTGCTCCGGTCTCGACGCCGGTCTTGGGGCCGGTCTCGATCGCGTCGGATCCGGCACCAGGCTCGGTGATCGAGTGGCGGGCGAGCCTCGGGACGAGGACCTCGCCCTCGACCAGGGCGGCCTGGGGCTCTCCCGAGGTGGCGGCGGCCAGTACGGCCCGCCACGACGCGTCCGTGCCGTCGACGTCCAGCAGGACGAAGCGGCCGGGGTTCTCCGACTGCGCCGAGCGGATCAGCCCCCACACGGCGGCGCCGGGCAGGTTGTCGCCCGCCACCACTCCCTCGGTGACGACGACCAGGGGAACGTCGGCGTACCTGTCCTGGTCGAGCCAGGACTGCGCGACCGCGAGCACCTCGGTGGTCGCCGCCCGCGCCCCGTCCGCCGGGTCGACGTCGCCGACCGGGCTACAGGGCAGGAACGCCAGCCTCGGCACCGGCCCGTCCGGGTCCGGCGCGCCGACCCTGGCTCCGGCCGCCTCCAGGACGGTGCCGAGCCGCGAGCCGTCGCCACCGGCGATGACGTAGTGCGCCCCGCCGGGCTCGCCGGGCTCGACAGCCGCCACGGGCTGTGCCGCGACCCAGTCGAGGGCGAAGAGCGCGTCGCGCAGCGGGTCGGTGCCCGTCTTGAGGTCCCCGGCGGCGAGCGCCCGTACGACCAGGGAGTCCACGCAGGCGACGGGCGTGCCCGCGGTGTCGGCGACCTCGACGCGGACGCCGTTCGTCCCGGCGGGCGAGAGCCGCACGCGCAGGGCGGCGGCGCCGGTGGCCGCGAGCCGCACGTTGGTCCAGGCGAACGGCAGCATCGGGCCGCCGGACGCCCCGGAGGTCCCGGAGGTCCCGGAGGTCTCAGCGTCGAAGAAGCCGCCCACGGCGAGCGGCTGGATCGCCGCGTCGAGGAGGGCGGGGTGCAGGCAGAACTCGCCGGCCCCGGTGCCCTCCGGCAGCGCGACCTCGGCGAAGATCTCCCGGTCCCTGCGCCACACCGCGGTCAGGCCTCGGAAGGCCGGGCCGTAGTCGACGCCGATCCCGGCCATCAGCTCGTACACGTCGCCCGCCTGCAGCGCCGTCGCGCCCGGCGGCGGCCAGGAGGGCTCGGCGAAGGTGGCCGCGGCGGTGTCCTTGGCGAGGAAGCCGCTCGCGTGCCTGGTCCACGGTTCCTCGTCGGCGCGGGAGTGGATGGTCAGCGGGCGCCTGCCGTCCTGGTCGGGCGCGCCGACGGCGATCTGCACGTGCACGCCGCCGGTGGCGGGCAGGACGAGCGGCGCCTGCAGCGTCAGCTCCTCCAGCAGGTCGCAGCCGACCTCGTCGCCCGCCCGTACGGCCAGCTCCACGAAGGCGGTTCCCGGCAGGAGCACCTGCCCGTTGACCGCGTGGTCGGCGAGCCAGGGGTGCGTCTTCAGCGAGAGCCTGCCGGTGAGCAGGACGCCCTCCGCGTCGGCGAGCGACACGGCGGCGGCGAGCAGCGGGTGCCCGGTGGTCCCGAGGCCGAGCTGCGCGAGGTCGCCGCTGGTCTGGACGCTGCCGGGCCAGTAGTGCTGGTGCTGGAAGGCGTAGGTGGGCAGATCCACCCGGCGGGGACCGGCCGGGGCGACGGCTCGCTCCCAGTCCACGTCGCCGCCGCGTACCCACACCTCGGCCGCGCTCGTCCACAACCGGCGCAACCCACCGTCGTCACGCCGCAACGTGCCCACCACCACACAGGCATCCGCGACCCCGGCGGCCTCCACACTCTCCAGCACCCCGATCCGCAACACCGGATGCGCACTGCACTCCACGAAGAACCGGAACCCCTCACCCGCCAGCGCCTCCACCGCCGGACCGAACCCCACCGTCTCGCGCAGATTCTCGTACCAGTACGCGCCACCGGCCTCCACACCCTCCAGCCAGCACCCCCGCACCGTCGAATACCACGGGACCTCACCGCTCCTGGGGGTCACCGGGGCCAGCAGCCTCGCCAGCTCGTCCTGGATCGCGGTGACGTACGCGGAGTGCGAGGCGTAGTCCACCTCGATCCGCTTGGCCCGCACCCCGGCCAGCTCGTACTCGGCGAGCAGCCCGTCCAGCGCGTCCACGTCACCCGACACCACCGTCGAGGCAGGGCCGTTGATCGCGGCGATCGACACCCGGCCCTCCAGACCCGCCAGCCGCCCGGCAACCTCCGCCGACGGCAGCGGGACCGACACCATCCCGCCCCGACCCGCCAGCGCCACGATCGCCCGGCTGCGCAACGCCACCACCCGCGCACCGTCCTCCAACGACAACGCACCCGCCACCACCGCGGCCGCGATCTCCCCCTGGGAGTGACCCACCACCGCCGCCGGCTCCACCCCCAGCGAACGCCACACCTCGGCGAGCGAGACCATCACCGCCCACAACACCGGCTGCACCACATCCACCCGGTCAAACCCCGGCTGACCCTCCTCGGCCCGCAACACCCCGGTCAACGACCAGTCCACGAACCCCGACAGCGCCACCTCACACTCCGCCATCCGCCCCGCGAACACCGCCGAGGTCTCCAGCAGCTCAACCCCCATCCCCAGCCACTGCGACCCCTGACCCGGGAAGACGAACACCGTCTTGCCCGTGGTCCCCGCCGCTCCCTCGACGGCGCCCGACACCGTGCCGGAGGCGAACCGCTCCAGGGTCGCCGTCAGCTCGGCCCGGTCCCCCACCACCACCGCGCGGCGCTCGAAGGCCGTCCGCGACACCGCGAGCGAGTGCGCCACGTCGGCCACGCCCAGCCCGGCGCGCCCGGCCGTCCACGACGCGAGCCGCCCGGCCTGCGCCCGGAGCGCGTCGCCCGTCTTCGCCGACAGCACCCACGGCGCCACCGGCGTCTCCGGCAGCACCGGCAGCACCGGCAGCTCTGCGGGCGCCTCGGCGGTCTCCTGGGCGGGGGCCTCCTCGATGATCACGTGCGCGTTGGTGCCGCTCATGCCGAACGAGGACACGCCCGCCCTGCGCGGTTCCGCTCCGGCCGGCCAGGGACGGGCCTCCGTCAGGAGCTCCACGTCGCCCGCCGTCCAGTCGATCTGCTCGGAGGGCTCCTCGGCGTGCAGGGTGGCGGGCATGACGCCGTTGCGCAGGGCCATCACCATCTTGATGACCCCGGCGGCACCGGCGGCGGCCTGGGCGTGACCGATGTTCGACTTCACCGAGCCGAGCCACAGCGGCCGGTCCTCGGGACGGTCCTGGCCGTACGTGGCCAGGATGGCCTGGGCCTCGATCGGGTCGCCGAGCGCGGTGCCCGTGCCGTGCGCCTCGACGACGTCGACCTGCACGGGCGCGAGCCTGGCGTCGGCGAGCGCTTGGCGGATCACCCGCTGCTGCGAGGGGCCGTTCGGCGCGGTGAGGCCGTTGCTCGCGCCGTCCTGGTTGATCGCCGATCCGCGGATCACCGCGAGGACCGGGTGGCCGTTGCGGCGCGCGTCCGACAGCCGCTCGACCAGGAGCACACCGGCGCCCTCGGCGAGCGCCATGCCGTCGGCGGCGTTGGAGAACGCCTTGGAGCGCCCGTCCTTCGCCAGCGCGCGCACCCGGCTGAAGCCGACGAACGTGCCGGGGGTCGCGAGCACGGTCACCGCTCCGGCCAGCGCCATCGTGCAGTCGCCGTTGCGCAGCGCGCGCACCGCGAGGTGGAGCGCGACCAGGGACGACGAGCAGGCGGTGTCGATGGTGACGGCCGGGCCCTCCAGCCCCAGGGTGTAGGAGATGCGGCCGGACACCACGCTGGTGGCGACGCCGGTCATCATGTAGCCCTGCAGCTCCGGCGGCGCCTGCGTCATCATCGTGAGGAACTCGGGGCTGTTCGCGCCCACGAACACGCCGGTCCTGCTGCCGTGCAGGGTGGCCGGGTCGATGCCGGCCCGCTCGATCGCCTCCCACGAGGTCTCCAGCAGCAGCCGCTGCTGCGGGTCCATCGCGACGGCCTCGCGCGGGCTGATCCCGAAGAAGCCCGGGTCGAACTCGGTGATGTCGTGCACGAACCCGCCCTCGGCGACGTACGAGGTGCCGAACGCGTCGGGGTCGGGGTTGTAGAGCGTCTCCAGGTCCCAGCCGCGTCCCTCGGGGAAGTTCGAGATGGCGTCGGTCCTGTCGGCCACGACCCGCCACAGGTCCTCCGGGCTCTCGACCTCTCCCGGGTAGCGGCATCCGATGCCGACGATGGCGATGGGCTCGTGGTCCTTCTCCTCGGCCGCGTGCAGGCGCTTCTTGCTGTCGTGAAGCTCGGTCGTCACTCGCTTCAGGTACTCGACGAGCTGTGCTTCTGTCGCCATCTGCCTTCCTCTCTCGCTACTACGCCTGCTCAGGAGATGCCGAGCTCGTTGTCGATGAAGTTGAGAATCTCGTCCGCCGTCGCGTCGGCCAGCCGGCCGGCCACGTCCTCCTCGGCCGGTCCGGAGTCCGGGCGCCTCTCCTTCCAGGAGAAGAGCAGCTGCTCCAGCCGGGCCGTGATGTCCTCGGAGGTCTCGCACCCGGCCGCGACGACGGCCAGCCTGGCCTCGATGCGGTCGAGCTCGGCCAGGATCTGCCGGTCCGCGCTGTGCGCCGGTGGCGCGATCTCCTCCAGCAGGTGCCCGGCCAGCGCGGCGGGGTTGGGATAGTCGAAGACCAGGGAGGCGGGGAGCCGCAGCCCGGTGGCGGTCCTGAGGCGGTTGCGCAGTTCCACCGCGGTCAGCGAGTCGAAGCCGATCTCCTTGAACGCCCGGCCGGGCTCCACGGTCTCGGACCCGGCGAAGCCGAGCACCGCGGCCACGTGGCTCCGTACCAGGTCCAGCAGCATCGGCGTCCGGTCGGCCTCGGGGAGGGCCGCCAGCCGGTCGGTGAGTGACTCGGTCTCCTGCGACTCGGCCGTCACGACGCGGCGGGCCGTGGTCCGCACCAGGCCGCGCAGCAGCGGGTGCCCGAAGCCGGCCGCCGCGCCCGCGCGCAGCGTGGCGAGGTCGAGCCGCATGGGTACGAGTGCCGCCTGGTCCGCGCCCAGGGCCAGGTCGAACAGGTCGAGGCCCTGGTCCAGGTCGAGCGCGCCCATCCCGGACCTGTTCAGCCGGCCGATGTCGGCCTCGTCCAGGTGGCCGGTCATCCCGCTGCCGCTTCGCGGCGACCACAGGCCCCAGGCCAGCGACGTCGCCGCCTGCCCGCGTGCCCGGCGGTGCTGGGCGAGCGCGTCCAGGAAGGCGTTGGCCGCCGCGTAGTTGCCCTGGCCGGGGCTGCCGAACACACCGGCCGCGCCCGAGTACAGCACGAACCGCGCCAGGTCGAGCCCGGCGGTGAGCTCGTGCAGGTTGACGGCCGCGTTGACCTTCGGCCGCAGCACGGCCTCGACGCGTTCCGGGGTGAGCGAGGAGATCATCCCGTCGTCCAGCACGCCCGCCGTGCTGAACACGCCGGTCAGCGGGTGCTCGGCCGGGATGTCCGCGAGCAGCGCCGCCAGGGCGTCCCGGTCGGCCGCGTCGCACGCGACGATCCGCACGGTGGCGCCCAGCCCGGTCAGCTCCTCCTCCAGCGCGGCGGCGCCGTCGGCCTCGGGGCCACGGCGTCCGGCCAGGACCAGGTGCCGCACGCCGTGCCCGGTGACCAGCCGCCTCGCCGCGAGCGCGCCGAGCGCGCCGGTGCCGCCGACGACGAGCACGGTGCCCTCGCCGTCGAGCTCGGCGGGCGTGGTCAGCACGACCTTGCCGATGTGGCGGGCCTGGGCGACGTGCCGGAACGCGTCGCCGGCCCGGCGGACGTCCCAGTCGCGGATCGGCGGCAGCCGGAGCGCGTCCTCCGCGAACAGCGCGACGACCGTGGCGAGGATCTCGCCGGTGCGCGCGGTGTCGAGCCGGGTGAGGTCGAAGTCCTGGTAGCGGGCGGGGAGCATCGCGGCCGGGTCCCGCACGTCCGTCTTGCCCATCTCGACGAACCGCCCGCCGGGCCGCAGCAGCCCGAGCGAGGCGTCGACGAACTCCCCGGCGAGGGAGTTGAGGACCACGTCCACCCCGGCGCCGAAGGTCCGCGCGAACTCCAGCGTCCGCGAGGAGGCGATCCGCTCGCGGGGCACGCCCAGCGCGTGCACCGCGTCCCACTTGCCCTCGCTCGCGGTGCCGTAGACCTCGGCCCCCAGGTGGTGGGCGAGCTGCACGGCGGCCGTCCCGACGCCGCCGGCGGCGGCGTGCACCAGCAGCGACTCTCCGGCGCGGAGATCGGCCAGGTCCACGAGCGCGTGGTAGGCGGTGACGAAGGCGATCGGCACGGACGCCGCCTCGGCGAACGTCCACCCGTCGGGGATCCGGGCGAGCAGCCGGTGGTCGGTGACGGCGAGCCGGGCGAAGCCGTCGACGATGCCCATCACCCGGTCGCCGACCGCGAGCGTGGTGACGTCGTCGGCGACCTCGGTGACGACGCCCGCGCCCTCGCCGCCCATGGGGGCGTCGCCGGGGTACATGTCCAGGGCTATCAGCACGTCGCGGAAGTTCAGCCCCATCGCCCGGGTGGCGATCCTCACCTGGCCGGGGGCCAGGGGCGGGTTGTCCGAGGGCAGCAGCGCCAGGTTGTCGACCGTGCCCCGGCCGGTCACGTCCAGCCGCCAGTTCGCGGTCCCGGCGGGCGGGACCAGCGCGTCGCCGCGCCCGGATCCGGCGCGGGCCAGCCTGGGCGTGTACGCCGTCCCCTCGCGGAGCGCGAGCTGGATCTCCCCACCGGCCAGTACGGCGGGCAGCGCCCGGTAGGAGTCCGGGTGCCCGTCCAGGTCGAGCAGGATCAGCCGGTCCGGGTTCTCCGACTGCGCCGACCTGGCCAGTCCCCAGACTGCGGCGTTGCGCAGGTCCGCGACCTCGTCGTGGCCGGTCGCGGCGACCGCGCCGTGGGTGACGAGGACGAGCCGCGAGGACGGGAAGCGCTCCTCGGCCAGCCAGGTCCGCAGCAGGTCGAGCACCTCGCGGGTGCGGTCGGCGACGACCCCGGCGAGCGGGCCCGCCGGTCCGCCGTCCAGCGACACGCACACCAGGTCGGGCACCTGTTCCGTCGCGAGGAGCGCGGCCAGGCTGTCGTATCGCGCGGCGTCGATCCCGGCCCTGGACAGGCCGGTCGCGTCGCCGACGGCGGCCCACCGCTGCCCGGCCGGTGCCTCTCCGGCCGGGACGGGCGCCCAGTCGAGGGCGTAGAGCGAGTCGCGTGCCGTACCGGCGGCCGGGGCGGTGCTCGCGGCGGGCAGCGGGCGCAGCAGCAGGGCCGCCACGTCGGCGACCGGGGCGCCCGCCTGGTCGGTGACGGTGAGCGCCACGCGCCCGGCCTCCGGGATCGACAGCCGGGCCCGGATCGAGGTGGCCCCGGTGGCGTGCAGCCGCACGCCGGTCCAGGCGAACGGCATCTGCGGCCCGGCCTGCGCGCCGGTCGGGTGCAGCGCGACGGAGTGCAGCGCCGCGTCGAGGAGCGCGGGGTGCAGGCCGAACCCGCCGGTGTCCGTGCCCTCCGGCAGGGCGACCTCGGCGAAGACCTCCTCGCCGCGCCGCCAGACGGCGTGCAGTCCCTGGAAGGTCGGGCCGTAGCCGAGACCTGCCTCGGCCAGCCAGCCGTACATGCCGGACACGTCGACGGCCTCGGCGCCCTCGGGCGGCCAGGTCGCGGTGTCCTGGACCGGCCGCCGGGCGGCGCCGGTCGCGAGGACGCCGACGGCGTGGCAGGTCCACGGGTCGTCGGACAGCCCCCGGTCGGGCCGCGCGTGGACGGCGAGCGTGCGCCGTCCCTCGTCGTCGGGCGCGCCGACGGAGAGCTGCAACTGGACCGCGCCCCGCTCCGGCAGGGTGAGCGGCGCCTGGATGGTGAGCTCGTCGACGAGGTCGCAGCCGACCTCGTCACCGGCGCGCAGCGCGAGCTCGACGAAGGAGGTTCCCGGCAGGATCGCCTGCCCGTTGACCGCGTGGTCGGCGAGCCACGGGTGTGTCCTCAGCGAGAGCCTGCCGGTGAGCAGGACTCCCTCCGCTCCGGCGAGCGACACGGCCGCGCCGAGCAGGGGGTGCCCGGCCGCGCCCAGGCCCGCGGCGCCGACGTCGCCGGGCTGGGAGGTGCGCTCCTCCAGCCAGTAGTGCTGGTGCTGGAAGGCGTAGGTGGGCAGGTCGACGACGCTGGGCCGGGCGGGGGCGACGGCCCGCTCCCAGTCGACGTCGCCGCCGCGCGCCCACAGCTCGGCCGCGCTGGACCACATCCGGCGCTGGCCGCCCTCTTCGCGCCGCAGGGTGCCGATGGCCGTGACGTCGTGGTCGGCCGCGTCCGCGGTCTCCTGGACGGCCATGGTCAGCACGGGGTGGGCGCTGCACTCCACGAAGACGCCGTGACCCTGCTCCATCAGCGCGCGCACCGACGGCTCCAGCTGGACCGGACGGCGCAGGTTGGTGTACCAGTACCCGGCGTCGAGCTCGGCGCCGTCGATCCAGCCGGCGGTCACGGTGGAGAAGAACGGGGTGTGGCCGGTACGCGACGCGACCGGCGCCAGCAGCGTGGCGAGCTCGTCCTCGATCGCGGTGACGTGCGCGGAGTGCGAGGCGTAGTCGACCTCGATCCGCTTGGCCCGCACCCCGGCCGCCTCGCAGTCGGCGAGCAGCTCCTCCAGCGCGTCCACGTCACCGGAGACGACCGTGGCGGCCGGGCCGTTGATCGCGGCGATCGACACCCGGCCGTCCCAGCGGCCCAGCCGCCCGGCCACCTCGGCCGACGGCAGCGCGACGGAGACCATCCCGCCCCGGCCGGCCAGTGCCACGATCGCCCGGCTGCGCAGCGCCACCACCCGGGCGCCGTCCTCCAGGGACAGCGCGCCCGCCACCACCGCGGCGGCGATCTCACCCTGGGAGTGACCCACCACCGCCGCCGGTGTGACGCCGAGCGACTGCCACAGCTGGGCGAGCGAGACCATCATCGCCCACAGCACCGGCTGGACCACGTCCACCCGGTCGAAGCCCGGCTGGCCCTCCTCGGCCCGCAGCACCCCGGTCAGCGACCAGTCCACGAACTCCGAGAGCGCCACCTCGCACTCCGCCATCCGCGCCGCGAACACCGCCGAGGAGTCCAGCAGCTCGACACCCATGCCGAGCCACTGCGACCCCTGACCGGGGAAGACGAACACCGTCTTGCCGCCGGAGCCGGGCGTGCCCTCGATCACCCCGCTGACGGCGGCGCCGTCCGCGAGCCCGCGCAGCCCGGCGAGCAGCTCGTCGTGGTCCGTGCCCACGACCACCGCGCGGTGGTCGAACGCGGACCTGGAGACGGCGAGCGAGTGGGCCACGTCCTCCGGGCGCGCCCCGGATCCGGCGAGCGCCCGCGCCAGCCGTCCCGCCTGGTCGCGCAGGGCCTGGGCGGTCCGCCCCGACAGCACCCACGGCACCGCGGGCAGCGCCGGAAGTTCCGCCGCCTCGTCCTCCCGGGCGTCGTGGGCGGGGGCCTCCTCCAGCACCACGTGCGCGTTCGTGCCGCTGATGCCGAACGACGAGACGGCGGCGCGGCGCTCGCGCCCGCTGTCCGGCCAGGTGACGGCCTCGGTCAGCAGCTCCACGCCGCCGGACGACCAGTCCACGTGCGGGCTCGGCTCGTCCACGTGCAGCGTCTTCGGCAGCACGCCGTGCCGCATCGCCATCACCATCTTGATGACCCCGGCCACCCCGGCCGCCGACTGGGTGTGGCCGATGTTCGACTTCACCGAGCCGAGCCACAGCGGCCGGTCCTCGGGCCGGTCCTGGCCGTACGTGGCGAGCAGCGCCTGCGCCTCGATCGGGTCGCCGAGGGTGGTGCCCGTGCCGTGCGCCTCGACCGCGTCCACGTCCGCGGGCGACAGGCCCGCGTTCGCCAGCGCCTGGCGGATCACCCGCTGCTGCGAGGGGCCGTTCGGCGCGGTGAGGCCGTTGCTCGCGCCGTCCTGGTTGATCGCCGACCCCCGCACCACCGCGAGGACCGGGTGGCCGTTGCGGCGCGCGTCCGACAGCCGCTCGACCAGGAGCATGCCGACGCCCTCCGACAGGCCGAAGCCGTCCGCCGCGCCGGCGAAGGCCTTGCACCGGCCGTCCCTGGCGAGCGCGCCCTGCAGGCTGAAGCCGATGAAGCCGAGCGGGGTGCACATCACCGTGACACCGCCCGCCAGGGCGAGGTCGCAGTCGCCGTTGCGCAGCGCCTGCACCGCCAGGTGCAGCGCCACCAGCGACGACGAGCACGCCGTGTCGACCGTGACCGCGGGCCCCTCGAACCCCATCGCGTACGCGACGCGGCCGGAGGCGATGCTGCTCAGCGTGCCGGTGACCAGGTGCCCGATGGACTCCAGCGGGACCTGGTCGGAGTGGCGGCCGTACTCCTCGTAGGCCGCGCCCACGAACACGCCGGTCCGGCTGCCGCGCAGCGAGCCGGGGTCGATGCGGCCGTGCTCGATCGCCTCCCAGGAGGCTTCGAGCAGCAGCCGCTGCTGCGGGTCCATCGCGAGGGCCTCGCGCGGGCTGATCCCGAAGAACTCGGGGTCGAACTCGCCCGCGCCGAGCACGAAACCGCCGTCTTGTGTGTACGAGGCGAAGACCGCCTCCGGGCTCGGGTCGTAGATCCCGTCGACGTCCCAGCCCCGGTTGCCGGGCAGCCGGGAGATGGCGTCCCCGCCCTCGGCGACGAGCCGCCAGAGGTCGTCGGGGCCGTTCACCCCGCCCGGGGTGCGGCAGCTCATCCCGACGATCACGATCGGGTCGTCGGACACGTCGCCGCGAACCGCACCGGCGGTCACGACGTCCCCCCGCACGCCCAGGATCTCGGTCCTGGCCAGCTCCGCGAGCGCCTTCACGTTCGGGTAGTCGAAGACCACGGTGGCCGGCAGGCGGATGCCGAGGGCGAGGTTGAGCCTGCCGCGCAGCTCGACGGCCGTGACGGAGTCGAAGCCGAGGTCGCGGAAGGCCCGGTCGACGCCGACCTCCGACGGGTCCGCGTAGCCGAGCACCCCGGCCACCTCCTTGCGGACCTGGGCCACCAGGAGGCGGGTCTGGTCCTGCGGGCTGAGCCGGACCAGCTGGGCGCCCAGCTCGGACACCTCTCCGGCACCCTCGCCGCCGGTCGCGCCGCCGGTTTCGAGCACCGCGACGGCCTCGGGGACGCCCTCCAGCAGCGGGCGGCGGCGGGCGATGGTGAAGAGCGGGGCGAAACGCGGCCAGTCGATGTCCGCGATCACCAGGGTGGTCTCGTCGTCGTCCAGCGCCTGCCAGAGTCCCTCGACGGCCGTGAGCGGGTCCATGTAGCGGACGCCGCTCCTGCGGGCGTCGTCCTCGCCGAGCAGCGTGGTCATCCCGCCACCGGCCGCGTCCCAGAAGCCCCAGGCGATCGCCGTCCCGGGAAGGCCCCGGGAGCGGCGGTGCGTGGCGAGCGCGTCGAGGAACGCGTTGCCCGCGGCGTAGGCGCCGTTGTGGGAGCCGCCCCAGACACCGGCGCCGGAGGAGAACAGCACGAAGGCGTCGAGCGGTCCGGCGAAGAGCTCGTCCAGATGGACGGCGCCGGTGATCTTGGCCCGGGTGGCCTCGGCCAGCTCGTCCGGGCGAAGGTCGAGCAGCGGCTGGATGTGCGGGACCCCGGCGGTGTGGAAGACCGACCGGATGGTGTCGCCGCCCGCCTCGACCTCGGCGACCAGCGCGGCGAGCGCGGCGCGGTCGGCCACGTCGCACTTGGCGACCGTGACCCGCGCGCCCAGTTCCTCCAGTTCGGCGACGAGTTCCGTGACGCCGGGGGCGTCCGGGCCGCGCCTGCTGGTGAGGAGCAGGTGCTCGACCCCGCCGCGGGCGAGCCCGCGCGCCACGTGCGCGCCCAGGCCGCCGGTGCCGCCGGTGATCAGGGCGGTGCCGCGCGCCCGCCAGCGCTCGGCCGGGACCGGCCGCCGCCTGGGCGCCCTGGTCAGCCTCCTGGCGAAGGTCCCGGAGGCGCGGACGGCGAGCTGGTCCTCCTCCCCGGCTCCGGCGAGCACGCTCACCAGGCGGTTGAGGACGCGCGTGTCGAGGGTCTCCGGCAGGTCGACGGTGCCGCCCGGCCGGTCGGGGTGCTCCAGGGCGAGGACGCGGCCCAGCCCGGCCACCGCGCCCTGCCCGGGGTCGCGGACGAAGTCGACGCGGCTCACGCTCTCGCCGCCGTCGGTGCCGATCCACAGCGGCACGTTCAGGCCATCCGTGGCCTGGATCAGCGAGAGGGTCCGGGGCAGGTCGCAGTACAGGGTGAGGACGCCGACGGGGGCATCGTCGCCGTACGGCAGCGCCTCGCCGCCGGAACCGTCGCCCAGCCCGACCACCTCGGGCCTGGCCCCGTGCCGTTCGAGGGCCTCGGCGACGGCGAGCACCGAGGCGTCGGCGGCGCGCGCCGCCGGGACCGCGATCAGCCAGGTGCCGGACAGCGCGGACGGCCTGGCGTCCGGCAGGGTGACGGGTTCCCACGTCACGTGGTAGCGCCACGAGTCCAGCACGTCCTGCTCGCGCCTGCTCCGGCGCCAGGACGACAGCGCGGGCAGCACGGCGGCGAGCGGCGAGCCGTCCTCGATGTTCAGCGTCGCGGCGAGCGCGGCCACGTCCTCGCGCTCCACGGCCGACCAGAACTCGGGGTCGACGGCGTCGGCCGCCTGCTCGGGCGCGGCGCCTCCCCGCATGAACCAGAAGCGCTTGCGCTGGAAGGCGTAGGTGGGCAGGTCGACGCGCCGGGGGCAGGCGTCGGCGAAGTAGGCGTCCCAGCCGACGGCGACGCCCCTGCCGTGCAGGTGGCCGAGGGCCTCGACGAGGGCTCGCGCCTCGTCGCGGTCCCTGCGCGCGGTCGGCACGAAGGCGACGGCGTCGTCACCGTCGAGGATCTGCCTGGCCAGGCTGGTCAGGACGGCGTCGGGGCCGATCTCGACGAACACCGTGGCGCCGCCTGTGCGGGCGGTGGTGACGGCGTCGGAGAAGCGGACGGCCTGCCGTGCGTGGTCCACCCAGTAGGCGGGGTCGGTCAGCTGTCCCGGCTGGGCGCGCCTGCCGGTGACGTCGGAGACGATCGGCACCTCCGGCTCGTGGTAGGTCAGCGACCGGGCGACCTCGCGGAACTCGTCCAGCATCGGCTCGACCAGCGGCGAGTGGAAGGCATGCGAGACGCGCAGCCGCCGGGTGCGGGCGCTCACCAGGGCGGCGATCTCCTCCACGGCGGCCTCGCCGCCGGAGATCACCACGGCCTCCGGGCCGTTCACCGCCGCGATGCCGACGTCACGCCCCTCCAGCAGCGGCAGCACCTCGGCCTCGGAGGCGGCGATCGCCAGCATCGCCCCGCCCGCCGGGAGCGCCTGCATCAGCCGGGCCCGCTCGGAGACCAGCGTGCAGGCGTCGGGCAGCGAGAGCACCCCGGCCACGTGGGCGGCGGCGATCTCCCCGACCGAGTGGCCGACGAGCACGTCCGGGGTGACGCCGAGCGAGGTGAGCAGCCGGTAGAGGGCGACCTCGAAGGCGAACAGCGCGGGCTGGGTCATGCCCGTCTCGGCCAGCACCTCCTCGGGACCGGAGAACATCGCCTCGCGTACGGGATGCGGCAGCATCGGGTCCAGGACCTTGCAGACCTCCTCCAGCGCGTCGGCGAAGACCGGGAACGTCGCCGCGAGGGACGCCCCCATGCCCACCCGCTGGCTGCCCTGGCCCGCGAACAGGAAGGCGAGCTGCCCGCCCGTCCCGCTTCCCGTGACGGTTCCCGGCAGGGGCGCGCTCTCCGCGAGGGCCTGGAGACCGGCCAGGAGCTCGGCCCGGTCCGCTCCGACGACCACCGCGCGCTGGTCCAGTACGGCCCGGCCGGCCGCCAGGGACCAGCCGACGTCCTCGATCGGCAGGTCCTCGTGCGCGGCCGCCCAGGTGTGGAGCCGGCCGGCCTGCGCCGCGAGCGCCTGCTCGTCCCTGGCGGAGACCAACCACGGCACCAGCGGGAGCGGCAGCCTCTCCGGCTCGGCCTCGTCGGGCCGGACGGGCGTCTCCTCGATGATCATGTGGGCGTTGGTGCCGCTGAACCCGAAGGCCGAGACGGCCGCCCGGCGCGGCGCGTCGTGACGCTCCCAGGCGCGGGCCTCGGTGAGCAGCTCCACCGCGCCGGCCGACCAGTCCACGTGCTCGGTCGGCTCGTCCACGTGCAGCGTCCTGGGCAGCACGCCGTTCCGCAGGGCCATCACCATCTTGATGACGCCGCCGACCCCGGCGGCGGCCTGGGTGTGGCCGATGTTCGACTTCAGCGAGCCCAGCCACAGCGGCCTGCCGGGAGCCCGGTCCTGGCCGTACGCGGCGAGGAGCGCCTGCGCCTCGATCGGGTCGCCCAGGGTGGTGCCGGTCCCGTGGCCCTCCACCGCGTCGACCTGCGAGGGCGACAGGCCGGCGTCGGCCAGCGCCTCCCTGATCACCCGGATCTGGGAGGGGCCGTTCGGGGCCGACAGGCCGTTGCTGGCGCCGTCCTGGTTGACCGCGCTGCCACGGATGACCGCGAGCACGTTGTGCCCGTTCGCCGTGGCGTCGGAGAGGCGTTCGAGCAGCAGCACGCCCACGCCCTCGCCCCAGCCGGTGCCGTTCGCCGCGCTCGCGAACGACTTGCACCTGCCGTCACTCGCCAGGCCCCGCTGCTGGGAGAACTCGATGAACGTGTTCGGGGTCGCCATCACCGTGACGCCTCCAGCGAGCGCCAGCGAGCACTCGCCCCTGCGCAGGGCGTGCACCGCCAGGTGCAGCGCGACCAGCGACGAGGAGCACGCCGTGTCGACGGAGACGGCCGGGCCCTCCAGGTCCAGGGCGTAGGCGACCCGGCCCGAGGTGACGCTGCCGAGCGCCTCCGCGCGGAAGTAGTCGTGGTACATGACCCCGGCGTAGACCCCGGTACGGCTGCCGCGGACCGACACCGGGTCGATGCCCGCGTTCTCGAAGGTCTCCCAGCACGTCTCCAGGAACAGCCGCTGCTGCGGGTCGGTCCCGATGGCCTCGCGCGGGGAGATGGAGAAGAATCCCGCGTCGAACTCGGCGGCGTCGTAGAGGAAGCCGCCGTGCCGTGAGGTGGTCGTGCCCGGGTTGTCCGGGTCGGGGTGGTAGAGGTCCTCGCGCCAGCCACGGTCGGCGGGGAACTCGGAGATCCCGTCACCGCCCTCGGCGACGAGCCGCCACAGCTCCTCGGGCGAGGTGGCCCCGCCCGGGTAGCGGCAGCTCATGCCGACGATCGCGATGGGCTCGCGGTCGCGGCCCTCGATCTCGTGCAGCTGCCGACGGGTTTGCTGGAGGTCGGCCGTAACCCGCTTCAGGTAGTCCCTGAGCTTGTCCTCGTTTGCCATCTCGGGTATTCCTTCTCAGCAGAAGCGCACAGGTCAGGAGACTTCAAGCTCGTTGTCGATGAAGGCGAACATCTCGTCGTCGGTGGCCGTCTCGAAGTGGTCGGCCGCGCCGGAGCCGTTGAGGCCCGTCAGGAAGTCCTTGAGACGGGCGACCAGCCGGTTGCGGGCGACGCTCTCCTCCGCCAGCCCGGTCACGGTGCTCTCGATCTTCTCGATCTCGGCGAAGAGCCGCAGGATCTGCGCCTCCTCGTCCTCCGCCCCGTCGAAGTGGTCCACCAGATACTCGATCAGCTCGATCGAGGTGGGATAGTCGAAGACCAGCGTGGCCGGCAGCCGGAGCCCGGTGACGGCGCTGAGCCTGTTCCGGAACTCGACCGCCGTGAGGGAGTCGAAGCCGAGGTCCTGGAACTGGCGCTGGGGCTCGATCGCCGAGGCGTCGGTGAAGCCGAGGACCATCGCCGCCTGGCCTCGGACGAGGTCCGAGAGCGCCGCCTGGCGCTCCGCGGGCTCCATCGCGGCGAGCCGGTCGGTGAGCCCGTGCATGGCACCCGCCCTGGGCAGTGCCGTACGGGCCGTGGTCCTGGCCTGCACGAACCGGGCGGCGATCAGCGCCGGAAGGTCGTGACTCAGACCGGCGTCGAACAGGGCCAGCCCGTCCGCCACCGGCAGCGGCTTCAGGCCCATCCGCTCCATGCGGCGTATGTCGGCCTCGGTGAGGTCGTCCGCCATGCCCCCGCTCTCCCACAGGCCCCAGGCCAGCGAGGTGCCCGCCAGGCCCTGTGACCTGCGGTGCTCGGCCAGGGCGTCGAGGAAGGCGTTGGCCGCGGCGTAGTTGCTCTGACCGGCGCCGCCGAGCACCCCGGAGAGGGAGGAGAAGAGGACGAACGCGGACAGGTCGAGGTGCTGGGTGAGCTCGTGCAGGTGCCGGGCCGCGTCGGCCTTGGGCCGCATGACCCGGTCCAGCCTTTCGGGGGTGAGCGCGGTGATCACGCCGTCGTCCAGGACCCCGGCCGCGTGCACCACGCCGCTCAGCGGGTGCTGGACGGGGATGGCCGCGATCAGCTCGGCCAGCGTGTCCCGGTCGCCGACGTCGCAGGCCGCGACCGTGACCGTGGCGCCCAGCTCGGTCAGCTCGGCGACCAGGTCGGTGACGCCGGGGGCCTGCTCGCCGCGCCGGCTGGCCAGCAGCAGGTGTTTGACCTGGTAGGTGGCGGCCAGATGCTTGGCCACCAGCGCGCCCAGGCCGCCGGTGCCGCCGGTGACCAGCACCGTCGACTCCGGGCCGAAGTCCAGGCGCTCGTACTCCGGTACGGCCGCGCGGGCCAGGCGAGGCGACCACAGCGCGCCCGCCCGCACCGCGATCTGCGCCTCGCCGGAGGCGAGCGCCTGGTCGACCGTTCTCGGGTCCAGCGGCCCGGCCTCCACGTCCAGCAGCGCGAACCGGCCTGGCTGTTCCGCCTGCGCCGCCCGCACCAGGCCCCACACCGCGGCCTGTGCCGGATCCACGTCCTCGACCTCGGCGACCGCCACCGCGCCCCGCGTCACGAGCACCAGCCGCGAGGAGGCGAACCGCTCCCCGGCCAGCCACTCCCGTACCAGGCCCAGCGCCTGGTGCACCCCGGCCTGGACCTCGACCAGCACGCACTCCGGGATCTCACCGGTCAGCGAGTCGGCCAGCGAGTCGGTCGGCGAACCGGCTGGTGATTCGGCCCGCGATTCGGCCACCACCCACCCGGGCGTCTCCGCGGCGGCGGAGACGGCCGGAGCCGCGCTCCACTCCAGCCGGTACATGTTCTGGCCCGCGGTGTTGCCCAGCCCGGCCGTGGACAGGGCCCGAAGCGTGAGCGCCTCGATGTCGGCCACGGGCACGCCGCTGCCGTCGGCGATGTTCAGCGTGAGGCCGACACTGCCGACGTTGGCGGTGGCGTTTCTCGTCGCTCTGACGCGCAGGGTGGTGGCGCCGACCGCGTGGACCGACACCCCATTCCAGGCGAACGGCAGATACGGCCGACCCGGCTCCGGAGCGGGCAACAGATCACCCAGCGCGCTGGCGTGCAACGCCGCGTCCAGCAACGCCGGATGCACCCCGAAACGCGCCGCGTCCCCATGCGCCTGCTCAGGCAACACGATCTCGGCCAGCACCTCACCGGGACGCACCCACGCCCGCGCCAACCCCTGGAAGGTCGGCCCGTACTCCAGGCCGATCTCCGCCAGCCGCTCATACAAGTCCTCGACCGCGACCCCCACCGCATCAGCCGGAGGCCACACCGCCACCTCAAAGCCCGGCTCTGTGCTCTGTTCGGCCAGCTCGCCTTGCGCGTGCAGACTCCAGTCCTGGACATCGTGGGCTCGCGAGTGAATCGCCACCGGCCGCCCACCCGACTCCTGCAACGCGCCGACCACCACCTGCACCCGCACGCCACCGTCCTCGGCCAGCACCAACGGGGCCTGCAACGTCAACTCCCGCACCAGCGGGCACCCCAACTCCTCACCCGCGCGACCGGCCAGCTCCACCAACGCCGTCCCCGGCACGATCACCGTCCCGTTGACCACGTGATCGGCCAACCACGGCTGCGCGGCCACCGACAGACGACCACTGAAGACCACCGACTCACCACCGGCGACCTCCGTCACCGCGCTCAGCAGCGGGTGATCGACCCCCTCCAGCCCGGCCGCGTCCATGTCCCCGGCCTCGGCCTGCGCCGCCACCCAGAACCGCTCCCGCTGGAAGGCATACGTCGGCAGATCCACCCGCGCCGGCCGAGCCGGAGCGAAGAACGCCTCCCAATCAACCGCGACCCCACGAACCTGCAACTGCCCCAGAGCCCTGACCAGCGTCCGAGCCTCATCCCTGTCCTTACGGGCGGTCGAGACGAACACACCGTCCTCGACACTCTGCTGAGCCAGCGCGGTCAGCGTGGTGTCCGGCCCGATCTCCACGAACACGTTCGCCTGACAGGCGGCCACCCCGTCGGCGAACCGCACCGCCTCCCGCACATGCCGCACCCAGTACGCCGGGTCGGTCAACAACCCCGGCTCGGCGGGACGGCCCGTCACATTGGAGACGACCGGGATACTCGGCTCGGCGAAGGTGAGTGCGGAGACGATCTGCTCGAACTCCGCCAGCATCGGCTCCATCAACGGCGAGTGGAACGCGTGCGAGACCCGCAGCCTGCGCGTCCGCGCGCTCACCAGGGCGGCGATCTCCTCCACCGCGCTCTCGCTACCGGAGATCACCACGGCTTCCGGCCCGTTGACGGCAGCGATGCCGACATCCTGGCGGCCTTCCAGGAGGGGAAGGATGCCCGCTTCGGGGGCGGCGATGGCCAGCATCGCCCCACCCTCCGGAAGCCCCTGCATCAACCGCGCCCGCGCCGTGACCAGAGCACACGCGTCAGGCAACGAGAGCACCCCCGCCACGTGAGCAGCCGCGATCTCCCCCACCGAGTGACCCACCAGCACATCCGGGGTCACCCCCAGCGAAGCCAGCAGCCGGTACAGGGCCACCTCGAAGGCGAAGAGGGCCGGCTGGGTCATGCCCGTCTCGGCCAGCACACCGTCAGGGTCGGAGAACATCACCTGGCGTACGGGGTGCGGCAGCAGCGCGCAGACCTCGTCCAAAGCCTCGGCGAACACCGGGAACGCCGCCGCCAGCTCACGGCCCATCCCCACCCGCTGACTGCCCTGACCCGCGAACAGCATCGCCAGCCTGGCTCGCCCGCGTACCGGACCGGACTCGACCACCGGCTCGCCCGGCTCGCCCTCGGCCAGTGCCGACAGCGCCTCCAGCAGTCCGGTACGGTCGGCGCCGACCACCGCCGCGCGCTGCTCCAGCAGCGCCCGGCCCGTCGCCAGCGACCAGCCGACATCCGCCACGTCCAGCTCCGGCCGCGCCAGCATCCAGGACCTGAGGTGCCGCGCCTGTGCCCGCAGCGCCGCCACCGACTTCCCGGAGAGCAGCCACGGGACGGCGGGCAGGACCTCGCCCGGCTCACCGTCCGGTTCGGCCGGAGACTCCTCCAGGACGACGTGCGCGTTCGTGCCACTGATCCCGAAGGACGAGACCGCCGCCCGGCGGGGGCCGTTCTCCGGCTCCCAGGGACGGGCCTCGGTCAGCAGCTCCACCGCGCCCGCCGACCAGTCGATGTGCTCCGACCGCTCCTCGGCGTGCAGGGTCTGCGGCATGACACCGTTGCGCAGCGCCATCACCATCTTGATCACACCGGCCACACCGGCGGCGGCCTGCGCGTGACCGATGTTCGACTTGATCGAGCCGAGCCAGAGCGGCCGGTCCTCGGGACGGTCCTGGCCGTACGTGGCGAGGATGGCCTGTGCCTCGATCGGGTCGCCCAGGACGGTCCCGGTGCCGTGCGCCTCGACCACGTCCACGTCCGCGCTCGACAAACCGGCGTTGGCCAGCGCCTGCCGGATCACCCGCTGCTGCGAGGGACCGTTCGGGGCGGTCAGGCCGTTGCTCGCGCCGTCCTGGTTGACCGCGCTGCCCCGCAGGACCGCGAGGACCTGGTGACCGTTGCGCCGCGCGTCCGACAGCCGCTCGACGAGCAGCATGCCCACGCCCTCCGAGAGGCCGACGCCGCCCTCCGCCTGGGCGAACGCCCGGCAGCGGCCGTCAGGCGACAGGTTGCGCTGCCGGGCGAACTCGATGAACGTCCACGGGGTGGCCATCACCGTCACCCCGCCCGCCAGAGCCAGATCGCAGTCACCCGAGCGCAGTGCCTGCGCCGCCAGGTGCAGCGCGACCAGCGACGACGAGCACGCCGTGTCCACGGTCATCGCCGGTCCCTCGAACCCGAAGGTGTACGACACCCGGCCCGAGGCGACGCTGCCCGAGTTGCCGGTGCCGATCAGGCCCTCCAGCTCCTCCGGTACGGAGGAGAGCTGGTTCGCGTAGTCGTGGTACATCACCCCGGCGAACACGCCCGTCCGGCTGCCGCGCAGCCCGTGCGGGTCGATCCCCGCGCGCTCGATCGCCTGCCAGGAGCTCTCCAGCAGCAGTCGCTGCTGCGGGTCCATCGCCAACGCCTCGCGCGGCGAGATCCCGAAGAACCCGGGGTCGAACTCGGCGGCGTCGTACAGGAAGCCGCCGTGCCTGGTGTAGGAAGTGCCACGGTTGCCGGGCTCCGGGTCGTACAGCTTGTCCAGGTCCCATCCGCGATCGGTGGGGAACTCGCCCACCGCGTCGCCCGCCCGCGCCACGAGCCGCCACATGTCCTCGGGCGACTCGACCCCGCCGGGGTAGCGGCAGGCCATGCCGACGATCGCGATCGGCTCGTCGTCCCCGGCCGGGACCCGCGAGGTGACCGCGACCTCCCGCTTGCCGAGCAGCTCGCCGGACAGGAACGGGACGAGCGCCGCCTGGGTCGGATAGTCGAAGATGAGCGTGGCCGGCAGCCGCATTCCGGTGACCTGGCCGAGCCGGTTACGGAACTCCACCGCCATCAGCGAGTCGAAGCCGAGCTCCTGGAAGGAGACGCCGTCGTCGAGCGCGGACGCGTCGGCGAATCCGAGGACCACGGCCAGCTGGTCGCGTACCAGGTCCTCCAGCACGGCCCGCTGCCCTGCCGGAGGCAGGCTCGCCAGCTGCTGCTTCAGGGTGGCCGCCGCCTCCGAGGCCGCCGTGACCACCCGCCTGGCGGGGGCGGACACCAGGCCGCGCAGCAGCGGTGGCAGCGAGTCCGCGTGACCGCTGAGGATCTTGAAGTTGAGCTGGGCCGGGAGCAGCGTGGCCCGTCCCGTGCCGAGTGCGGCGTCGAGGAGGGTGAGGCCGTCCTCGGTGGTGAGCGGGTCGACGCCGGAGCGCGCGAGGCGCCGCAGGTCGGCCTCGTCCAGGTCGGCCAGCCCGCCCTCGCGCCACAGGCCCCAGGCGAGCGAGGTTGCCGCCAGGCCCCGTGATCTGCGGTGTTCGGCCAGGGCGTCGAGGAAGGCGTTGGCGGCGGCGTAGTTGCCCTGCCCGGGACCACCCAGCACCCCGGCCATCGAGGAGAACAGCACGAACGCCGACAGGTCGAGGTGTTGGGTGAGCTCGTGCAGGTGCCAGGCGGCATCCGCCTTGGGCCGCATGACCCCATCCAGCCGCTCGGGGGTGAGCGCGGTGATCACACCGTCGTCCAGGACCCCGGCCGCGTGCACCACACCCCTGAGCGGATACTCCGCCGGGATACCCGCGATCAGCTGCGCCAGCGCGTCCCGGTCACCGACGTCGCAGGCCGCGACCTCGACCGTGGCGCCCAGCTCGGTCAGCTCCGCCACCAGGTCGGTGACTCCCGGCGCCTGCTCGCCGCGCCTGCTGGCCAGCAGCAGGTGTTCGACCTGGTAGGTGGCGGCCAGATGCCTGGCCACCAGCGCGCCCAGGCCACCCGTGCCACCGGTGACCAGCACCGTGCCCTCCGGCCTGAACACCGGAACACGATCCTCCTCGGCCGGCGCCACCGCCGTACGCACCAGACGCGGTATCCACACCGCACCGGCGCGTACCGCGACCTGCGCCTCACCCGAGGCG
>NZ_JBPJSR010000041.1:0-39376 GCF_051390675.1 Streptosporangium heterodermiicola
AGCCTTTCGGAGGCGTTTGTCAGGTTCGCTGCGGCTGTCCCATGATCTCGATCATGGCGAGGGTGTTCTGGTATTCCCGCCAGTTGACGATCTTCCCGTCCCGCACCCTGAGGATCCCGATGAAGGGGGAGGAAGTCCGCCGGCCGGTGGCGAGGACTCTCCCGGCGAGCTCGTACTCGACGACGATGACCTCGGGGTCGGCGGTCTCGTGGACGACCACGTCGCGGACCTCGTCCAGGGCGAACCGCTGGGCGAAGGCGGCCTGTTCGGGGCCGGAGAAGAGCAGGAACGCGTCCTTCCCCTCATGCCTCCTGGCCCTGCCCGGTGGAGCGAAGGGGGTCTCGATGACGGCGTCCTCGGCCAGCTCGCTCCCGAAGCCGCCGAGGTTCTCCAGCCAGTGCCGGCGCACGCGTTCGAAGATCTCGCGAGGGCCGGGGGTGACGGTGGATTCGGGCATGGTGGATCCCCTTCGTGACGGACACTAAGATGAGTGGGAACTCATCTTCATAATCGTGAGTGAAGACTCACTTTGTCAATGCCGTAGCTTGCGTGAGGCCGTTTCTCGCGTGTGGAGACATCGCACTTCGCGGGCACAGGCCGTTCTATAGGCGCACGGGAACAGAAAAGGTCGGCTGGAATGATCTCCGCGAATTCTTCGTCGGGCGGGACGGGCGATCCCGGGAGTGCCAAGCCGTTGCGGGCGGACGCCCAGCGAAACCGGGATCGCATCCTCGCCGCGGCGGAGGCCGTCTTCGCCGACAAGGGCCCCTCTGCGTCGACCGAGGAGGTCGCCGTTCGTGCGGGGGTGGCCATCGGCACGGTCTTCAAGCACTTCCCGACCAAGCAGGCCCTGCTGCAGGCCATCATGAAGGGCCTCCTGGGCAGGCTGGACGGGGAGATGGCCGAGCTCGCCGCCGACGACACCCCTGAGGAGGCGTTGTTCACCTTCATCGCCCGCATGGTCGAGCAGGCGGCACGGAAGAGGACCGTCGTCGGTCTCCTGGCCGAGACGGGAGTCGACCTCCAGGTCGCGAGCTCGGTGCGGATGCTGCGCGAGGGGATCGAGACGCTTCTCACGCGCTCCCAGGAGGCCGGTACGGTCCGCGAGGACGTCCGCCTCGACGAGGTGATCGCCCTGCTCACCGGTATCTGCCAGGGGGCGCTCCACGCGGGCTGGGACGACGACCTGCAGCGCCGCACGCTGGCGATCGTCTTCGCCGGCCTCCGGAAAGCCTGAGACCGGTTTCCAGACGCCCGAGACGGGTTTCCGGATGCCCGAGGCCGGTCTTCGGATGCCTGAGGGCGCCGATGACTTAGCCGATGACTTGGCCGATGACTTGGCGATGACTTGTTCGTGGCGTCCCTCTGCCGGGAGGTCGGCCGCGAGGGGATCGGTTGAGGGGAGACCCGATCGAAGGGCCCGCGCCGACCCGCTCATGAGACCTGCCCAACCCGCTACGGCGCGGTCGCGGCCGGGGTCAGGCGCTGGAGGCGGCGCGGAGCAGGGGTTCTATCCGGTAGGGGACCTGGATCGAGAGGGCGATCGTGGTGTCCGTCCGCTGGACCGCGGGGGAGGCCAGGATGCGGGCGATGATCTCCTGGAGGTCGGGGGTGCTGCGGGCCACCACGCGGCAGAGCAGGTCGGCCTGGCCGCTGGTGCCGTACACCTCCAGGATCTCTGGAAGGGACTCCAGGGCCCGTACAGCCTCGTCCAGGCGGCCCTGGGCGATCTGCAGTGAGACGAAGGCGAGGATCGGGTATCCGGCGCCCTCGGGGGTGACGGTGGGACCGAAGTCGGTGATGACGCCGCGGGCGATCAGCTTCTCGACGCGGGCCTGCACGGTGCCCCGGGCCACGCCGAGCAGGCGGGCCAGCTCGGTCAGGCCGATGCGCGGGTTGGCGCGCATGGTGACCAGGAGGCGGCCGTCCAGCTCGTCGATCGACATCTCCGCAGGATCCCGTCAGATTGGGCGATTCGACCAGCATAGACGAGGTGTCACCGTACGTTTCTGTGCGGATCGCTCAGTAGAACTGGCTGCTCTTGCCAACGTTTCCGGATATTGCTGTCATTTCATTCATGTTCGAGGAAGCACAGTACTTCGCACCGGTGGCGACCCGTGACGACGGCTCGATCGAGGTCGAGCTCGGCGCCGGTCACCCCGGTTTCGCCGACCCGGTCTACCGCGCACGCCGCAACGCGATCGCCGCGCTCGCGGTGGGGTACGTGCCCGGTACGCCGATCCCGACGGCCGAGTACACCGGCCAGGAGCACGAGGTGTGGGCCCTGGTCAGCCGGGAGCTCGGCCTGAAACACCACAAGTACGCGACCGCCGAGTATCTGCGCGCGACCGAGCGGCTCGGGCTGCCCGCCGAGCGCATCCCGCAGCTGCAGGAGGTCGGCGAGCTGCTGGAGCCGCTGACCGGGTTCCGCTACGTCCCGGCCGCTGGTCTGGTGCCGCTCAGGGACTTCTACGGTGTCCTGGCGGACGGGCTCTTCCACTCCACGCAGTACATCCGGCACCACTCCACGCCGCTGTACACGCCGGAGCCCGACGTGATCCACGAGGTGATCGGCCACGCCAACGCGCTGGCCTCCGACCGCTACTCGCGCCTCTACCGCCTGGCGGGGCAGGCGGCCCGGCGGGTCGAGGGCAAGGAGGCGCTGGAGTTCATCTCGAAGATCTTCTGGTTCACCATGGAGTTCGGTGTGATGACGGACCAGGGCGAGTTGCGGGCGTACGGGGCGGGAATCCTGTCCTCGTACGGGGAGATCGAGGAGTTCCGGGGGATGGACATCCGTCCGCTGGACATCGCCGCCATGGGTACCACGCATTACGACATCACGAAATATCAGGATGTGCTGTTCCGGGCGGAGTCGCTGGAGCATCTCGAAGACGTCGTCGGCGACTTCTGGGCGACCTGCGATGACGAGAGCATCACCCGGCTAATCGCGGACGTTCGCTAAGACCGGGCATCGGTTCGGCGGGATGTCCCATAGCGCACGCCCTGTTTCAGGCTAGATTTCGCTTCATCGTCTTATTGTTATGTGTTGCGGGATATATCCCGATCGTCACGTAATGGGGAGACGGTTGGGGTGGATGATGGGGGCGAGGAATCGGGTGGCAGCGGCCGCCGTCCTGCTGGTCACCGCGCAGGCCGCCGCATGCAGTACGTGTCAGGGCCTGACGCCGGTGAGCATGCCGACATCGTCCCCGGCGGGGCAGGCGGCACCGCTCGTCCCGACGTCCGGTACGCCGCCTCCCGCGCCGTTCCTGGCCGCGGTCCCGGCGGTCCCGGCGCCTGTCTTCCCCGGCGCCGGGGCACCCCGGGCACCCGTCCGCTCCCCGAAGATCCTCTCCAAGGAGCTCGGGCACACCCTGGACGTGTTTCTCGCGAGGTACGGCGGCCGGACCGCCGCCTCGGTGTACGACCTGGGCACCGGCCGGCGCTACAACTACCACCACACCCTGCAGTTGCCGTCGGCCAACACCTCCAAGGTGAGCATCCTGACGGCCCTGCTGCTCGGCACGCGGTGGCGCGAGCTCGGCGAGCGGGCCAGGTCCGACGCGAAGAACATGATTCGCTTCAGCGACAACGGGGCGGCCGACCGGCTGTACGAGCGGATCGGGCTGGAGCCCGGCCTGGCCAGTGCGAACCGTAGGTTCGGCCTCAAGCGCACGTACACCCCCGGCAGGCGGTGCGTGGACCTGTACTGCTGGAGCATCGCGCAGACCACCGCCGAGGACCAGATCCGGCTGGTCAGGGCGCTGGCCACCGGTGAGAGCCCGCTGGCACCCCTGGAACGCCGCAAGATACTCGGGCTGATGGAGAGGGTGGCCCCCGAGCAGAAGTGGGGGATCAGCGCCGGGGCGTGCGGGAGCGACCAGGTGTCGCTGAAGAACGGCTGGCTGCGGCACATGGCGAACGGGCGCTGGGCGGTCGCCAGCGCCGGGCTGATCCGCGGGCACGGGCACGACTACGCGGTGGCCGTCCTCACCGAGGACAGCCCGAGCATGGAGACCGGCATCGCCAGGATCGAGGGCGTGACCGAGCGCCTCATGAACGCCTTCAGGGGCGAGGGCGGCTGCGCGACGACCGCGGACTGAGGGCCCCGCGGCTGTGGGTCGCGAAACCGTATGAACGCCCTCAGGGGCGAACGCGGTTGCGCGAAGACGGCCCGCGTGGTCGTGGGGGCGTGAAGCCTTACGATCCCGAGAAGAGCACTGACCCGCGGGGAGCGTGTACGCGTCACGCCGTCCTGTCGACCAGCCGGTAGCCCACCCCTCGTACGGTCTGGATCAGCTGGTCGTCGGTGTCGCCCAGGCGGGCACGGAGACGCTTGACGTGCACCGCGATGGTGTTGGTCGAAGTCGTGTCGGTGGAGTTCCAGACATGCCGCATGATCTGCTCCCGCGTCACCGTGCGGTGCGCGTTGCGCATCAGGTAGTGCAGCAGCTCGAACTCGCGCAGCGGCAGGTGGACGACCCTGCCGCCGACCCTCACCTGGTACGCGTTGACGTCGAGCTCCACCGGGCCGACCACGAGTGCCCTGCGGGCCCCGGCCTCGCCGGTGAACGCGGCGTGGATCAGCGGCAGCAGCTCGGGAACCCGGTACGGCCGGGCCACGCACGCGGTGGCTCCGGCCGTCAGCGCCTCGACGGCCTGCTGGGCATGGCCCTCGCCCACGCCGAGCAGGACGGGGATCGCCCGCGTCAGCCGTACCGCGCGGACGAACTCCACCGCCCCTATGACCGGCAGCGAGGCGCTGACGAGTACGACGTCGGGGCGGAGCGCGCCGGCCTGCAGCAGGGCCTGGGCGCCGTCGGTGACGCCCATGACCTGCACCCCTTCGCCTTCCAGGACAGCGGCCAGGTCATGGACCATGGCCACCTCCGGATCGGCCACCAGCAGCATGGGCGCCGTCCGTGTGTCCCCGTCCACCTCTGGTGCCGTCTGCGGCTGGATCACCCGGATCCTCCAATATGGGTTAGCCGAAGCGGCCGGTGATGTAATCCTCGGTCCGCTTGTCGGTGGGGTTGGTGAAGATGCGGCTGGTCTCGTCGAATTCCACCAGGCGGCCGTGCCGCACACCGGCGTCGTCGACCTCGGCGGTGAAGAAGGCCGTGCGGTCCGAGACGCGGGCGGCCTGCTGCATGTTGTGGGTGACGATGACGATCGTGTAATCGCGCGTCAGCTCCTGCATCAGGTCTTCGATCTTGGTGGTCGCGATCGGGTCCAGGGCCGAGCAGGGCTCGTCCATCAGGATGACGTCGGGCTTCACCGCGATCGCCCGCGCGATGCACAGTCGCTGCTGCTGCCCGCCGGACAGGGAGAGCGCGTTCTGCTTGAGCTTGTCCTTGACCTCGTCCCAGAGCGCCGCCTTGGTCAGCGCCTCCTCGACGATCTTGTCCATGTTGCCCTTGACCCCGTTCACCCGGGGACCGTAGGCGATGTTGTCGTAGATCGACTTGGGGAAGGGGTTCGGCTTCTGGAAGACCATGCCGATCCGGCGGCGGACCTCGATCGGGTCCACGTGGTCGCCGTAGAGGTTCTCGTCGTGGTACAGGATCTCGCCGGCCGCGCGGGCGCCGGGGATGAGGTCGTTCATCCGGTTGAAGCAGCGGAGCACGGTGCTCTTGCCGCAGCCGGACGGGCCGATCATGGCGGTGATCTCGCGGTTGCCGATGGTCAGGTTGACCCCGCGTACCGCCTCGTAGTCGCCGTAGAAGACGCTGAGGTTGGAGACGGTGAAGACCGGGTCGAGGGCTTCGATGGTGCGGGGGACCTCGGGGCCGCGCACGTTCACGTTCGGCACGGAAATTCCAATCTCGGACATTTCTTACCTCACCAGCGCTTCTGATAGCGGTTACGGAGCCAGATGGCGACGGAGTTCATCAGGAGCAGGATCGCCAGCAGGATCACGATCGCCGCGGCTGCGAGGATGGCGAACTCTTCCTGGGGGCGGCTGATGAAGCTGTAGATCTGCAGCGGCAGGACGGTGAAACTGCTCCAGACGCCCTCGGGGTTGAACCGGACCAGCGTCGCGGCACCCAGCATCAGGAACGGGGCGGCCTCGCCGATCGCGCGGGAGAGGGCCAGGATCGAGCCCGTCGCGATGCCCGGGATCGACGCCGGGAGCACCTGGCGGTAGATGGTCTGCCACTGGGTGGCGCCCAGCGCCAGCGAGCCCTCGCGGATCGACGGCGGCACCGCGCGGATGGCCTCGCGGGCGGAGATGATCACGATGGGGAGGACGAGCAGCGAGATGGTGACCGCGCCGGTCATCACGGTGAAGCCGAACTGCAGCCAGCGGGCGATGATGCCCAGGCCGAGGATGCCGTAGACGATCGAGGGAACGGCCGCCAGATTGGAGATGTTCAGCTCGATCAGCTTGTTGTACCACTTGGTCCTGTCGGCGTACTCCTCAAGGTAGATCGCCGCGAGGATGCCGGTGGGCAGGGCCATGATCGCGGTCAGCGCGATGATCCACAGGGTGCCGAAGATGCCCGACTGGATGCCGGAGGTCTCCGGGCGGCGGATCGAGGGCTGGTTCTCCCACAGCATCGAGTTGAGCCGGGGCCAGCCCTCCTCGACGACGTAGAACAGCAGCATCGCCAGGAAGCCGAGAGCGATCGCGAGGCTGGCCAGCAGCGCGATGCGGAAGAGGTGTTCCTTGAGGGGGCGTCCCTGGCTGGCCAGCTGCACGGCCGAGCGGGGGGTGGAGAGGATGGCCATCAGTCGTAGACCTCGCGATACTTCTGGACCATGCGGGCGCTGAGGTAGTTCATCGCGAAGGTGATCACGAAGAGCAGGGACCCCACCGCGAAGATGGTCTTGTAGGCGATCGAGCCGACCGAGGCGTCACCGGAGCCGGCCTG
This sequence comes from Streptosporangium heterodermiicola, assembly GCF_051390675.1. Classification (NCBI taxonomy): domain Bacteria; kingdom Bacillati; phylum Actinomycetota; class Actinomycetes; order Streptosporangiales; family Streptosporangiaceae; genus Streptosporangium; species Streptosporangium heterodermiicola. The sequence continues at coordinate 6,879 of NZ_JBPJSR010000041.1, forward strand.
GGCGATGAAGGCCGCCATCGTGGCCATCTCGTTGCCCGGGTAGAGCGTGAAGACGGACTTGAAGCCACCGGCGATCGCGACGATCATCGTCTCGCCCGCGGCCCGTGAGATCGCCAGGATGATGGCGGCGACGATGCCGGAGAACGCGGCGGGGACGACGACGCGCACCGAGGTGAGCATCTTGGAGGCACCGAGGGCGTACGAGCCCTCGCGCAGGCCGTTGGGCACCGCGGCCATCGAGTCCTCCGACAGCGACGCGACGATCGGGATGATCATCACGCCGACCAGGAGGCCCGCGGCGAGCGCGTTCTTGCCGTCCAGGTCAAGGAAGGGGAAGACGTCCCTCAGCAGCGGGGTGACGAAGGTGAGGGCGAAGAAGCCGAAGACCACCGTGGGGACGCCCGCGAGGACCTCCAGCACCGGCTTGAAGATCTTGCGGGTCCTGCGGGAGGCGTACTCCGACAGGTAGATCGCCGCGGCCAGGCCGAGCGGTACGGCGACCACGATGGCGATCAGGGTGATCTCCAGGGTCGCGACGAGGAGCGGCCACACGCCGAACGACGGCGGGTTGAACAGCGGTCCCCAGCTGGTGGAGCCGAAGAACTCCCCGAGACTCACCGTGCCGAAGAACTCGATGGTCGGTTCCAGGAGCGCGATGACGATGCCGACCGTGGTCACCACCGACACCATCGCCGCGGCCAGGAGAATGGCCTTGATGGCGAACTCGCCGTAACGCGGGCGCGACCGCGCCAGGGACCCCGGGGCCCCTGGAACGGTCGTGCGGTGCTGAGCCGACATCAGCCGGCGCTCTTCAGCGTGGTGATGTCAGCCTTGAGCTTGGCCTCCTGCTCGGGGTTGAGCGGGATGAACTTCGCGTCCTTGGCGATCGCGTTGATGTTGGCCGCGTAGTAGTCGAGGAAGGCCGCGACCTCGGGCCGCTTCACCGCGGAGGTGGAGGGGTAGATGAACAGCGGGCGGGCGAGCGGGGTGTACTTGCCGGCCTGGGCCGCCTCGACGCTCGGGGCCACGCAGCCGCTGCCGGAGTCGATCTCGATGGCCTTCAGCTTGTCGGCGTTCTCCTCGAAGTAGGTGAAGCCGAAGTAGCCCAGGCCGCCCTTGGCGCCCTCGACACCGGTGACGATGTCGTTGTCGTTCTCGCTCGGGCTGTAGTCCTTGCGGCTGGCGCCCTCCTCACCGTTGATCTCGTCGGTGAAGTAGTCGAAGGTGCCGGAGTCGGTGCCGGGGCCGTAGAGCTTGAGCTCCTCGGCCGGGAACTTGGCGTCGACGTCCTTCCAGGTCTTGACCTTGCCCTCGGCCGCCGGCTCCCACATCTTCTTGAGCTGGTCGGTGGTGAGGCAGGTGGCCCAGTCGTTCTCCTTGGGGACCACGACGGTCAGCGCGTCGACGGCCACCGTGAGCTCGGTGAACTTGATGCCCTTGGCGTCGCAGGCCGCCTTCTCCTCGTCCTTGATCGCGCGGGAGGCGTCCGAGATGTCGGTCTCGCCGGCGCAGAACTTCTCGAAGCCGCCGCCGGTGCCCGAGGTGCCGACCGGCACCTTCACCTGCGGCTGCTCCTCGCCGAAGAGCTCGGCGGCGGCCTGGGTGAGGGGGGCCACGGTGCTGGAACCGTCGATCTTGATCTCGCCGCTCAGAGCCGCGCCGGCACCCGCCTCGGTCGAGGAGGAGGGGTTGGCGGCGGTGGTGCTGCCGTCAGCGTTGGGCTTGGCGTCGCCACCACAGGCGGCCGCGAGCGATACGACGAGCGCGGCCGTCGCCACCGCGCTGAGGCGGCGCTGTCCACTGGTCACGGTATGTTCCTTCTCCGTAGTGAGATCTGTTCTCGATGCCTCGATAAAAGTGGGGCAAAGTGAACGGAAATGAAACGAGCCATGACCGGGGCCGGAAGAGGTAGGCCCACGGATGTGAATACCTGAACGCCGGCGGGATCTCGCGCCCGGTTTCCGGTCCGGCAGGCCCGCTGGGCAGGGCCTTGGAAACCCCTGGTCCGCGCGTGGCCCGGCGCGGGAGCCTTACGCGGAACGTTCCCGCGTCCGGCCGCCGTCCTCGCGGGCGTGCCGATGTGTTCACCTTCCCGACATCTGGCGGAACGTAACGCGGAGGGTGGCGCGCCAGATCTCCGGCGCGGCGCGCCGGAGATCTGGCCTGGAACGGGACCGCGCGTGGAGGCCCCCTGGCGGGAGAGGGGGCGAACCTGTGAGGGCCGCTGAGCGGGGCGGGGGCGTTACGTGGGGAGGGTGAGCGGCCCGCGTAGGGCCGCTGTGTGCGGGAGGAGCGGCGGTCCGTGTGAGGTCGCTGTGCTGGGAGAGGCGGCGGTTCGCGTGGTTCGGGCCGCTGCCGCTGTGTGGGGAGGGTGAGCGGTCCGCGTTGGGCGGGGAGGGTGAGCGGTCCGCGTTAGGCGGGGAGGGTGAGCGGTCCGGTGCCGAGGCGTTTGAGGACCTCGCCGTGCAGGGGGCCGTTGCTGCACAGCAGGCTGCCGCCGTCGACGTCGGGCACACCCGACAGGTCGGTCCAGATGCCGCCCGCCTCCTCGACGATCACGGTCAGCGCCGCGATGTCCCAGGGGGAGAGCTCGGGCTCCGCCGACACGTCGACCGCGCCCTCGGCGACCAGCATGTGCGACCAGAAGTCGCCGTAGGCGCGGCTGCGCCAGACGGAACGGTTCAGGTCGAGGAACGCGTCGAGCCTTCCGGCCTCCTCCCAGCCGCCGATGCTGGAGTAGGAGAACGAGGCGTCCTCGATGTTGGCGACGGAGGAGACCTGGCACCGTGTGGCCCTGGTGAGGCTCTTGCCGGTCCAGGCGCCGCTGTCGCGGGCGGCCCACCAGCGGCGGCCGAGCGCGGGGGCGGAGACCAGGCCCATGACGACGCGGCCCTGGTCCATCAGGGCGATGAGCGTGGCCCAGACGGGCACCCCGCGCACGTAGTTCTTGGTGCCGTCGATCGGGTCGATGATCCACGAACGATCGCCGTGGCCGCTCGCGCCGAACTCCTCGCCGATGACGGCGTCACGCGGCCGGGCCCGGCCGAGCGCGTCGCGGATCGCCTTCTCGGCGGCCTGGTCGGCGTCGCTCACCGGTGTGAGGTCGGGTTTGGTCTCCACCCGCAGGTCCATGGACTTGAACCTGCGCATGGTCAGATCGTCGGCGGCGTCGGCCATGACGTGCGCGAGGCGGAGATCGTCGTTGTAACCCGTCACGGGGGCCAACGGTATCGCGTTGACGGCCGAACGGCGGAGATAGGGGAGTAAGCGGAGCAATCGTGTCGCGTCCCACCAGGTTCGGATACCACGTGAAACATCCGTTGGCATCGGTGTTACTCGCGAGTAGCATTCCGGTATGACCTTTGACGTGGGTGAGTTCATGCTGCGGAGCGTCCCGTTCGCCAGGACGCTGGGCATCTCGTTCGACAAGGTGGAACCGGGCTTCGCCGTCGCCCGGATGGCCGACCGGGCCGAGCTGCACAACCACGTGGGAGGCCCGCACGCCGGAGCGCTGTTCAGCGTCGCGGAGACGGCCTCCGGTGCCGCGATGCTCTCCACCTTCGGCGACCAGTTGTCACGGGCCACCCCGCTGGCCAAGAGCGCGGCGATCCGCTACCTCAAGCTCGCGAGGGGTGAGGTCGTCGCGGAGGCCCGCCTCCGGGCGTCCCGCGAGGAGGTCGTGGCCACGCTGGACGCGGGGGAGCGCCCCGAGTTCGACGTCACCGTCGAGATCAGGACCGCCGACGGCACCCTTGTATCCGAGATGACCGTCGCCTGGGCCTTCCGGTTGAACGGCTGACGTTGAACGGCTGACGTTGAACAGCTGACGTTGAACAGCTGACGTTGAACAGCTGACGCGGTGCCGAATATCCCCGATATCCCCGGCATCTCCGGCGTCGTGCCGAACCGCCGGTGCCGTAACGGACCGCTGACGTCGTGTTCAACCGTTGACGCTTTATCGACGGTGGCGGTGACCTGGCGACGTCGGTGCCGGTGCCGGCGCGTCGTGGTGAATTTCGCCCATCCGCTTCGCCGGGAGGCGGTCCCGTCCCCGGCGCGCCCTCACGACTGGTCGTCGTCGGAGGCGCCCTCGCGGCTGGCGAGCAGGCGGCGCAGGGAGGCCAGCCGGGCCGGTTCGGCGTGTCCGGCCGCCACCCAGGCGTCCAGGGCGCACTCCTCGGAGAGGTGGTTGCAGCCCTTCGGGCACTGGACGGTGCCCTCGATCAGGTCGGGGAAGCCCGCCAGGACCGTCTCCACCTCCACATGGGCCAGCCCGAAGCTGCGCACCCCGGGGGTGTCGATGATCCAGCCGCCCTCCGGCAGCTCCAGGGCGACGGCCGACGTGGAGGTGTGACGACCCCGGCCGGTCACCGCGTTCACGTGCGAGACAGCCCGGTTGGCGTCCGGTACCAGGGCGTTGACCAGCGTCGACTTGCCCACCCCCGAATGGCCGACGAGCACGCTGATCCGGCCCTTCAGCAGCTCCCGCACCTCTTCCAGGCCGCCCCCCTTCCGGACCACCACGTACGGCACCCCGAGGGGGTCGTACAGCGAGACCAGCTCGTCGGGCGAGGCGAGGTCGGACTTGGTGAGGCAGAGCAGCGGGTCGATGTCGGCGTCGAAGGCCGCGACGAGCATCCGGTCGATCATGCGGGGCCGGGGCGGCGGATCGGCGAGGGCCGTCACGATGACGAGCTGGTCGGCGTTGGCGACCACGGGTCGCTCGATGCCGTCGGTGTTGTCGGTGTCGTCCGCGGAGCGGCGGAGCATGGAGGTGCGAGGCTCCACCCGCACGACGCGGGCCAGCGTGTCGGCCATGCCGGAGACGTCGCCCACCAGGGCGACCCGGTCGCCGACCACGATGCCCTTGCGGCCCAGCTCGCGCGCCTTCATGGCGACCACGACCCTGCCGCTCATCGCGGCACCCTCCGCGTGGTCCTTCTTGCGGCGGCGGCCCTTCTCGCCCGCCGACTCGACCAGGCACGTGTAGCGCCCGCGGTCGACGGCGACCACGAACCCGGGGATCGCGTCCTCGTGGGCAGGGCGAATCCGGGTCCGGGGCCGGGATCCCTTCCCCGGCCTGACCCTGACGTCGTCCTCGTCGTACTCGCGCTTTCTCAGTTTCTCCGCCTTGTCCGGCCCGGTGTGCCCCCGGAAGGGGCTGCGGGCGGCCGGTCGTCCCTCACCGCGCGCCGCGCAGCATGTCCGCCCACATGGAGGCGAACTCGGGAAGGGTCTTACCCGTGGTGGCGATGTCCTCCACCTCGACGCCGGGCACGGCCAGCCCGATCACCGCTCCGGCGGTGGCCATCCGGTGGTCGGCGTAGGAGTGGAACACCCCGCCGGTGAGCGGGCGGGGCCTGATCTCCAGGCCGTCCTCGGTCTCGTTCGCGTCGCCGCCGAGGCCGTTGATCTCGGCGACCAGGGCGGCGAGCCGGTCGGTCTCGTGCCCGCGGATGTGGGCGACGCCGCCGATCCTGCTGGGGGAGCTCGCGAGGGCGGCCAGCGCGGCGATCGTCGGGGTCAGCTCGGCGACGTCGCGCAGGTCCGCCTCGATGCCGGTGATCCGCCCGGTGCCGGTGACCGCGAGCCCCTCGGGCGTGTGCTCCACCGAGGCGCCCATGCCGGCCAGCAGCGTACGGAGCTGGTCGCCCGGCTGGGTCGTCCGCGCGGGCCAGTCGGGGATGGTGACCGTGCCGCCGGTCACCATGGCGGCGCACAGGAAGGGAGCCGCGTTGGACAGGTCGGGCTCCACCGTGAAGTCCCTCGCCCCGATGGGGCCTGGCTCGACCCGCCAGACGTCGGGCTCGGAGTCGTCCACCACGACGCCGAACTCGCGGAGCATCTGGACGGTCATCCGGATGTGCGGCTGCGAGGGGATCGGCGGGCCCTCGTGGCGTACCGTCACGCCCTTCTCGAAGCGCGCCGCGGCCAGCAGCAGGCCGGAGAGGAACTGCGAGGAGCCGGACGCGTCGAGCCTGACCTCACCGCCGGTGAGCGGTCCTCGTACCGTGAACGGCAGCGCGTCACCCGTCACCTCGGCGCCCAGGGCGCGCAGCGCGCGCAGGATCGGGCCCATCGGGCGCTTGCGGGCGTGCGGGTCGCCGTCGAAGAAGACCTCGCCCCTGGCCAGCGCCGCCATCGGCGGCACGAAGCGCATGACCGTGCCCGCCAGCCCCACGTCGATGCGGGCCCCGCCGGTGACGGGGCCGGGCGTGATCGCCCAGTCGACGCCGGAGGCGCTCTCGTTGGAGGGGACCATCGTCGCGCCCAGCGCCCGCAGCGCGTTCGCCATCAGGTCGGCGTCGCGGCTGCGTAGCGCCAGGCGTACCGTGCCGGGTCCGTCGGCGAGCGCGGCGAGCAGCAGCGCGCGGTTGGTCACGGACTTCGACCCGGGGAGGGGGACGGTCGCGCGGACGGGTTCGGTCGCGGTCGGCGCGGGCCACAGCGGAGCGGACATGGTCAAAAGCCTACCGGTGCTCGCGCCGCCCGTCCGTGCCCGTCCATACCCGGGTACGGAGGGGCGCAGACGGGCATGGACGGGTTCGCGTGATCGATGAGGTGAGGATCCGGGTGAGCCGGGTAAAAGCGTCGTCACCGCGACGCCCGGCGGCACCGTCGGCGGCGCGCGGCGAGATCGAGAAGCGGGGTCGGATACTCCCCGGCGTGTCGTGGCGTGGGAAAGTGGAGATATGTGCGGAAGATACGCGTCTGCGCGGGGCAAGCAGGAGTTGCTGGAGGAGTTCCAGGTCGAGCTCGACGGAGCGGCCGACGACGAACTCAAGCCCGACTACAACGTCGCGCCCACGAAACCGGTGTACGCGGTGATGAGCCGGGTGCCGAAGTCCGAGCCGGACGGCGGGCCGGTCAGGCAGCTCCGCGTGGTCCGCTGGGGACTGGTCCCGGCCTGGGCGAAGGACCCGTCCATCGGCTCGAAGATGATCAACGCGCGGGTGGAGACGGTGGCGGAGAAGCCCGCCTACCGCAAGGCGTTCGCCGAGCGCAGGTGCCTGATCCCGGCCGACGGCTACTACGAGTGGGCCGTGCTGGACGAGAAGGACGCCAAGGGGAAGCCGAAGAAGCAGCCCTACTTCGTCCGCCCCGCCGACGGCGGCGTGATGGCGATGGCGGGGCTGTACGAGTTCTGGCGGGACCGGGGCCGGGACGACGACGACCCGCTCTCCTGGCTGGTGACCTGCACGATCATCACGACAGACGCCGTGGACGAGGCGGGCAAGGTCCACGACCGGATGCCGATGCTGATCGAGCGCGACCGCTGGGGCGAGTGGCTCGACCCGGGGACGCCCGACGCGAAGGGGTTCCTGATCCCGGCGGGTTCCACCGGGCTGGAGATCCATCCGGTCTCCACCGCCGTCAACTCGGTGCGGAACAACAGCCCGGAGCTCGTCGAGCCGATGAAGGAGGCGTAGGGCGGGGGGCGCTCTTCGGAAAGCGCCGGGTGATCGGAGTCGTCGGGCGGGCGCTCCTTCCGGAGCGCGGGGGTCCGGGTTCTAAAGCGCCGGGTTCTAAAGCGTCGAGTTCTAAAGCGCCGGTTGATTCGGTGTAAAACTTCCGCCGAGTGGGCATCCGGTGAGAAAAGCGGTGCCTCGTGACGGAGTGGCGTATCGGCGCGGTGACGAGGTCGCGAGGTCGCCGTCACAGAGCCCCCTTTTTTTGCGCCTGACGGGAGAGCCGGGGACCCCCCTCACAGGCCGCCCCGGCTTCCCGGAGGTGCGGATTCGTGGATGTCACGACCGCGCGCGAGCGCCTGAAGAGCATGCTCGCCGAACTCGACCGGTCCATCGGAGTGCTCCGCGGGGACTCCCCCGCCGTACGGGAAAGGGATCGGTCCCCGGCGGACGGGGGCTCCGACCTGACCGACTCCGATCGCAACCGGGCCCTGCTGGAGGTCGCCACCCGGCACCGCCGCTCGGTGCTTGAGGCGCTCAGACGGATGGACGAGGGAGACTACGGCCTCTGCGCGGACTGTGGCGCGCCGGTCCCCGAGAGCAGGCTGGAGGCGCGGCCCGAGGCGGCCCGCTGCGTGCCGTGCCAGTCCAGGCGCGAGCGCAGGCGCTGACGCCGGGCCTCAGGGGCGCCGGGCGCTGGCCACCAGGTGGATGCCCACCGTGTCGTCGTCGTCCGGATGGGTGTCCAGCTCCGTGTTGACCAGCCAGGTGAGCGCCCGGGAGTCGGAGGCGAGCACGTGGTCGACCGTCGAGGGGGACAGCACCGTGCGGGGCCGTATCCACTCGACCTCCAGCCCGGCGTCGGTGAGCAGCTCGCGGAGCTGGGCGCTGCTGAAGCACCGGGTGATGCTGCCGTCCGGCCAGGGCACGAGCATGACCTCGCCGGTCTGGCGCAGATGGGCCCAGTAGTTCTGCTCGGCGAGGATCGCCATCCCCAGCACCAGGGAGTCGACGCAGACCAGCGCCCGGCCGCCGGGACGCAGGACCCGGGCGACGTCGCCGATCGCGGACTCGGCCATGAGCTCCACCGACATCGCGCGCTCCTCGGCGAGCACGGCGTCCACGCTGTGGTCGGGCAGGAAACGCAGATCGTCGGCGCGTACCTGGCTCACCCTGGAGATGTCGTGCAGCGGCTGGCCGTTCGTGGGCCTGCGGAAGTCGACCACCTCGATCACCCGGTGTCCCGCCTTCGCCGCCTGGACGGCCCAGCGGCCGTCGCCGCAGGACATGTCGAGGACGGTGGACGGGGTTTCCGGCAGCCATCGGCCCAGTTGCTCGGCCACGACCGCGTGGTAAAAGGTCCAGTACGGCCCGAGCGCACCTGAGCCGTTCAGCTCTTCGGCCGGGATGGGCAGCACAAGCAGCTCCTGGCGTCGGGAGGATCCGGTGGTCTTTCAACTACCTACCGGTACGTACCTTCTTTTTCCCCGTACCGGGTCGTTCGTCACCTTCTATCTTGCGGGAACAGATGGCGGTGCGGGTGTGTTGCAAGCGGACAACGCACGATCCTTTCGGAGGTTGGCAAGCAGATGCTCGCCTTGATCGAACCCGTCACCCGCCCCGGTGATCGGTCCTTCCCTGATGAGCGGGTATTCTCCGCTCAGTACGGTGTCCCGCGTCAGCAGGACTCCGGCGATCTTAAGGGGGTGGGTCCGGTCCCTGCGACAGACGAGGAGACTCTGGAGCAGCGGAGCACACGGTTCGAGCGGGATGTCATGCCCTATCTCGACCAGCTCTACTCCGCCGCGCTTCGGATGACCCGGAACCCCGCGGACGCCGAGGACCTTCTTCAGGAGACCTTCGCGAAGGCCTTCGCGTCCTTCCACCAGTTCCAGCCGGGCACGAACCTCAAGGCCTGGCTTTACCGGATCCTGACGAACACTTTCATCAACAGTTACCGCAAGAAGCAGCGGGAGCCCAAGCAGTCGGGCGCCGAGGAGATCGAGGACTGGCAGCTGGCCAGGGCCGAGTCGCACACCTCGGCCGGGCTGAAGTCGGCGGAGATCGAGGCGCTCGAACACCTCCCCGACACCGACGTGAAACGGGCGCTGGCCGCGCTTCCCGAGGAGTTCCGCATCGCGGTCTACCTCGCCGACGTCGAGGGCTTCCCGTACAAGGAGATCGCCGACATCATGGGGACCCCCATCGGGACCGTGATGTCGCGGCTGCACCGTGGCCGTCGCCAGCTGCGGACCCAACTCGAGGACTACGCCCGCGAGCGTGGCCTGGTTCCCGCGGAAGGTGCGAAGTGAGCGAGCGAGACAGGAACGACGAGCCCGCCGGCACGGGCTCCCGGGGCCAGGTGATCGCATGAGCTGCGGCAACCACCACGACACCGACTGTCGCGAGGTCCTGGACAAGGTCTACACCTACCTGGACGGCGAGCTCGACGAGAGCAACTGCGCCGACATCCGCGAGCACCTGGACGAGTGTCACCCCTGCCTGGAGGAGTACGGCCTGGAGCAGGTCGTCAAGCAGCTCGTCGCCAAGCACTGCGGCTGTGACCAGGTCTCGGCCGACCTGCGGGCCAAGGTGCTCGGCCGTATCGACCAGGTGCGCTCCGAACTGGCCCGCTGACCTCCTAGGATCTCTCGTACGGCCTTGGCCATACGACGATGGGGGTTCACCATGCGCATACTCGTGACCGGCGGGGCGGGATTCATCGGATCCACCCTCGTCGACCGGCTGCTGGCCGACGGGCACGAGGTCGCGGTCGTGGACGACCTGTCGGGCGGCGACCGGGACAACCTGGTCCGCGCCGCGGAGAGCCCGCTGTTCGCCCTGCACGTGATGGACGTCCGTGACCCGGCCCTGATCGGCCTGGCCGCCGGGTGGAGGCCCGAGGTCGTCTGCCACCTCGCCGCGCAGATCAGCGTGCGCAAGAGCGTGGCCGACCCGGTCCACGACGCCCGGCTCAACGTCGAGGGCACCGCGTCGGTCCTGCAGGCCGCCCACCACGGAGGCACCCGCAAGGTCGTCTTCGCCTCCTCGGTCGCGGTGTACGGCAGGCCGGCGGTGATCCCGGTCCCCGGCGGCGCGGCGACCGACCCGCGCTCCCCGTACGCCGCCTCCAAGCTGAGCGCGGAGACCTACCTGGCGACGTTCAAGGCGCTGCACGGCATCGACTACACCACGCTGGTGCTCTCCAACGTCTACGGCCCGCGCCAGTCGCCCGACGGCGAGGCGGGGGTGGTCGCCATCTTCACCGACGCGCTGCTCAACGGCACCCCCACGGTCGTGTACGGCGCCGGCGACCAGACCCGCGACTACATCTTCGTCGACGACGTGGTCGACGGTTTCGCCCGCGCCTGCGGCACCGAGGGCGGCGGCGGCCGGTTCAACCTGGGCACCGGTGTCCAGACCACCGACCGGAGGCTGCACTCCCTGGTCGCGGAGGCGGCGGGCGTCCCCGACGAGCCGGGCGAGGCCCCCACCCGGCTGGGCGACCTCCCCGCGATGGCCGTCGACCCCGGCCCCGCGCTCGAAGGGATCGGCTGGCGCCCCCGGACGGAGCTGGCCTTCGGGCTGAAGAGCACCGTCGACTGGGCGAGGACCAAACTCGCGAGCCTGTGACGCGGGGCGACTCCGGGGCGCTGAGATGACTACGGGCGTCGGGTGACTCCGGGGCGTCGGACACCGGTGGCGGCCGGTGATTGCTTGGTTACGCTTTGCTTGCGATTGGCCGTCTCGCCCTCCCGGGCGGGTTCGCTTCGATAGCCTGGGTGCGAAATCGACGTGGAGGCAGCGCATGTTAAAGGAAACGGTCACCCCGGTCTTTCCTGGGATCTCCTGGACCTGAGCACGCGCCCTTTAGTAACACTAGGGTGGCCGCTTTGCGTGGACTGCCGTGGTTTGCCAAGGTCTATCTGATCCTGGTCATCGGAGCCGCGTTCGCGCTGCTCGGATACAACGTGGCCGAGGACGGCCGGCTGGATCCGCTCGACTGGTCCAACCTCATGGTGCTTGCCCTGCTGTTCCTGGTGTGCGAGTCGGTGCCCACCCTGCTGCACGTCAGGCAGGCGGCGGTGTCGGTCAGCTTCTCCGCCGTGCTCGCCGCGGTGGTGCTGCTCGGCCCCGAGGGGGCGGCGCTGGTCGGCATGACGGCGATGTTCAGCGTGCGGCCCGGCCTGCCGCTGGTGAAGCGGCTGTTCAACAGTGCCCAGTTCGCCATCTGCGGTTACGTCGCGGGCCGGGCCTACGTGTGGCTCGGCGGCAGGTCAGGGGTGCCGACCATCGACGGGTTCGACGACATCCTCGTGCCGTTCGCGGGCGCGGCGGCCGTCTTCGTGCCCCTCAACTTCGTCCTGATCGCGATCGTGCTGAAGCTCACCGGCCAGGCCGACCAGGTGCCGCTGCGGGGTGTGGCGCAGTTCATGGTCTCCTACTTCGGCTACGCCACCTTCGGGCTGCTGATCGCCGGGCTGTGGGCCACGGTCAGCTCGATCTCCGCGGTGCTCGTGCTGCTCCCGCTCTTCGTGGCCCGCTGGGCCTTCGGCCAGTATCTCGCGCAGCAGCGCTCCTACGACGCGACGATCGCCGCGCTCTGCCAGGCCGTGGAGACCAAGGACTACTACACGCGCGGCCACTGCACCCGCGTCTCCCTGGCCGCGGGCATGATCGCCGAGGAGATCGGCATGGGGTCCGAGCGGCTGCGCGCGATCCGCTACGCCGGGATGCTCCACGACGTCGGCAAGCTGGGCGTGCCGACCAAGGTGCTGCAGAAGGACGGCCCGCTCAGTGAGGAGGAGTACGCGGCGATCCAGCTCCACCCGATGCGCGGGCTGGAGATCGTGCGCGGCATCGACTTCCTCGACGAGGCGTTCGCCGGGATCATGCACCACCACGAGCGGCAGGACGGCAAGGGTTACCCGATGGGGCTGGCGGGCGACGAGATCCCGGAGTTCGCCAGGATCATCGCGGTGGCCGACGCCTTCGACTCGATGACCTCCGACCGCTCCTACCGCAACGCCCGCTCGCGCGAGGTGGCGATGACCGAGCTGCGCAAGGGCGCCGGCACCCAGTTCGACCCGGTGATGGTGGTCGCGTTCGTCAAGGCCGTCGAGCGTGACGGCTGGGAGCCGCCGCGCACGGTCGTCGCGCCCCCGGCCGACGTGTCGGAGACCACCGCGAAGGACCACGACGACCCGACCGTGCCCATCCAGGTGGTGTCCGAGCGATGAACGGCTCCGGTGCCAACCGGGTTTTCCAGACGCTCGACTCGGGCCAGCTCCTGCTGATCTGCGCGGCGGGGCTCCTCGCGGTGGCCGGGGTGGCGCACACGGCCGCGACCGGCCTGGTCGACCCCCAGGTCGCCGTCGCCTTCGGCGCGCTGATCGCGATCGGGGAGCTGGCCAGGCTCACCATGCCCGGCAACAGGGAGGTGGCGCCGATCGGCGCGGCGGCCGCGCTCGGTTACACGCTCCTGCTGGACGTGGGCGACGTGCCCGCGCGGCATTCGGCGCTGCAGGTCGTCGCGGTGCTGGCGGCGGGCATGGTCGCGGGGGCGTTGCCGCACCTCGCGGTGGGCCGCCCGCCCCAGCTGGACGGGATGGCGCGCAGGCTCTTCACCGGCGCCCTGCTCGCGCTGGCCTACCGGCCGCTGGCCGGGCCGCTGTTCGACCTGGCCAGGGAGGGGGAGAGCGGCTGGTGGCCCGCGCTCGGGGTGATGGCCCTGTTCATCCTGCTCACGGTGGTGGTCGACGTGCTGCTGGCCGCCGTGCTCCGGGCCGAGCAGGTGCGCGCCGCCCTCAGGGTGGCCATCCACGACGAGCTGTGGATGGCCGCGCCGCTGGGGGCCGCCGTCGCCGCCTCGGGCATCCTGCTCGCGCTCGCCTCGCACAGCATGGGCATGACCGCGCTGCTGGTCTTCGCCGCGCCGCTGCTGGTCACCCAGGTCGCCTTCCGCAAGTACGCCGGGATCAGGGCCACCTACCTGCAGACCGTACGGGCGCTCGCGCGGGTCACCGAGGTCGGCGGATACGTCGAGCCGGGCCACTCCCGCCGGGTGAGCCGCCTGTCGGTGGCGGTCGGGCGGGAGCTCGGCACGGCGGAGCCCGAGCTGCTTGAGCTGGAGTACGCCGCGCTCATGCACGACATCGGCCAGCTGTCGCTGCGCGATCCCATTCCCGGCGGCGCCACGGTCCTCACCGACCCCGAGCAGGCGCGGCGCATCGCCGAGCTGGGCGCGGAGGTGATCAAGCAGACCGGGGTGCTGGACCGGGTGGCCGAGATCGTCCGCCGCCAGTGCGACACCTGCGCGGAGCTGCCTCCGATGGCGAGCCGCATCATCAAGGCGGCCAACGCCTACGACGATCTCGTCGGTGCTTCCAGCGACCGCGACCGGGCGGGTGCCGCCCTGGAGCGGCTCCGGCTCGGCGTGGGGCGGGAGTACGACCCGACGGTCGTCGAGGCGATGGCCCGGGTGATCGATAGGCTGGCCCCGATCCACCGTCTTTAGGACCCGCACACGTCTCTGCGTGCTCCCGGCGGATTCACGCGTGTACGGGCCGAAGAGCGACCCGCCGAGGTGCCGGAGTTCGCCGGCGGTGCCTGCGACACGGGGCCGACGGTCCGTACGCGGACATGATCAGCTCTGTCTGGCACAGTTGGGGAACGCCGAACGATGGGAGTTTCCGATGGCCGAGATCCGCGCCGAGATGGTGTCGAACGTCTGGAAGATCCTCGTGGCCGAAGGGGACCCCGTCGAGGAGGGCGACACCCTGGTCATCCTTGAGTCGATGAAGATGGAGATCCCGGTCCTCGTCGAGGACGGCGGCGGCGTGGTCGCCAGGCTGCGGGTCGCCGAGGGCGACGTCATCCAGGCGGGCGACCTGATCGCCGTCATCGAGTAGCGTCGCCGTCGCGGACGAGCCGGGCGAGGAAGCGCTCGCGGTCGACGACCACGCGCTCGATCGTCCCCGAGGCGACGACGGCCTTCCGGTCGCGGGCGGTGAAGCCGAAGACCAGGCGGCGCCCGTCGACCTCGGTGAGCTCGACGGCGATCTCGACGTGCGTGCCGACCGGGCTCGCCTCCAGGTGCTCCAGGGAGACCCGGGTGCCCACGGAGGTCTGGCCCGGTTCGAGGGCGTCCGCGATCGCCTGGACGGTGGCCCGCTCGGCGAAGGCGAGGAGGCGGGGAGTGGCCAGCACCGGGACGTCACCGCTGCCGACCTTCGTCGCGGTGTCCTCCCTTTCCACCGTGATGAGAAGCCGTGCCTGCGGACCGGGAGTGATCGTCATGCGCGTCAGCATAGGGTCTGGTCTCGTGACCCCGTACTGCGACCACTGCGGACGCCCGGAGGGCGAGGCCGACCACGCCGGGTGCCTGGTGGCCCGCGCGATGGAGCCGCCCCGTTACTGTTCCCGCTGCCGCCGCCGGATGGTGGTGCAGGTGACCCCTCGCGGCTGGTCCGCGCGCTGCGCCGAGCACGGTACGACGAGCGGCTGACACCGTCCGGTTTCACCCCGGCTTGGGCGTTCTTTGCATGGCCTTGTAGGGTTTTACGGAGTTCGCCGCGGATATCGTGGGGTGACGCCGTGGCACCCGGGTTGGTTGTTTCCCGCGTGACACCCGAGTGGCCCTGGGCACAAGGGCCTGCAAGGTGCACAAGTACGCCCAAAAGTGCCAGGTTTTGTGCGATGCTACGGCACGCGTCTCGTTTGAGAGCCATACGGCATGCAGGGTTTCGTTACGGCGCCGTGACGGTGCCGCGACGCGGATCCGCTTTGTTGGAGAGCTCTGAGGTAGGAGTGGAGAGGGTTACGGGGGAGTCATGGTGGCCCAAGGCACGACGCTGGCGGGGCGGTATCGCCTAAGCACCCGCATCGGCGCCGGCGGTATGGGCGAGGTGTGGAAGGGCGAGGACATCGTCCTGGCCCGCACCGTCGCCGTAAAGGTGCTGCTCCCGGGCCGTACGGACGATCCGGGCTTCCTGGTTCGCTTCCAGGGCGAGGCCCGGGCGATGGCGACGATCAACCACCCCGGGGTCGTCGACGTGTACGACTACGGGGTTCACGAGGTGCCCGGCGCGGGGGCGACGGCATACCTGGTGATGAAGTTCGTCGACGGCGAGCCGCTCGACCGCCTGCTCGGGCGGCTGCGAAGGATCGCTCCAGGGGCCGCGATGGACCTCATCGCCCAGGCGGCCTCGGCACTGCAGGCGGTCCACGACCAGGGCATCGTCCACCGGGACATCAAGCCGGGCAACCTGCTGGTGCGCTCGGACGGCACGCTCGTGCTCACCGACTTCGGCATCGCCAGGTCCGACACCGCGAGCCGGCTCACGGACGCGGGCATGGTGCTCGGCACCGCCGCCTACTGCGCGCCCGAGCAGGCCGAGGGCGCGCCCGTCACGCCCGCGGTGGACATCTACGCGCTGGGCGTGGTGGCGTACGAGTGCCTGGCCGGGCAGCGCCCGTTCGACGGCGACACGCCCGTCACCATCGCGCTCAAGCACATCCGCGAGGCGCCGCCGCCGCTGCCGCCGGACATCCCGCCCGCGGTTCGCGCGCTTGTGGAGCGCTCCCTCGCCAAGGATCCGGCCCGGCGCTTCCCCAGCGCCGCGGCGATGAGCTCCGCCGCGAGGCAGGCCGCCTTCGGCGCGGGGGGCGATGACACGCTGTCGTCCGCGCAGCAGGCAGCGCTGTCGGCGCCGCCGGAGACCGGCTGGCAGACGCAGGCTCCCCAGGGAGGCCCGCAGGGGCAGACCGGCTGGCAGGGGCAGGGATCGGCCACGTCGCAGACCGGCTGGCAGGGCGCTCAGGCCCCCACCGGCAGCTGGCAGGACGCCCAGGCGCCGACGGGAAACTGGCAGGGATCGCAGGCGCCGACGAGCGGCTGGCAGGGTGGCTCGCAGCACTCCACCGGGCCGGCGGCGGGAGCCGGGGCGGGCGCGCAGGGCCGTGGCCGCCGTGCCGCGCAGAAGCCTCGGCGCAAGAGCGGGCTGGTCGCGGCGTCGGCGATCGCGGCCGTGATGTGCGCGGGCCTCGTCGCGGTGGCGATCAACGGGATGGCGGCCTCTCGGGAGACCTCGACCACCGATCTCATGAGGCAACCGGTGGTCACGCCCACCGCCGACAAGACGACGAAGCCGCCGGGCAGGCCGATCCGCAAGACGCCGTCGCCCAGGCCGTCGGTGACGCGCGGTGAGCAGAACGGCAGGCCCACCCCGACGGCCACTCCGGGAGAGGAGTCGCCGACCCCCACGCCGAAGGTGACGAGGACGCCGAAACCGAGTCCCACCCCCACGCCGACCCTGACCCCGAAGCCGAAGAAGAGCGTCCCGAACACAATCGGCATGAAGCCGGGCGCGGCGGAGGCGACGCTCAAGCAGGCGGGGTTCAAGGTGACGCTCTCCTACAGCGCCGACGTCAAGCCGGAGCACTGCACCGAGGTGGTCGAGTCCCGTCCGGAGGCGGGCACGATGTGGGACCCGTCCAGGCCGGTGGAGATCATCGCCGCCATCACCGACTGCCCCCCGACGCCCTCCGCGACGCCGACGGCTACCGGCAAGCCCTAGCCCCGCGTGGTGTGACGACCGGCTCGCGCCGCGGACCTTGCGGTCCCCGCGCGCGAGCCCGGTGGTGCTCTCCTAGACGCCCGTGGTGTGCCGGGGGTAGGCCACCGAGGGGTCGGTGGCGATGTTGACCATGTAGGGGATGCCGGAGTCGAACGCGCGGCGCAGGGCCGGGCCGATCTCCGACGGGTCGGTGACGAGCTCGCCGCCGCCGCCGAGGGCGGTCACCACCTGGTCGTAGCGGCACTGCGGCTGCAGCTCGGCGGCCACGTCGTAGCCGTAGAGCATCTGCATGGGGTGCTTCTCCAGGCCCCACATGCCGTTGTTGCCGCAGATCATCACGACGGGCAGGCGGTGCCGCACGAGCGTGTCGACGTCCATCAGCGAGAAGCCCGCCGCGCCGTCGCCGAGCAGCAGCACCACCTGCGAGGAGGGACGGGCGATCCTGGCGGCGATGGCGTAGCCCAGGCCGGTGCCCAGGCAGCCGTACGGGCCGGGGTCGAGCCAGTTGCCGGGCTGCCGCGGCTCGACGTACTTGCCCGCGTACGAGACGAAGTCGCCGCCGTCGCCGATCACCACGGCGTCGTCGGCGAGGACCTTGCCCAGCTCCCCGTAGATCCGCATCGGGTGGATCGGGTCGGACGCGGACTCCAGCAGGGCGTTGTCGGCGGCGATGGCGGCCGAGGCGGCCTCGGACAGCCGCGCCACCCAGGGCGCGTAGGTCTTGGGGGAGACGCCCGCGTTGGCGCAGGCCGCGCCGAGGCTCCAGAAGAGCAGCGAGAGGTCTCCGGCGGCGACGGCCACGGGATCCATGTGCGTGGTCAGCTGTGACGGCGCGTCGGCCAGGTGCACGACCTTGGCGAGCGGGGCGCCGTCCTTGCCGCCGAACCAGCCGTAGCCGAGGCGGAAGTCGATCGGGGCACCCGCCACGATCACCAGGTCGGCCTGCGAGAACGCCATCCCCCTGGCCCGGGTGACCAGCAGCTCGTGACCGGCGGGCAGGATGCCGCGGCCCTGGCCGTTGGGGATGACGGGCAGGCGGTACTCCTCGACGAAGCTCCTGGCGACCTCCTCGGCACGGTCCATCCACACGTCCGAGCCGAGCACCAGCACCGGGTGCTGGGCCTCGGCGATCAGCTGGGCGATCGTGGCGAGCGCCTCGGGGTCGGGCTCCAGCGGCGACGGGGTCAGCGTCTCGGGGGCCTCCTCAAGCGCGGGCGCGGCCGAGAAGAGGTGGTCCATGTGGAAGTCGAGGAAGACGGGGCCGCGGTGCGGGGCGAGGGCGGTGCGGAAGGCCATCTCCACGTCCTGCGCGACGGAGTCGGCGCCGGAGCCGGTGAAGGCCAGCTTGGTGATGGGCGCGAACAGCGGCGGGTGGTCGATCTCCTGCAGCGCGCCCGACCCCCAGCGCGACTGTGGGGCACGGCCTCCCATGACCACCACGGGGGACCCGTTGAAGTGCGCGGTGGCCACCCCGCTCACGCCGTTGGTGATGCCCGGGCCCGCGGTGAGCACGGCCAGCCCGGGTTTGCGTGTCAGCCGCGCGGTCGCCTCCGCGGCGAAGACGGCACTCTGCTCATGGCGGACGTCCAGAATGGGCATGCCCTCGTGGACCGCACCGTCGTAGAGCGGGAAGACGTGCCCGCCGGACAGGGTGAACATGGTCTCGATGCCGTATGCCTTGGAGACGGCGACCGCTATGTCACCTGCGTGCTTGGGAGACTCCATATCGCGCAACCTACCAGTCAGTCACTTAGCCGGACAGGGATTGTTCTCCCTGCCCAGATCCCTTCGCCTAATGCGGCCGACACATGTCTCGTCTATCCGGAAATAGACCGTCCAACAGCTGGTGGCGAGCCCCTGCGGGCCGTACGGGATCGGCGCGGAACGGGAGGACGGATCCGCCGGCGCGCGGGGATCAGAGGGTGTCGGAGAGCGCCTTGATGGGCATCTTGAGGTCCACCAGCAGACCGAGGTCGGCGTCGGCCGTACGGCCCAGGGTGGTCAGATAGTTGCCCACGATGATCGCGTTGATGCCGCCGAGCATGCCGTCACGGGTGCCCAGGTCACCCAGGGTGAGCTCGCGGCCGCCCGCGTAGCGCAGGATCGTGCGGGGCAGCGCGAGCCTGAAGGTGGCGATCGTCCGCAGCGCCTCCGACCCCTCAAGCAGCGGGAAGGACGCGAAGGGGGTGCCGGGCCGCGGGTTGAGGAAGTTCAGCGGAACCTCGTCGGGTGCCAGCTCGCCGAGCTGCCCGGCGAACTCGGCGCGCTGCTCCCGTGTCTCGCCCATGCCCACGATGCCGCCGCAGCACAGCTCCATCCCGGCCTCGCGCACCATCAGGCAGGTGTCCCAGCGCTCCTCCCAGGTGTGGGTGGTGACGACCTTCGTGAAGTGCGACCTCGCGGTCTCCAGGTTGTGGTTGTAGCGGTGCACGCCCATCTCGGCGAGCTCGTCGACCTGCTCCCGGGTGAGCATGCCCAGCGAGCACGCGACGTTGATGTCGACCGCCTCGCGGATCGCCTTCACACCCTCGCGGACCTGGTCCATCAGCCGCCGGTCGGGACCACGCACGGCGGCCACGATGCAGAACTCGGTGGCCCCCGTCGCCGCGGTCTCCCTGGCTGCCTCGACCAGTGAGGGGATGTCCAGCCAGACGGCGCGGACGGGGGAGGAGAACTGCCCCGACTGCGAGCAGAAGTGGCAGTCCTCCGGGCAGCCGCCGGTCTTGAGGGAGACGATCCCCTCGACCTCCACCTCCGGGCCGCACCACTTCATGCGCACCTCGTGGGCGAGGGCGAGCAGCTCGGCGAGGCGGTCGCCGGGCAGCTCCAGGCAGCGCAGCGCCTGCGCCGCGTCGAGACCGCGGCCCTCCTCCAGCACCTGCGTCCGGGCTGTTTCGAGGATGTCGCTCATCTGGTACCTCCGGGGTGGAGAGGGTCCGCGGCTTCGGCTACGGGGAAAGCCTAAGGGTGGCGCGGAAGGCGGCGGGGTCGAAGCCGCCGCCCAGTGCCGGGCCCAGCCCCGCGCGGGCCGCGCGGACGAAGGCGTCGCGCTCCAGCGACCCGGCCCCCTCCGGCATCGCGCCCGCCAGCGGCCGGGCGGCCAGCATCTCCAGGTCCGCCACGTTGCTCCGCTCGGCGAGGCCGGGTCCGGCGGGCCAGGAGCCGATCACCACCCCGGCGGGCTCCAGCCCCCGGTGGGCCATCGCCTCCAGCGTCAGCGCTGTGTGGTTGAGCGTGCCCAGCCCGGCCCTGGTCACCAGGAGCACCTGGGCGGAGAGCGCCCTGGCGAGGTCGGCCAGCGTCGCCCCCTCCTCGTCGAAGCGGACGAGCAGCCCGCCCGCCCCCTCGACGATCACCAGCCGGTGCGAGCCGGCCAGCTCCTCGATCCGGGCCGCCGCCCGCGCGACGGAGACCGGCGGCAGGCCGGAAAGGCGCGCCGCCGCGGCCGGGGACAGCGCGGCGGGATATCTGGCCAGCTCGAAGGTCGTCCGCACCCCGGACAGCCGGATGACGTCGTCGACGTCGCCCGGTCCGGCGCCGGACACCCCGGTCTGCGCGGGCTTCACCACCGCCACCGAGGAACCCCGCTCCCCGGCGAGCGCGGCCACCGCCGCGGTGACGACCGTCTTTCCCACCCCGGTGTCGGTCCCGGTGACCACGAGAATGCTCACCCGTCTCACCTTAGGCGGACGGGGCCGCGCGGGTTCTCGCGCACACGTCAGGGACGGTGCAGGCGGGTGACGAACTTGTAGCGGTCTCCCCGGTACAGGGACTGGGCCCACTCGACCGGGTTGCCGTCCGCGTCGAAGGCGTGCCGGGTGAGCAGGAGCATCGGCAGGCCGACGTCGACGCCGAGCACCTGCGCGTCGTACGGGGTGGCCAGCACGGTCTCGATGATCTCCTCGGCGTCGGTCAGCCGCACGTTGTACGCGTTGTACAGCGTCTCGTACAGCGAGGAGTGCACCTCCAGCTCCCGTCTGAGGCGGGGGAAGCGCCGGGCCGACAGGTGGGTGGTGTCGATCGACATCGGCTCGCCGTTGGCCAGGCGCAGCCGGTGGATGCGCAGCACGCGGCCACCGGCGTTGATGGCCAGGCGGCGGGCGAGCGGCTCGTCTGCGGTGACGTAACTGGTGTCGAGGATCTTGGTGTCGGGTTCGAGGCCGGCGGTCCTCAGGTTCCCTGTGTAGGAGGTCAGCTGGAGGACCTGGGCGACCTTGGGCTGCGCGACGAACGTCCCCTTGCCCTGGATGCGTACCAGGCGGCCCTCGACCACGAGCTCGGACAGGGCCTGGCGCACGGTTGTGCGCGACGTCTCGAAGCGGACCGCGAGGGCCCGTTCGGGAGGCAGCGCGCTGCCCGCGGGCAGGCTCTTGGTGAGGGTGAGCAGGCTGCGTTTTACGTCGTAGTACTTCGGGATCCTCGGGGAGTCGTCGCTCACATGGTCACCTTCATCTCGGCCACGGCGGTGAGCGCACCCCGGATCACCGCTAGATCATCGGAACTCAGATTGGCCCGTGCCGTCAACCGCAGGCAAGAGCGGCCGGCCGGCACCGAGGGCGGCCGGAAGCATCCGGCGCGCACCCCGTGTTCCGCGCAGACGAGGGCGGCCCGGAGCGCGGCCTCGGGCGGGCCGAGCACGACGGGGACGACCGCGCCCGCCGGATCGCCGGTCTCCAGGCCGAGATCGCGGGCCATCGCGGCCAGCTCCCTCGCCCTGGCCCGCACGCGTCCGGGCAGTTCGGGCTGATGGTGAAGGATATCGACGGCGGCGAGCGCCGCCGCGACGCTGCCCGGCGCCAGTCCGGTGTCGAAGATGAACGAGCGTCCCGTGTCGACAAGGGTCTGGATCACCTCGGGCGCGCCCAGCACGGCCCCGCCCTGCGACCCCAGGGACTTGGACAGTGTGATCGTTCTCACAACGCCCGGTTCGGCGGCGAGCCCGGCGGCGTGCGCCGCGCCCTGCCCGCGAGCGCCGATGACCCCGATCGCGTGGGCCTCGTCGACGACCAGCAGCGCGCCCCGCCGCGCCGTCACCGCGTGCAGCTCCGCGAGCGGGGCCAGGTCGCCGTCCACGGAGAAGACCGCGTCGGTGACCACGATCGCGTGCTCCTCCTCCCGTCCGGCCAGCGCCTTCTCCACGGCCGCCACGTCCCGGTGCGGGGTGACCACCACCCGCGAGCGCGACAGGCGGCAGGCGTCCACGATCGACGCGTGGTTGCCCGAGTCCGAGACCACCAGGGCGCCCCTGCCCAGGGTCGCGACGGCGGCCAGGTTGGCCAGGTAGCCGGAGGAGAACACCAGGGCGCCCTCCGCCCCGGTGAAGGCGCGCAGGCGCGTCTCCAGGCGCGCGTGGAGGGCCGTGGAGCCCGTGACCAGGCGGGAACCCGTGGAGCCGGTCCCCCAGTCGCGCGTGGCCGCCACGGCCGCCTCGACCAGCCGCTCGTCCCTGGCCAGGCCGAGATAGTCGTTGGAGGCCAGGTCGATCAGGCCGTCGTCGTCGGGCGTGCGGGCGCGCAGGACCCGCCGCAGCCCTGCCGTCTCCCTCGTGGCCGCCGCCGTGCGGAACCGGGCCAGCGGATCGGGGGTCTCCTCCATAGGCGGCATCTTTCCAGCCGGACTCACCCGATTCGCGTTCGGGCCTGCAAAGAACGCATGATGCACGGGTGCCGACTCTAAGCGACCTGGCGGTTCGTCACACCGCGCTCGACGATGCGGACCTGGAGTGGATGCACTCGCTGGTCTCCGACTGGCAGCTCCTCGCCGACCTCTCCTTCGCGGACCTGATCCTGTGGATCCCGCTGAAGGAGGGCTCGGGCTGGATCGCGATCGCGCAGATGAGACCCACCACGGGGCCGACGGTCTACCACGACGACATCGTGGGGATGACGGCGGCCAAGGGGGAGCGCCCGCTCCTGGAGACCGCCTGGAACGAGCGGCGCATCTGCCGCGAGGGCGACCCCGACTGGTCGAGCGGGGTGCCGGTCCGCGAGGAGACCATCCCGGTACGGCGGGCCGACCACTTCCTCGGCGTCATCCAGCGCTCGACGAACCTGTCCTCCGCGCGCACCCCCTCCAGGCTGGAGCTGACCTACCTGCAGAGCGCCTCCGACCTGGCCCAGATGGTGGCCGAGGGCCGTTTCCCGTTCTCCGGCGCCGAGCCGATCCTGGTCCGCTCGCCGAGGGTGGGCGACGGCCTGCTCAGGCTCGACCGGGCGGGCCGCGTCACGTACGCCTCGCCGAACGCGCTGTCGGCCTACCGGCGGCTGGGCCTCAACGCCGACCTGGTCGGGGCCGAGCTGGGCCGTACGACCGCGACGCTCTGCTACTCCGACGAGCCGATCAACGAGAACCTGATGCTCGTCGCGAGCGGGCGGGAGCCCAGGGAGACGGAGGTGGAGTCGGGCGGCACGGTCGTGCAGCTGCGGGCGATCCCGCTGGTCGTCGGCGGCGGGAGGATCGGCGCGCTGGTGCTCATCAGGGACGTGACCGAGCTGCGGCGCCGCGAGCGGGAGCTGATGACCAAGGACGCCACCATCAAGGAGATCCACCACCGGGTGAAGAACAACCTGCAGACGGTGGCCGCGCTGCTGCGGCTCCAGGCCAGGCGGATGCAGCTGCCGGAGGGCAGGGAGGCGCTGGAGGAGGCGGTGCGCAGGGTCGGGTCGATCGCGATCGTGCACGAGACGCTCTCCCACACGCCCGAGGAGCAGGTCGACTTCGACGACATCGCCGACCGGGTGATCGCGATGACGGGAGAGGTCGCGGCCCCGGAGACACAGGTGGTGCCCCTGCGCGTCGGGACGTTCGGGGTGTTGCGCTCGGAGGTCGCGACGCCGCTGGCGATGGTCCTCACCGAGCTGCTGCAGAACGCGGTCCAGCACGGGCTGGCGCAGCGCCAGGGCAGGCTGCAGGTGATCGTGTCACGGGGGGCCGAACGGCTGGACGTGATCGTGTCCGACGACGGCAGCGGGCTGCCCGAGGACTTCGATCTCGACCAGACCACCAGCCTCGGCCTGCAGATCGTCAGGACCCTGGTGGTGAGCGAGCTGTCCGGGCGGCTCGCCATCGAGCCGCGCCAGGGCGGCGGGACCGAGGTGAGCCTGAGCATTCCCCTCCCCGCGATCTGAGCGGGGGAGGGGGTACGGCGGGCACCCGGCCCGAGAGGAGAGGGAGCCGGGAGGGAGCGTTCTCACCGCGATGTCCGGGTGTGCCGGTCAGGGACGTCCGGGTCTCCGGTCAGGGAGGCCTGGCTGTGGCGGCCGGGGACGTCCGGGCGTGACGGTCAGGGACCCGGGTGTGGCGGCCGGGTCAGACACTCGCGCGGGTGCGGGCACGGGCCGTGCGGCGCTTGAGAGCGCGTCGCTCGTCCTCGCTCAGGCCGCCCCAGACACCGGCGTCCTGCCCGGATTCCAGCGCCCACTTCAGGCATGCTTCACTGATGCTGCACGTGCTGCAGACCTGCTTGGCTTCCTCGATCTGCATCAGGGCGGGGCCGGTGTTGCCGATCGGGAAGAACAGCTCGGGGTCCACGTCACGGCAGGCAGCTCTGTGGCGCCAGTCCATGCGTCCACTCCTTCGTATGAGGAGCCCTTGCGTCGGCTCCAGCGGCTCACTTTGTGAAGAGTTTCACTAACCAGCGCGAACGGTTCCCCGGTCCGTGGTTCGGGTCGGGGGTCTGCTCGCTTGATCGTCGGTGGCCTGGGAGCGAGGTGGCCGCTCAAAGGTCCTACGTTCCGACGTCAATCTTGAGATTGTCAGCCACGCTTAGTACACGCAAGAGGTTTGGGAGAACGTTTTACCCGAAATGGATGTCGGATGCGTCACACAGGCCGCACGTAACCGATTAGACCAAGACCTGTAACGCGTCCGGGATAGAGCGGAACGTTATCCGCTCGACCTCCCCCAGATAGTCACCGTCGAGCTGGAACGCCACCGGGCGCCGGGAACTGAGGGTGAACTCCTTCTCGTCGTGCAGCTGCACCAGGTGGCGGCCCGTCGGCAGGGTGTCGCGGACACCGATGATCTGGGGCATCAGCTGGAGCATGGAGGGCAGGCCGAGGCGCTGCAGGCCCAGCAGGTCGAGCCCGGTCTCGAAGCTCGCCCACGGGGTCGGGGAGACCGGCCGCGGGCCGATGAACGACCACGGGGAGGTGTTGGAGACGACGGCCATGAAGATGCCGCCCGTCCGTGGCACGTCCGGACCCTCGACGGTCATCGGCGGGTGGCGCTTGTCGGTCGACAGGTAGTGGTGTAACGCGGTGTTCACATAGCGGGTGGGTGTCGCCTTGCGGCCGGTGCCGCGCATCCCCTCGACCGCCCTGATCACCTCGGCGTCGTACCCCAGACCACTACAGAACGTGAAATATCTACTGTGGTCCTCCCAGATCGCCTGGCCGAGCCCGACGGTCCGCCTGCGGCCGTCGCGGATCGCCTCCAGGATCGCCCCCACCGCCTCGACCGGGTCGTTCGGCAGGCCCAGGGCCCTCGCGAAGACGTTCGCGCTGCCGCCGGGGATCGCGAGCAGCGCGGGCCGGTCGGCCGAGCTGCCCTCGTCGCCCGCCTTGCCGTCCACCGGGTCGAGCAGCCCGTTCACCGCCTCGTTGATGGTGCCGTCGCCGCCCAGCACGGCCACCGCGTCGTAGCCGGAGGCGTGCGCCTTGCGGGAGAGCTGCGTCGCGTGCCCCCGATACTCCGTCTCCTCGACGGTCAGGTTCATCGTCGCGCTCAGCGCCCTGATGAGAACGTCCCTGGTTCGCTGGTTGGTCGTCGTCGCCTTCGGATTCACCATGAGCATCGCGCGCATGACCTCAGCGTATCCGCCGGAAACCGGGCGGAGGCGGCGAAGAGGCGGGCGACCGTACCCGGCGATAGGGTTGGCCGCGTGCCGAACCGCCCGATGACCCTCACCGTCGCCGCCGCCGTCATGGCGCTGGAAGGCGCGACCGCCCTGCTTCTCGGCGGCTACGCCGGCGTGGAGACGGTGATCGGCCGGCCGTCGGACGTGATGAGCTCGATCGCCGTCGCCGCGTTCGGGATCATCGTCGGCGCCGGCCTGCTCTGGGTCGGCTGGGGAATGATCCGGTCGGAGCGATGGGCCAGGAGCCCTGGCGTGCTGACCCAGATCTTCGCCATCCCGGTCTCGGTCACGCTGATCCAGTCCGACCAGCGGGCGATCGGCTTCTCGCTGATCGCCCTCGCGGTGGTCGGACTGGTCACGCTGCTGTCCCCGCCGACGACGCACGCCCTCTACGGGGACCAGGACCGGCCGTCCGGCTAGTCGTCGACGGTGAGACCCTCGCGGAGCTGGGCGAGGGTCCTGGCGAGCAACCGGGACACGTGCATCTGCGAGATGCCGAGCTCGGTGGCGATCTGCGACTGCGTCATGTTGCCGAAGAAACGCAGCAGCAGGATCCGCTTCTCACGCGGAGGCAGCCGCTCCAGCAGGGGCTTGAGCGACTCGCGGTATTCGACGCCCTCCAGGGAGTCGTCCACGATCCCGAGGGAGTCGGCCACCGCCGGCGCGTCGTCGTCGCCGGAGTCGGGCGCGTCGAGGGAGACCGTGGAGTAGGCGTTGGCCGACTCCAGCCCCTCAAGCACCTCCTCCTCGCTCATCTTCAGGAACGCGGCCAGCTCGGCCACGGTCGGCGCGCGCCCCTCCCGCTGGGAGAGCTCGCTGATCGCCTTGGTGAGCGAGAGCTTGAGCTCCTGCAGCCGGCGCGGCACGCGGACCGCCCAGCCCTTGTCACGGAAGTGGCGTTTGATCTCGCCTACGATCGTCGGGGTCGCGTACGTGGAGAACTCCACCCCGCGGCCGAGATCGAAGCGGTCGATCGACTTGATCAGCCCGATGGTCGCGACCTGGGTGAGGTCGTCCAGCCACTCACCCCGGTTGCGGAACCGGCGGGCGAGGTATTCGACGAGGGGGAGGTGGAGCTCGACGAGCTCGTCGCGGATGCGCTGACGCCGCGGGTCGTCGGAGGTCAACTCCACCAGTTCCGCGAAGAGCAGGCGCGCACGCACCCGGTCGGGCACCGCGTGGTCGCTGGCGGCCATGGCACGAGTCCTTTCCGTCACGCCGGCCTCGCCGCGCCTCGGCGCTTGCGGAGGACGATCGCCATACGGTCGGGGGAGTCGGTTACGGCATCCACATCGTCAGCCAGGGCGGTGAGCACCATCCACGCGAAGTCGTCGCGTTTCGGAGGGGTGCTTCCCACCGTGCTGACCTCGACCCGCACTTTCATCAGCTGCCCGGTGAGCTCGAACTCGGCAGTCAGATCGGTGCCGGGAACGGCCTGGGTCAGTAACATCGCACACGCCTCGTCGACCGCGATCCGAAGATCCTCGATCTCGTCCAGCGTGAAGTCCAGCCGTACGGCGAGCGCGGCTGTCGCCGTACGCAGCACGGACAGATAGGCACTCGTCGCCGGCAGCCGGACGCTCACCACGTCACGGATCCCGCCCATGCCGACCGCGGGCGCCTCGGTGTGTTCGGTCACGTTCCTCCTCGCAGAGTCGCTGACTGCAACCTACAGCCCTGAGACGGTAGTTGGCCCGCTTGGACTCGCGATCGAGGCGATTTGCCACCGTCAAGAACCCCTGAAGATACGCAAAAGGGGCACTGTACCTGTGGCGGCTCCGGCGCGTCGCGGTCCGGCCCGTGCCGGGCCGCGCCGACGCGCGGAGATCCGGCCTGCTCAGGCGGGATCGAGGCGCCGCGGCCCGGACGGCGGGCCGGCGGCGGCGCGTCCTCGTGGACCCCGATCCGGATCAAGGGAGTGTCCCGGGGACGTTTCCTTGATCCGGACTGTCGGTGCCCCCTCACGAGATCGTTGTGAGGGTTTTAGGCGGCCTTGGTCTCCCAGAAGATCTTGGAGATGTCGTCGATCTTGCCGAGGAGCTCGTCGGCCTTGCCGACGTCGACCGTGCCCTTGCCGCCGGCCGCGCCCGCGAGCTTGGTGGCCTCCCAGAACAGCTGGTGCAGCTGCGGGTAGGTCTCCAGGTGCGGGGGCTTGAAGTAGTCGGTCCACAGCACCCACAGGTGGTGCTTGACCAGCTCGGCCCGCTCCTCCTTGATGGAGAGCGCGCGGGCGCGGAACACCGGGTCCTCGTTTCCGGCGTACTTCTCCATGATGGCCTTGACGGATTCGGCCTCGATGCGGGCCTGGGCCGGGTCGTACACACCGCAGGGCAGGTCGCAGTGCGCCGAGGCGATGTGCTTGGGGCGCATAAGTCGTGCGAGCATCGGAAGTCCTTCCTTGATGCCGGGTTCAGATTGGTCCGGTTAACGACCTTACTCGTCCCCGGATGCCCGCGCGGGAGGGGGTTACGCTCGATGAGAGTCCGTGTCGCAGGTGAGTCGATGCTGCCCGCGCTGCGGCCGGGCGACTGGCTCTGGGTACGGCGCGGCGCGGCCGTGCGGCCCGGGGACCTGGTCGTCGCCCGGCTGCCGTCAGATCCCGCCGTGCTCATCGTCAAGCGCGCCGCGTGGGAGGCGGACGGCGGCTGGTGGCTGGAGAGCGACAACCAGCGCGCCTCCGGCCGGCGCGACAGCTGGGACTTCGGCGCGCTGCCGCCGTCGTCGATCGTCGGCCGGGTGGTGCTGCGCTACTGGCCGGGTCTCTGGCGGGCCCGGTGAGGCCTCCGGGGGCTCCCGCCTGGACGGCCGCCTACTGGCCGGCCTTCTGGCGGGCCGGGTGGGGCGCCGGTCGAGGACCTACTGGCCGACCTTCTGGCGGGCCCGGTAGGCGGCGACGTTGGCCCGGCTGGCGCACCGCTCCGAGCAGTAGCGGCGCGACCGGTTGGAGGAGGTGTCGAGGTAGGCCCTGCGGCAGGGCGGCGCCTGGCAGAGGCCGAGCCGGTCGACGCCGAGGTCGGTGATCATGGTGGCGAGTCCCATCACCGCGCCCACCGCGTACTGGTCGGCCATCCGGCCGCCCTCGGTGAGGTGCAGGTGCCAGCGCTCGCCGTCGTGGCCGGAGATCTGCGGCTGGACCGGGTGGTGGATCAGCAGCGAGTTGAGCCGGTCGACCACCGCCTCCTCGTCGCCCGCCTCCGCGGTCTCGAACACGATCATCAGCTCCTCGCGCAGGTCGCGCAGGGCCTCCAGGTCGCTCCTGGTGATGCGGCAGCCTGGCCGGTAGCGGCCGCCCTCTTCCAGGAGCAGGCGCAGCCCTTCGAGACCGGTGAGCCGGTCGGGGTTGTTGATCAGTAGTACGGCCAGCTCCGCATAGGAGGTCAGGTCCATCTGGGGATCCGTCGATGTAAGAGGCGGCATGGATTTTGAGTATTACACGATGCGGTGAGGTTAACACCGGGACGGCGAAAGTGAACGACTTCCCTCCGTGGGAGCGGTCTCAACATGTGGCACAATCGAGCAACGGGTGACCCCCGTACCCCTCCAGGCGACCGCGTTCGGCAGGCAGGTCCCGAGCGGCTACCGAAGCCCGGGACACGCTTCCTCCGGTCGCTTCCGAAGGAAACATCCGTCTGTCTGACTGAACTACAGGGGTCGCTGTGGCTGTCACGCCATCCTCCATCTCCCTCGAAGCCCTGGAAGCCCTCGATCTGGATCCGGCCTTCGCCCTGCACCGCGGGGGCAAGCTGGAGGTCCGCTCCACCGTCCCGGTCCGCGACGCCGACGACCTGGCACTCGCCTACACGCCGGGGGTGGCCAGGGTCTGCAGCGCGATCGCCGAGGAGCCCGAGCTGGCCAAGGACTACACCTGGATCTCCAACGTGGTCGCCGTCGTCTCCGACGGCACCGCCGTGCTCGGTCTCGGGGACATCGGGCCCGCCGCCGCCATGCCGGTCATGGAGGGCAAGGCCCTGCTGTTCAAGCAGTTCGCCAACGTCGACGCGGTGCCCGTCTGTCTCGACTGCACCGACGTGGACGCGCTGGTCGAGACGGTCGTCCGGCTCGCCCCCTCCTTCGGGGGGATCAACCTGGAGGACATCAGCGCGCCCCGCTGCTTCGAGATCGAGGCGCGCCTGCGCGAGCTGCTCGACATCCCCGTCTTCCACGACGACCAGCACGGCACCGCGATCGTCACGCTGGCCGCGCTGAAGAACGCCGCGCGGCTGACCGGCCGCTCGCTGGGAGAGCTGCGCGTCGTGGTCGCCGGTGCCGGTGCCTCCGGGATCGCGGTCAGCCGGATCCTGCTCAACGCGGGCATCGGCGACATCGCGGTGGCCGACTCCAAGGGCCTCATCCACGAGGGCCGCGACGGGCTCAACCCGGTGAAGGAGGCCCTGGCGCGCGACAGCAACAGGGCGGGCCTGCGCGGCTCCACCGAGCAGGCTCTGGCGGGGGCCGACGTGTTCGTCGGGCTGTCGGGCTCGACGGTCTCCGAACAGGCCATCGCGTCGATGGCCGCGGGCTCGATCGTCTTCGCGCTGTCCAACCCGACGCCCGAGGTGCGCCCGGACATCGCGCGCAAGTACGCGCACGTGGTCGCGACCGGCCGCTCCGACTTCCCCAACCAGATCAACAACGTGCTCGCCTTCCCCGGCGTCTTCCGCGGGGCGCTCGACGTCCGCGCCACCACGATCACCGAGAACATGAAGGTCGCCGCGGCCGAGGCGCTGGCCGCGGTGGTCGGGGACGACCTGTCGGCCGACTGCGTGATCCCCAGCCCGTTCGACGAGCGCGTCGCCCCCGCGGTCGTCGCCGCCGTCTCCGCGCAGGCCCGCGCCGACGGGGTCGCCCGCCTCTAGTCACGCCTCCGGCCGCCACCTCCGTCGTACGGCCGCGAGGGCGGTCGTGTTCCCCCCCCCGCGCTCGCCCTCATGCCCGCTCACCAGGCGTGTGACCACGGACGCCCCTCGCCCGACCGGCGAGGGGCGTCCGCGCTTTCCGGAAACCCCGATATTCGTCACGGATCGTGCTATAAAAAGAGCTCTCAGTTACCTATGTGCGTAAGGTGTGCATCAGGCAGCGGTGCGCGCACGGCCGGATCGGGCGCGCTGCCGGCACGCAGATGGTTCTCGCGGTGAGGGGAGCTATGGAACGCGAGCCCAACCGACTACTCCAGAGGCTCATCGCCGAGGCGGGCTTCACCCACAAGGGGCTGGCCCGCCGGCTCAACGACCTCGGCGCCGCTCGCGGCCTGTCCGGTCTGAGATACGACCACAGTTCCGTGCTGCGCTGGATCGCGGGGCAGCGGCCGAGAGACCCGGTCACCGGGCTGCTCGCCGAGATCTTCGCGCTCCGGTTCGGCAGGGCCGTGAGTCCCGAGGATCTCGGCCTGCCGGCCGTCCTGACGCCTCTCGACCTCGGGCAGGAGTTCAACCACACGTGGCAGGAGGGAATCACGACCGTGACAGCACTGTGGCGCGGGGACGTGGAGAGACGAAGATTCTTGCTCGACTCCACCTTCGCGATCGGGGCCGGGTCAGCCGGAGCGGTGCGCTGGCTGACCCTTCCGCTGGAGGGCCGCCCCGAGGGGCGGGGCACCCGGCGCGTCGGCATGGACGACATCGCGGCGATCCGGGAGGTCACCCGGTCCTTCGGTGAGCTGGACAACAGGTTCGGCGGCGGGAGGGTCCGGCCCGCTGTCGTGAAATATCTGGACACGGCGGTCGGGCCGCTGCTCGCCGACGGCTCGTACGCCGAGAACACCGGCAAGGCGCTGGCGTCGGCCGCCGCCGAGCTGACCCGATTGGCCGGGTGGATGGCCTACGACCTGGAGCAGCACGGCCTGGCCCAGCGCTATCTGATCCAGGCGCTGCGCCTGGCGCGCGGGGCGGGCGACCACGGGCTCGGCGGCGAGATCCTCGCCGGGATGAGCCACCAGGCCATATATATAGGACAACCCGCGCACGCGCTCGACCTGGCGAGGGCCGCCCAGCTCTCCGCCCGCCGGGCCGGGATCTTCGCCCTGCTGGCCGAGACGCACGTGCTGGAGGCCCACGCGCACGCGGCACTGGACGACCGCGCGGCGTGCGCGAGCTCCCTGCACGAGGCCGAGCTCTCCTTCGACCGGCGCCGGGCCGGTCACGAGCCCGACTGGATCTCCTACTTCGACGAGGCCTACCTGTCGGCGAAGTTCGCGCACTGCTTCCGCGACCTGGGCGACGGGCCGGGGACGGTACGGCACGCCAGGCGCTCGCTGGAGATGGACGGGCGTTACGTGCGCGGGCGGATGTTCAACCTGTCGCTGCTCTCGGCCGGGCTGCTCGCCTCGGGGGAGCTGGAGGAGGCCTGCTCCGTCGCGGTGGAGGCACTGGAGCTGGCGAGGGGCCTGGAGTCGGCCAGGACCCGGTCGTACGTCGCCGACCTGCGACGGCGGCTGGATCCCCACGCGGCCGAGCGGCCGGTGATGGAGCTGAACGAGCGGGTGGGGGAGCTCAACCCCGCCTGAGCGGAGGGGGAGGTCCCGCCGGAGGTCTCCGGTGGGAGCCGGAGGCTTTCCGCGAGCCGGTTTCGCTTCCGCGATCCCCGGCGGGGAATGGCCGAAGGGGCCCGGCTGGTGCCGGGCCCCTTCGGGTGAAGCTGGTGAAGCTGTACATCTGG
>NZ_JBPJSR010000042.1:0-38356 GCF_051390675.1 Streptosporangium heterodermiicola
GCCCGCCACCAGTGGCGCGCCCACCTTGGCCGCGATGTGGCGGGCCTGCACCTTGTCGCCGAGCGCGGTGATCGCGGCCGGGGGCGGGCCGATCCAGGTGAGTCCCGCGTCGATGACCGCTTGGGCGAAGTCGGCGTTCTCGGCGAGGAAGCCGTAGCCGGGGTGCACCGCGTCGGCGCCGGACTGCGCGGCGATCCGCAGCAGCTTGGCGATGTTCAGGTACGTCTCCGCCGGTGACCGGCCGCCCAGCGCGTACGCCTCGTCCGCCATCCTGGCGTGCAGCGCGTCCAGATCCTGCTCGGCGTAGACCGCCACGCCGCGCAGCCCGGCATCCCTGCAGGCGCGCGCGATCCGCACGGCGATCTCACCGCGATTGGCGATCAGGACCTTCCTCATCACGCGTTCCTCCGTGAACGTGGTGACCGATGACCTCGGGTGTGGATCGGGCTCCGCACCGCGCTCGGGCTCCGTACTGCGTCGGGCTCTCTGCAGCGCTCGGACTCTGTGCTTCGTTCAGACTCTGTGCCGCGTTCGGTCTCTGTACTGCGCCTGGCTCAGGTAGTGCGCCCGGTCCCTGTACTGCGCCCGTTCGGAGCGTGCCGAGATGGCGACGGCGGTGAGGATGAGCCCTTCGCTCGCCATCCAGCGGCCGCGGAACCCGGTCAGCGGGCGGCCGAACAGGCTGGGCCCGTTCACCAGCAGGCGGGCGAAGAAGGTGCCGCGGATCGGGTCGAACGTCACCGTCGCGCTCTCGAAGTCCAGCCAGCGTTTGGTCAGCGGGAACCACGCCTTGTAGACGGACTCCTTGGCGCTGAAGAGCAGGCGGTCCCAGGACGGGCCCGGGTGCTCCCGGGCGAGGACCCGGAGGGCCTCGCGCTCCTCGGGTTTGGAGATGGCCTCCAGCACCCCGCTGGCGATGCCCCTGTCGGGTTCCGCGTCGATGCCGATCGTGAGCCCCTCGCTGCTCGCGCCGACCACGGCCGCGCGGTAGCCCGTGCAGTGGGTGATGCTGCCGACGACGCCCTTGGGCCACTGGGGCTCACCGCGTACGCCGGGCAGCACCTGCTGCGGGGGCAGGCCGAGCGCGCCCATGGCCTTCCTCGCGCACATCCGTGCCGTCGCGAACTCCGCGCGCTTCTGCTCCACGGACCTGCTGATCACCTCTGCTTCGGCGGGAAAGAGCATGGCGTCGGCGTGGTCCTCGAAGGTGTCGGCAGCCATCGCCCATGGGGGCAGGATGTTCGCGATCAAAGCCTCGGCGTTCACATTTTCACTGTAGGGAGGCGGTGAACCCGGGAGAATCGTCGCGGCGCCCTTCTGGGGTCGCTCAGAACTTGATCAGGGGGCGGACGGGGTCATCGTGCGGGCGTGGTCGGCGAGGCGTCGGTCGCCCGGCCGACGGGGTCAGCGGGGCGTCGGTCGCCCAGCCGATGGAGTTATCGGGTCGGTGTGATCAGCGGGGCGTCGGTCGCCCAGCCGATGGAGTTATCGGGTCGGTGTGATCAGTGAGGCGTCGATCGCCCGGTTGACGGCGTCGATGCGTGAGGCCGCCCCGAGTTTCACGAAGATGTTGCGCAGGTGGCGCTTGACCGTCGCCTCCGTGGTGTTCAGCCGGGAGGCGATCTGCCTGTTGCTGTAGGCCTGGGCGACCAGTTCGAGGACCTCCCGCTCCTTGGTCGTCAGGACCTCGGTGCGCGCGGTCTCCATCTGGGCGAGGCTCTCCTGGGAGACGACCAGGATGAGGCGGTCGGGCTCGTAGTGCACGCTCCTGATCGCCGCGACGAGTTCGTAGCGGTGCACGGTCTTGAGCAGGTAGCCCCGGATGCCGGCGGACAGCAGCTGTCGTAGGAGATGCGGCCCGTCGTACATGCTCAGGATGATGATCTGGGTGGCCGGTGAGATGACGCGCGCCCGGGAGACGGTGTGCGTGACGGCGTCGCCGGGGATCTCGACGTCGAGTAAGAGGACGTCGGGGCGCTTCTGCGAGACCAGTTCCAGGGCGGTGAACGAGGTGCCGGCCTCGCCCACGACCACCAGGTCCTCCTGCGCCTCCAGGATCTCTCGCACCCCCTCGCGGAACAGGGCGTGATCGTCGACTATCGCTATCCGGATGGGGTGGTCACTCTTGATCATCGAAGGACCCCGGTAATGGAACGGCGAGATCGATTCGGGTGCCCCGCCCCACTTCGGTGCTGATGGTGACCATGCCGCCGAGCAGGGCGGCGCGTTCCTGGATCGAGGCCAGCCCGAGGCTGTGGTGCGCGGGACGGGTGTTGACGTCGAAACCGCAGCCGTCGTCGATCACCGACGCCCGCAGCTCGTGCGGCGCGATGTCGACCGTGATGTAGATGGACGACGGCCGGCCGTGCCTTAGCGCGTTGCGGATCGCCTCGCTCAGGATCAGCAGGCACTCCTCGCTGATGGCCGGTGTCGCCCAGACCTCGTCACCGTTGACCACCAGCTCCGCCGTCATGTCCTCGACGCCGATGGCCTCAAGGTGCGCGAGCAGCGCCTTCTCCAGGCTCTGTATCGGTTCGAGGGGGTGTAGGTCGGAGGTCAGCTGGCGCAGTCGCCACATGGCCTCCTGGATGGCCTCCTGCACCCGCTCCATCTTGACGACCGCCTGGGCGGGGTCGCTGGTGCGGTACATGACGCAGAGTTCGGCCTGCCGGTGGGCGACGCTGAGGCTCTGCCCGATGCGGTCGTGAAGTTCTCTCGCGATTCGGCCGCGCTCGGCCACGTGGGCCTCGTGCACCTTGCTGAGCAGGAATCCGGCGTAACTGGTCGCGGCCTCCCTGATGCGGAGGGAGACGGACTGCTCCAGTGTGGTGACAACGTTCCTGAGCAGCCGGTCAGTCTCGGAGTCGTCCTGGAGCCACTTGCTCAGAATGGTGAAGGCCGCTCGGAAGAACACCGAGGCGGCCAGGAGGGACTCTTTCGGATGGACACCGGTGGCCGCCCTGGTCAGGCCGATATCCCAGGACAGGAAGCGGAACGACTCGTCGGAGTGAGGAAGACCGTTGTCCAGCGCGGCGGCTATGTCGGTCAGGATCTGATTGGCGTTCGCCATGACCTGGGCTTTCGCCTGCTCGTCCTGGACAAGGACGCTCCCGACGACTTCCAGGTCCTGTTCGTACTTGGCGAGGATATCCGCTCGGCACTCTTCGATAAGAGCTGCTGAGGGACTCTGCGTGTAGGCTACTCCATCGTCGTCTTCCGCCATCCTGCCCCCTGCTTCCCTGCTGCCCCCTGCTGCGTTTCCGGGTTTTCCCCAGATGTTCACATCATGGTTCATGGATGGCGAGTAGGCAACCGACACTCGGTGAACCGGGCAGTCAAGCGGCAAACCCGAGCCTAACTCAATTATCCCAGGGCCCTTTACTGAATATCTCACAAATAGTCAGTATTTTTATATTGGCAGCAACTCGGCGGCGGCGAATGTGAGGCCGGCGCAATGCCGCCGACCGCGAACGGCGCACTCGTGGCCGTCGCCACGGGTGCGCCGCCCCTGATCAGACGCGCGGAACCAGACGTCAGACGTGTGTTACGAGACATCAGACGTGCGGGCGCGAGACGTCACACCTGCGGGTGCGAGACGTCACACGTGCGGCGCGGCGACGGCGGCCGCCCGCTTGCCGCCCCGCCTGAGGGCGACCCCGACCGCCGACAGGGCCGCGCCCACGGCGGAGGAGTCCACGCCGACGCCCCAGACCGTCCTGTCCCCGATCCGGCAGTCGGCGTACACCACGGCCTCCGTACCTCCGGCCGGGTCCGTTCCGGCCGCGCGGTGCACGGTGCGCACGTCGATGCCCCAGGGGGCGAGCTTGGCGCCGATGGTCCTGGCGTCGTGCTCCCCCGCGCCGTCGAGGTGGAGTGTCGCGGCGACCCGCCCCCCCGCCACGTACGGCTCGCCGACCGGGCCGTCGGAGGAGACGTACTCCTTCTCGAACAACTCCCGGACCTGCTCGGGTGAGAGCTCGTTGCCGAGGAGTTCCGCGTTCGCCTGGACCACGGCCGCGAAGTCCTTCTGGAGCTCCTTGGGCAGCCGCATGCCGTACCGGGCGCTCATGACGTAGGCGATGCCGCTCTTGCCGGACTGGGTGGTGATCCGCACGATCGCCTCGTAGGTGCGGCCCACGTCCTTGGGGTCGACCGGCAGGTACGGCATCCGCCACGGCCGCTCGTCGATGCTCGTCCCGGCCTCGGCCGCGTCGCGCTCCAGGTCGTCGAAGCCCTTCTTGATGGCGTCCTGGTGGGAGCCGGAGAAGGACGTGTAGACCAGCTCGCCCCCGTAGGGGTGCCTGGGGTGCACGGGGATCTCGTTGCACCACTCGACGGTGTCGCGGATCCTGTCGATGTCGGAGAAGTCGATGCCGGGGTCGACGCCGTGGCTGAACATGTTCATCCCCAGTGTCACGAGGCAGACGTTGCCCGCCCGCTCGCCGTTGCCGAACAGGCAGCCCTCGATGCGCTGGGCGCCGGCCAGGAGGGCGAGTTCGGCCGAGGCGACCCCGGTGCCCCGGTCGTTGTGCGGGTGGATGGACAGGCAGACGTGTTCCCTGCGCGAGAGGTTACGGTCGAGCCACTCGATCTGGTCGGCGAAGACGGAGGGCAGCGAACGCTCCACGGTCGTGGGGAAGTTCAGGATTATCGGCCGGTCGGAACCCGGTTCCCACACGTCCATGACGGCTTCGCAGACCTCAAGGGAGAAGTCGGCCTCGGTCTCGTTGAACAACTCAGGTGAGTACTGGAAACGGAAATTGCCACCATGGAGCTCTTTGTCGGCATATTTCTTCACCAGCTCCGTACCCCGAACGGCCAGGTCCTTGCACTGCCGCCGGTCCATTCCGAACACCACGCGCCGGAACAGCGGGGCCGTCGCGTTGTAGAGGTGGAGCGTGGCCCTGGGCGCTCCCGACAGGGAACGGACGGTGCGCTCGATCAGCTCGTCGCGCGCCGGCACCAGGGCCGATATCCACACGTCGTCCGGGATCCGGTCCTCCTCTATCAGGAGGCGGACGAAGTCGTGGTCGTCCTGGCTCGCGACCGGGAACCCGATCTCGATCTCCTTGTAGCCGATGTCGACCAGGAGCTCGAACATCCGGAGCTTCCTCGCCGGGGACATCGGGTTGGCGAGTGACTGGTTACCGTCTCGAAGGTCGGTGGACAGCCAGCGCGGTGACGAATCAATCCGCCTGTCCGGCCACGTCCGGTCGGGAAGAACGAGGGGAGTGAAATCGGAATAACGCTCTACAGGCCGGTTCGCGCCCATTCCCCAATCTCCTTAACTGAGATTATCCGACTGCCTCGGATGTTCACCATTACCAAATAGCGATTGAATTCCCCGGTCAAGACAAGTGGTCAGGAGAATTCCCGTCCCGCACCGAAGGATCATTTCGGGTATCGAAAGTTCGAGCCGGTGTGCCCGTCCGGCCATCACGGGCCAGACATCGGACGTCTCGGTGGGCGTGTCGTGTGTGACACTGGATCGAAACCTGGCGACGATCTACGACAAACCCCCCTCCGGCAAGCGCCTTCCACGAACGCGCCCCGGTCGGGGACACGGCTGGAAACGATCACTCATTGATCTTCGGTTTGACGAAGGGCTGACAGTGATGACGACGAGCATCGGTCCCTCCACCAGGTTTCCCTCCCTCCGCCACGGCGTGCTGTGCCTGGCCGAGGCCCGTCCCTCCGTACAGCTCAACTTCCTGCTGCGCTTCCTCACCGGGGCGTCGCTGAGCTCCGCCGTCGCCGACGAGGGCGACCTGGGCAGGACCGCGTGGAGCGCGCTGACCTGGGTGCTGGCCGTCTTCGCCGTCTATCTCTACAACGGCGTCACGGACGTGCACGAGGACCGGTTCAACGGCTCGCGCCGGCCCATCGCGCGGGGTGAGCTGCCACCGGCCCTCGCCACCGCGGTCGCGGCCGGGGCCGCGGTCGCGTCCGTCGCGATCAGCCTCGCGCTGGGACCGGTGAGCGTGGGGATGGTCGTCGCCATGCTGGTCCTCGGCTACCTCTACTCCGGCCCGCCCTTCCACCTCAAGCGCAGGACCAGCGGAACGGTCGCGATCGGGCTGACGGCCAGCATCCTGACCTACTACGCCGGTGCCCACGCCTACGCGGGAGGGATCGACAGCGGGACGCAGCTGATCGTCTTCGTCCTCGCCGCCTCGCTCTGGACCGGCCTGGTGGGCACGACCACCAAGGACCTGCCCGACCTGGAGGGCGACGCGGCGGCCGGCCGCGTGACGTTCGCCGTCGTGTACGGCGAACGCGCGCTGCGGCTGGCCATCGTCAACGTCTCGCTCGCCCTGCCCACCGTCGTCACCGGGGCCGTGCTGCTGCTGGGGGATTCGTCGCTCCATCTCCCGGCCGCCGCCATGTGCCTGGGCGGGCTCACCGTCGCCCTGCTCTGCCGCGCCCCGATCCCGCCCGGACCGCGGCGGCGACGGCCCTACGCCGTCTTCATGGTCACCCAGTACGTGCTGCACGCCTGCGTGATCGTGCCGCAGCTGGTGCGTGACTGGCCGCTCTTCTGAATCGTGCCACGGCCGCTCCTCCGAAGAGTGCCGCAGCCGATGCGGGACCGGCCGCTCCTCTGAGCGGCCGGTCACGCCGCCAGCGTCCGGCGGCCGGTCGCGCCGCTAGCGTCCGGCGGCCGTCCTGGCCGGGTGCGTCCCCTCGCGGGCGAGACCGGGAACGCGGCCGGGCTGCGCCCTCAGGTCCGGTGGCAGGTCCGAGCGCCGGGTGATGTTCAGCTTGCGGTACACGCGCGTCAGGTGCTGCTCGACGGTGCTCACCGTGATGAACAGCTTGTCGGCGATCTCACGGTTGGAGTAACCCACCGTGGCCAGGCCGGCCACCCTGCGCTCGGCGTCGCTGAGGATGGCGACCACCCTGTTCGTCTTGCCGTCCACGTCCTCCGCGCCGCCCTCGTCGGCGAGCGCCCGGCTCAGCGGGCGGGCACCGCACTCCTGGGCCAGGGTCCGCGCGCGGCTGGCGATGATGCCCGCCCTGCGGAACTCGCCCACGCCGTGGTACGCCTCGGTGAGGTCGATCAGCGACCTGGCCAGCTCGTAGCGGTCCCCGCAGGCCTGCAGGTGCTCGGAGGCCTGGCGCAGGAACATCGGCCGGTGCCGTGCCTCGCTGGTGGCGGCCAGCACCCGCAGCGCGACGCCGTCGGTGCGCTCCGAACCGGCGCACGACCGGCTCAGCTGCTCCTCGGCCAGCTCGCGGGCCTCGTCGTGCCTGCCCAGCGCGATGAGGGCCTCGGCCACGTCCGTACGCCAGGCGACGAACCCCGGGGTGTCCATCTTCCAGGCGGTGAGCAGTTCCCCGCAGAGCCGGAAGTCGCGCAGCGCCGCGACCGGGTTGTCGACGGCGAGCTGGTACCGGCCGCGGGCCTGCAGGAACCGCACGCCGCACCTGGTCCGCAGCATCGCCTCGGGGAACGCCTGGTTGAGCTGCGCGAGCGCCTCGTCGTAGCGTCCCATCGCGGTGGCGGCCAGCATGAGGGTGGCCACCGGCCCGCCCACGGCCACGCCCCAGCTGCCCGGCGGGATGATCTCCAGGGCGAGGCGGGCGTACGACGCGGCCTCCTCCAGCTCTCCCTGGCGCAGCGAGATCTCCGCCCGGATCGCGGTGAGGCGCGCCCGGCGGGCGGGCGAGCCCCCGGAACGCAGCTCCCCGATCAGCGCGTCGCACCGCGGCGCCGCCCGGTTGGACTGCCCGGCGTACACGAGGGCGAGCAGCGCGCTCTCCACGGTGTCCATGGACATCTCGTCGAGGTTGGAGCCGCGCAGGATCCGCTCGGCCGTGGTCACGATCTGGTCGTGGGGACCGCCGGTGAGCACGCCGGCCAGCGCGTTGATCGACTCCAGGCGCCGGCTCACCTGGAACGGCAGCACCGCCTCGCTGACGTTCTTGCCCGCCCAGCTGCTCATGTGGGCCAGGAGCGGCGGCGCGGAACAGCGCAGCCACATCCTGGTGCTCACACCCTCCGCGACCGTGTGCGGGTCGGTGTCTCCGAACTCCGCCGCGCGCTCCAGGACGTCGCGGGCGACGTCCACCCTGCCGTGCCACAGCAGCGCCCTGGCCAGGATGATCGCGTCACTGCCGCGCAGGCTCCCGTTGTGCAGCGCGTCAGTCAGCTCCTCCATGTGGCTGATCGGCGTCTTCGGGTCGATGCGCCACTCGGCGCGCATCAGCATGGTCGCGATCGCCGTGCGCTCGTGGTCGTCCACGCGTCCGCGCAGGGCGAGCTTGAGGTAGTCGACGGCCGACTCGACCTCGCCGTCGGTCAGCCTGCGGCGGGCCGCCGAGCGCAGCACGGGCACGGCCCAGGGGGCGTCGGCGTCGTCGGCCTTGCTCAGCTGCTCGGCGATCGCCAGGTCGGAGGCGCCCTCGGCGTTCAGCAGCTCGGCCGCGCGCCGGTGCATGTACTGGCGCTTGTCGGCCCCGAGGTCGGCCAGGACCGCCTCCTCGCCCGCCTCGTGGTGGAACCGGCCGTCGGCCAGCAGGCCCGCCGTCTCCAGCCAGCGGATCGACAGGGGGACCGACGGCGTGTCCGAGCGGGCCAGCCGGTGGACGAGCGCGGGGTCGTCGATCGCCGCCACCCACCTGGCCACGTCCAGCAGGGCCGGATCGACGCGGTGCAGGCAGGACAGCACGGCCTCGCCGTACCTCTCCGCCGGCGCTCCCGTGCCGTTCCTCGCGAAGTCCTCGACGAGCCCGTCCAGGAGGATCGGGTTGCCGCCGCTGAGGTCGTGCCACTCCGGCACCAGCCGCTCGGCCGTCTCGTGTCCCAGGCGCTCGCTCATCACGCTCAGCACGGCGTCGCGCGAGAGCGGGCGCAGCCGGATCGCGGTGCAGTGCGGCTGCCTGATGATCTCGGTGGGGAAGAACCTGTCCGCCTGGTGCGGGTAGTCGGCGTGCCCGAACACCGTCATCACCGGCGACGACCTGGCCCGGCGCATGAAGTACGACAGGCACAGCTGCGAGGCGCGGTCGGAGTCGTGGACGTCGTCGACGACGATCACCAGCGGGAGCTGTTCCGCCAGGGACAGCAGCACCCCGCAGAGCCCCTCGACGACCGGGGTCTCCATCCGCTCGCCGCCCTCGCGCAGGAGGTCCATCGCGCGCTCGCGCAGCCGCTCGCCCAGGGGGGCGTTGTGGAAGAGCTGTCCCAGCACGCCGAGCGGGAGGTCGCTCTCCGCCCGCGACGCCGTCGCCACGAGCGGGAGCGCCCCGCGGTCGTAGGCCTGCTCGGCGAAGGAGTGCAGCAGCTCGCTCTTGCCGGTGGCGACCACCCCGGTCACCATCGCGACCCTGCTCCTCCCCTCGATGGTCTCGGTGAGGAGCCCCCGCAGGGAGGCCATCGCCGCGTCTCTCTCAAAGAACCCCATGCCGAACACCCCTCACGAGAGTGAGAACGATTGTCCTTGGTCCGCATAACCGATTCACGTTTAATACGCTACGCCGCCCCTTATACGCCCACAACGGGGTGACCCTTAATAGCACCCGGTCTACAACTTTCGATTCCCGGTGAGCATTACCGGCGAGTATTACCGGTGAGCGTTCCCGGGCGCACAGAAAAGCGCCGCGCCCGGATTTCAGGGGGCGCGGCGCACGGAGGCGGGCGTCTGTGGTCCTTGATTATTCAGCGATCCTCGTCCTGGTCGTCCACCGGTAGATGAGCCCCTGGCAGGAGCCCTCGAAGTGGTAGTGCTCCTCGGTGCGCTCGAAGTGCTCGTAGCCGCTCCGGTACTGAACCTTCACCTTTCCGTCCGCCTTGTCCAGCCGCCGGTATCGGGCGGTCTCCGGGAATTCGGCGGGTCCACCGAGCAGAAAGACATTGACATCGTACGGGCCGTGGTCGGAAATCGTGCAATCCGCGTGAACCTCTCGTGTCGAGCCGGGGGCTATGGTCACGGGCACCTCCATGGATTGGCCTTTATCACATATTAGAAAACTGCTTTCCGGGAGGCACCCCCAATTAACCCCTACGACTAGCTGTCGCGCGCGGTCCAGCGGAACGTCCGCAGGCACAGGATCAGGCCGACCACGCACCACAGGCCGAGAGCCAGGGCCACCATCGGGAGCTCCCAGGTGCCGGCCGGCTCCAGGACCACGGCCTGCTCGGGCAGGAACACCGACCGCATGCCCTGGGTCATCCACTTGAGCGGGAAGATCGACGCGAAGATCTGCAGGATCCACGGCACGTCGGAGAAGGGGATGTAGACACCGGAGCAGAACTGCACGATGAGGAAGGGCAGCGTGATCACCGCGTTGGCCCCGCGCGTGGACTTCGGCAGGCTGCCGATCGCGATGCCCAGGAACGTGCAGGCCATGCCGCCGAGGATGAGGACCCAGGTGAACGTCAGCCACTGGGTGACGGTGGTGGGCAGCTGTACGCCGAACATCAGCACCCCGACCGCGATCAGGAGGATGACCTCGGCGACCATGCACACCAGGACCTGGATGATCTTCCCGCCGAAGTAGGCCATGCGCGGCATGGGCATGCCGTACAGCCTCTTGAGCGTCCCGTCGTGGCGCTCCAGCGTGATGTTGATGCCCAGGTTCTGGAAGGAGGTGCCCATGATGCCGGCGCCGATCATGCCGGCGGTGAGGATCTGGGCGCCCGTGATGCCGGGCAGTCCCTGCCTGCTGGACGACATGGCTCCCAGCAGCATCAGCATGATCGCCGGGAGCGAGAAGATGACGATGAACTGGCTCTTGGTGCGGAAGAAGCCCTTGAGCTCCATCGCGCCGCGCTTCAGGGTGAGCCGGCCGACGCTGGGCAGGCGCACCGGCTGCGCCGGTCGGATGTCGGTCGGTGGCGTCGGTTGCGTGGGTTGCATCGGCA
Organism: Streptosporangium heterodermiicola; assembly: GCF_051390675.1. Taxonomy (NCBI): domain Bacteria; kingdom Bacillati; phylum Actinomycetota; class Actinomycetes; order Streptosporangiales; family Streptosporangiaceae; genus Streptosporangium; species Streptosporangium heterodermiicola. The sequence goes on from NZ_JBPJSR010000042.1 coordinate 10,868, forward strand.
ACGTGGTTGTCACAACTGCTCTCCGATAAGGCCTAGGTAGGTGTCTTCGAGAGTCGGCCGCCTGACGCTCAGGTCGGGGATCTCCCCGTCGAACTGCGCGATGAGTTCCGCGACGACCTTCGTGGGCGTCGGGGTCTTCACGCGGCGCTCGCCGTCCGGGGTGGACCAGCTGACCGTCGCGTCCGCCCGGTCGCGGCCGGCCAGCGTGGCCGGCTCGCCGAGCGCGACGACCCTGCCCTTCGCGATCACCCCCACCCTGTCGGCCAGCGCCTCCGCCTCGTCGAGGTAGTGCGTGGTCAGCACGATGGTGGTGCCCTCGTCGGCGAGCAGCGAGATCAGGCCCCAGAACTGGCGGCGGGCCTCGGGGTCGAACCCCGTGGTCGGCTCGTCCAGGAAGAGGAGCTCGGGGTTGCCCACGACGCCCAGGGCCACGTCGACCCTGCGCCGCTGGCCGCCGGAGAGGTGGCGGATGTGGGCGTCGGCCTTGCCGGACAGGCCCACCAGCTCGATCACCGAGTCCGGGTCGCGCGGGCGCGGGAAGTAGCTCGCGAAATGGTGCACCGTCTCGCGGACGGTGAACTCGGCGGCGTCGGTGGCCGACTGCAGCACGATCCCGAGCTTGGACCGCCAGAGGCGTCCGGCCTTGCCGGGATCCTCGCCGAGCACGCTGACCTCACCGCCGTCCCGGCGGCGGTGACCCTCCATGATCTCGACAGTGGTCGTCTTGCCGGCGCCGTTCGGGCCCAGGAGCGCGAAGACCTCCCCCCGGGCGATGTCCAGGTCGATGCCGTCGACGGCGGTCAGGTCGCCGTATTTCTTACGCAGCTCACGTACACGTACTGCTGAGTCGCTCATGCTCCATAGGGTTCGAGATCGGCAGGGTTTGCGATATTCATCCTTCGGAACCCCGTCTCTACTCCCTTCGATACCCCTAGGGTGGTCCGCTCCTGGTCAGCGGCCCGGCGCGCCGCCTCCACCGGCGGAACCCCGAATGGATCGGCCGACCCCCATCAACCGTTCGGTGGATTACGAAGGCCCGGCACAGCGGGGATTCTCGACACATGACAGTCATCGAGATCAACGGCCTGCAGAAGAGCTACGGGACACACAAGGCACTGGACGACGTCACCCTGACGGTCGAGCGAGGCGAGATCTTCGGCATCCTCGGCCCCAACGGAGCCGGCAAGACCACCGTGGTGGAGTGCGCGTCCGGGCTGCGCACGCCCGACGGCGGCACCCTGCGCGTGCTCGGCATGGACCCGCGGACGCAGCGGCGCGAGCTGCTCCAGCGCATCGGCACCCAGTTGCAGGAGGCCGCGCTGCCCGACGCCATCAGGGTCGGCGAGGCGCTGAAGATGTACGCCTCCTTCTACGACAAGCCCGCCGACTGGAACGCCCTGATGGACGAGTGGGGGCTGACCGAGAAGAGGCGCGCCCGCTTCTCCGGCCTGTCCGGCGGCTGGAAGCAGCGGCTGTTCATCGCGCTCGCCCTGGTCGGCAACCCCGAGGTCGTCTTCCTCGACGAGCTGACCACCGGCCTGGACCCCTCCGCCCGCCGGATGACCTGGAACATGATCCGCGCCATGCGCGACCGCGGCGTCACCGTCGTGCTGGTCACCCACTTCATGGACGAGGCGGACGCCCTCTGCGACCGCATCGCCGTCATCGACAAGGGGCGCGTCGCCCACCTGGGCAGCCCCGGCGACCTCCTCACCAGGGACGCCTCCGGCTCCCTCGACGACGCCTACTTCGCACTCATCGAGAGGACCGTGTAATGAAGGGTCTCGGCAACGTCATCGCGATCGAGCTCAAGCTGGCCATGCGCGACCCGATGGCCGCCTTCTTCGCCCTGGCCTTCCCCATGGTCATCCTGTGGATCAAGATGCGCAACGGCGGCTCGCTGCCCAGCGGGCTGCCCATCATCGAGGCCGTCGTCCCGATGCTCAGCGTCTTCGTCATCGGCCTGGCCTCGCTGGTCGTCCTGCCGGCCACGCTCGCCCAGTACCGCGAGCGCCGCGTGCTCAAGCGGCTGCGCGCCACCCCCGCCTCCCCCACCATGATCTTCGGTGCCCAGTGGGTCGCGCACATGCTGCTCGCCGTGCTCGGCGGCCTGCTGCTCGGCGTCGTCGGCCTGATCGTCTACGGCATGAACGGGCCCGCCGACCCGGCCGGTCTCGTCCTCGCCTGGATCCTCGGCGCCGCCAGCCTCGGCGCCATCGGGCTGCTCATCGGCGCCCTGGTGCCCAGCGGCCGCGCCGCCACGGTGATCGGCCTGGCCGCCTTCTTCCCCATGGTCTTCGTCTCCGGCGCCATGAGCGCCCGCGAGACGCTGCCGGAGTCGATGCGCTCCGTCGGCGACTTCACCCCCATGGCCCCCGCCGTCCAGGCCGTCCGCGCCGCCTGGGAGGGCCAGCCCGCGTCCCCGCTCACCCTGGCCGTGCTGGTCGCGATCACCATCGTCGCGGGCGGGGTCGCGCTGAAGGCGTTCCGCTGGTGACGACCATCGAGCCCAACGTCTCGCGATGGGACCGTGCCTGGCCGGCCCTGCCGTACCTCTTCATCCTGCTGCCCACCGTCTTCGCCCTGCTGCGGGACTGGCGGCCGGACGTGGTGGTCCTGGCGGTGTGCACCGGGGTCTGGCACTGGTTCATGGTCTCGTCGCGATTCAGCCGGATCGAGCGGCCGGTGGTGGCGATCGTCTACTTCGTCGTGATGCTCGCCTTCATCGCGGCGCTGATCAGGATCGACTCGGTGTTCACGGTGGCCGGCCCGGGCGCGTTCATCCAGGCGTTCACCCTGCTGCGCGGGTGGACGGCCTATCTGGGGGTGGCAGCCACGGCCGCCGTCCTGGTCGGCGCCCGCCCCGAGGCCCGGCCGCCGCGGGAGCTGGTCTTCTCCTTCCTCGTCGCCGTCCTGATCGCCTCGACCGTCGGCCTGTTCATCCAGACCATCTCGAACCAGAACCAGCAGCGCAAGGTGATGATCGCGCAGCTGAAGGCGACCGGCACCAAGCTGGCCGCCCTGGCGGAGGAGAACTCGAACCTGCAGTCACAGCTGCTGACCCGCGCCCGCGAGGCGGGCGTGCTCAGCGAGCGCCAGCGCATGGCCAGGGAGATCCACGACACGATCGCCCAGGGGCTGACCGCCATCCTCACCCAGCTGGAGGTCGCCGAGAACGTCATCGAGGACGTGCCCGCCGCCCGTTCCAGGCTGAACACCGTGCGCGGCCTGGCCAGGGACAGTCTCAACGAGGCCCGCCGGTCGGTGCTGGCGATGCGTCCCGCCCCGCTGGAGGAGGCCCAGCTCGCGACCGCGCTGGAGGACGTCGCGGCCACCTGGTCGCGGACGTCGGGCGTGCCGGTCCCGGTGTCGGTCACCGGCGACGCCAGGCCGCTGCACGCCGAGGTGGAGATGACCCTGCTGCGGGTGGCGCAGGAGGCCCTGGCCAACGTCGGCAAGCACGCCTCCGCCAGCAGGGTCGCGGTCACGCTGTCGTACATGGAGGATGTGGTGGTGCTCGACGTACGCGACGACGGATCCGGGTTCGACCCGGAGAAGGTGGAGCCGTCGATCGCGGGCGGGTTCGGGCTCGTCGCGATGCGCCAGCGCGTCACCCGGCTGGCCGGGGACTTCGAGATCGAGACCGCTCTCGGCCAGGGGACGGGTGTCTCTGCTACGGTGCCCGCCATCACCGCCGACTCCAGAAATGCGTGAGGCATGCCGATTCGTATCATCGTCGTGGACGATCACCCGGTCGTCCGCGACGGGTTGCGCGAGATCTTCTCCACCGACGAGGCCTTCGAGGTCGTCGGCGAGGCGGCCGACGGGCCGGAGGCTCTCGTCCTGACACGCCAGACCAACCCCGATCTCGTGCTGATGGACCTGCGGATGCCGAAGATGAGCGGCACCGAGCTGATCCGCCGGCTGCGCGAGCAGACACCGGACATCAAGGTGCTGGTGCTGACCACGTTCGACAACGACGCGGACGTGCTGCCCGCCATCGAGCAGGGCGCCACCGGTTACCTGCTCAAGGACACCCCGCGCGTCGAGCTGCTCCGCGCCGCGCAGGCGGCCGCCCGGGGCGAGACGGTGCTCTCCCCCACCGTGGCCGGGCTGCTCATGCAGAAGGTGCGCGCGCCCGAGCAGCAGACGCTGAGCCGCCGGGAGCTGGAGGTGCTCGGGCTGATCGCCCGCGGCGCCACCAACCGCGAGGCCGCCGCGAAGCTGTTCATCACCGAGGCGACGGTGAAGACGCACCTGCTGCACATCTTCGCCAAGCTCGGGGTGAAGGACCGCGCCTCGGCGGTGGCCGCGGCCTACGAGACCGGGCTCATCAAGCGGGCCTCCGAGACCTGACAAGGGCGCCTAGGGGTGGGCCGCCTCGTCCGGTGATCCGTAGCGTGAACAGTGTCTGCCCTGTTCATGCGAGTGGACACCCCCTGGGACGAATGGAGATGGTCCATGAACACGCTTGCGCTGGCCGACCCTCGTACCGAACTGGCGAACGTCGGAGGCAAGGGCGAGTCGCTCGCCCGCCTGGCCCGTGCCGGGCTTCCGGTACCGCCGGGCTTCCACGTCACCACCGCCGCCTACCGCGCCTTCGTCACCCACCACGACCTGCGGGAACGGATCCTGTCCTGCGACGCGGCGGAGACCGCCGCCCTGTTCGCCGCCCACGAGGTGCCCCAGGACATCGCCGACGACATCCGGGCCGCCTACCACGAGCTGGGCGACGAGCCCGCGGTGGCCGTACGGTCGTCGGCGACCGCGGAGGACCTGCCCGGGATGTCGTTCGCCGGGCAGCAGGACACCTACCTCAACATCCGCGGCGCCGAGCGGGTGCTGGACGCGGTCAGGCGCTGCTGGGCCTCGCTGTGGACCGAGCGGGCCATCGCCTACCGCGAGCGCAACGGCGTCCCCCACGACGAGGTGGCCCTCGCCGTCGTCGTCCAGGAGCTCGTGCCCGCCGACGCGGCGGGCGTGATGTTCACCGAGGACCGCGACCACCTGAGCATCAACGCCGCGTGGGGCCTGGGCGAGGCGATCGTCGGCGGGCTGGTCACGCCCGACACGATCACGCTCGACCGCGCCGACCACTCGGTCGTCGAGGAGCACATCGCGGCCAAGACCGTGATGACCGTCCGCGTGCCCGAGGGCACCCGCGAGGTGCCGGTGCCGGAGACCGGCCGCGACCTGCCAGTGCTGTCGCGGGCGCAGGCCGTGCGGCTCGCCGAGCTGGGCATGACGATCGAGGAGCTGTACGGCCACGCCGTGGACGTCGAGTGGGCCATCCACGAGGGCCGGCCGTACATCCTGCAGGCCAGGCCCATCACCGGGCAGCGCGAGGTGTGGAACGACTCGCTCAAGGGCGACTACCTGTGGACCAACGGCAACCTGGGCGAGGCGATCCCCAGCGTGATGACGCCGTGCACCTGGTCGCTCGTGCAGGCGTTCATCGACGAGATCATGGTCGCCGGGCACCTCGGCGGCCACCCCCAGTGCGGCAACATCGGCGGCCGGGTCTACATGAACATGAGCCTGACCGCCTCCCTCGGCAGGGCCCTGGGCATGACCAAGAAGATCAGGGACACCCAGGAGCCGGTGTACGGGCGGCTGCCGGAGGGGGTCGAGACGCCGCTGCTGCCGATGTCGCGCTGGCAGACCCTCAAGGCGGCCAAGCCGCTCCTGGGGGGCCGCCGCGCCATCCAGCAGCTGGTGGGCCATATCCCCGAGTACATCGCGTCCGCCCCCCGGACCACCGAGGCGATCCGCGCCAGGATCGCCGGGACCGCCACCGGCGCCGACCTCGCCGCGCTGTGGGAGAGCGAGGTGGAGCCGAGGTTCCGCGAGTGCAACCGCATGCTCGCCGCCGCCGCCCGCCAGGACGCCGGCTCGCTCATCTACCTCGGCTCGCAGCTGACCAAGCTCGTCGGGGAGGCCGACGCCGCCGTGCTGATGTCCGGCATCCAGGCCGCGGACGGCCGGCTGGAGAGCCTCGGCCCGCTGCTCGGCCTGGCGCGCCTCAAGCGCGGCGAGATCTCCCGCGAGGAGTACGTCCGCAGGTACGGCCACCGGGGCCCGGACGAGTTCGAGGTCTCCGTGGCCCGGCCGGTGGAGGACCCGGCCTGGCTCGACAGGCAGATCGCCGGGCTCACGGTCGACCCGGCCGAGCTGCTGACCCGCCAGGACGAGGCGAGCGACGACGCGTGGCGCAGGTTCCGCGAGCGGTACCCGAGGCAGGCGGAGAAGTTCCGCCGCAAGATCGACCGCTGGGAGGAGATCGTCCGCGCCCGCGAGGAGACCCGCTCGGAGATGATGCGCGGCTTCTGGATGGTGCGCGACTTCGTCGTGCGGGCCGGCGAGGTGACCGGGCACGGCGACGACCTGTTCTTCCTGACGATCGGGGAGGTCCTGGACGTGCTGCGCGGCACGCGCAGGCCGCTCTCGCAGGTGGCCAAGCGCCGGACGACCTACGAGCTGTACAGGGCGCTCCCGCCGTACCCGGGCATCATCCGGGGCAGGTTCGACCCCGAGCGGTGGGCGGCCGACCCGAACCGGCGCGGCGACGTGTTCGACGCCGGCGCGACGGCGGCGCCGCCCTCGCGGACCATCAGCGGCTTCCCCGGCGCGGCGGGCGTGGTCGAGGGCGTCGCCCGGGTGATCACCTCCGTGGCGGACGGCGACCGGCTCGCGGAGGGCGAGATCCTGGTGACGACCGTGACCAACGTGGGCTGGACGCTCCTGTTCCCGCGTGCCGCCGCGGTGGTCACCGACGTCGGCGCGCCGCTGTCGCACGCGGCCATCGTGGCGCGCGAGCTGGGCATCCCGGCCGTCGTCGGCACCAGGAACGCCACCATGCTGATCCGGGACGGCGACCTGATCCGGGTCGACGGCGGCCAGGGCAGCGTCGAGGTCGTCCGGGTGCCCGCGGTGGTCTGACCCGCGCCGAGAAGCCGAAGGCCGCGGTCCCGACAGGACCGCGGCCTTTCGCTTCTCTTGCCGTTCCGAGGGATCTGCCTGTTCTGAGGGATCTGCTGTTTCGAGGGGTCAGCCTGTTCTGAGGGATCTGCCTGTTCTGAGGGGTCTGCCTGTTCTGAGGGGTCAGCCTGTTCTGAGGGATCTGCTGTTTCGAGGGATCGGCCTGTTTCGAGGGATCAGCGGGTCGCGGTGAGCATCCGCATCCCGAGGGGGAGGTCGACCAGCTTGCCGGGGAGCAGGTCCGCGCTCTCCAGCAGCGTCCGGTACTCCTCCTCGGTCCGCTCCCGCCCGCCGGTCATCACCATCATGTGCAGGTCGTAGGCGAGCGGCAGGTGGGTGTCCGCGGAGACGACGCGTTCGATGACCAGCAGTTCCGCCCCCGGCGCCATCGCCCCGGCGCAGTTGCGCAGCAGCCGGACGCACCGGTCGTCGTCCCAGTCGTGCAGGATCCGGGAGAGCAGGTAGACGTCCCCGCCCTCCGGGACGGACTCGAACAGGTCGCCGCCGACCAGCTCGCACCTGTCCAGCACCTCCATCCGTTCCAGGTGCGCGGGCGCGTTCGCGACGACCTCGGGCACGTCGAACAGGATGCCCCGGGCCTGCGGGTGGTCCCGCAGGACGGTACCGAGCAGGGCGCCGGTGCCGCCCGCCAGGTCCACCACGGTCCTGGCGCCGGAGAAGTCGTGCGCCAGGGGGACCTCGCGGAAGAACGCGGCGCCGGCCGCCATCCCGGCGTTGAAGACGGAGGCCCTGCCGGGGGCGCCCGTCAGGTGCGCGAAGACCGGCTCGCCGAAGACGTGCTCGAAGGCCGTCTCACCGGTGCGCAGGGTGTGCTGCAGCCCCTGCCACGCGGCGCCGAAGTAGTCCTCGCCGTAGAGGGTGACGAGCGGGCCCAGCCTGTCGCGGCCCAGCATGGCGCCCATCGGGGTGAGGCCGTACCTGCCGTCCTCGTCGGCGTCGGCCAGGCCGACCCCCGCGAGCAGGCGGAGCAGCCGGCCGAGCGAGCCGGGGTGCGCGCCGACCCTCTCCGCGATCTCGCAGGGGTACAGGCGGCGCCCCGCGAGCGTGTCGGCGACGCCGAGCCGGACGGCGGCGAAGGTCGCCTCCGCCACCCATCCGCCGGTGAGGATCCTCATGAGCTCGTGTTCCATCGTCGAATACCTCCAGCGTGGGGGGCCCGCGGCCATGGCCGCGGGGAGGAAGTCGAGGCGTTCCTTACGGTGTGGAGGGCCAGGCCATGGAGACGGCACGGAGCACGTGGGCGACCACTTCTGTTCGTCGTGGCACGAGGTAGAAGTGGTCGCCGTCCAGCACCTGGGTGGCGAACCGGTCGCCGGTCAGCTCGCTCCACCGCGCGGCCTGTTCCGGGGTCACCTCGGGATCGCGGTCGCCGAGGATCGCGGTGACGGGACAGCGCAGCGGGCCGCCGGGGCGGTGCCGGTAGGTCTCGTCGGCCCGGTAGTCGTTGCGGACCACCGGCAGCGTCAGCTCTCTGATCACCGGGTCCGCGAGGTGCTCCTCCGCCACGCCGCCGAGGCGTACCAGGTCGGAGACGAGGTCGTCGTCGGTGGTGTGGGCCTCGCCGGGCCGGTGGTCGTGCGGCGCGTGCCGGCCGGAGGCGAACAGGTGCGTCACGCCCCGGCCGCGCGCCTCCAGCTCGCGCGCCACCTCGTAGGCGATGAGGGCTCCCATGCTGTGCCCGAACAGCGCGACCGGCCGGTCGAGGAGGGGTGCCATCGCGTCGGTGACGAGCTTGGCGATGTGGTGGGCGTCGTCGATCAGCGGGTCGGCGCGCCGGTCGGCGCGTCCCGGGTACTGCACGGCCCGCACCTCGACGGCCGGGGGCAGGGTGTGGTGCCAGGAGCGGTAGAAGTTCGCGGAACCGCCGGCGTGCGGGAAGCAGAACAGCCGCAGTCCCGACCGTGGCCTGGGTTGGTAGCAGTGGAACCAGCTCATGAGATCTCCGCTGCGGAAAGGGGGCGGGGTGCGGCCTGGACCAGCAGCTCGGGGCGGCCGAGCGCGGCGGTGGCGTCCAGCCAGAGGCGGCTGAGCGTCAGGTAGTACTGGCCCTGCCGCAGCGGGCCGGCGCCTTCCCCGGCGACCCCCTCCGCGGCCTGGCGCAGGTCGGTCAGCGCACGTCGGACGCCACTCGGCCACAATGATCCGACGATTTCCTGAAATGTCGGTGCCTGTGCTGGTCCGAGGAGCGTGGCGCTCGGCAGGCGGAGGTGGTCCTCCTCAAGGTCGAATCGGTCGTCGGCGTCGCGGCCGACGTACATGCGGGGGCTCCACACGATCGGCCCGTGCGTGTTGACCAGCGTGAGGTTGCCGCCCTCCGTGCCCAGCGTGACGCGGTGCAGCAGGTGCAGGTGGGCGTCGGGGTCGTTGGGGGCGATCTGGTTCTGCACCCGCAGGGTGAGCGGCACCCCGCCGATCGTGCCGGTGAGGCAGCTGAACGGCGTCCCCCGCGCCACCGGGCCGAACGCCCACGGCCGCAGCCCGCCCAGCGCCCGGCCGAGGATGTCGAACAGGGCGTACGCGACGTGGACGCTGCAGGCGGCGTCGACGTAGAGGGGCTTCTGCAGCTCGCACAACCGGCGGGCGGCCTCGACGAACCGGCGTACCGGGTCCAGGTGCACGTAGAGCGTGTTCACGTGGTGGACCACCGACGCGGCCCGCGCGGCGCGCAGGCACCGGGCCAGCTCGTCCGCGTGCAGCGGGTGTTCCTGGAGCACGTGGACGCCACGCGCCAGGAGCGCCCCGGCCAGCTCGCTGCCCTCTCCTCCGACGACCCCGGAGCGTACGACGACGCAGGCCAGGTCGGCCAGTTCGGGCACCTGGTCGGGGTCGGTGAGCAGCGGCACGCCGTACGCCCTGGCGTATCCGGCGGACCTGGCGCTCCCCCGGGCCAGGATGCCCGTCAGCTCGAACGGCCCGTCCTCCAGGGCCGACAGGTAGATCTGGCCGAACCCCGTCCCGCAGACCACGACCCGCTTCACAACGCGCCCTCCTCTTCCGTCCCGCGGACCACGACCCGCCTCACAGCGCGCCCTCCTCGAACGCGGGCGCGGCCAGGTCGATCCTCGGGATGTCGTCGGAGAGCTCGATCTTGGCCACCGGTTCCAGGTCGGCCAGCACCCTGGCCGGGTCGAGCACCTCGTCGGCGTGGTGGAGCCCGGCCTCGACGTCACCGCGCAGCACGGCCTCCGTCGCGTGCGCCACGACCGCCGCGGTGAGCTCGTAGGAGTCGTCCGCCCGCAGCGCCATCGTGCGGGTGCCGCCGGGGCCGCTGAGCTGGAAGAGCAGGACGTAGTAAGGGGTGCGCCCGGCCAGTTCGAGCTCGGCGACGCGTATCAGGTCGGCCGGCGAGACCGCCGCGCTCATCGCGGCCATCACGCGGTCACCGGTGATGACGTTGTACCAGCGCGCCTCCTCCAGCCCCAGCTCCCCGGCCACCCGCGCCGCCTCGGTGCCGAGGAAGGGGTAGGCGGTGACCGGCCCGTGGAAGTAGGGCAGCTCGACGCCGTACGCCGGGGACAGCGCCCGCGAGACCGTGGCGCCGCCGCGCCAGGCGGCCAGCGCCTCGCCGTGGTCTCCCCGGCCGCTCAGCAGGACGTCCCCGGCGGCGGCGGGGGTGAGCCGGTCGAGGCCGCCGGTGTACACGTCGAGCCGGTGCGGGCCCGCTCCGGCAAACCGCGCGAGGTGGCGCGGCAGCAGCCCGGTGAGGCCGGGCAGCATCCCGGCGGAGAGCACCGCCGTGGCCCCGGCCGTGCCCGTGCCCGCGAGCCCCGCGAACGCCGGGCCGTCACCCGCCGCGTCCACGTAGTCGGCCCCGGCGAGGAACGCGGCGCGCGCCACCCGGTCGAGCAGCAGGTAGGAGGGTCCCGCGCAGTTGACCACGACCGTGCAGCCCCGGCAGAACCTGGCCAGGGCGGCCTCGTCGTAGGCGTCCACCTCCCAGGCCTCGCCGCGCCCGCCCAGCTCCTCGCCGACGAACCGGCGGGCCGCCTCCACGTCGCGCCCGCCGACGCGGACGCCGTGACCGGCGAGCAGCCGCGCCGCCGCGCCGCCGACCGCGCCGTACCCCCCGACGATCCCGATCACGCCGAGCCTCCGGTGATCAGCCGCGCCACGCCGGGGGCGCGCTCCTGGTCGAGGCAGCTGAAGTGGTCGCCGGCCACGTCGATGACGGTGAGCCGGCCCAGGCAGAGTTCCCGCCAGAATTCGGTCATGTCGTCCTGGAGGGTCGGCACGACGTTGGTGACGCCGCGCTGGCGCAGGAACGTGATGTCCCCGGCGTAGGGCTCGGGGTCGTAGTGGGTGACGGCCGCGAAGCTCTGCCTGAACACCCGGTAGGCGGGTTCCACCCGCTCGGGCGGCTGCCCGAGCTCTCGGGCGAGGGCGGCGAGCCGTTCCGGGTGCGGGGGCAGGGCGAGCGCGGCGAAGCGGCGGCCGATCTCCGCGAGCCCGGGGTCGGGATCGTCCGCGAGCGCGGCCAAGCTCCCCTCGCGCACCTCCCCCGGCGAGCCTTCCTGTACGGCGTGCAGCGCCCTGGCCAGGTCCCCGCCGGGATAGCCGAGCCGGACCGGGTCGACGCCGCACGCCTGGGCGAAGCCGTACTCCAGCATGAGCTCGTCGGTGATCCGGTAGGGGAAGCGCGAGCTGCTGATGACGGTGAGGTCCTCGACGACCGCGCCGCTCTCGGTGAGCTGGCGGGCGAGCTCGGTGGCGATCAGCCCGCCCATGCAGTAGCCGACGATCCGCGCGCGCGTCACGCCCTCCTTGAGCAGGAGCCGCGCGTAGGATCCGGCCAGCGTCTCGGCCGCCGTGTCGGGGTCCAGCTCCAGATAGCGTTCGGCGTCGTCGATCGCGAGGCCGAACAGCGGCGTGCCCGCGAGTTCGGCGGTGAGGGCCCGGTAGGGGGTGAGGGTCCCGGTGCCGTCGTGGACCAGCACGCGGGCCGTCCCCTCGCCCTCCGACAGGCGCACCAGCGAGCTGGTGTGCGTGCGGGTGAGCCCGTGGTCGCGGTCCTCGCGCGCCTGGCGGAGGTGGGCGGCCAGCGCCGCGACGGTCGGCTGGTTGACCAGCTGGCGGACGAGGCTGTCCCAGTAGAAGTTGCCCGCCTCCGGCAGCTCCTCGCGGACCCGCCCGGCGAGCCGGGTGACCAGCAGGGAGTCGCCGCCCAGCGCGAAGAAGTCCTGGTCGCGGCCGACGCGCGGGAGGCCGAGCAGCTCCGCCCAGAGCGCCGCGAGCCGCCGTTCCAGGTCGTCGCGCGGTTCCTCGCCCTCGGGTGCCGCCTCCCCTGCGGCTCGTGGGAGCAGGGTGGCCAGCGTGGTCCTGTCGATCTTGCCGTTCTCGGTGAGCGGCAGCTCGTCGACCACCTGGATGTGGGACGGGATCATGTAGTCGGGCAGCCGTTCGGCCAGGAACGCCCGCAGCTCGGCGAGGTCGACGTGCTCGCGGTCGGCGGGGAAGCGGGCGGCGACGACGCACTGGCCCAGCGGCGCCAGCGGGTCTGCGGGCTCGGGCAGGCAGGCCAGGGTCTCCGCCCCGGCCCCGGCCAGCAGGTCGATCCACTCCTCGCGGGTGATGAACGTGCGGTCGCGCCCGCGCCGCACGTCGTCGTAGTCGCGCGGGCTCATCAGGAACTCCATCGAGCTCATGATCTGCACGTGCTCCCGGGTGGTCTCGATGAACACCAGCCAGCCGCCCGGCACGAGCAGCTCGCGGAACCTGTCCAGGACCACGCCCGCGTCGTGGGCGTTGTGCAGGACGTTGGCGCAGAGGATGACCTCGAAGGAGTTGGGCTCGTAGCCCTGGTCGCGGTAGTCCGCGTTGATGTCGAACAGGCCGTAGCGCACCCAGGGGTGGTCGGCGAACCGTTCGGCCGCCCGGGTGAGGAAGAACCTGGACAGGTCGGTGAAGAGGTAGTCGACCCGGTGACCGGCCAGTTCGGGGATGAGCTCGGCGCTGGTGCCGCCCACGCCCGCCCCCGCCTCCAGCACGCGCAGCGGCCCGGCGGTGTGCTCCTCCGCCACCCGGCCGATCACGGCCCGGACGACGCGGTTGACGTAGCGGCTGAGGACGTTGTCCTTGTACGCCCCCTCGGCCGTCTCCACCCCCGCCTCGGGGAAGAGCAGGTCGCGCGCGTCGAGCTCGCCGCGCATCAGCTCGGGCAGGTGCGTGGTGCTGACGCGCAGGAACCCGATCAGCTCGGCGCCGTAGTCGAGCCCGTCCGCCAGCTCGCCGACCCGGCGCCAGAGCGCGTCCAGGTCGGCGCCGGTACGCAGGTTCCGGTACCGGCCCGCCGCGTCGAGGTCGAGCAGGCCGTGCTCGCACAGCGCGGTGAGCCAGCGGCGGACCAGCCGGTGGTGGTCGGGCTTGACGCGCGCGACCTCCAGGATCTCGGCCACCTCGTGCCCGTCGTGCCTGTTGTGCCCGTCGTGCCTGTCGTCCTCGTCGTGCCTGTCGTGTTCGTCGTGCCTGTCGTGCTCGTCGTCCTCGTGGGCGAACAGGCCCGAGGCGCGCAGCGCGGCCGCCATCGACGCGAGGGCGATCTCGTCGAGCGTCTCGGCCACCGCGATCACCCGTGGCAGGTCGACACCGGCAGTCGCCGCGTCCGCCGCCTCCTTCGCCGCCGCGCCGACGTCCGGTATCGCGTCCTCCCGCTGCTCGGGGGTGGCCTGCTTGGGAGCGGCCTGCTTGGGAGCGGCCTGCGCGAAGGCGATCAGCCGCCGGTCGAGACCGCGGTCACCGTCGACGATCACGGTGCCCGCGGCGACGGCCGGGTGGGACTGCAGGTGGGCCTCGACCTCGGCGAGCTCGATGCGGTGGCCCCGGATCTTGACCTGGGAGTCCTCCCTGCCGAGGAACTCGATGTTCCCGTCGGGCCGGTACCGGCCCAGGTCGCCGGTGCGGTAGAGGCGCTCGCCGCGATGGTGGACGAACCGCTCGGCCGTCCTGGCCTCGTCGCCGAGATAGCCCAGCGCCACGCCCGCGCCGCCGATGTACAGCTCCCCGGGCACCCAGTCGGGGCTCGGCCGCATGCTCGCGTCGTAGACGTGGAAGCCCTGGTTGGCGAGCGGCCTGCCGTACGGGACGCTGGGCCAGCCGGGCAGGTCCTCGCCGATGGGGTGATAGATCGACCAGATCGCGGCCTCGGTCGCCCCGCCCAGGCCGACCAGCTCCAGGCCGGGCAGCCGCCGCCGGATCCGGCCGGGCAGCGCCACCGGGATCCAGTCGCCGGAGAGCAGGGCGAGCCGCAGCGCGGGCAGCTCCACCTGCGGTTCCGCGTCGAGATAGTGCTCCAGCATCTGCAGCTGCGCGGGCACCGAGTTCCAGACCGTGATCCCGTGCTCGGCGACGAGCGCGGCCCAGTGGGAGGGATCTCCCCTGCGCAGCGCGTCGGGCAGCACGAGGGCGGCGCCGGTGGCGAGGGGGCCGAAGATGTCGTAGACCGACAGGTCGAAGCCGAGGTTCGCCAGGCCGAGCACCCGGTCCTCCGCGCCGATACCGAAACGGGCGCTGATGTCGTCGACGGTGTTGCGCGCCGCCCGGTGGCTGATCACCACGCCCTTGGGCGTCCCGGTCGAACCGGAGGTGTAGATGACGTAGGCGGGCTCGTCCGGATCCCGCCCGACCGCCGGGCCCGGGGGCGCGGGCGGCAGGGTGTCGACCGCGATCCAGCCGTCCTCGGCCCGCCAGGACTGGGTGAGCACCAGGCGCGCCGAGGCGTCGGCGAGGATGCGGTCGCGCCTGCCCGGCGGCTGGCCGGTGTCGACCGGGAGGTACACGCCACCGGCCAGCAGCGTGCCCAGCACCGCCACGACCTGCTCGACGCCCTTGTCCATCACCACGGCGACGATCTCGCCCGGCGCGTGCCCCGCCTCGCGCAACGCCCGCGAGACCCCCGACGCCCGTGCCAGCAGCTCGCCGTAGGTCAGCGAACGGTCGCCGACGACGGCGGTCCGTTCGGGGGTGCGCCCGGCCTGGGCCACGACCTCGTCGTGCAGCAGGCCGTACGGGAGCGGCGCGACGGTGTCGTTGACGTGGTCGCGGCGGCGCGTCTGGATGCCGGGCAGCTCGACGGGGGACGCGGACGCCCACGCCTCCTCCCCGGTCAGGCGGCCGAGGAGGCCGGTGAACGCGGCGAACATGTCGTCCACGAGGCCGTCGGGGAACACTCCCTCGCGGACGTCCCAGTTGACCAGCAGCGCTCCGCCGTACTCCTTGACCTGGCAGTCGATCCACACCTGGGGTGTCTGGCTGATGCCGTACACCGGCATGCCGCGCTCGGCCTCGTCCTGGCCGATGCCGATGGCGCTGGTGAACACCACGGGCATCAGGGCGGCGGCCCTGCCCCGCTTGCGGGCCAGCTCGCGGATCACCTCCATGCCGCCGCAGCGGCGGTGTTCCAGGTCGGTGAAGAGCTGCTCGCCGATGACGGCGGCGCGGGCGGCGAACGGGGCGTCCGGCGCGGTGTCGACGGCGAGGAGGTCGAGCGAGGTGAAGTCGCCCACTACCTCGTCGATCTGCGGATGCAGCGGCGGCCGGTCGAGCAGCGTCAGGTTGAGCGTGAACCGGGGCCTGCGGCTCCACCGTCCGACGACCTCGGCGTAGGCGGCCAGCACGGCCTGCGAGGGGGTGACGCCCGCCGCGCTCGCACGGGTGCGGAGGCGCGCCCATTCGCCCGGCTCCAGCGTGGCCTCCCAGCGGGTGAACCTGGCGCCCGCGTCCTGGCCGAGCGCGGGCAGCTCGGGGGCGGGGGGCAGGTCGTCGATCCTGGCCCACCAGTAGGCGCGGTCCCGGTCGTACCGGCTGCTCTCGCGCTGGGAGCGCAGGCCGAGCACGCAGTCGCGGAAGCTCAGCGGCACCGGCGGCAGGACGGCCTCCGGGTCGTCGAGCAACAGGTGCAGCTCGGCGAGGAGCAGCTGGATGCTGACGTAGTCGGCGATGAGCAGGTCGATCGAGGCGTGCAGCAGCGCCGCGCCGTCGGTGTGGGTGATCCGCAGCTCGAACAGCGGCCAGGCGCCCGGCGGGTAGACCTTGTGCGCCATCTCCTCGCGGATCGCGGCGAGGCCCTCCTCGGGGTCGGCACCGCGAAGGTCGGCCACCTGGACGTCGTAGCCGGGGACCTCCGCCTGGACGTTCTGGTGACCGTCCGGATGGATCACGGCGCGGAGCATGTCGTGGCGGCCGATCAGGGTCCGCCAGGCGGCCTGGACGCGGTCCGCGTCGAGCTCGTCGAAGGCGACCTCGACGTAGCCGTGGCAGGCGACGCCGCCGTAGCCGAACGCGTCGTTGCGTCCGACCAGGTACGCCTGCTGGACGTCGGTGAGCGGGAAGGGGTCCAGGCGCCGTTCCGGCTCCGGCCGCACGGTCTCCGACGCGGTCTCGCGGCGCAGCTGCTCGATGATCTCCGGTTTGGCGCTCAGCAGGGCCGCGCGCCGGTCCTCGGTCAACGCCCCCTTGGGGGCGCGGAACCTGAGCCGTCCCTCCTCCTCCCACAATCTGATCCCCGCCGACTCCATGTCGGCGATCAGTCCGCGTACGGCGGGTGCCTGGGCCTGGGTCACAGCTCGCCCTCTTCCGTGTCATGGTCGTCGTCGATGGACAGGGCGCAGTCCGCGATGGTGGGGGCGGCGAAGAAGTGCCGCAGGGTCACCTCCACGCCGAGCCGCCGCCTGGCGACCTCCGCGAAGCGGGTGGCGAGCAGCGAGTCGCCTCCCAGGGTGAAGAAGCCCTGGTTGCGGCCCGGTAGCGGGATCTCCAGGAGCTCCGCCCAGATCTCGGCGAGCCGCTGTTCCGTTCCCGGCCGTGGCGGATCGTCGTCGGGCGGGGGTTCGAGGGTGGTCGTGAGGGCGGATCTGTCGATCTTTCCGTTGGGGGTGAGAGGGAGCCGTTCGAGAGGGGTGATGGTGGGCGGGATCGCGTGGGCGGGGAGCCGGTCGGTCAGGAAGGCGCGGACCTGGTCGGGGTCGGCGTCTGCCGGGGTGACGAACGCCGCCAGACGACGCTGACGGCGCTCCCCTACCGCGACGGCGACCGCGCGGGTCACCGACGGGCAGGCTTCCAGAGCGGCTTCGACCTCGCCGAGCTCCAGCCGGTGGCCGCGGATCTTCACCTGGTGGTCGGCGCGGCCCAGGAACTCCAGGGTTCCATCAGCCCAGTACCGGCCCAGGTCGCCGGTTCGGTACCAGCGCTGCCCGGCGTAGTGCACGAACTTCGCCGCCGTCGTCGCCTCGTCGCCTCGGTAGCCCAGGGCCACCCCGGCGCCGCCGATCCACAACTCCCCGGCCACCCAGTCAGGGCAGTCACGGCCCCGGCCGTCGACCACCCGGAACTTCTGGTTACGCAACGGGAACCCATAGGGCACCGACGTCCAGTGCGCCGGGACGTGGGCCACCTCCCACACGTTCGACCAGATCGCCGCCTCCGTCGCACCACCCAACGCCACCAACCGACACCGGCCACCACTGCCGGTCGCCAACCGGGCCTGCAGGTCCAATCCGACCCAGTCACCCGACACCAGCGCCACCCGCAACCGCGGCGGGACCCGGTCCACGACCGAGAGCAGCATCTCCAGCAGCGTCGGGACGCTGTTCCAGATCGTCACCCCGTGCGTGACGCACAACCGCGCCCACCGCTGGGCATCCCTGCGCTCGTCCTCCCCGACCAGCACCACCGCGCCACCGACCGACAACAACCCGAACACGTCGTACACCGACAGGTCGAAGTCCAGCGCCGAGACCGCCAAAACCCGGTCCCCGCAGCCCACCCCCAGCCGCTCGTTGACATCCACCACCGTGTTCAACGCCGCCCGATGCGACACCTCCACACCCTTGGGCACCCCCGTCGAACCCGACGTGAAGATCACATAAGCCGTTTCGTCTGGTGACACCCCCACCGGGGCTGTCAATCGCTCACCGGACCGCGCTTCCGCCAGCGTCTCCTCGGTCAGCACCCGCGCCACCCCGGCGCGGGACAGGATCGACTCCCGGCGAGCGGCAGGCTGATCCACCCCCACCGGCACATACACACCTCCGGCCGCCAGCACGCCGAGCACCGCGACCACCTGATCCACACCCTTGGGAACCACCACCCCCACCGCCTCACCCGGCACCACACCCCAGCCCCGCAACAACCCCGCGACCCCCAACGCCCGATCCGCCAGCTCCCCGTACGTGACCGTGACGGCGTCGGAGATCAGGGCGGGCAGGTGCGGCTCGGTGGCGGCGCGGGCGAAGAACGCCTCGTGCAGGGTGCCGTCCGGTACGGGACCGGCGGTGTCGTTGGCCCGGCGGCGGACGAGTTCCTGCTCCATCGGCAGGCCGACCGGGGCCGGAGCCGACCAGTCGCCCTCCGACAGCCACTCCAGCAGGTTCAGGTGCGTGTCGAACATCGCGTCCAGCACGCCCGGCGCGAACAGTTCCTCCACCGCGTCCCAGCGGACGAGCAGCTCACCGTCGACCTCCGCCACCTGGTAGTCCAGCCAGACCTGCGGGGTCTGCGACACCCCCCAGACCTGCTCGGCGAAGGAGGGCCCGAGCGTGCCGCCGTCGGTGACGCCGAGCATGCTGGTGAACACCACGGGCATGGTCATCTCGATCGAGTCGGCCCGTCTGGCAAGCTCGCGCATCACCCACACGGCCGAGACCTCGCCGTGCTCCAGGCCGCGCCAGACCTCCTCCTGCAGCCGGCGCGTGCCCTCCAGCCAGCCGGATCCCGACCGGTAGCCGACGAGCATCAGCGAGGTGAAGTCGCCGAGGACGCGGTGGATGTCGGGGTGCACCTCGCGCCGGTCGAACAGCGTGAGGTTGAGCGTCAGCTCCGGCTGGGCGCTCCAGGTGGAGAGGATCTCGCCGAAGGCGGCCGCCAGCACCGTGGAGACGGTCAGGTCGTGCTTCCTGGCCAGTTCGGAGACGCGGCCCCAGCGTTCGGCGTCCATCCTGACCTCGCGGCGGACGAACCGAGGCCGGTCGATCATGGCCGGGTCGACGCGCAGCGGCAGCCGGGGCGCGGGGGGCAGCGCGGGCAGGCGCCCGCCCCAGTACTCCCTGGCCGCTTCGAAGATCGCGGGATCGGGGGTCATCCCGAGCACGTAGTCGCGGAACGACACCTCCAGCGGCGGGAGCACGGTGGCGGGGTCGTGGTAGAGGAGGTCGAGCTCGGCGAAGAAGGCCATCGTGCTCAACGCGTCCATGATGATGTTGTCGAAGCCGATCCCCAGCCGGACACGGCCCTCGTGCCGCGCGGCCCGCGCGTCGAACAGCGGCCAGGTGGCCGGGTCGAACACCTGGTGCGACATCCGCTCGCGCAGCTGCTCGGCGCTGTCGACCATGGTGATCGTGAAGCGCGGCACCTCGGGCAGGACGCGCTGGAACCCCTCCTCGTCGAAGACGGCGCGCAGCATCTCGTGCCGTTCGATCAGCAGGTTCCACGCGGCCTGCAGCCGGTCGAGGTCGATGTCGCCCTCGAACTCGGTGTAGAAGTGGCAGCCGACGCCGCCGAGCGTGAAGTGCTCGGCGCGGCCGAGCCAGTAGGCGCGCTGCACCTCCGTCGGCGGGAACGGGTCGTGGCGGTGTTCGAGGTCGGCGCCCAGCACCCTGGTGGGTACGAGCGTCTCGTCCAGGGTGAGGGTCGCGGCGAAGTCGGCGAGTTCCGGCGTGTCGAACAGCAGGGTCAGCCTGGCGTCGGTGACGCCCGCCGACCGCAGCCGCGAGATCATGCGGGTGGCGAGCAGCGAGTCGCCGCCGAGGGCGAAGAAGTTGTCCGCGCGGTGCACCTTGGGCAGGTCGAGCAGGTCGGCCCAGATCTCGCCGAGCAGGATCTCGGCCGCGCCCGTGGGCGGCTCGCCCACCTCGACCGCCGAGATGTCCTCCACGAGGGAGACGAGGGCGGATCTGTCGATCTTTCCGTTGGGGGTGAGAGGGAGCCGTTCGAGAGGGGTGATGGTGGGCGGGATCGCGTGGGCGGGGAGCCGGTCGGTCAGGAAGGCGCGGACCTGGTCGGGGTCGGCGTCTGCCGGGGTGACGAACGCCGCCAGACGACGCTGACGGCGCTCCCCTACCGCGACGGCGACCGCGCGGGTCACCGACGGGCAGGCTTCCAGAGCGGCTTCGACCTCGCCGAGCTCCAGCCGGTGGCCGCGGATCTTCACCTGATGGTCGGCCCGGCCCAGGAACTCCAGGGTTCCATCAGCCCAGTACCGGCCCAGGTCCCCGGTTCGGTACCAGCGCTGCCCGGCGTAGTGCACGAACTTCGCCGCCGTCGTCGCCTCGTCGCCTCGGTAGCCCAGGGCCACCCCGGCGCCGCCGATCCACAACTCCCCGGCCACCCAGTCAGGGCAGTCACGGCCCCGGCCGTCGACCACCCGGAACTTCTGGTTACGCAACGGGAACCCATAGGGCACCGACGTCCAGTGCGCCGGGACGTGGGCCACCTCCCACACGTTCGACCAGATCGCCGCCTCCGTCGCACCACCCAACGCCACCAACCGACACCGGCCGCCACTGCCGGTCGCCAACCGAGCCTGCAGGTCCAGGCCCACCCAGTCACCCGACACCAGCGCCACCCGCAACCGCGGTGGGACCCGGTCCACGACCGAGAGCAGCATCTCCAGCAGCGTCGGGACGCTGTTCCAGATCGTCACCCCGTGCGTGACGCACAACCGCGCCCACCGCTGGGCATCCCTGCGCTCGTCCTCCCCGACCAGCACCACCGCGCCACCGACCGACAACAACCCGAACACGTCGTACACCGACAGGTCGAAGTCCAGCGCCGAGACCGCCAAAACCCGGTCCCCGCAACCCACTCCCAGCCGCTCGTTGACATCCACCACCGTGTTCAACGCCGCCCGATGCGACACCTCCACACCCTTGGGCACCCCCGTCGAACCCGACGTGAAGATCACATAAGCCGTTTCGTCTGGTGACACCCCCACCGGAGCCGCCAACCGGTTCTCCGGCGACGCCTGCGCCAGCGTCTCCCCGGTCAGCACCCGCGCCACCCCGGCGCGGGACAGGATCGACTCCCGGCGAGCGGCAGGCTGATCCACCCCCACCGGCACATACACACCACCCGCCGCCAGCACCCCCAGCACCGCGACCACCTGATCCACACCCTTGGGAACCACCACCCCCACCGCCTCACCCGGCACCACACCCCAGCCCCGCAACAACCCCGCGACCCCCAACGCCCGATCCGCCAGCTCCCCGTAGGTCACGGGGTTCCCGTCCGAGATCAGCGCGGTGCGCTCGGGCTCGTGCCCGGCCCAGGAGAAGAAGCCCGTGTGCAGCAGGCTCTCGGGCAGCGGCCCGGCCGTGTCGTTGACCCGCTCGCGGACGAACTCCTGCTCCATCGGCAGGCCGACCGGGGCCGGGGCCGACCAGTCGCCCTCCGACAGCCACTCCAGCAGCCGGCCGTACGCGTCGAACATCGCGTCCAGCACGCCCGGCGCGAACAGTTCCTCCACCGCGTCCCACGCCAGGTGGAGCCCGTGCTCGTACTCGTTGATCTGGTTGTCCAGCCAGACCTGCGGCGTCTGGGTGATCGTCCACCCCGGCTCGCCGAACGCCTCGCGGACCGCGGGGACGATCAGCTCGGTGCCCAGGTTGCAGGCGAAGACGACCGGCGCTCCCGTGTGCTCCCCGTCGCGGGCGAGGTCGCGGAGCACCTCGACGCCGGAGTAGCCGGTGTGCCGGGCGTCGGCGCGGAACCTGGCCTGCAGCGTCCTGGCGCGCTCCGCGAACGGCAGCTCCTCGGACAGGTCGGCGGCCAGCAGGATCAGGTTGGTGAAGTCGGCCACCATGCCGGCCACGTCGGGGTGGACGGTCTCGTCGCGGTCGAACAGCGGCACGTTGACGAGGAACCGCGGCTCGCCGCTCCAGGCGGCGAGGACCTCGCAGTAGGCGGCGGCGAGCACCATGGCCGGGGTGAGCCCGTGCGCGCGGGCCTGTTCCCTGACCCGCTGCCACGCGGTGAGGGAGAGCCACCTCTCGCGCCGGACGAACCGGGGCCGCGCGACCTGGCCGGGGTCGAGCGCGAGCGGCAGCTGCGGCGCGCCGGGCAGGTCGGGCAGGCGGCCGAGCCAGTACTCCCGGTCCCTGGCGTGCTCCCGGGAGCGTTCCGCGTCGCGCGCCGCGAGGTATCGGGGGAACGAGCAGGCCAGGGGCGCGGGCGGGTTCCCGGGGTCCAGGTAGAGACGTGCCAGGTCCTTCATCAGGATCTGGAGGCCGAGCACGTCGGCGACGAGGAAGTCCACGTCGAAGTGGACCCTGGAGCGGGCGTCCGGCAGCAGCGACAGCTGGACGTCGAACACCTCGCCGCGGGAGGCGTCGAACCGGCGGTGCGACAGCCGGTCCCGCACCTGCCCGGCGGCGTCCTCGCCGAGCTCCGACAGGTCGTGCACGGTCAGGCCCGGCCACGGGCTGGTGTCCATGATCTGCTGCGTGCCGTCGTCGTGGAAGATCGCGCGCAGCATCCCGTGCCGGTCGATCAGGGCGCGCACGGCCCGTTCCAGCCTCGCCGGGTCGACGCCGAAGCCGTCGAACTCAAGGTAGGCGTGACAGCCGACGCCCCCGATGACCTGGCCGTCCGCGCGGCCGATCCAGTACGCCAGCTGCACGGGGGTGAGCGGGAACGGGGCCGTCTCGTCCACGCTCCGCACCCGTTCGGCCGGGACGGCGGCCGCCGACAGCCGCGAGCCGACCAGTGCCCACCAGGCGGTGAGCGTGAGCTCCTGCGCCAGCTCGGCGAAGACGATACGGGCTCCCGCGCGCCGCCAGCGCCCGGCCAGCCGCATCGCCCGGAGCGAGTCCAGGCCCAGACCGACCAGGTCGTCGTCGTCGCCGACCTCGGAGGGGGTGATGCCGAGCTGGTCTGCGATGTCCGCCCGCATCGACTCCATCGTCAACGCGGCGACCGCGGTTTCTTCCATCACAACGAGAGCCCAATCTTCGTGTCGTGTCTGACGGGTCCGGCCGGCTCGCACGGCTGGTGCGGCTCGGCCGGCTCCGCGTCTGATGAGCGCGGCCGGCTCGCGTTCGGTGAGGTCAGCCGGTGGTGCTCGCGTGCAGCCTGCGGGCCAGGCCCGCGGGTGTCGGCTCCTCGAAGACGTCCTTGAGCTTGAGCCGGATCTGCGTCGCCCGCTTGACCTCCTGGAGGAGCTTGACGGCGAGCAGCGAGTGCCCGCCCAGGGCGAAGAAGTTGCTGTCCGGGCCCAGGTCGGTACGGTTCAGCATCGCCTTCCACAGCAGGACCAGCGAGTCGGTCAGCTCGTCGCCGCTGCTCACCGCGAGGTCGGCCTCCTCGGGGCCGGACGCGACGCCGCGCAGCTCGGTGGCGAGCTTGCGCAGCGCCGGGTAGTCCACCTTGTCGTTGCCGGTCATCGGGAAGGAGTCCAGGACGAAGTACTCCTGCGGTGTCGCCGAGTAGGGGAGCGACGCGCTGGCGTGCTCCCACAGTTCCGAGGTCACCTTGGGGTTCCCGGGGGCCGTCACGAACGCCCACAGGACCGCGTCGGCGCTGGGGTCGCCGACGACCACGACCGCCGCCGCCCGGACCTCCGGGTGGGTGAGCAGCACGCCCTCGACCTCGGCGAGCTCGATCCGGTTGCCGCGCAGCTTGATCTGGCGGTCGAGCCTGCCGAGGATCTCCAGCCTGCCGTCCCTGGTCCACTGGGCCAGGTCGCCGGTGCGGTAGAAACGTCCGTACCAGGCGTGCGTGCCGAACCGCTCCGAGGTCAGCTCGGGGCGGTCGTGGTAGCCGACGGCCAGCCCGTCGCCCGCGATGCACAGCTCACCGCGGGTCCCGACCGGCAGCGGGCGGCCGTGGGGGTCGGCCACGTACACCTTCGTGTTCGCGATCGGCACGCCCACGTCGACGCGGTCGGCGGCGGGGTCGATCCGTCCGGCGGTGGACCAGATCGTGGTCTCGGTCGGGCCGTACACGTTGTAGAGCTCGCACCCGGTCACGGTGAGCTGCCTGGCCAGTACGGCGGGCATCGGCTCGCCGCCGCACAGCACGCGGCGCCCGGCCAGCAGCCCGGAGACCTGGTCGATGACCAGCCGCCAGGTGGTCGGCGTGGCCTGGACGATGGAGACGTCGTGGCGGAGCAGCGCCTCGGCGAGCGGCTCGCCCTGCGTTCGGGCGTCGTCGGGCGCGACGGCGAGCCGCGCGCCCGTCGTCAGGGGCAGGAACAGCTCCAGGGCGGAGATGTCGAAGCTGAACGTGGTCAGCCACAGCACGGTGTCGTCGTCGTCCACCGTCAGCTGGTGCGCGAAGTGCGCGATCAGGTTGGCGAGGGCGCGGTGGTCGATCAGCGTTCCCTTGGGCAGCCCGGTGGAGCCGCTGGTGTAGATCAGGTACGCGCGGTCTCCCGGCGCGACGGGGCTGGACGGCAGCACCTTCCCGGTCACCGGCTTCACCGACTCGACCGCGACGAGGGGCAGCACGGTACGGTCGCCGGGCACCACGATCCCCTCACCGGCGAGGACCACCGCGGCGCCGGAGTCGCCGAGCTGGTAGTCGAGGCGCTGCTCGGGGTGGTCGGGTTCGAGCGGCAGGTAGGCCGCCCCGGCGAGCCACACGCCGATCGCCGAGGCGGCCAGCTCGGGGCCGCGCCGCGCGAGCAGCGCGACGACGTCGCCCGAGCCGACCCCGGCCGCCACCAGCCGGTCGCGGGTGGCCTCGGCGGCGGCCCACAGCCGGCGGATGCCGACGCTGCGGTCGCCGTCGAGGACCGCGGCGGTGTCCTCGGCGGGAGCGCTCGACACCCGATTGGCGATCATCTCCAGCACGGTCGCGGGCGTCACGGTACGTTCCGTGGCGTTCGCCATCTCGATGGCCGCCCGGTCCTGGTAGCACCAGACGGGCGCCTCGCCGAGCGGCCTGTCGGGCTGTTCCGCCAGCGTGACGAGCATCTCGTCGAAGCGGGCCAGCAGCAGCTCCACGTCGGCCCGGTCGAGCACGTCCACGCAGAACGCAGTCCTGATCTTGATCGCCTCAGGGGTGGAGGTGACAAAGAACTCCAGGTCGAACTTGCTGTAGCCGTTCTCGACGACCACCTGCTCGGCCCGCATGCCGTCCAGGACGAACTCGGCGCCGATGTCGGCCGGGATGTAGTTGAAGGTGTGGCGGAAGAGGTTGTTGCGCCAGCCGTCGCGCGAGACGAGCTCCATCATGTCGTCGACGGGATAGTCGGCGTGCGCCATCGCCTCCATGAACGTGCGGCGCGTCAGGCGCGCGTACGTGCGGAAGCTCTGCGTCCAGTCGACCCGCGTACGCAGGGTGAGGACGTTGATGTGGTAGCCGATGGCCAGGCCGGCCTCGGGCGGGCGGACGCTGACGGGCGAGCCGATGGTGAGATCGGGGCCCGCGCCGTGGGCGGCGAGCAGCACGCCGTACGCCGCCAGGAGGATGACCGACTCCGGCGCGCGCAGCTCGCGCTGCATCTGCCTGGCCGCCTTGCGGGCGGCGGGAGAGAGCTCCCAGTTGATGATGTCGCCCGCGAGCGTGGTCTCGGAGGCCTCCGGCTTCTCGCACCACAGGTCCAGCTCGGCGGCGCTGAACCCGGCCAGCTTGTCGCGCCAGAAGCCCGCGCTGCGCGGGTCGGCGGCCGGCTCCTCCCAGGCCGGGACGACCGTGGACTCGGGCACGCCTCCCGCCGCGAGGGTGTTGTAGAGCGCGACGAGCTCGTTCAGCAGCAGCGCCGCGGACAGCCCGTCGAAGACCGCGTGGTGGACCGCCAGGCAGTAGAGCTCGCCCTCCGCCTCCTCGATGACCGCCGCCCGCACCAGCGGCTCGCCCTCGGGCTGGAACGGGCGGGCGAGGAACCCCGTCAGCCACTGCCGTGAGGCCCCGTCACCGCCCTCCTCGATCCGCAGGTCGATCTCCTCGACCGGCAGGACCTGCCGCGTCATCCCCTCGGCCTCGACGCGGAAGACCGTCCGCAGGATCTCGTGGCGGTGCAGCAGGCGGTTGATCGCCTCCAGGACGAGAGGGCGCCGCAGTCTTCCCGCCACGCCGAAGGCCACGCTCAGGTTGTTCACCCCGGTCCCGGGGACGAGCTCTTCGAGCATCCACAGCGCCTGCTCCTTGCGTGTGGCCCGCTCACCCAGCATCTGCTTCATGGTCATCTCTCCAGTACCTTGGTAACGGCCCGGGCGACCTCGTCGGATCTGAAAAGCTCCGCGTGGCTCTCCTCGAACCTGAGTTCCTCGGCCACCAGCGGGCCGGCGGTGTCGCGCAGCCTGTTCAGCCCGTTGTGCGAGGTGGACGAGCTCACCGCGACGGCCCGCAGCCAGTTGCCCCACGGGTCGAACCGGTCGGCCAGGCTCATGTAGGACAGGAAGGCGCTGAACGTGCCGAGCATCTCCTCGGCGTACTCCCCGTCGAGCCCCACCCTTTCGAAGGCGTTGTGGGCGACCTGGCTGAAGGTGTCGTAGAGCTGCTCGGCGTAGCGCTCGATCGTGATCCCCTCCTGCTGGACCAGCCGGTCCATCGCCTCCCGGGTCACGGCGACGTCCTCCAGCGTGAGGATCGAGGAGAGGATGTCGAAGACCTTGCCGAACTGGAAGTAGATGTTCTCCAGGGTGATGGGCTCCGGATCGAAGATGACGAGCGCGGGCGCCCGCTCCTGCACCTCGGCGAGCCTGGCGACGAGCTCCCCCGCGTAGACGGCGCCCACGCAGTAGCCCATGACCGCGCTGACGGTCCGGCCACTCGCCATGATCGACGTGAGCCACGAGCCGAGGTAGCCCGGCCCGTCGACGCCCGAGCCGGGCGTCAGCCCCGGTGGGACGACGTGCCAGAAGGTCGCGTCGAGGTCCATCCGGGCGACCAGGTCGGAGAAGCCGGCCTCGGCGCGGCCGGTTCCCGTGAAGTCGACGCAGAGGACGAGATCTGCCGAGTCGGATTCTTTGAGCGTCGTCCAGCTGGTTACCAGATTCATGATCACTTCCTTGGCTAGGAACCCCCGCCTTCGAGGGCGAGTTGAATCAGGAGGTCGGCGTCCATGGTGTCGATCGCCTCGGCCTCGGTCGGGTTGTTCGCGTCGCGGTCCTCGAGGCGGGCCAGGCGGAACAGGCTGTCCAGCAGCCCGGCCTCTCGCAGCCGTGAGATGGGGATGGTCGTCAGGAACTGGCGCACCTCGGCGTCGCTGTGCGCCGGGGTCGCCTCGGCGGCGGCCACGGCCGGGAAGAGCTGCTCCAGGACGAACTGGGTCAGCGCGCCGGGGTTCGGGTAGTCGAAGATGAGCGTGGCCGGGAGCCGCAGCCCGGTCGCCGCGTTGAGCTGGTTGCGCAGCTCGACCGCGGTGAGGGAGTCGAAGCCGAGCTCCTGGAACTGGCGTCGCGGCTCGATCGCCGACCCGTCGGCGAACCCGAGCACCGCCGCCACCCGGTCCGCGACGAGATCGGCCAGCGTGGCGTGCAGCTGCTCCGGGTCCATCGTGGCCAGGCGCTCCGACAGGGGCTGCGCGGGGTGCGTACGGCGGGACTGCGGGCGGGTCCT
>NZ_JBPJSR010000043.1:0-36408 GCF_051390675.1 Streptosporangium heterodermiicola
ACATTTAATGAGTTCGAAGTCAAGACGTCCTATGACTGAGTCTGACCGAATACGATCGACAAGTTATAGCGATATTCGCCTTTAAGCGTTAATCGAATCCATCATGAAACTTTTCGGTCGTTTATGATCGAGAGGCTGGCTCGGGTTGGGCAACAGTTCTTGAGTTGAGGGTGCTGGACCCTCCGCACCTTGCTCGTTGCCCGCGAGCTGCGCCTTCCGTTTGCCGGATCGATCACCGCACATCGAAGCAGCTTCACTTTCCGTGAAGCTTTTGCCGTAGGAGTGACGAGATGGCGGCGCTGTGAGGACGGGAGGATGTGGGCGGGCGCTGGGAGTCGTACGAGATCTATGCGAGCACCGAGCCCCTAGGTGACTGACCACAAAGACATCCGATCTGCGTAAGCCGTCGAGCTGCAGCTGCTTCGCGAGGGCGGAAGGTGACGTTCTCGCTGTAGAGCACGCCCTTCTGGAGGCAGTGGCGCAAGCAGCCGAGCATCCGGTTGAAAGTGTTGCGCAGAGCGCTGGAGTGCCGGTCGCCTTGGGCGCGTCGGTGGTCGTAAGAGATCAAAGGCCAGGCGTTCGCAGGGAGGCGAAAGCCTAGACGTAGCTGGCGGCCGCCAGACGCTGGTTCTTCACCTTGCGATGGTGGACGGTCAGGCTTTCGCCTGAGGGGCGGGTGGTCGGCGCCGATCCGGCGTAGGCCTTCAGTGTGCGGGCGTCCGCGAAACGGACGCCGTCGTCGCCAAGCTCGGCAAGCACGCGGGGGCCGGTGAGTTCGGCCAGGGCCGGGAAGCCGGTGATGACGGCGGCGTCCGGGTGCTGGGAGAAGGCTTCGCTGATGGCCTCGGCGAGCTCGTCGGCGACACGGCAGGCCGCATCCAGTTGCAGCAGGATGGCCTGGGCTTGGCGGCCGAGGGCTTCCTCGACGATCGAAAGCTGGCGAAGGTGTTGTTCGCGGAAGTGGGCCTGGAGCTTGTCGGCCCACGCCTCGACGTTGCGCTGGTGGTCGGCGGCGTGCAGGAGTGCGTGCAGGCGGCGGCTGGTGAATTGGGCGGCCGCGGCCGGAGTGGGTGCCGCGGCGAGGATGGTGCGGGCGGCCTGACCACTACATCACAGGATATCCGTCACAACGGAGCAAGCTCAATCTGGCCGGCGTAGAGCCAGGAGAAGCCACCGTGGGTCCTTCCCGTCCCGGGCCTGCGGTACCGATGCCGAAGTGCTCCTACTCTGGTGGAGATCGGAGCCCCGTCAGAGCCAGAGCACTTCGACCGCTGGGCGCCCCGTCATGGGCCGGCTACTCGTCCACCGGGAGTCAACCAGCGGCGTCGGCGACGCCTCGTACCTTTACGTCAGACAGGATGCCCGGTGCTGGATCGCCGCGCTGTTCAGCGGCCGGCCATCGAGCGTTCCGGCGTCGAGGGCTCAAGGTTGTCGTACATCTCCTTGAGGATCTGCTTGAACCGATCGAGCTCACGCATGCTCATCCCCGCTGTGGCGATCAGCTCGTACTCGACCGCGAGCGGCACCAAAGGCTCCACCAACGCCCGGCCCCTTTCCGTTAGGTTGATCGCCACGACGCGCCCGTGGTCCTCAGGGCGATCCCGGGACACCAGCCCGTCCCTGCGCATCGAGGAGATCAGCCGGGACAGTGTCGAGGTCTCAATCGTCGTCATCACGGCGAGTTCTCCCAGACGCTGATCTCCGTGCTCGCGCAATACCGCCAGCACGCGGTACATCGGCACCGTCAAACCGTGCTCCTTCAGCTGCATCCCAAATCGCTCACCCAATCGGACACCAAGCCGATTGAGCAGGTAAGGGACCGAATCGGTGAAGCGGTAGGCAGGAGACTCGTACGTTTCCTCTGGCACACGACGATTTTAACCTTCCTACCTGCGTTGTTGCTACAGCATCAAATTGAGATGCAAGAGATGCGGACACAACTTTAGTACTGGCCTTGCGGGGACAGGCCGAGGGCCGCCTGGCCGGTCATGGTTCCAACGGCGTCCCAGTTCAGGCTGATGTGCCGGCTCACCGCGCTGACGTCGCGCCAGGCGCGCTGAATCGGGTTGGCGAGGGCGAGCCCCTGGCCGCCGGTGGCGCCGTTGACGGCCTCGACGGCGCGGACGGCCAGCGACACGGCGAAGGCCTGGCCGCGCCTGCTGAGGATCCGCTCCTCGACGGAGATCTCGTGTCCGGCGCGGACGGTCTCGACCCGTCGGCGGAGGTCGCGGAGCAGGAGGTCCTTCGCGGAGTCGACGCTCGCGGCTGCTTCGGCCACGCGCAGCTGAACGGTGGCGAATCCGGCAATCCGGCTGCCCGCGCCCGCCAGTGCGCCGCGGGTCTGGCGGGTGCCGGCGAGGTGCTGGAAGTCGTCGAGCGCTCCGGCCGCCGCTCCCACGGCAACGGCCGCCAGGCAGGAGGGGATGTGACAGAGCATCGGGATGCCGAATCCGGGATTGTGGGAGTTGAGAGCGGCTCCCGGTGTCGTTCCGGCCATGGCGTCGGACAGGGGCAGGAGCCGGTGGGCCGGCACGAAGACGTCGTCGAGGACGAGGGTTTTGCTGCCGGTGCCCGATAGTCCGGCGACATGCCAGTCGTCCTGAAGGGTGTAGTCGGTGGCGGGGACGAGGAAGAAGGCCGGGGCGCCGCGGACGCCTTCCGGGGTGGGCAGGAAGGACGCGCACACCGCCCAGGTCGCGGTGTCGCTGCCGCTGGCGAAGGACCAGGCACCGCTGATCCGGTAGCCGTCCCCGTCGAGCCGGGCGACGCCACTGGGGGCGTAGGAGCCGCACATCCGGGCGTCGGGGTCGTCGTCCCACACGTCGTGCTGTGCTCGCCGGTCGAAGCCGGCGAGGAGCCACTGGTGGGCGGCGAACAGGCCGCACGTCCAGCCGGTGGACGGGCATGCCGCCGACAGGGTGAGGATGTGCCGGACAAGCTCGTCGAAGTCGCGCTCGTGGCCGCCGAACGCCTGCGGCTGCACGAGTTTGAAGAAGCCTGCGTCGCGGAGTTCCGCGACCGTCGTGTCGGGGACCCGGCGATCGCGTTCGGTCTGCTCGGCGCGCGCGCGGGCGGCCGCCGCGATCACACCGATTCTGTCGGCGAACTCCCGCTCTGTACGGGGCTGGGCGAATGTGTCGGTCGTGCTCATCGGACTTCCCAATCGGTTTTGGGAGTAGGCCATCCGGCAGACTCCTGGTGGTAGCCGCCGACGGGTGAGCACTCGGATTTCCTGGACCTTGAGTCCTGATGAAAGACAGTGCCCCTGCCGGTCGGCCGGGAGAAGTGATCGCTGATGGGATGTCGTGCCCGCCCGCCCGGGCGTGAGCACTGCTTGATCGGGTCGCCGATGGTTCTCACGCAGGCCGCTGAAGGTGATCGGCATCGAGAACGGGAGAACCGGTGCGACTGTTCGTGGGAGACGACTGGGCCGAGGATCACCACGACGTGGAGGTGATGGACGCCTGTGGCCGCCAGCTGGCCAAGGCTCGCCTGCCCGAAGGCGTAGCCGGGATGACCCGGCTGCACACGATCGTCGGTGAGCTGGCCGGCGAGGGCGCCGACGATGTCGATGTGCTGGTGGGCATCGAGACCGACCGCTGTCCGTGGGTGCGGGCGCTGGTCGCCGCCGGATACACCGTGCTGGCGGTCAACCCGTTGCAGGCCGCCCGGTTCCGCGACCGGCTCGGCGTCTCCGGCGCCAAGAGCGACGCCGGGGACGCGCACGTGCTGGCAGACATGGCCCGCACCCACTCCCACGCGTTGCGCCCCGTGGCCGGCGACACCTCGCAGGCCGAGGCCGTCAAGGTCGTGGCCCGCATGCACAAGACCCTGATCTGGGAGCGCACGCGACACACCCAAAGGTTGCGGCACGCGTTGCGCGACTACTTTCCCGCCGCGCTGGCGGCCTTCGACGACCTGGACGCCGCCGACGCCCGGGAACTGCTGGCCAAGGCGCCCACCCCGGCTCAGGCGGCCCGGTTGACGAGCGGGCAGATCAGCGCCGCGCCCAGGCGGGCCCGCCGCAAGAACGTCGCCGACAAGGCCACCGCGTTCCAGGCAGCCCTGCGTGCCGAGCACTTGGGTCAGCCCGACGTCGTGACCGCCGCCTACGCCGCCTCGGTCCAGGCGCTGATCGCGGTTTTGAACGTGCTGATCGCC
Organism: Streptosporangium heterodermiicola; assembly: GCF_051390675.1. Lineage (NCBI taxonomy): Bacteria > Bacillati > Actinomycetota > Actinomycetes > Streptosporangiales > Streptosporangiaceae > Streptosporangium > Streptosporangium heterodermiicola. The sequence goes on from NZ_JBPJSR010000043.1 coordinate 4,162, forward strand.
CAGGTCAAGACGTTGCAGGGGCAGGTGGAGGAACATTTTGGGCAGCCCCCGGCCGCTGAGATCATCCTGTCTCAGCCCGGACTGGGAACGGTTCTCGGGGCCCGGGTGCTCGCAGGGTTCGGCGATGACCCCACGCGTTACGCCACCGCCAAGGCCCGTAAGAACTACGCCGGGACCTCTCCGATCACTTGTGCGTTCGGCAAGAAGAAGGTCGCCCTGGCCCGGTTCGTGCACAATGACCGGCTGATCGACGCCCTGCTCACCCAGGCGTTCAGCGTCCTGAAGTGCTCGCCCGGCGCGCGTGCCTGTTATGACCGGCAACGGGTCCGTGGCTGCGGCCACAACGCCGCCCTGCGCCAGCTCGCCAACCGCCTCGTCGGTATCCTGCATGGCTGTCTCAAGACCGGCACGCTCTACGACGAGACGACCGCCTGGTCGCATCACGTGGAATCGCTTGCGGCTTGACATCTAAGCTCCTGGGATGTCTTTCAGGCCGGGACGGCGTCGATGGGCTCGCACCGGCAGTACTGGGTGTTCTGGTACAGCAGGGGCCGCTCGACGCCGTTGCGGCGGACCTCCGCGACCTCACCCACGAAGATCGTGTGGGTGCCGTAGGGGATGGTCGCGGTGTTGCGGCAGAACAGGCTCGCCATCCCGTCGGCGAGGAAACGCAGCCCGTCCTCGTCGGTTCTCCAGTCGCCGACGGCGAACCGCTCCGCCGGCGCCACGGTGCCGCTGAACGCGGCGGAGACCGGAGCCTGGTCATGGGCCAGGACGTTCACGCAGAAGCGAGAACCGCGCAGCATGAGGTCGTGCAGCAGCGTCCGCTGGTTGATGCAGACGAGCAGCGCGGGCGGCTCCATCGACAGCGAGGAGACCGCCGTCACGGTCATCCCGTGCTCGCGGCCGGCGGCGGCGGTGACGACGGTGACGGTCGCGGCGACGTGGCGCATGACCGTGCGGAACGCGGCGGGCAGGTCGTCGGTTCGGGGGGAGGGCATCGTCTGGCTCCTTTCACCGGCCGGGGGAGGGCGCGGCCCTGTCACGCTAATTTTCATTTGCAACATTTGTCAATGCATCAGTGCTGGGTGAGGCGAGGAAAGAGAGGAAGGGCGTTGTCGTGCTCGACGGCCGACAGCTGCTCGGCGGTGAGGTTCTCGAAGGCCGTGAGGTTGTCGATGTTGTGGATCACGGTGGCTTCCGGCGCGAGCGGCCAGTCGGTGCCGAACAGCACATGGTCGGGGCCGGTGACCTCCAGGGTGGGCAGAAGCGAGTTGCGGCTGCCGGCCAGCGCGGTCTCGTAGTAGAGGCCGCGCAGCACACGGGTGACGTGGGCGGGGTCGATGTCGGCGTCGCCGGGCCCCATCCCCATCTCGGTGTGTTCGGCGATGCGCCAGCCGAGGGAGGGCAGCGGGCCTCCGCAGTGCGCGAGTATCAGCTTGAGTGCGGGATAGCGCTGGAAGACGCCCGTGTAGATCGCGTTGGTGACGGTGCGGGCGGTGTCGAAGGTGAACTCCACGACAGACGGGGAGCGGCCGAATCCGACCGCGTCCAGGCAGGGCGGGTTGCGGGGATGGACGAACGCGGGCACACCGCGTTCGTGGATTTCGGCCAGGATCGGCTCGTAGTGGTCACCGCCCAGATAGTGGCCGCCCACGGCGTTGGAGGTGAGCAGGACACCGTCGAGACGCAGCTCGTCCAGCGCGTACCTGAGCTCGGCCAGGGCTCGCTGGGAGTCGTCGGCGGGGATCGCGGCGAAGGCGCCGAACCGTCCGGGGTACCGCTTGATCAGGTCCGCGTACTCCTCGTTGACCGCCCGGCAGAACCGGGTCGCCAGCTCGGGATCGGTCTCGGTGCCCGCGAAGGACCATGGCGCGGACAGGATCTGGGTCTGGATGCCGTGCCGTTCCATGAAGGCGAGCGCGGCGTCGGGACTCCACTGTGCGGGGATCTTGTACCCGCCGGCGAGGGAGAACCCGGAGGCGAACATCTCCGCCACGGCCGGACCGAGGTAGTGGGTGTGGACGTCGATGCGACGACCGGTCATGGGGATTCCCTTCCGTTGTGGCCGGGCGGCCAATTGCGCAACAGGACGCGTTCGAAACCGCCGACCAGTGTGGAGGTGAGCAGGCCGAGGACGCCGACGATGGCCAGGCAGGCGAAGACTCCGGCCGAGTCGTACAGGCGCTGCCGTTCGAGGATCAGGTGTCCGATCCCACCGGTGGAGGCGAGCATCTCCGCGAGTAGCACGACAATGAGGCAGATCGGGGTGGCGACCCGGACGCCGATCATCACCGCGGGCAGGACTCCTGGAACGATCATCGAGCTGATCTGGCGACCGCGCGACAGGCCCAGCGCGCGTCCCGCGTCGATCCGGACGCGCGGAATCACCCGCACCGCTTCCTGGGTGTTGAGGACGATCGGCCAGAGCGCGGTGGCGACGATGACGATGAGGCTCATTGTCGTCGTATTCCCCAACAACAGTACGGCGACGGGCACGGCGGCCGGCGGCGGGAAGTTGCGGAGGAGCTCGGTGAGGGGACCGAACGCCTTGCGGGCAACGGTCGAGGCGCCCAGGAGTGTCCCGATCGCGGCCCCGATGACGGTCGCGATCGCGAGCGCGGCGGCGAAGACCAGCAGCGTGCGCTGGAGGGCGGGGACGAGGAGGCCCCGCTGCCGGACGGCCTCGATCGCCTCGATCCATGATGTCGGCGGCGGGAAGTCCGCCGATCCCCGATCGCCGAGCATCTGCCATGCCAGGAGCAGGACGGCGAGGGGGAGCAGCCCGACCAGCGGGGGGAACAGCGGCCGGGCCGTGCTGGGACGGCGGCGGAGCCCGGAAGGTCTCATGGCGCGTCCTTCGCCAGCAGGGGGGAGAACGTCAGCCGAGCCGCGAGGAGGAGGGCGGCGTTGAGGGCGGTGCCCAGCAGTGCCACGCAGACGACGTAGACCCACATGTTCTCGGGCTGCAGGGCCATCTGCATCTCCACGATGCCGGCGCCCAGTCCCTGAGAGGTGCCGACCATCTCGGCGAGGACCACGACGATGAGGCTGATGCCCAGCGCGAGCCGGGCGGCTGCCAGGATCAACGGCATGGCCGAGGGCAGCATGAGCGAGACCACGACGCGTGCCCGTGACAGCTGCATCTGCCGGGCCACGTCGATCAGCCGCTGTGGTGTGCCCTGCAGCCCGGCGGCCACGCTGATCACCATGGGCCAGCTCGCCGCGTAGGCGGCCACGACGATCTCAGCCGTGGTCGTGGGACCGAGGACCAGCAGCACGACGGGCACCAGCGCCACCGCGGGCAATGTCCGCAGGATCTCGATGGAGGCCATCGAATAACGCCACACCCTGGGCGACAGCCCGATCGCCGTGCCCGCGGCCAGCGCGAACGCGAGAGCCAACGCCCAGGCCAGGAGCGCGATGACCGTGGTGTGGAGCACGCGAGCCGCCAGATCCCCACCGGAGGCGAGGGTTTCCACGGCGGAGAGGACGGCACTGGGGGCGGGAAGATAGGTGAAGGTCAGGATGTGAAGCCGGACGAGCACCTCCCATGCCGCCACGAGCAGCAGCAGCGTGACCGCTCCCAGGGCGCCGACCAGGCGACGGCTCATGATCGTTCATCCCGCAACTCGTCGGCGAGGGACCGCCGGGCGGCGATGAATCGCGATGACTCACGGGTGTCGAGCTGGTCGCGTTCGCGAGGCAGCCCGGAGACGACCTCTCGCACGATGTTCGCCGGTGAACCGCCCAGCACCAGGATTCGGTCGGCCAGGTACACCGCCTCGTCGACGTCGTGGGTGATGAACACGACGGTGAAACCCGTCTCGCGCTGTAGTTTCAGCAAGTCGTCCTGGAGCGCCGCCCGGGTCATCGCGTCCAGAGCCCCGAAAGGCTCGTCCAGCAACAGCACCTCCGGCTCCATGACGAGAGCACGGGCGATCTGCACACGCTGCTGCATGCCGCCCGACAACTGCCAGGGCAGGTCGTCGGCGTTGCCTTCCAGATGGGTCATCGCCAGGGCGCGGGCGACGCGTTCGGCGACCTGCGTCCGGCTGAACTCGCGTTCGATGCCGAGTGAGACGTTTCGCCGGACGGTCCGCCACGGCAGCAGCGCCTGGCCGTAATCCTGGAAGACCGTGATCACCTTTTTGGTGGGGCGATCGAAAGACTGCCCGTCCAGCAGGATCCGGCCGGTGCCGGGCCGCAGGATTCCACCGAGCGTGTTCAGCAGGGTGGTCTTGCCCGTCCCGGACCGGCCGACGATGCCGACGACCTCGCCACGACTGATCTCGCAGGAGATGCCGGCCAGGACGGTGCGTCGCAGGCCTTTGACGGTGAAGGAGACCGACACGTCCTGGAGCTGGAGACGGGCCGTGGCGTCGGCGGGCCCGTCGGCGGTGAGGGAAAGAGCGGATGCCCGGGATGACCGCGCGCCCATCTCAGCCGCCCCGTACCGCGGTCGCCACCCCGGCCCGCGCCGAGAACCCCGTCCGCGGCTCGGGCACGGCGTCGGGATCGAAGCCGGTGTGTCCGGCGCGCGGAGCCGTTCGCCCGGATACGTTCGCAGCCTTCATGATCATCCCTTCTCGGAGGTGGCGACGAGGTCGGCGGACTTCGGCAATGTGCCGTTGACCTGTCCGGAGGCCGCGACGGCGTCGATCCATGGAGCCAGGGCGTCGGAAGAGATGGAACTGTCCCAGTCCGGTAGCGGAACGTTCGCCATCACCTGCGGCGGCAGCTTCAACGCGGCCGACAGGAACGACCGCGCCTCCTGGTCGTGGGAGGAGACCCAGGTGTCGGCGGCGTTCAGGCCGGCGATGAACGAGGCGACCTTCTTGGGGTTCTTGTCCGCCCACTGCCGGTCCGCGATCCACATGCCGGCGACGGTGGGGGAGGCGACCGACAGGAAAGGGTCGCCGAGCGCGGCGTGGCCGGCGGCCTTGACGCCGCCGATGAACGGCTGGATCGTCGCGATGGCGTCGACCCGGCCCGCGTTGAGCTGGTCGAGCATGTTCGGGAAGGGCACCTCGACGAGCGTGACGTCCTTGACGTCGACTCCCGTCTTCTTCAGCGAGGTCAGCACCGCCAGGTACAACGTTCCGGACAGGGAGGGTGTCGCGATGCGCTTGCCCGTCAGGCCGGCGAGAGAGGTGACCTTGCTGGACTTCGAGGCGAAGATCTGGGCCTGGGAGCGGTCGTCGCTGTCGACATAGGCGCCGGCGATCACCGTGATGTCATGACCCTGGGCCGAGGCGGCGATGACGTCGGCGGGTGTGCCCCAGGCGATGTCGTACTGGCGGCCGAGCGCGGGGGCGAAGGTGGTGATGCTGGTGCTTGGCAGCGAGGAGATCTTCACCTTCAGGTCTTGTGCAGTGAAATCGCCGTTCTTCTCGGCGATCAGGGGAAGGCTCGGTGGCGTCGCGGGAATCAGCGCGATGCGCACGGCGTCATCGCTGTTCGCGCCATCGGGGGAGCAGCCCGCGACCATGGTCATCGTGAGGGCGAGGGCGAGGGCGGTCAATCGTGTGGGACGGGAGGGGGAACGACTCATGGTCCGGCTCTCCAGGGGGTGAGGTGGCGGAGGAACGCCAGGCGGTGCGGGTGAGCGCCTACTGCTCGTTCGCCGCGAGGAGCGGCGCGCGCATCGCCTCGGGGATCAAAGGTCGCTCCTCGAGAGCGGGGGAGGCCCACACCGCGACGGGGAGATCATCGGTGCCGGGGACGGGGTCCCAGAAGTAGGGGCCGTCGGCCAGGTCGTCCATCTCGGAGTAGTAGTACTCGGCGAAGGCGCCGGCCGGGTCCTTGAGATACCAGAAGTAGTTGGCGGACGCGCCGTGCCGTCCCAGGCCCCAGGCGTGCCGCTCGGGGTGGTTCTCGATCATCTGTGATCCGCCGTAGCCGACCTCGTCGACGTTGCGGACCTTCCACGCGGTGTGGTGGAGCAGGGTCATCGGCGCGGGCAGCAGGACGATGTTGTGGTGATCGGTCTCGAACCGCATGAACGGGCCGCCGATGACGTAGTCGCTCAACCGCATCCCGATGCCTTCGATGAAGAAGCCCTTGGCGCGCTCGACGTCCGTGCAGCCCAGGACCACGTGGCCCAGCCGGAGCGGAACGAGTGGGCCGCGTCGCACGAGTTCGGTGCGCTCGACCGAGGACGGCGCGCTCGGCGGCGGATCCTTCGGCAGGCGGGGGGCGACGGACAGGCGCACAGCGACTCCGCTGACCGGCTCGACCGCCTTGAGGGATGTCGCGGCGCGCTCCGCCGCGACGCCGAAGGCCTTCAGGCGGGCCGCGACCTGGTCGAGATCGGTGGCGGCGTCGACCCCGATGTGGATCTCCACGACCTGCGGGATCTCGCCCGCCAGCAGGAACAGCTGCTCGCCCCCGACAGTGGTGGCGAAGGTGCCGGGCGAGGTCTCCTGAAGCCCGAACTGGCGGTAGAACTCACGGGTGGCGTCCAGGTCGGGGACACGCCTGGTCAGGGAAATCACGTGATGTGCACCCACAGGAAACCTTCTCTCGTGTCGATGTGCCCACACCGTACAATCCGTCATTAGTGAACGCAATGCATAATGCGTAACGCTATATTTGATCAAGGGTCATGACGGGCGGCAGGGGTCCGATCTGCCGAGCCGATGACGAAGGACGAAGGTCCTCACCGTCCTGGAGGAAGCGCGGCGGCTGATCTCGCTGTCCGCCCTCGCCGAGCCCGCCGGCCTGCAGCCGAGCAGGCTGCGCCGCCATCTCGTCAGCCAGGCGCGGGCGGGGCAGGCCGCCCAGGAGAAGGCATCTGGGCTCACACTCTCGGCGGCGCGACCCGCGGCTGGGCATTGAGGCGCCGCAGCGGTTGGAGGAGGCCGACATCGCCTTCGGGCATGCGCTAAGGCTGCGCGATCGGACACAGCACACCGTGTCCCCGTCGTCCCCGTCGATGTGAAGCGATGCCGGGCTCACCCTGATCCGACAGGACTACGGCGCCTGCCCGCTTCCGATCACGGTGCGCGCGGGAGCGGTCCTGCCGCCGGTCACCCCCGGTCGGCCGGGTCTGTAACGCCCATCTTCTCCAGGCGATCGCCAATCCTGTCCTACGAGCCCAGGCGCGGCGCCGGGAGGCGCGCGGCCACACAGGCGAAGAACCGGCCGAGATCGTGGAGGATGTCCGCAGGACCCGGATCTCTGTCACCGCCGGTGCGATCATCTCCAGACCGGCGTCATCGTCGCGCCGGTATTCGGCCCGGGCAACGGCTCGTACTCGTCCTGGGCCTGGCGCTGCCCAGTTGGGAGCTCACACGGCGGTTCGGTGACGATCTGCTCGAAACCAGCGGGCTCGTTATCCGCAACCTCGGCGGGCGGGTGCAAGCCCAAGACCGTGCCTGTGCCCGCCCGCCGCGGCTGGAGTCACGCGTAGGCCTGGCTGATCTGCTTGTACTCCAGGAAGTCGTCCAGACTGGCCAGGCCGCCGAGCCTGCCGAGCCCGCTGGCCTTGAATCCGCCCTCCTCGAACTCCACCGCCAGGTTGGCCCAGCTGTTGATCGAGATCAGGCCCGCGTCCAGGGCTCGGGCGACCCGCATCGGACGGTCGCTGTCACGGCTCCACACGCAGGCGCTGAGCCCGTAGTCGGTGGCGTTGGCGAGGGCGATCGCCTCCTCCTCGGTGTCGAACCGCTGCACCGTCTGTACCGGACCGAACGTCTCGGCCTGGACGATCGGCAGGGATGCGTCCGGCACCTCCAGCAGGGTCGGGTGGTAGAAGGCGCCGCCCGCCAGATGCGGGAGCGTCGACGGCCCGCCCCGCACGATCGGCCGGGCTCCCGCGGCGATCGCCTCCTGCACCGCGGCGTCGACCCGCGCGACCGCGGCCCGGTCGATCATCGGGCCGATCTCGCTGTCGGGGTCGGCGGCGGGTCCCGGACGCACGCTCTCCAGCCGCTTGGCCACCGCCTCGACGAGCTCGTCGGCGATGGACCGTTGCACCAGAACCCGGCTGCCGGTCATGCAGAACTGGCCGGCGAACACCGTGGTGGAGGCCACGATCGTCGGGACGACGGCCGCCAGGTCCGCGTCGTCGAACACCAGGTGAGGGGTCTTGCCGCCCAGCTCCAGGCTGACCCGCTTCAGGCCGTCGGCCGCCGCGCGCGCGATCAGCCTGCCGGTGTGGGTGCTGCCGGTGAAGCTGATCACCGGGACGAGGGAGGACTCCACCAGCCGCCGCGCGCCGGCGTCACCCGATTCGGTGAAGACGTTCACCGCACCCTGGGGGAGGTCCTCGACGCTCGCGAAGATCTCGGCGACGATCGCGCCGGTCTGCGCCGCCTGCGCCGGCATCTTGACCGCGACCGTGCACCCCGCGGCCAGGGCGGGCGCGATCGCCCGGATGCTCAGGTAGGCGGGGGAGTTCCACGGCACGATGATCCCCGCCACCCCCACCGGCTGGCGCAGTGACAGTGACTGCACGCCCGGTTTGGTGTCGGCGACGCGGCCCTGGTTCAGCAGCGCGAGTCCGGAGGCGAACCGCAGCGCCCGGACGATGAAGTGCACCTCGTAGCCGGCCTCGTGACTGAGCTTGCCGTTCTCCCGGCCGAGACTGGTGATCAGGTCCCCGAGTCGTGCCTCGAAGGCGTCGGCGAGGTGGCTGAGGGCTGCCGCGCGCCCCATGGCGTCGTGACGCCACCCGCTTTCGGCGAAGCAGCGCGTCGCGGCGCCGATCGCGGCGTCGGCGGTCTCGGCGTCACCGTCGCAGTAGGTGCCGATCGTCTCGCCGGTCGCCGGGTTGACGCTGTCGCGCTCCTGCGGCGAGCTGATCCACTCGCCGTCGATCCAGTGCCGGACTGTGGGGTGTTCGGTCATGACGTTGGTGCTCCGTTCGGGTTCGCTGGAGGACTTCGTGCGGAAATGTGCGCGCGGGAGGTTGCGGCGCGCGACGCCGGCTCCCTGCCAGAGCCGGGCAGGGAGGCCGGCCGGTTTTCGACGGGGATCCGGTCAGGCCGCTGGGGGATACTCGGCGCCGCCGATCCACACGCGCCGGATGTTCCGGGTCGCGCGGATGTCGGCGATCGGGTCGCCGTCGACGAGAAGCAGGTCGGCCCGGTATCCGGGGCGGATGACACCGCGGTCCCGCAGTCCGAAGGACTGGGCCGGCAGGCTGGTCGCGGCCCTCAGAGCCTCGACGGTGGTGAGCCCCGCCTGGACCAGCAACTCCAGTTCGTGGTGCATGCTGAGGCCGAACGCCGGCTGTACGGGGATGCCTGGCGTGTGGTTGGAGTCCGTCCCGGCGAGGATCCGGGCGCCGGCCTGGCGCAGCGCGGCGACGCTGCCCTCGGCGGCCGCGTAGCTCAGTCCCGGAATGCCGAGTCCGGCGAAGCCCTCCATCATGGTCAGGGTGGGGACCGCCACCTGGCCGCCCGAGGCGTACCGTGCCGCGGTCGCGGAGGTCAGGGCGGTGTCCATCGGAACATGGTGGATCATGTCGACGCCCGCGAGCAGGGCTTCCTCGACGGTGGCGACCGAGGTGGCGTGGGCCATGACGAGCTTTCTGAAGGCGTGCGCCGCCTTGGTCAGGGCGTTGAGCGTGGCCCGGTCCAGGCCGGGGACGTCCACGATGAGCTTGATGTAGTCCGAGCCCTCGGAGATCCGGGTGGTCACGAACTGCAACGCCTGCTCGGGCCCGGCCACGATCCCGGACGGCGGGAAGGTCGGGATCTGGCTCTGCCGGCTCCCGGGCGCGACGGCGGGGGTTCCCGCGCTGCGGATGTCGGTCAGGCCGGGGCGGCGGCGCAGCGAGTTGAACAGCGAGGGCGGGAAACAGGCCATGTCCAGGCCGGTCGTCACGCCGTAGCCGGCCAGCCGCTCCAGGGTGTTCACGTCCTCGATGTGGATGTGGGCGTCGATCAGACCTGGTAGCAGGATCGCCCCCCGGCAGTCGATCGTCCGTGCGCCGAAGGCGCTGACCCCGATCAGGCCGTTGTCGATGACGACGGTGCGCGGGGCGCCCAGCGCACCGCCGTCGAACACCCGGGCGTTGGTCAGAGCGACCTTCTCGCCCGACCCCGCGGCGGTTCGCCGCTCGGCGTGGGCGGCGCCGGGCGCCGCGAGCGCCTGCGTACCCGCGACGGCGGTTCCGGCCACCGCCGCGGTCCGGAGAAACTCACGCCTGTTCCATTCGGTGGTACACATCGTCATCCTGCCTTTCTGGGGGTGGACATGAGGCGTTTGACGATCTTTTGCTCCGGTCGAGCCCTGAAGCGAAAAAGAGATGTCTTCCCTTCGTGACAGCGATCGACCAAGGGGGAAGCGGTACGGGAATCGACGAGGCTTCGCGAATTCCGCGACGGCGGCACCGGTAGAGAGTTTGATCCTCTAAAACCGGCGGACATTCCCCGAAGCGGCGATGGGCGTCGGCCATGGCGAATTCGGTCGAGGCGTTCCCTCGCGAGGGCGAGGGTCGATACGACACGCTGAAATTATCAGTGATATTTGATAACATCAACCCCCTGTTTCCTATGCGTGTCGGTTCGATTTCCACCCCTCAGAAGCCGACGGCCTTACGGATGGTGGCGGCCGGATCCACCACGTCATCTCCGCGCCAGGCGACGTGCTGGTCGGGTCGCACGAGCACTAGAGCGGCGCCGAACACCTCGGTCCACCCGGGGCCGCGGAGATCCAGGACATCCAAGGGCACCCCGTCCGCACCGGCGGCCTTGACGAGCGGTTCGGCCGCCGGGGACGACATGTCGCCGAGCAGGGTGAACTCCCGGCCGAGACGGTCGTAGAGCGAGTCGCCGGGCGACAGCCAGCGGTGCGGCAGCCGATGCCCCGGTGCGGCGGTCGGCCGGTACTCCCGCTCGTCCTGCCGCTCCTCGCCATCACCGGCGACGATCGGAGATCCCGAGTAGTTGTAGCCCAAGGTGAGCGGAAGACTGTGGAACTCCCTGTCCTTGGTCGCCTGTACGGCGGCCGCCACGGTGGGACGGGCGAGCTCGAACTGTTCGTCGGAGCCGATGAGACGCGGGTCGGCCAACTCGGGCGCCAGCGTGCCCATATTTCTTGCGGCCTCTTCGATGGTCCGCGCCGCCACCGGCCGGCGTTCGATCTCGTAACTGGAAAGGAGGGCCGAAGGCGCCCAGCCGTTGACGACGGCCGCCAGCTTCCAGCCGATGTTGACCGCGTCGCCGATGCCGGTGTTGAAGCCGTGGCCTCCCCACGGCGGATTCTGGTGAGCGGCGTCTCCCGCGATGAACATGCGCCGATCGCCATAGCGGTCGGCCAGGAGCATGCGCGCCCGCCAGGCGTCGGTGGCCAGGATCTCCACGGGGACGTCGGTGCCGATGACGTTGTGCACAAGCTGCTCGGGGCTGAACGATGTGGTCATGGCATCGACGCCTTGCGCGATGCACCACCAGGTGTCTTCGAGGTCGAAGCGGCCGACGAGCCCGGGATGCCGTGGGTTGAGCACCCAGTAGTGCACCGCGGGCCCGAAGTGGACCCGGGCGGCCAGCTCCGGGGCGCGAAAGACGATGCTGAGGTTGGGGCGGCCGGTGTCCACCCCCTCGTAGCGGCCGCCCAGAGCGCTGCGGACCACGCTGCGGCCGCCCTCGCAGCCGACCACGTAATCCGCGTGGACGCGTTTGATCCCTCCCTGCTGGTCGGCGATCTCGACCAGGACCCCGCCGGAGGCCGGTTCGACGGCGACCACCCGCCTGCCGGTGACGAGCCGTGGCCCGACGGCCTGCCGCAGCAGGTCCTCCACAATGGGCTGCGGTATTTGCTGCCCCGCCTCGGCTACCAGATGGGACCCCGTGAGATCGAGCCCGAGGCACCCGGTGAACCGGGTGATCTCCCGGCCCGCCAGGCCGGTGCAGAAGACCACCTCGTCGGACCAGCTCACCGGCAGTGGCGCGCGTTCACGCAGCGCTTCGGCCAGACCCCAGCGGCGAAAGTGTTCCATCGTCCGGACAGAGGTCGTCTTCGCGCGGGGACGCAGCCAGGACACCTCTTTTCTGGCCTCGACGACGACGCACGGCACATCGTGATGTTCCAATTCCATCGCGACGGCGAGCCCGACCGGTCCGCCGCCCGCGACCAGCACCGGAACACGCTCCGGTACGTCCTGAGCTGTGGACATGACACCTCGATTTCTGCCTGTTATCACATATATCTGCTAGGTTATAGCAGGTAGATGCGGCGTGCCAGTACCCCCCGGATCCGCGAAATCAGGAGATTTCCATGGAAGAACGTCTTGTCGTCGTCGACGACATTCCTGTGGCGACCAGCTACCATCCCCCGGCTTTCGAGGCCGAAGGGGTCCCTCTTCTGGTCGGCCTTCATGGTGGGACCTACACCAGTGCGTACTTCGGGATTTCCGGGGGCCCCTTGGGTTCCTTCGTCGACATCGCGAGTCGTGGCGGCTTCCCGCTTCTGACGATCGACCGGCCCGGCTACGGGGGCAGCGGATCACTGGCGGAGGAGGAGAACCGTTTCCATCGGCAGGCCGAGATCCTCGACGCGGTCATCGCCCGCAGGGTCGCCGACCTGCACGCTCGCAGCGTGGTGCTCGTCGGCCACTCGATCGGCGGGATGATCTGCCTGGAGATCGCGGCCCGCCGGCCCTTGTGGCCGCTGGACGGCGTGACGGTGACGGGGATGGGCGCGCGGATCCCGCCGGGCGGCGCGTCGGAGCAACTCGCCGCCATCCCCGCCGACGGAGTCATCGACCTGCCCGTGCCCGAACGGGACGCGGTCATGTTCGGCCCCGAGGGCAGCTACACCGAGGCGGCCCGGGAGGCGGCCCACACCTCCTACGCGCCGACGCCCATGATCGAGCTAGTTCGTGCTCCGCTGTGGGCGAGGGAGCGTCTGTCGAAGGTCGCCTCGCAGGTGGAGGTACCGGTCCACAACGTGCTGGCCGAACACGACGCGCTGTGGGACACCTCGCCCGCCGCACTGGCCGACTTCGTGGAGCGCTTCGCCGGCGGGGCCGGAGCCACGGCCGAGATCGCCGCAGGGGTCGGGCACTCGCTCGACCACCACCTCCTGGGCGCGGCGCTCCATCTTCAGCAGCTCGCCTTCGCCTACACCTGCTGTACGACCCGGCGGATCACGTCCGTCTGAGCGGATCCGGCCGTGGCGAGGGGTCTCGCCACGGCCGGACGCCCCGCCAGGCCGCGGAGGCGTCGGCCGTCCTCGCAGCACGGACGTAGCCGCCGATCACGCCGGGGAGCGGTTAGACATCGCCCTTCACCTTGTTCGCAGCTCGTTTTCCGGCGCCGACGTGGCCGTCAGGCGACGAACGTCTGCCGAAGTTCGCCGATGCCCTCGATCCGGCTGACGAGCTCGTCGCCGGGGGCCAGCCAGCGCTGCGGGTCGCGGCCCAGGCCGACGCCGGCGGGGGTGCCGGTGAACAGCACGTCACCGGGCAGGAGCGGCATGATCGCCGACAGCCGGGCGACGAGGGAGGGGATGGAGAAGATCAGGTTGCCGGTGCGGCTCTTCTGCACCTCCTCGCCGTTGATCGAGCAGCTCAGCTCCAGGTCGTCGGGGTCGGCGAACTCGTCCGGCGTCACCAGCCACGGCCCGATCGGGGCGAAGCCGGGGAAGGACTTGCCGAGGCTGAACTGCGGTACGGGCCCGTGCATCTGGGTGATGCGCTCGGAGATGTCCTGGCCGGCCGAGAGCCCGGCCACGTGCGCCCACGCCTCGCTCTCGTCGACGTCGCGCGCCTCGGCGCCGATGACCGCCACCAGCTCGACCTCCCAGTCGACGTGACCGCCCTCGGGGAGCCGGACCTCTGACACCGGCCCGGAGATGCTACTGGCGAACTTCGTGAAGAGCGGTGGCAGCCCTTCCGGCACGGCGAAGCCGGACTCTCCCGCATGGTCTCGGTAGTTGAGGCCGACCGCCAGAATCTGGCGAGGGGCCGGGGCGGGCGCTCCCAGATCCTTGAGGTCGAACGGCTCGCCGGTTGGAAGGTCGGCGTTCTCCGCCCACGTGCGAAATCGTGCCCACTGCTCATACACCGCCTGCGGTGAGGAGGGGAAACGGCCTTCGCTCGCTCGTTCCACGTCGATCGCACGGTCCTGAGCGTCGATCAGGACGAGCCGTCCCGACACATTGGCAATACGCATGGAGAACACTCCTTTAGCAGATAGGGGAAGACGTTCGGCGGACTCGGCAACAGGCCCATCTGTGCGAGACAGCCCTGCCGTCCTCCGGGAGATCCTCGACGCCGCCACACCACACGCGCACGATCCTCCAGATGACGACGCCGTCGATCAGGACCGGAGCGGCTCTCGCCCCGAGCTTGACGGCTTCGCGGTCAGCGAGACGAAAGCGCCGGTCCGCAGAACGGCGGCCTCGCTGGGTCCGGCCCGCCCAGCGGCGCGAGTCCGTGGTGGAGGGCGGCGCTGTGAACGGCTTGAAACGGCACGCCCTGCCTGTCCTCGCTTGCGGAGGGATCAGCGGGTGACGCGCCGGGCGGCTGGTAGCGTCCGGTTCAGCCGCCGAGCAGGACGCCCATCGGGTTGGGCAGGTCGGCCTGCAACGACCAGGAGCGCGCGGTGAGTTCCTCCGCGGACGCCCCCGCCCTGCGTGCCCGCAGCATCTGCTCGGGGTCGAACGCCGGGCCGACGGAGTCGCCTGCGTACTCCTGCCCGCGCATGTAGTCGGTGGCCTGGTCGGGTTCGGCGAAGTTGTCGATCTGCATCTCGACGAAGTTGCCGTCGGGGTCCTGGTAATACATCGACGTCGTCACGCCATGGGCGATGCATACGGCGGGGGTGACGCCCTTGTCGCGGAGCAGGACGTAGCGGTCCAGCAGGTCGTCGATGTCGTCGAAGGTGTAGGCGACATGGTGCATGCAGGCCGTGGTGGGAGTCTTGCGCTCCAACGGGATGGGCGGGTTGAGCAGCGCGATCCGGTGGTGCTCCTCATCGAAGGTGATGAAAGTCAGCGCCGCATCCTCGTATACGACGTGCCCGTCGAGCACAGTGCAGTACCAGTCCCGCAAGGCGGCGGGCTGACTGGTCTGAAGGACGACGTGGGCGAACTTCGGAGTGGCCATCGGTAACCTCCTGGGCGGCCGGGCAGCACCGGCCGATCTTGACATGACCTACACACACGGTAATAGCTATATTTGATAACAGCAAGAATGGGAGTATCCGGGAAAAGCAGCAGGGTCAGATGAGGGCATGCTGCTCGTAGGCGCGCCTGACCGCGGGAAGCAGGAGAGCCGCCGCGACCGGGTCGGTGTGGGACCGGCGAAGCTTGAGGATGTCCCCACCGCGCATCGCGGCCGGAACATCCTCGCCGCGAGCCGCGATCAGGGCATGGAAATGCGGATGGTTCTCGCCGAACACCATCAGGTAGGTGGCGGGAGCGCCGGTCACCTCGGTGACCGCTGCCGTCAGGTCCCTCGCGCGGCTCGCGAAGGTGGCCAGCTCGGCATCGTCGAGTCCGGTCAGGCGCTCGGCGTGCCGTCGCGCCCGCAGGATGAACCAGCCGGGCACGTCGTATCCGGGAACGATCTCCGCAGCCCAGAGGGGGTCCTGGAACACGCGGGTGTCCTCACCTGCGTCCTCCAATGTGCATATCAGGCATCCATTGACGTCCACGGCATCCTTCTTTCGGTTCAACGCAGATCGAGTGCGGCCGCGACGAGGCCGTCGACGGCGAAGGTGGGTTCGCAGGTGATGCGGCCGGGCTGTTCCAGGCAGGCCGAGGGGGGTGAAAAACGATCGGTGGGCGCCGCCTTCAGGGGTGAGGGGCACCCTCGGGTGCGGCCGATGTCTCCAGGGATCGGCTCAACGGTTCGATGTGGCGGTGCGCGAGCGTGCCCGCCGCCGACCCCCTTCCTCGCGGGTGTTATCACATATATCAGAAGGGTTTTGAAGAAGATAGTCGCTATACTTGATATTCCTCAAGCGTCGGCAGAGCGGGGCGTTCACGTGGTGTCATCTCGAGCGGCCGTCCGGCCGATCGCGTCGCGGTCGGTGGTGGAGCAGGTCACCGATGAGCTGCGGCGCTCCATCCTTTCGGGTGCGCTCACACCCGGTCAGGAATACTCACTACGCGAGCTGGCCGGACTGTTGGAGGTCAGCTTCATCCCCGTCCGCGAAGCGCTGCGTATCCTCGAAAGCGAAGGGCTGGTCCACAACAGGCCGGGCCGCAGCGTCAAGATCATGCCCCTCGACCTCGCCGATCTGCACGGCATCTACCGGCTACGTCGCGCCATCGAGCCCAACCTCGCCAGACAGTCCTGTACCGAGCTGACCGACGAGGCTCTCGACGCGCTCGAAGCGGAGGCGGCCGGCTTCGGGGACGAGGCCCACGGCATGGCCGACATCTACGAAAATCATCATGCTTTTCACTTCGCGCTCCTGGCCCCCGCCGCGACCGCTTGGGACATCCGCATCCTCACCACGCTCTGGCACGCCGCCGAACGCTACATCCGTATCGGTTTCGGGCACCTCGATCCCGACCCGGCCGAGCACCGCCGCCGCGGCCAGGCGCACACAGACCTGGTCGCCGCGTTTCGTACGCGAGACCCCGACACCGCCGCCACGGCCATCGAGCGCCACCTCGCCCGCAACGAGCAGATCGCCCTCGGCGCTCTCGCCTCCGACACCGCGCAAGCGCCAGGGCATCTCGGTACGTCGTCCTTGTGATGCCGCCAAGTGGTCATCGGGCCACGGGAGGAAAGGGCTGGCCGGGCATCAGGTGACAGCCGTGTTATCGATGAACGTACCGCGGCACCGGCCGGATCGCGTCGCACACGGCCGTTCACCGTGGAACTCGGCCTCCTTTAGACGGGTCTTGAGCGCGCAGAGGAAGCGGGCGGCATCCTCACCGACCGATGTCTCCAACGAGCGGACGTCGCGGATCCGCTCGGGCTGTCCGAAGGGGAGTCACTCCGTCAGGTCGAGGGCGGCGCGGACGATGCTGTCGGTGTCGACGCCGTGATGGCGATAGACGTCCTCCAGCGAGCCGGACTGGCCGAAGTCGGTCACGCCCAGCGTGCGCAGGGGAACCCGTTGGATGCCTCCGAGAAAGGCCAGGGTGTGCGGGTGGCCGTCCAGGACGGTGACCAACGGGGTGGCGCGAGAGGCGGGGAAGGCCTGGTCGAGGATCCAGGTGTCGGCGTGGCCGTGGCCGGAGCGAGCGCTGATGGCCTGGAAGAGCAGACCGGGACTGGTGATGCAGACGACGTCCGCCGCGATGCCCTGCTGCTGGAGGCGGTCGGCCGCTGCCAGGGCCTCGGTGACCAGGGCGCCCATGGCGGCGATGGTGACCTGGGGGTGCTCGGCGCGGCGCAGCGGGTAGGCGCCGGCGACGACCTGGCGGCGGCGGCGCTCGCGGGCGGCCGGGTCGGCGGGCACCGAGGCCAGGGACTGGTCGACGGGCCGGGTGGACAGCCGCAGGTAGGCGGAGCCGCCGTCCGGCCTGCCCAGGCGGGCCATCGCGGTGAGCAGGGTCCATTCGGTGTCGAGGACGAATGCCGGTTCCCAGGTCGTGCAGCCGGGTTGTTCGATGCCGAGGGAGGGGGTGGTGATGGACTGGTGGGCGCCGCCTTCGGGGGCGAGGGTGACCCCGGAGGGGGTGCCGACGAGGATGGACTGGCCGCCGGCGTAGATGCCGAAGGACCAGGGTTCCAGGGCACGCTGGACGAAGGGGTCGTAGAGCACGCCGATGGGCAGCAGCGGCGTTCCCCAGCGGCTCCAGGTCGCGCCGAGCTCGCCGAGCAACCCGACGAGGTTGGTCTCGGCGATGCCGAGTTCGATGTGCTGGCCGGTGGGCTTCTCGCGCCAGTGCAGCAGGGTTTCGGCGTCGTCGTGGAACCAGTTGACGCGCTCGGTGGGGGCCCAGACCCCGACCTTGTTGACCCAGCCGCCGAGGTTGGTGCTTGAGCTGACGTCGGGGCTGACGGTGACGATGCGGCGGGCCGCCTCCGGGGCGGCGCGGGTCAGGTCGAGCAGGACCCGGCCGAGGGCGGCCTGGGTGGTGGCGATGCCGGTGGGAGTGCGGCCGATGTCGGTGGGCACCGTCGGAGGGGGCGTGGCTTCGACCGGGTCCCGGCGCCGCCGCGCCGCGGCGTCGGCGCACAGGCGACCGGCCGCCGAGCCGACGGGGAAGGCGTCCCAGGGACGGGCCGGATCGGCGCCGATCCGGGTGGCCAGTTCGTGGATCTGGATCTCGGTCAGCAGCGAGGAATGGTTCTGCGGGTGACCCTGGGTGGGCAGGCCGTAGCCCTTGACGGTGTAGGCGAAGATCACGGTGGGCCGGTGGTCGTCGACGGAGGCGAGCGCGTCGTCGAGGGCGGCCAGGTCGTGCCCGCCCAGGTTGCACAACGCCCGCACCAGAGTCGTGTCGTCCAGTTGTGCCACGAGCGCGGCGATCGGCCCGGCGTCGGCGCCGGCGCCGGGCAGGCGTTCGCGCAGTTCGCCGGCGGAACAGCGCAGGAGCCGCTGGTACTCGGGGTTGGGCATCGCGTCGATGCGCCGGCGCAGCTGCGCGCCACCGGGGCGGGTGAACAGCTCCTCCAACAGCGTCCCGTACTTGAGGGTGAGCACCTGCCAGCCGGCCGAGGCGAACATGCCCTGCAAACGGTCCGCGGCGATGTCGGGCACGACTCGGTCCAGGGACTGCCGATTGAGGTCGACGATCCACACCAGCTCACCGAGCTCGGCGACCTGCGGGTCCAGCACGGCCTCCCACACCGCGCCCTCGTCCAGCTCGGCGTCGCCGACCAGCGCGTACTGCCGCCCCGCCGCGGTACCGGCGTCCTGGGAGGCGTAGCGGCGGGCGATCGCTCCCCAGATGGTGGCGGTGGCTCCGATGCCGACGGAGCCGGTGGAGTAGTCGACCGGGTCCGGGTCCTTCGAGCGGCTCGGATAGCTCTGCAGTCCGCCGAACGCGCGCAGGGTCGGCAGGAACCGGGCGTCGAGGTTTCCCTGGAGGTAGTTGATGGCGTGCAGGACCGGCGAGGCGTGGGGCTTGACCGACACCCGGTCCTCGGGCCGCAGATGACGGAACCACAACGTCGTCATGATCGACACCATCGAGGCGGACGAGGCCTGGTGGCCTCCCACCTTGAGCCCGACGGGATTGGGACGCACCCGGTTGGCGTGGTGCACGATGGCGCTGGACAGCCACAGCACACGGTTCTCGATCTCGCGAAGAACGTCGAAGGAGCCGTCGTCGAGAGCGCGGAACGCGGCGGCTCGGGCTGGGGCAGTGGTCATACGGGACGGACCTCCTCGCGACCTGCGCTCATCGGGGCGAGCCGATCGCTCGGGAAGCGACAGGGAAAAGCGCGCCGAGCACGGCACGAATGGAAAACGCTGCGGACGACGTGCCAGTGAGGAAGGGCCGGATCGCGGCCCCCGGCAGATCACCTGGCGAGCAGTCGTTGCAGTTGAGCACACCATCTGGGCAGAATGTGCGCAAGAACCTGTGCGATATCAGTGCAGGATGCCCAATTTTCCCCCTCCACTCATCGGAAAGGTGCGCATCGTGCCTCATTCCGCGCGGATGAACTCCACCGATGCCAGGCTCCTGCTCGCCCTCACCGAGCATCCCCGGGCCACCACCGTCGCGCTCGCCAACCAGGCCGGCCTCAGTCGCAACACGGTCCAGGCACGCCTGACCGCACTGGACCGCACCAACGCCGTGGGCTCCTTCGAGCGCCGCATCGACCCGGCCGCGCTCGGCTACCCCCTGACCGCCTTCGTGACCACCCGCGTCGTCCAGCGGCGACTCAACGAGGTCGCCGCCGCGCTCGCCGCCATTCCCGAAGTCCTCCAGGTGCACGGCCTGACCGGCGAGAGCGACCTGCTGGTCCACGTGGTGGCCACCGACGCCGAAGATCTGTACCGGATCGCGGGCCAGATCCTCGACAACCCCGGTGTGGAGCGCACCAGCACCGCTCTCGTCATGCGCGAGATGGTCGAATACCGCATCACCCCGCTCCTGCGGCGGGCCGCCGCGGAACGACCCGGGACACCGCAGTGACCGGATCCCTGCCGGCCGCCGGTCGCGGCCTGCGAGCACAGCCTCGATGACGCTCCCGTACGGCACAACGCGACGCGTCGAGGAGTCCTCGATCGGCGTCAACGACGAGGCCGCCGTCTCTTTCGGGCTCTTACCCGACTGCTCGCGCCCGCTTACGCCTGAGCCGCACGAAAAGCGATGCCGGACCCGGCGTGGGACGTTCGACGTGCCACCGGCCTGTCAGCACGACGTCACAACGGGCCGGAAACCTCGCTCCGTAAAAGAACTCATTAGAGGGGTTCTTGTTATCACATATCACCGCTACGGTGGTGCGCATCACAGGCTCCTGAAAACGCCAAGAGTGACGTCGATGCCGCCTGCGCGAATCCGACGGAAGAGTCCAGGGAGATCTGCCATGCCCGCGAGCCCGAAGTTCGCGCACGTCGTTTTTCAGACGTCCCAGCCGCGGGAGATGCGCGACTGGTACTGCGCCGTCCTTGACGGTCACGTCGTCTACCAGGACGACGCCCTTTCGTTCATCACGTTCGACGAGGAGCACCACCGAGTCGCCCTGATCCACCCGGCCGTCCCGCTCAAGCGAAGGACGCCTGACACGGCCGCGATGCATCACGTCGCCTACACGTTCGAGCCCATCGACGACCTGCTCGCCAGGTACGTCCTGCTACGTGATCAGCCGATCCTGCCGGCGGTCTGCATCGCGCACGGCGTCACCACCTCGATGTACTGCCGCGATCCCGACGGGAACATGGTCGAGATGCAGATCGACCGGTTCGAGGAGCCGGGCGACGCCACGGCGTACATGAAGGGACCGGAGTACGCGGCCGACTCCGTCGGTCCCTCCTTCGATCCGGAGGCACTTCTCAAGGCTCGACACGACGGTGCCACGGCGGAGGAGCTCTCCGACCGTGCCTGGGCGCTCAAGGCCGACCTGCCCGACCCGATGCCCGTGCTCATGGGCGGAGGCGATTGATCGAGGAAGCGCCGTGCGCGGCGAAGGTGGGCGTCGGCCCGTCTGACGGTGCCGAACGGGATCGGCGGCAGCGGGACCGCCAGGTCACCCGCCGGCCGGTCGCGAGGGGAAAGGGCCGGCCAGTTCGCCGCTGGGAAGACCGATCGGACGGGCGCTTTATGAGCGTTCCCGCCCATGGCCGCGCGGAGAGCCGCCGAGGGAGTTCGGAGGGGCTGAGCGGGGCAGGCCCAAAGCGGTGAGGCGCCGCACCAGGGCCTCGCGGTGTACCCAGACCCGACGACCGCCGTCGTGGCCGGTCAACGTGGCGGCGCGGACTTCGGTGATGACATGGGAGTGGGGAGCTCGGCGTGGACGACTTCCTGCGTACAGGAAGATCAGCCCGGCCTATGCCTGGCCGCTGCCGGGCGGCTCAGGGCGGGTCCGCGGCGGTCTGGTGCCGCACCTGCCCGCCGAGGTCACGGGTGACGATCGTGCTGGTCTTGACGATGTCGTCGCTGAGCCGTCGGGTGAGACTCGCCGTGAGTTCGCGGCTCGGCAGCGCCATGCCCAGCACGAGGGCGAGCCCGTTCCCCGGCCCGAACACCGGGGACGCGATGACGGCCAAGCCGGGGATGATGGCGCCGGTGGTTACGGAAACCCCTGTTCTGCGAACGTCGTCGGTGAGTTCGGCCAGCTCCGAGTCCGTGTAGGTGCGTGTCTCACCGCGTCGCTGCTGGCCTTTCAGAACGGGCATGGTGATCGCCTGAGGGAGGTGTGCGAGGCAGACCCTTCCGACGGACGAGTCGGCCAGGGGGAGGACCGATCCCACGCGCACCGCGATCGGGAGGGGATAGGCGCCGTAGTCCCATCGGATCAGTGTCGGTCCGGCGTCGCTCCAGGTCGACAGACTCACCGTGTGCTGCGTGCGGTCACGCAGCTCGACCGCGTGCTGTGAGGCGATGCTGGCCTCGTCCACTCGTCTGAGCGCCTCGATACCGAGACGCCGGACCGCGCTGCCGAGGGTGTAGAGCCCGGAACCCTTCTCCTGCGCGGCCAGCCCCGCTCGTACGAGGCTGACGAGGTAGCGGTGCACCTTGCTCGGCTGCAGATCGGCCAGCTTGGCGAGGGTCGAGAGAGAGACGGGCCGCCGTGCCTCTTCAAGGGCTGTGAGGACCTCCATCGCAACCTCAACGGACTGGATGCCTTGTCGCGCGTCGCTGGACATGGCTCAAATATAGCGTTCTGAATTATGCTTTTTGTTCACCAATGAGAGATGTACGGTGCGGTTCGCATCGACGCAGGAGGTTCCCGGTGGTCACATGTCCAAACGAAACCCGGCCATCGACAACAGCGGATGTGGAGTTGGCTCGGCGCTGATGCAGCGTGTCTCGTCCATGTGGATCCGCGCAGGGCTCGTCATCTCCCGTGGCCGCCGTTTCAGCTCGCGTGTGGCGGACCGGGCAGGTCACCAGGTGACCGGCAGGTCGTACAACCCGCCGGTGAGCCGCTCGGTGTGCAGCCGCAGCTCGTCGGCGGGGACGGCGAGTCTGAGGTCGGGCAGCCGGGCGAACAGGTTTGTCAGGGCGATGCGGAGCTCCACGCGGGCGAGGCTCGCACCGATGCAGTAGTGGGCTCCGTGTCCGAAACTGAGATGGGGCGTGGGGGCCGGGCGGCCGGGGTCAAAGACCTCGGGGTCAGGGAAGGCCTGCTCGTCGCGGTTGCCGGCGAAGGTGGAGAGAATGACGGCGTCACCGGCGGTGATGGTGACTTCGCGCGGGCCCTCGCCGATCGTGATGTCCTCACGCGCGTAGCGGGCCAGGCCGAAGCCTTCGGGGGTGGCCAGGCGCAGGATCTCCTCAATGATCGGAACCCGGCTGGCCGGGTGCTCGATCAGGGTCGGGATCACGCCGGGGTTTTCCAGCAACAGCAGCGCGCCGATGCTGATCCGGTTGACCGTGGTCTCATGGCCGGCGAACAGGACACCAGCGACGATCATGGCGAGTTCGGCGTCGGAGAACGTGGGATCTTCGTGTTGAGCCTGTACGAGGTCGGTGATGACGTCCTCGCCAGGTTCGCGGCGCTTGACCGCCGCAAGTTCTCCGGCGTAGTCGAGCAGCTCGCCGATGGCGGTCATCGGGTCGTCGCCGGTCATCGTGGCGGAGCGTTCGGAGAGGTCCTTGAAATGGTCGCGGTCGGCGTAGGGCACGCCGAGCAGTCGGCAGATCACGTAGATGGGCAGTGGTAGGGAGAGGTGTTCGTGCAGGTCGACGACCGCGCCGCCGCCACCGGCGGCGATCATGTCGTTGAGCAACGTGTCGGTCAGGGACTGCACGTGACCTTCGAGCGTCCGCATCCGGCGTGCCGAGAACGACGGCACCAGTACCCGACGCAAACGGGCGTTGAAAGCGGGCTCGGCGGCGAAGTCGCCGGTCGGCCCGCCGTTGAAGCCCGAACTGGAGATACGGGATGCCTTCTCCGGCTCCCGGTGCGAGCGGCCCAGTCGCGGATCGCCGAACAACGCTCTGGCCTCGACGTAACCGGTGACGAGCCAGGCCGGATCCCCGGCCGGGGTCAGCACGCGGGTGATCGGGTGGCGGGCTCGCAGGTCTGCCCATACCGGGCCGACGTCGAGCACACCGGGGCGATCGAACGGCAGACGCGGAAGATCCATGGTGTCGGCAGTCATGACAGCTCCTGGGGTCGCGTGGTGATGCCCTCCCGCACTATACGCATAAGTGGGAATGGATTGTCAGTTAGGGGAGGAAGTGATCTAGTTCAGGCCGGGGGCAGCGGCCGGCTGGACGACTCCACGCGACAGCCGTCGAGCAGCAAAGCGAGATAGCGTCGCCAGCTCATCGGCTGTTCGCCCTGCGGCGTGGGGACCGCCACCATGGTCGCCACGACCATTGCGATGAGCGACGGCAGATCGGCCGAGTCGAGATCCGAACGCGCGACTCCGGCCGCCTGTGCCCGTTGCAGAGCCCGCCCCAACGGCTGGAGAAAGGACTCCGTCACGGCCTTGGTGACCAGTTCGGTATCTCGAACCACCTGCAGAAGCGTCGCGTTGGCCGCCGCCGTGATGATCACGGACTCCAAGCCGCCGACCAGGCCTTGCCAGGGGTCTGGGTGTTGTGTCGAGACGGCGACGAGAGGCTCGATTTCTTCGGCGATGAACCGGTCGAACACCGCACTGATCAGCTCCTGTCTACCGGCGAATCGCCGATAGACAGTCGACAACCCGACCCCGGCGTGAGCGGCGACGTCGGCGAGCCCGAAGTCGAGGCCGACCTGATCGATCACCACGCGTGCCGCATCCAGGATGCGTTCGTGGTTGCGGCGCGCATCAGCACGCAGATCAGGAGCAGATGCCGACGAGTTAGACATGGCCATAGTCTCGCCGACACGCTTGACGCCCTCTACCGCGACGCACACCTCCCGGCTCGATCAATCGCCTGACGGGCTCTTCACCCGGACTCGACCAGGCGTCCCTGGCAATGATCCTGCTCGAAGAGCGACCGGAATCCGCACCGGCCCAGGTCGCTCTTGGCATGACTCTGCTACGCCGTTAGGCACCTACTCAGTAGCCCGCCTGGTCACCGGTGATGCCTGGTTCGCGGTTCGCCGAGCCGGGGCTCCGGGGTCTTCATGGGCCGATCATCGCGGTGTCGAGGTGGTTGCGGATCGGGGCTGAGAAGCCGTTGAGTTTCCCCCGAAACTGACAACGTTGTCACATGGGACATCCATCCATTCCGCACCACGCGTCGTCAAGATCTGTGCGGATAAACGTCTGTGTATCGCGAGTCGCCGGACGGTCATCCTCGTCTGGAAATGCGGCCTCGGAAAGTCCATGAGTTCCATGCGTGTCGGGTGCGGGACGAACCCCGGTCCCAGCTGGGCCCACGACGGTTCGAGCGCGACGCGATGGAGAACCGATCCGCCGGTTTCGGCGAGGTGGGGACCTTGTCACGGAGCCGGGGAACGCGACCGCGGAGGAGAGCCGCGATCACTCGGTGTCGGCTCGCGGCGGCCGTCCAGCAGTGGTCTTCGCAGACGAAGTACCGCCCTGGCCCGCTGATCGGAGCGGGCCAGGGCGGTGAACATCTGATCGGAGCGGGCCGAGGTGGTGAACACCTCCGCGGCCTGGTGGCCAGGCCCGCCACTGTGAGGGGCCGGGCCACCCCGGTTACGGCAGGCGCCACACCTGGGCGGCCGAGGAGTTGCAGTCGTAGATCTGCAGTTGGATTCCGTTGGCGGGGTTGGCGCCGGGTACGTCGAGGCAGCGGCCGGACGGCGGGTTCACGAGTGTCCCGCCGGGCCTCGGCCACCACTGCTGGGCTCCGGTGCCGTTGCAGTCCCACAACTGGACCTTCGACCCGTTCGCCCGGGCGCTTTGTGAGACGTCGAGGCAGCGGCCCAGCGCGCGGACCGAACCGTCGGAGGCGAGGATCCACTGCTGCGCGGGCGATCCGTTGCAGTCCCACAGCCGGACCAGGGCGCCGTTGGCGCCGGTGGCCGGATCGGCGTCGAGACACTTCGCCGACAGCCCCGAGACCGCCCCGGATCTCGGCGGTGTCGGACCGACGTCGTAGGACGGCGGCGCGTCAGCCGGCGCGCTGCCCCATCCGGTGTTCGCCGCCGTGCCGAGGGTGAAGTCGAGCGTGCCGCCGGCGGCGACAAACGACTCCGGCAGCCACGGCCGGGTCGAGGCCTGCCCGTTGACCCGCAGGCTCTGCACGTATTTGGCGCTGTCGGAGGCATTGGGCGCGGTGATGGTGATGGTCTTGCCGTTGCCTCTGCTGATGGTGGTCTCGGGGAACTGCGGGCTGGCGAGCACCAGGTCGGCCTTGCCGGGCGCCTGCGGGTACATGCCCAGCGCGGCCCAGACCGCCCATGACGACATCTGGCCGAGGTCGTCGTTGCCGACCAGCCCGTCCGGTGTCGGCTTGAAGATCGTCGTCAGCGCGCGGCGCACTACGTCCTGGGTCTTGTGCGGGGCGCCGGCGTAGGTGTACGCCCACGGGGTGTTCAGGGTCGGCTCGTTGCCGAGGTAGGCGTAGGGCTTGTCCGGCCCGCCGTTCAGTTCGGTGAAGAAGGTGTCCAGCCTGGACAGGACGGCGGCGTTGCCCCCCATCGCGTCGAACAGGCCGCGGTGGTTGTAGGGCACCATCCAGGTGTACTGCGCGGCGTTGCCCTCGACGTACTCGTTGTGCTGGAGCGGGTTGAACGCGGGGAAGGTGGTGTCGGTGTTGCGGGGCTGCAGGTATCTGCTGCCGGAGTTGAAGAGGTTGCGCCAGTTCTGTGCCCGCCGCAGGAACGTCTCGGCGGTCGCGGTGTCGCCGATCCTGGCAGCGAGGCGCGAGATGGCGAAGTCCGCGCTGGTGTACTCCAGCGTGGTCGAGGCCGAGCCCCAGACGTCACCAAGCCCGGTCGGCACGTAGCCGTAGGTGTCGTACTGCAGCCAGCCCGGCCGCTGGCGCACGTCCTTGGTGCCGGCGACGAGGCGGCGCAGCCCGTCGGCGCTGTCGAAACCGGTCGCCCCGAAGGCGTGCGCGGTCGAGATGATGATCGCCAGCGGGTCGCCGTTCATCACCCCGGTGCCGCCGTTGGCGACGGTCCAGCGGTCGAAGTAGCCGGCGTGGGCTCCTTGGTTGATCGCCGACTGCGCGATGTCGGCCGCCTCCTTCGGCGCGATCAGCGCTATCAGCGCGATCTGGGAGCGGTAGACGTCCCAGCCGGAGTAGTTGGCGTACTGCGCGCGGCCCGCCGGTACGGTGCGGATCTGCCTGTCGAAGCCGATGTAGCGGCCATCGGTGTCACTGAACACGTTGGGGTGCAGCAGCGAGTGGTAGAGCGAGGTGTACAGGGTGCGCCGCTGGGTGTCGGTCCCGCCGGTCACCGATATGCGGCCGAGCAGGTCGTTCCATGCCGCCCTGGTGCCGGCCCTGATCTCGTCGAATCCTCGCGCCCCCTGCTCGGCGGCGAGGTTGGCCTTGGCGCCGTCCAGGCTGACGAACGAGATGCCGACCCGGACCGTGACCGTCCGCTGGGTAGCGGTGTCGAAGGAGACAAAGGCCGACGCGGCGAGCGCCTGGGCATCCGCGCTCTTGGTGGTGGGAGCGGCGGCGGGTACCTTCCCCTGCTGTTTCGCGGTCTTCGGCGCGGGAGGGGCCACCCCGGCACTCTCACCGGTGATCGTCTGCTTGGTCTCGTCGACCTTGCCGTCCGCCCCGGCCACTCCCGAGGTGGCGAAGGGGCGGTCGAACGCGGCGTGGAAGTACAGCCGGTAGCGGTTTCCGGCACCGCAGAAGCCGCCGCTGTCGGTGTATCCGGAGATAGTGTCAGTGCCGATGGTGAGCGATCCGCTGGCCGCGTTGAACGCCTTCGCGACGTCCACCGAGAGCGAGGCCCGCTGCCCCGCCGGATAGGTGAATCTGCCCATCCCGGACCGGGCCGTCGTGGTGAGCTCGGTCCGCAGGCCGTTGTCGAACGTCACCGAATAGTAGCCGGGCGACGCGGACTCGCCTGCGTGGCTGAAGGTCGAGTGGCTGACCGGGGATGCGCCGAGGGTCGGCATGAAGGGGATGTTGCCGAAGTCGCCGCACCCCGGACCGGACAGGTGGGTCAGGCTGAATCCTCTGATCCGGTTGTCGTCGTAGTGGTATCCGCCATGCTGGTAGGTCACCGTGTCCGGGCTCCACTGCAGCATGCCGAAGGGCGCGTCGGCGCCGGGGAAGGTGTTGCCGGCGCCGCCGCCGTGCCCGAAGTCCGGGCCGCCGGGTCTGGTGCCGACGAACGTGTTGACGTACTGGGCG
Organism: Streptosporangium heterodermiicola; assembly: GCF_051390675.1. NCBI lineage: Bacteria > Bacillati > Actinomycetota > Actinomycetes > Streptosporangiales > Streptosporangiaceae > Streptosporangium > Streptosporangium heterodermiicola. Next base: position 31,930 of record NZ_JBPJSR010000043.1, read on the forward strand.
GGGTCGCTGATCGCGACCTGCGCGGCGGTGGCGGGGGCCGGTACGACAAGGGCGCTCAGGATGAGGGCGAGCACGAGTAGGGCACGCACTGTGTGCCTCCTGCGGGGTGACAACGATGCCGGGAATCGATCATTCACCGGAGGGGGGACATCGTTGTCTTCAATGAGAAGCTGATCGGATAATCGGCTGGAGGTTTGCCGCTGTCAACAACTTTCGTCAAAATTTCTTCTTCGTTGCAGCTCATGAACTGATCGCGGTAGTGCTAAGAGTGCGTGAACGATTCGGCCGAGATCACGGACGTGTCATGGCTCTCGCGGTGATCTTGACAACGATGTCCAGCGACTGCCTATCTTGGGTGTGATGCGCGGCACCGGCCAGTCTCTTCCGGTGGGCTGGATCGCCGTGGCCTCATTGTGCGAGCGAGGCCCGTCGCTGGTGGACTCCGGCTCCAAATTTCCACGAAGGGGGCGCAGGTCAGCAGGCATTCGCCGCATCCTTCTCCGGCGGACGGCCCAGCGCGCGCCCCCACCGATGGCCCGCCCGTCGTCCGACCTCCGGTCAGGTCTTCAGCCTCTCCAACCGCGGCGGATGAGCTTGGTGCCGATCACGGTCTCCGAGGGCCATGAGTCGTCCCCACCTATCCTGTCGAAGAGCCGGAGGGCGGCGATGCGGCCGAGCTCTTGGACGTCGTAGGCGATTAAGGTCAGCGGGCGTGGCATGAGCGTGGACAGCTTGAAGTCGTCGAAGCCCACCAGTGTGGCGTCGTGGCCGCGGCGGCAGAGTTCGCGGATGGCGCCGACCGTGATCCGGTTGTTGCCGGTGAAGAACGCGGTGGGCGGGTCGGCGCCGTCGAGCATGTTCGCGACCACGCGGACGGCTTCCTCGGGATGCCTCACCCCAACCCGGACCAGGGACTCGTCATAGGGAATGCCCGCTTCGGTGAGTGTCATACGCACTCCGGCCAGGCGTTCGCGCGCGGTGTAGATGGCCGAGGAGTCGGTGATGACACCGATCCGGCGGTGCCCGGCCGCCAGCAGGTCCTCGATGCCGGCCCGGGCCCCCTGCGCGTTGTCGATCACCACACTGTCGGCCAGGATGCCGGACGGCGGCCGGTCCAAAAAGACCACCCGCATGCCCATGTCCATCTCGGACCGGGTATAGGAATGGTCCGATCCGGCGGGCACGATGATCAGCCCGTCCACCCGACGCTGGCACAACTCGAGGAACTGGCGTTGTTCCAGCTGGGGATCCTCCTCCGAGCTGACCGTGATCAAGTGGGTGTTGTGGGAGCGCGCCACTTTGGCCACCGCCGCCGCGATCACCGAGTAGAAGGGATTGGCCAGATCCTCGATGATCAGCCCGATCGTCGCGGTCCGCCGGCCGGAGCGCAGCGAACTGGCCATGTCGTTGCGCCGGAACCCGAGCTCGCTGATCGCGGCGAGCACCTGCTCGACCAGCTCGGGCCGCACCGTCGGCACATTGTTGATGACCCGGGAGACCGTTTTCGTGCTGACGCCGGCCGTGGCCGCCACATCGGAGACCGTGGGCCTTCGCGACTTGTCCCTGCCCACCGAAGTCCTCCTGCCGAGGGTGCGTGCTCGTCCACGGTCCGCGTCGTCTGCTGCGACGGGGGTGATAACGATATCCTGGCTAAATGTAATGCTCTGCGGCGAAAGTAAGCGTCGGTTCATACAAGGCCGGCAAGAGCGGGCCGCCGGGTCGCTTGAAGCCAGGGCGATCACTGCCGGCCGATCCCGGTGCGGGGGTGAGGATGAGGGGGAGTTGCTTGACGCCGACAGAGGTTGCCGGTTCTGGTCGGGCCGCCGGGCGGGCGGAGCCCCGGCAGGCACCTGCGGATTCGAGCGATTGTCCCAGCCATCGCATTGGCGCTGTTCAAGCGTGGTGCGGCGGAACGGGGGAGCGGGCACTCTGTCCCGGGCGCCCGGCGCCGGGTCCCACGTGATGCAGTACCTGTCGCGGACCTCTTGTCGGGCGGTTACGTCTTAACGTGCCTCTGCCGTATGTGCGGACATCGTTGTCCCGATGGGAACGACGACAGGACGAAAATGGATCTCGATGCTCCCGTGAGGACCTCGGAAGTGAGGGGCTTGCGGGAATCCGGTGACGGCAGGTCGAGAGAGCGCTCTCTGAGGCTAGTCAGCGATCGTTATCACGTCAACGCTCAGGGAAATTGCCACCTTTCTGTCACTTTTGTCTGCTTTATTCTCATAAAAGTTTCTCGCGAGAAATAATGCTCGATGTCTACTTTCGTCGGCTTTCGTGGGCAAGGACATGGTTCGCCGCGCCTCCCGAAGCGGTCCCGCGACCAGCGGGCCACTCGCTCGGACGTGCGGTCACCCGGAAGATCGGCTGTAAAATGCCTGGTCACATAGCCTGATCCGCGCTTTCGGCCTGCCTTCGGTCACCGCCGCAGGAGCGGTCGCCGTTTCTAACAATCATCAAGACAACGTTGACAAACGTTGGCAATTTCCTCTTTGCTTACGGCATTCGATGTCCCGTCGGTCCGGTGACAGTACGTCTGTCCGATCCTGGAGCCGTAACGATGAAAACGATGGCATCTTCCGCTCACGCTGTGCGTCATCCTCCTAGGACTCACCGTACCGACCACGACTGCGGCCCCAGTGATGGTCGCCGAGCCCGCCACGCCGGGAGACAGCCAAGCCAGGACATCGTCGTCCTTCGATCGGCCGACGAGCTTCGACCGCGATTCGCCCTCGCCGTCGAAGGGCCGGGCACAGTCGGCGGTGGGTACCAGTGAGCGGCATGCCTGTCGCTCCGGTGTCCAGAAGGTGTTCCGAAGGTTCGGGACAGTGCGTGGCCGGCGGCACCCGGCCCTGATCCGGGCGGCACCGGTGGCATCGGCCGGTAACAAACCTTTCCACCCCCCTGAATAACGCACCCGCCCCTGCCGCGGCGGACCCCTTTCACGGCCATGACGGCCTGCCGGGGTCCCGCCCTGGGACGATGCGGACGAAAGGATCGGCTATGCGATGGAAATTCAGGCGGTTCTGGGCCGCCATGCTCGGGTTCGTCCTCGCTACCGGATTGACGGTGGCGACGGCCGCGCCAGCTCAGGCGGAGTCGAACGGCGGCGTGCGGGTCATGCCGCTCGGCGACTCCATCACCGACGGGTTCAACGTATCCGGCGGCTACCGCGTCGGTCTGTGGCAGCGGATGGTCTCGGGGCAGTACACGGTCGACTTCGTCGGGTCCGGGTTCAACGGGCCGGCCTCTCTCGGCGACCACGACCACGAGGGCCACTCGGGGTGGCGGATCCACGACCTCGACGCGAACATCGTCGGCTGGCTGCGCAACTCCGCCCCCCGCACCATCCTGCTGCACATCGGCACCAACGACATGGGTCAGAACTACGACGTCGCGGGCGCGCCGGGCCGGTTGTCCGCGCTCATCGACAAGATCCGGGCCAACGCGCCGGTGGTCGAACTCTTCGTCGCACAGATCGTCCCGGCGGGTGACCCCTCGCTGGAGGCGCGGATCCGGACCTTCAACGCGGCCCTGCCCGGCATCGTCGCGCAGAAGGGCCCGATGACCCACCTGGTCGACATGCACTCGGGCTTCACCACCGCCGACCTCGCCGACGGCCTGCACCCGAACGCGGGCGGCTACGACAAGATGGCGGCACGCTGGTTCTCCGCGCTGCAGTCGGTGCCCGGCAGCCTCACCTCGGTGACGATCCCGCCGGTCGGCACCGCCGTCTCGCTGTCCAACCCGCAGTCCAACCGCTGCCTGGACGTCTTCGGGATCAACACCACCCCCGGCACGCAGGTCCACATCTGGGACTGCAACGGCCAGAGCAACCAGCGCTGGACCCGCACCGCCGCCGGTGAGCTGCGCGTCTACGGCGACCGCTGCCTCGACGTGAACGCCAACGGCACGGCCAACGGCACGAAGGTGCAGATCTGGGACTGCAACGGCGGCCCGGCGCAGAGGTTCACCTTCACCACGAACGGCACCGTCGTGGGCGCCGGGTCGGGCAAGTGCCTCGACGTGAACGCCAACGGAACCGCGAACGGGACCCTGGTCCAGCTGTGGGAGTGCAACAACACCGGGGCGCAGCGCTGGTCCGTACGATGACTCCCGCTGTGGAGGCGTCCGCGCGGACGCCTCCACAGCGACTGAACATCCCGGGAACCCGTTAGCCGGATCGGCCCCGGGCCCCGCCACGGCCGATTCGCCGGCCGGCGCCCCGACCCACTCAGCACCGCCGCGAAACGCTCCCGCGGGTGCGGTCCCGCACCCGCGAGAGGTCACGCGACAGGCGGGAACCATGGACGGTTCCCGCTGACTTTCCCGGCGAAAACGAGCCAGGATGACGCTCCCCACCCGGTCGGCGTCGCCATCGGCGGCCGGCGATGCCGACGATCGTCCCGCCTTGCTTTGCAACCCCCTCGATGAGCTCAACCTGGAGGAACTGTGCGAATATCCCCCTCGATCGAT
>NZ_JBPJSR010000044.1:0-31334 GCF_051390675.1 Streptosporangium heterodermiicola
GGGGAGGGGCCTCCACCGGCCGGTGGGGGCCCTTTTCGCGTTAAGGGGGCGTCCACGTTAAGGGCAGGGTGGAGGGCATGAAGGCTCTGCGGACCGGAGGGTTGTGGAAACGACGGCCGCTGAGCGGATTCGGAGTCACGAAACCCGGAAGCCGGAATCACGAAACCCGGAGGACAGACGAAGCCCTAGGCGTGGAGTTCGCCGGAAAGAACGGTGACCGCGGTTCCCGAGAGTTCGACCCGGTCGCCCCGCACAGCCGTGCGGACCACACCCCCGCGCTCTGACAGTTGGGCGCCCACCAACCTGTCGGAACCGAGTTTGGCCGACCAGTATGGCGCGAGCGCGCAATGGGCGGAGCCCGTGACCGGATCCTCGGGGACCCCGACCCTGGGAGCGAAGAATCGGGACACGTAGTCGGCGCCGGGGCGCGAGGCCCGAGCCGTCACGATGACTCCCCTCGCGTCGACGGCCTCCAGGGCGCGGAAGTCGGGGGCGGTGGCGAGCACGGCGTCCTCGGACTCGACCTCCACGAGATAATCCCAAACATTTTTTCCTGTCCAAACAGGTTTAACTCCGAGCGCACCGATCAGTCCCTCTGGAGGGACCGTCGCTTGGAGTACTTTTGCTGGGAAATCCATGCGGATTAAGTCGTATTTATCCCTGGTCACGGACAGGATTCCACTCTTCGTTGAGAATTCGAGGGTTTCTGGGACCGTTCCCGTGGAATACAGCACATGCGCCGCGGCCAGGGTCGCATGCCCGCACAGGGCCACCTCGGTCACCGGCGTGAACCAACGGAGCGGGTACGGTCCGCCGTCCTCCGCTCCGAGCAGGAAGGCTGTCTCGGAGTGCCTCATCTCCGCCGCCACGGACTGCATCCAGGTGTCAGGGACCGGATTGCCGAGTACGCAGACCCCCGCGGGGTTACCCTTGAAAAATTCATCGGTAAACGAATCGACCGTGTAGACGAGCATGACGCGATGCTAGCGGCGCCGAAGATATCGGTTGAAGTTGGGTCAGGAGATCAGGCAAAGTCGGGGATCAGGCAAACCAGTGCGGTAGCCGTACAAAGTGGAAATAAGCGCTGGGCGTGTCGCATGGCGAACTTCTCGTCGTCGGTTACCGTCCAAGGTGTAGGGACAGGCCGGGTACGGCGTGGTCCTGGCGAAAGGACGAGCCGATGGGGGCAGTGCGCAAGGTGGCGAGCTACCTTGGCCTGGGCGGGGCCGAGCATTATGACGAGTCCTACGACTACGAGGACGAGGTCGAGGGCGAGGAGGAAGACTGGCAGTCTGCCTCGGAGCGCGCGGCCAAGCGCTGGCGCGCGATGAACGAGCCCTCGCGGATCGTGATGCTGACACCGATGAAGTACAACGACGCACCGGTCATCGGGCAGCACTTCCGCGACGGTCAGACCGTCATCATGGATGTCAGCGGTATGAGCACCGCCGAGGCCACCCGCATGGTCGACTTCGTCGCGGGGCTGGCGTACGGCTGCGAGGGGCGCATCGAGCGGATCGCGGAGAAGGTCTTCCTGCTGGCCCCCGCCGAGGTGGAGATCACCAACGGCTGACGCCGGAGCGGTCTCGCCGGTACGGGTCCCGACTGATCGTGAGCGATCGGACCCGGTACGGGTGCGAGGCCGGCTTCGGCCTTCGGCGACGGGCCTCGCATCGATGCCGAGGCCGTGCACCGAGGCCACGTGCCGAGGCCGTGCGTCAAGGCCACCCACCGATGCCCCCCACCGGTGAGAAGCCGCGCCGTATGGTACGCGCCGACGTGAAGGACGCTCCCGGCATTACGCGCATCGACGTGGAGGACGCGCTCGGTGATACGCGCCGATGCGAAGGCCTCGCGAGGACACACCGCGGACTCGCGAACGGCTGAGCCGGGTGATGACAGCGACGGTGACGCCGGTGGCGGGCGGTCAGCCCGCTCGGGGGCCCCGGCGGAGCAGGCGGTTGAGCTCGGCCAGGTCGGAGGTCGCCGTCTTGATCCGGCCCTCCGACTCGTGGGCGTACTCGTGCAGTGCCCACACCGCGCCCTGGGCGAGCTCCCTGAGCTCGGCGAGCTGCGCGATGACGTATTCGGCGTCCGCCCGCTCACGCTGTCGCCTGCGCCACAGCCTGTAAGCGCCTCCCGCGGCCGGCAGGAGTGCGAGCGGCGCGAGAGGAAGAAGGGGAAGGACGAGCGCGATCACCAGGATCACCGGGGCGAGGGCGAGCAGTACGTAGGCCGCCCAGGGACGGCCGCGAGCCGGTGCTCCCTCGGTGGCGATCCGCTCCTCGGCGGCACCCAGCGACTCGGGATCCGGACCCTCGGGTCTGAGCGTCACCTGGTGGCCGAGGATCGGCATGGTGACCGACTCGGGGGCCTCTGCCCGGGTGGCCTCGGCGAGGGTCTCGGCCGCGGTCCGTACGATGGGCGCGGCCACGTGGAGCGCGATCGCCGCCAGGTAGGGGTGGGAGCCGGGACGCAGGTCGCCGAGCAGGTGACCGGCGAGCGGTCTCATCGGCCGCTCGTGGACACCGGAACCCGCCAGCCGGCGAAGGACGGTCAGCGGCTCGTCCTCGCTCCACACGACGGACGCCTCGCCTGAGCGGTCCGCCCGCGCGGCGGTGACGAGTGCGAGGTCGACCAGGCCACCGGCGATTCCCCCCGCGTGGTCACGCGCCTCGTCGGCCGCGCCACCGTCGGGCCGGGCCGCGGAACCGCTCACGGAAACGGAATCGGTCTTCCCCGCGGTGGCGCCGTCGCCTCCCCGGCTCTCGCGGGCCGAGGTGATCTCGGCGCAGCGGTCGAGCAGGTGGGCCAGCCGGGCGGCGGCGTGTACGGGGGTGGCGAGCTCTGGGAGTTCGGCGAGTTCCGTGAAACCGGCCAGAGCCGGTGACACGGCCGTGGAGGGCTCGTCGGGGACGAGCGCGCGCAGCCACCGGTCGGGCTCGGACGCGGGAGAGGCGGCCACCGCGTCGAGCTTGCGGAGTACGAAGATCTTCCCCGCCGGGCCGTACGCCCCGCGAGCGGCGGCGAGCCAGAGTGCCCGCTGGCCGTGGGTCACCGGGCGGTCCAGGGAGAGCTCTCCGAAGGCGGTACCGAGCCATGAGGCGTGGATGCGGTCGCCCTGACCGGCCACGGCGAGGGCGAGACAGAGGAAGAGCGCGGTCCGCCGCTCGTCACGCTGTGCGGCGCGGGCGAGGGGTTCGAGTGACTCCTCGCCGCGTACGAGCAGCACGAGCGCCTCGACTGCCGGAGCCAGCCAGTGGCCGGACAGGTGCTCGGGTGTGTCGTCGAAGCCCGTCGGTGTGCCGGTGGGGACGATGCCGGCGGCCAGGTCGGTGAGGAGCGCGTCGACACGGCGGCGCAGCTCCGCCTCCGCGCGTGATGCGTTGGCGTCCGGGGCCTCGGTGGGGGAGGTCGCGGTGTCCCTGCTCGCGCTGGTCGTACCCGAGCCGGTGGCCAGGTCGAGGTCCAGGCCCGGGGGCAGGCCGGTGTTCGTACCCGGGGCGGGGGCGATGTCCACGTCCACGGCCGGATCCGGGTCGGCACTCGCCGCAGGATCCGCGGCCGGCGTCGCGGCCAGGTCGGTGCTCAGGCTCGTGCCCATGTCAGTGCTGAGGCTCGTGCCCAGGTCCGCGGTCAGGTCGGTGCTCAGGCTCGCGGTGTCCGTGCTCACGTTCGCGGTCAGGTCCGTGCTCAAGGCAGAGAGCTCCCCGAAGTTGTGACCGATGACCGCGCCAGCGTATTGCGCTTGGGACATCCCCGCGGGGAGGCGCGCCGAACATGACTTTGCCAGATGATCGTCTTCATTTTCCCAATAAAGACGATCATCTGGTGGACAGGTTACATGCGCTCGGGGGCCGGGACGCCGAGAAGGCTCAGGCCGGTCTCCATCACCTTCAGGGTGAGCGCGCACAGGGCGAGCCGCGAGGCGCGGGTGGCCGCGTCGACGTCGTCCTTCAGCACCGGGCAGTTCTCGAAGAACGTGGTGAAGGCGCTCGCGGTGTCGAAGAGGTAGGAGGCCGTCTTGTGGGGCGCCGAGTTCTCGGCCATCTCCTCGACGACCGAGCCGAACCCGAGGAGCCGCAGCGCCAGGGCGCGCTCGGCCGGGTGGCCCAGCACGATCGGGCCGGTCGCCTCGGCCGGGCTCACCCCGCCCCTGCGGAAGATGGAGCGGATGCGGGCCTGGGCGTACTGCAGGTAGGGGCCGGTGTTGCCGGTCAGGGCGAGCATACGGTCGAAGTCGAAGACGTACTCGCTGTCGTGGCTGACCGACAGGTCGGCGTACTTGACCGCGCCCATGCCGACGGCGTGCGCGATCTCGGTGCGCTCGGCGTCGGTGTAGTCGCTGGTCCTGAGCACCTCGGCGGCCCTGGTCTCGGCCTCGTCGAGCAGCTCCACGAGCTTGATGGACTTACCGCTCCTGGTCTTGAACATCTTGCCGTCGGAGCCCAGCACGCTGCCGATCTGGACGTGCTCGGCCCTGACGTGGTCGGGCAGCCAGCCCGCGAGCCTGGCGGAGTCGAACACCATCGACATGTGCAGCGACTGGGTCACGCCGATCACGTAGAGGATGCGGTCGGCCTTGAGGTCCTGGACCCGGTAGCGGATCGTGGCCATGTCGGTGGTGCCGTAGCCGTAGCCGCCGTCGCTCTTGCGGATCATCAGGGGCAGCGGCTGGCCCTCGCGGCCGGTGTAGCCGGGCGGGAAGACGCAGAGCGCGCCGTCGCTGAGGACGGCGATGCCGCGCTCCTGCAGCTCGTCGCAGACCTGGGCGAGCACGTGGTTGTACATGCTCTCACCGGCGATGTCGTCGTCGGTCAGCGTCACGCCGAGCTGGACGTAGACCTTGTTGAAGTAACGGACCGTGGCGTCCATGAAGATGTGCCACAGGCGCATCGTCTCGGGCTCTTCGGCCTGCAGGGTGACGACCCGGGTGCGGGCGCGCCTGTTGAACTCGGGGTCGGTGTCGAACTTCAGGCGGGCCGCCTGGTAGTAGGCGTTGCCCTCGCCGGCCTCCAGCTGGGCGACGGCGGTCTCCTCGCCGATGTCGAGCAGGTGCTCGATGAGCATGCCGAACGGCGTGCCCCAGTCGCCGAGGTGGTTCTGCCGGATGACCTTGTGGCCCAGGTGCTCGTGGACCCTGGCGAGCGCGTCGCCCACGATCGTGGTGCGCAGGTGGCCGACGTGCATCTCCTTGGCCGCGTTGGGCGCGGAGTAGTCGATCACGATGGTCCGCGGCGAGGCGGCCAGGCTCACGCCGGTGCGCGGGTCGGCCAGGATCTCGGAGGCCCGCTCCGCGATCCAGGCGTCGGAGAGGGTGAGGTTGAGGAAGCCGGGGCCGCTGACCTCGACGGTGCCGGGGAACGGGTCGTCCTGGGCGTCTCCGGCCCGGCCGGTGAGGTGCTCGGCGATCTCCTGGGCGACCTCCCGCGGGGACCGTCGCAGTCGCTTGCTCAGGCTCATCGCGACGTTCGCCTGGTAGTCGGCGAACTGCGAGGGACGGATCAGCGGGTCTGCGTCGGAGTGTTCCGCACCGAAGGCGGCGGCCAGCGCCTGCTGGACGCGCTCGGTCAGTGCGAGCTGCGGGTCGGTCATGCTCCAAGGGTATCGGCTGGCCGGTCCTGAACCGATTTGATATCACCCGGGCCCGGCTCCGTGCGGCGGGATCGCGCGATCGCGAAGACGCCCGTCAGCACGACCCCGGCGGCGACGCCGAGCCCGGTCGCGGTGAGACCGGCGGCGGGGCCGCCCAGGGTGAGCGCGAAGAACTCGCGGGCGAACGGGACGGCGAGGGCGAGCGCGAACAGTCCGGCCATGGCGGCCACGAGCGCCACCCGCCACCACACGTACGGGCGGGCGACCAGGACGAGCACCCACCAGGCGGCCACGAACAGCGTGATCACCGCGGAGGTGCGGCTCTCCTCCAGGGTGGCGGACCCGCTCTGGGCGATCCAGTACGACAGGTAGACGGCGGCGGCGCAGACGATCCCGGCGGGGACCGCCAGGCGGAGCACGCGGGGCACGAAGCCGCTCCTGGCGCGCTCGTTGCTCGGCGCGAGCGCGAGGAAGAAGGCCGGGATGCCGATCGTCAGGGCGTTGATCAGCGTGGAGTGCCGGGGCGCGAACGGGAACGCGAGCCCGATGACCCCGGTGAGCAGGGAGAGCACGATCGCGTAGAAGGTCTTGGTCAGGAAGAGCCCGGCGACCCGTTCGATGTTGGCCAGCACCCGGCGGCCCTCGCCCACCACGGAGGGGAGGCCGGCGAAGCTGTCGTCCATCAGCACGACCTGGGCGACCGCCCGGGCGGCGCCGCTGCCGGAGCCCATCGCCACGCCGAGGTCGGCGTCCTTGAGCGCGAGCACGTCGTTCACGCCGTCGCCGGTCATCGCGACCGTGTGGCCGCGCGACTGGAGCGCGCCGACGAACAGCCGCTTCTGGTGCGGGCTGACCCGGCCGAAGACGGTGTTGGCCTCCATGATCTCGGCGAGCTTCTCCGGGTCGTCCTCCGGCAGGGTGCGGGCGTCCACCGCGCGCTCCCCGCCGGGGATGCCCAGCGAGGTGGCGATGGCCGACACCGACTCGGGGTTGTCGCCGGAGATGACCTTGACGGTGACGCGCTGCCCGGCGAAGTAGGCGAGGGTCTCGGCCGCGTCCGGGCGGATCCGCTGCCTGAGCACGACGACGGCCGCGGCCTCGACGGTGCCGAGGTCGTCGGGGTCGCCCAACGAGGTGACCCGGCACAGGGCGAGCACCCGCAGGCCGGTGGCGGCGAGTGCCCCGGCCTCGTCGTATCCGGGGGTGCCGGGCGGCAGGAGGATGTCGGGGGCGCCCAGCACCCAGCCGCCGTGGTCGTCGAACTCGGCGCCGCTCCACTTGCGGGCCGAGGAGAAGGGGACCTTCGCGGCGGCGGTCCAGCCGGGCGAGTCGGGGTAGCGGGCCTGGACGGCGCGGGCGGTGGGGTTGGGGTCGGGGTCGAGGTTGGCCAGCGCGCCCAGGGCCTCGTGCACGGGGAGGTCGTCGCGGAGCGGGCGGACCTCGTCGAGTTCCATGCCGCCCGAGGTGAGGGTGCCGGTCTTGTCGAGGCAGAGCGTGTCGACCCGGGCCAGGATCTCGATCGCGGGCAGTTCCTGGACCAGGCAGCGGCGCCTGCCCAGCCGGATCACGCCGACGGCGAAGGCGATGCTGGTCATCAGGACCAGGCCCTCGGGGATCATGGTGACGATGCCCGCGACCGTGCCGGTGACGGCCTCGCCGACGCTCGTCCGCCTGCTGACCTGGCTCCAGGTGAGCAGGGCGCCGATCGGGATGACCAGCCAGGTCACGTACTTGATGAACCGGGTGACGCCTTCGCGCAGCTCCGAGTGGGACAGGCTGAACGCGCTGGCCTCCTCGGCGAGCCTGGCCGCGTAGGCGTCGCGGCCGACCCTGGTCGCGACGTAGGCGCCCCTTCCGGCGACCACGAAGCTGCCGGACAGGACCTCGTCGCCGGGACGCTTGTGCACCGGGTCGGCCTCGCCGGTCAGCAGTGACTCGTCCGCCTCCAGGCCGTCGGCGTCCACGACCTCGCCGTCGACCAGCAGCTGGTCGCCGGAGGAGAGCAGGACGAGGTCGCCGAGCACGACCTGCCGGGGTGGGATCTCGGTGTCCGAGCCGTCCCTGCGGACCCTGACCGGGGACTCGTTGACGATGGCGAGCCGGTCGAGGGTGCGCTTGGCGCGGAGCTCCTGGACGATGCCGATGCCCGCGTTGGCCACGATCACCAGTCCGAAGAGGCCGTCCTGCCACTCCCCGAAGATCATGATCAGCACCCAGAGGACGCCGATCACCCCGTTGAAGAGGGTGAGGACGTTGGCCCTGACGATCGCCGCGACCGACCTGCTCGACCGGCGCCTGACGTCGTTGACCTGCCCCGCGGCCACGCGCTCGGCGACCTCGGCCGAGGTCAGCCCCCGTTCCGTCACCTGCTCCACGCGGCCCCCCGCCGATCGACTGGGACTCAGGGTACGCGGGGCCGGAGAACGCGGTAGGAGGCAACACCCGATACACCGGAAATATCACTGCAGATGGGCGGCCCATGCGCGATCTGTGACCGAAGGGACGTAGGCGCTCCTTCCGGCGACCACGAAGCCGCCGGACAGGACCTCGTCACCGGGACGTGAGTGAAGGGGGTCAGCAGTTCGTCGGAGGCGTGCCTGGCCGGTGTCGAGGACTGGGTGCCGGTGGTGTCACCGGAGTAGGCGGCGAAGCGCGGCGCTGTGTCACCAGAGGCGGTGCGGGCGGGGGGCGGAGGCGAGGCGCTCGCCGATGCGGTTCACCACGCCCTCCTGGGCCAGCCTGGCCGCGAGCACGCAGGCGGAGCTCACCCCCTTGGCGTGCGAGTCGCCGTGCGCGATGACCACGGTGCCGTTCAGGCCGAGCAGCACGGCCCCGCCGTGGACCTCGGGGTCGAGCCGCCGGTAGAGCTCCCTGATGCGCCTCTTCTGCAGCAGGCCGCCGACCCTGGCCGCCCGGCTCTCGTTGATCGTCTCGCGGAGCTCGGCGAAGGCGTAGCGGACGCTGCCCTCCATGGTCTTGAGCGCCACGTTGCCGGTGAAGCCGTCGGCGACGATGACGTCCACGGTGCGGGTGAGCAGGTCGTGGCCCTCGATGTTGCCCGCGAAGTCGAGCCCGGGGGCGGCCGAGAGCAGCTCGTGGGCCCGCTTGACGAGCTTGTTGCCCTTCTCCGGTTCGCTGCCGATGGTCAGCAGGCCGATCCTGGGGTGCTCGACGCCCAGGGCGGTCTCCGCGTAGGCGGCGCCGAGGTGGGCGAACTGCACCAGCATCTCCGGCTTGACCTCGGCGTTCGCCCCGGCGTCCAGCAGGACGGTCGGGGTGGGCCTGGTCGGCAGGGCGACGGCGATGGCGGGCCTGAGCACTCCCGGCTGGCCGCGGAGCCTGAGCTTCCCGGTGGCCACGATCCCGGCGGTGGACCCGGCGGAGACCACGGCGCAGGCGTCGCCCCGCCGTACGAGGTGGCAGGCGACGGCGATGCTGGAGCGCGGGCGGCGCAGGCTGGCGAGGGCGCCCTCGTCCATGGCGAGGGCCTCCTCGGCGCGGACGATCGGGATCTCGGTGGTCGCGTCGTACCGGGAGAGGGCCTCGGACAGGGGGCGGGGGGCGCCGACGAGCACGACGGAGATCCCGTGCTCTCGCACCGCCAGCACGGCTCCCGCCACGATCTCGTCGGGGGCGTTGTCGCCGCCCATCGCGTCCAGGGCGATCGGCAGGACGCCGGGAGCGTCGGTCTCAGGCAAGCGGTCACCTCGTGCGGGATGGTTTGTCCGCATCGTAGGCGGGCTCAGGACCGGATCGTTCCGTGGGGCTGATCAGGGAGTGCCGGGGAGATTCCAGTCGCTTCTCTCCCGCGAGACGATGATCTTGCCGAAGGTGGCCCGGCCGACGACCCTGATGACCGGGCCGTCCCCGTCGCCGGTGCCGCCGGAGATGCTGCGCTTGGCGAACAGCGCGCCGACCTCGTCGATGACGTGGGCGTCGCGGGGGACCCTGACGATCAGCTTGCCGCAGTGGGAGTTGACCTCAAGGGTGATCTCCCGGCCCGGCAGCACGGCGTCGGACAGGTCGACGATCAGCGCGCCGAAGGTGGCGCGCAGCGCGGTGTGCCGCCCGGCGATCCAGCGCCCGCCGCGCACGACCTTGCTGAAGACGGCGGCGACCTCCTGCCGCTCGGTGGCGACCCCGCGGGCGGGCGCGGTGACGTCGGGCAGGTCGCGGGTGACGGGGACGAGGTCGTCCGTCGTGACGGCGGTGTAGGCGGCCGCCAGCCGGTCGGCGTGCTCGACGCTGGTGAGGCGGCCGGTGGCGAACGCCTCACCCAGCACCGCGGCCACATGGTCGCGATCGGCGTCGGAGGCGCGCAGAACGGGGTCATAGGACGTCATGCCTGTGAGTGTACGACCATTCAAGATATATCGCGATATTTCCGAGGAGAAGAAATCGCCGAGATATGGAACCGGCTATAGGTCGGCTTACGTCCGGTGTGTAACACGTTCGTAACTCATGAAGGGCCGGCGAGTTTTGCCGCAACCAGGACGAGAGCCTCGGCGAAGGATTGGTGATCTTGAGCGAAGCTTCCAGGCGCGGATTCCGGGCATACACCGTGAAACACCTCGACGACCTGCTGCGCAGAGGCGGCCTGGCGGAGACCCGGTGATCATGAGTGCGCCGGTGCTCCGCCGCTATAGGGGCGCGTACGCGAGCGTCTCCGGGCTGTGCCGCACCGTGCGGGGCCCGTCGATGTCCGCCACGCCGGGCAAGGTCTGCCTGGACGGTGTCGCGGAGGTCGCGGGGCAGAGGGTCTTCGTGCTCCACCTCATCCAGGCGCGCGATCCCGAGCTGGCCGGGCGTCCCTTCTTCGCGAGGTACGGCCCGGAGGCCGTGTGGCTCACCGGCCTGTGCCCGGCCTTCGCCGGCCGCTTCCCCTTCGAGCCCGCCACCGTCGCCCCCCGGCGGCTGTCGGCCTGATCCGCCCTCTCGTGGGCGGTGCCCACAGGAGCTCGTGACGACGGGGAAGGACAGCGGGGAAACCGGCCGGTGCGCACCGGCCGGTTTCCGTCGCCTCAGCGTCCGGGGCCCCGCACGGAGGTGCGACGGGCGATCTCGGCCTGGAGTCTGGCCATCTGCCAGTGCAGCTCGATGAGCTGCTCGGTCAGCTGGAGACGCGGAATCTCTGACGGGTCCTCGACGGACAGGTGGTCGATCGCGGTGGACAGCTCTCGCATCGCGCGCCCCCACTCCATGACGGCTTCCTTGGATCGAAACAACGTTCGAATCATACCGGAACACCGAACACGCTGTCAGTCCATTGCCTCCCGTGTCCCACCCCGGGACGTGACGTATCGCGCTAGTTCTGGTATTCGGGCGTCACGTACCCGCGCGCCACGGTGTGGGCGGTGATGTTGAAGCCCACCACGGCGGGCGGGGTGTCGGCGTCGAGGCCGAGTTTCTCCACGTCGAGGGCGTGCACCGCGAAGATGTAGCGGTGCGGGTCCCCGGGCGGGGGCGCGGCGCCGCCGTAGGCGTTGTGGCTGTAGTCGTTGCGCCCGTGCACGCCCACGCCGCCGTCGCCGGCACCCGCGCCGGCGGGCAGCTCGGTCACGTCGGCGGGGATGTCGAACAGCAGCCAGTGCCAGAACCCGCTCCCGGTGGGGGCGTCGGGGTCGAAGCACGTCACGGCGTAGCTGAGGGTGCCCTCGGGTGCGCCGGACCAGCGCAGGTGGGGGGAGACGTTCTGGCCGGTGGAGCCCCAGTCGTCGAACACGTGGGTCTCCGCCATGCGCTCGCCGTCGCGGACGTCGTCGCTCTCGACGGTCAGCGCGGGAACCTGGGGCAGGAAGTCGTACGGAATCGGTGGCCGCGTGGACACGATTCACCTCCGATGAGAAGCGTCTTGTCGGTCGCTCCTCATCCTGCCCTGCCGCCGGGCCCCCTGACGTTCGGAGACCCCGGTGTCCGGAGGGTCAGACCTTGTTGTAGGCGGCGAGGACCGTCTTCGGGTCGCCGTCCATCCTGATCTTGCCCTTGTGCAGCCAGATGACCCGGTTGCAGGTCTCCTCGATCACGTCGAGGTTGTGGGCGACCAGGAAGACGGTGCCGGCCTCGTCGCGCATCTTCTTGATGCGGTCCTGGCTCTTGCGCCGGAACTCGCGGTCGCCGGTGGCGAGGGCCTCGTCGATGAGCAGCACGTCGTGGGACTTGGCCGAGGCGATGGCGAAGCGGAGCCTGGCGCCCATGCCCGAGGAGTAGGTCGACATGGGGAACTGCACGAACTCCCCGATGCCGGAGAAGTCGACGATGTCGTCGTACTTCTCCTTGACCTGCGCGGGGTTCATGCCCATCGCGTAGCAGCCGAGGACGATGTTGCGCTCGCCGGTGAGCTCGCGCATCAGCGCGGCGTTGACGCCGAGCAGGGATGGCTGGCCGTCGGTGTACACGGCGCCGGAGTGCGGGGGCAGGAGGCCGGCGATCGCGCGCAGCAGCGTGGACTTGCCCGAGCCGTTGCGGCCGACGATGCCGATGGCGTCGCCGTGGCGGGCCACGAAGGAGACGCCGCGCACGGCGTGGACCTCCTTCATCTGCGGCCGTCCCTGGCGCTTGACGAGGCGCATGAGGGCGTTGACGGCGTTGCCCTTCTCCGTGTCGCTGGCCGCGCCGTACACCCGGTAGATGATGTGCAGATCGTCCACGATGACCGTGGGTGTGCCCTCGCGCTCGTCGGCGGGCGCGGGGGCGGGGGCGGGTTCAGGATTGGGGTGCACCCTGACGTCCGTGCTCGGCACGGCGGGCTCCTCGGCCTTCACTCGGGACAGCTCCTCGGTCAACTCAGCCACGGCCGTACTTCTCCTCTGCTCGCCAGAAGTACCAGAACCCGCCGAGCAGAGCGAACACCGCCCAGAATACGCAGACCGCCCAGATGTACGGCCGGGGGTCATGGGTATTCATGAGCAGGTCCCGCATGAGCTCGATGTACGCGGCGGCGGGGTTGAAGTACATGACGTCGGCGACCCACTGGGGGAGGCCGGCGCCGCCCGGGCCCACGACCTTGTCCTCGATGGAGAAGAAGACGCCGGAGGCGTAGAGCCAGGTGCGCATGATGAAGGGGAGCAGCTGGTTCAGGTCTCGGGCGGTGGAGCCGAACCGGGCGAGCACCAGGCTCGCGCCGATGTTGAACATGGTCTGCAGCGCCAGGGCGACCGGGATCAGCAGCCAGTACAGGGTGATGGGCTCATTGGTGAGCAGCACCAGCCCGAACAGCACGCCCATGGAGATGAGCAGCTGCTGGAACTCCTGGATCGTGTAGGCGAGCGGGAGCGCGGCGCGCGGGAAGTGCAGAGCGCGGATCAGCGACAGGTTGCCGGAGATCGCCCTGGCGCCGCCGCTCACCGAGCGCTGGGTGTAGGTGAAGACGAACATCCCGGTGATGAGGAAGGCCGGGTAGTTGGGGATGCCCTTGCTCGCGCCGAGGATCAGGCCGAACATCAGGAAGTAGATGGCGGCGTTGAGCAGTGGCGTGATGACCTGCCACAGCTGGCCCAGAGCCGAGTTGCTGTACTTCGAGACGTTGCGCGACGTGGCGTACGTCATGACGAAGTGCCGTCGTTCCCACAGCTGGCGCAGGTAGACGAACAGACTCGGGCGTGCGATGGCACGCCGAAGTCCGTGGCGCGCGGCGAGCTTGGCCAGCGGCTCTTGCCCCTGCGCGGGGGTGCCGTTACTCGGGCCGCCCGCCTGGGCGTCCGCGATCGCGGATTCCGGCTGGCTCATGGCAAGGACTCTATTGGATGCGAGTGGATGAAGTGCCTGCGGCGGGGGTCCGCCGCACACATTGGACGGGATCTCCGGGCAACAGGTTCCAGGGGGATTGAGCGGTTCTCCACGGGGATACCTGGCCCTTGACAGCCGAGTCAGCGCAGGCCCAGGTCAGGGTCATCGGGAGGTAACGGATGCGAGCAGTGCCGGTACGGGGGTATTTTGACGTGACCGTTCATGTCCTACGTGTGCCTGGATGTCGTTTTCATACACATCCGGGATCTTGACATCGTCAAGTTGGCAGGTATGTGACGCCGAATCGGTTCATGCGTGACCGAACTGCAACATCACAGATATAAGTCGGTGTGGAGCGGTAGGGAATAGTCGCGATCGATCGGTGTGGCGTCAGCACCCGGACCGGAGCAGCGGGAAGCAGGGACCACAAGATCCTCTTTCGCGGTGCTCGGATCACGGACTCAGTGTCGACGTAAGCCTGCAAAGGGAGGATTTACCGCAATGCGTGTTACTAAGGGTGCGCGGCTCACCGCCGGCACCGCGCTGCTCGCCCTCGCGCTGACCGCGTGTGGCGGCTCCACGCCTTCTGACGGCGGGTCGGCCGCGGCCGACCAGCCCGTGCGCATGGAGCTCGGCGAGCCGCAGAAGCTCTTCTACCCCGGTGACACCACCGAGTCCGAGGGCTCCGAGGTCCTGGCCGCCATCTTCGCCCCCCTGGTCGGCTACGACGAGAACAAGCAGGTCGTGGACGAGGTCGCCGAGTCGATCGAGTCGCCCGACAACACGGTGTGGACGATCAAGCTCAAGCCCGGCTACACCTGGCACAACGGCGAGAAGCTGATCGCGCAGAACTACGTCGACGCGTGGAACTACGCCGCCAACCAGGACAACGTCCAGGGCGCCAACGGCTTCTTCGCCCGGGTCGACGGCTGGGCCGACCTGAACCCGGGTGAGGGCCAGACCGTCTCCACCAAGGAGATGAAGGGCCTCAAGGTCGTCGACGAGAGCACCTTCACCGTCACCCTCGCCAAGCCGTTCTCGCAGTTCAAGACGATGCTGGGCTACACGGCGTTCTACCCGCTGCCCAAGGCGGCCTTCGGCCCCGACGGCAAGGTCACCGAGGAGTTCGCCAAGAAGCCGATCGGCCAGGGCTACTTCCAGATCGACAAGCCCTACAACAAGGGCACCGACCAGACGATCGACCTCACCCGGTACGACAAGTTCGCCGGGACGAAGCCGAAGTTCGCCAAGCTCCAGTTCAAGCTCTACACGAGCCCGGAGACCGCGTTCAACGACCTGGCCGCGGGCAACCTCGACGTCCACGACTCGCTGCCCCCGTCGGCGATCGCGCGGGCCAAGTCGGAGCTCGGCGAGCGCTACCTGGACGAGGCGGACGCCGGCGTCGGCTACATCGGCTTCCCGCTGCAGTACAACAAGACGTACGCGAACGTGAAGGTCCGCGAGGCCATCTCCATGGCGATCGACCGCGCGACCATCGCCGACAAGGTCTTCTCCGGCACGCGCGCCCCGGCTGACGACTTCATCAACCCCCTCCTCGACGGCTACCGCGCCGGTGCCTGCGCGGCCTGCAGCTACGAGCCCGACAAGGCCAAGGCGCAGTACGCCGAGAACAACGGTCCCAAGACGCTGGAGCTGGGCTACAACACCGACGGCCCGCACAAGGAGTGGATCGAGGCCGTCGCGAACAGCCTCCGCGCCAACCTGGGCATCGAGGTGACGGTCAAGCCCTTCGAGAAGTTCGCCTCGATTCTCGACGAGCTCGACAAGAAGACCTACGGCGGCCTGTTCCGCATGGGCTGGGCGATCGACTACCCGTCGGCGGAGAACTACCTGACCCCGATCTTCTCCACCGTCGCGATCAAGACCGGCTCCAACTACGCCGGCTGGTCGAACAAGGAGTTCGACGAGCTCCTGGCCAAGGGCGACACCGCCGCGACGCAGGAGGAGGGCCTGAAGTTCTACCAGCAGGCCGACGACATCCTGATCAAGGAGCTGCCGTACATCCCGGTGTACTTCTACCGGACCAACGCCGCGTTCTCCCAGCACGTCAAGGGCGTCAAGATCAATCTTCTCAACCAGGTCGAGTGGACCGAGGTCGAGAAGGCCAGCTGACGACCGGTTGAGGGCCGGGCGGAAGCCCGGCCCCACTGGCCGCCCGGAACGATCTCGCGGCGCCGCGCGACCCGCCGGTCCGCGAGATCGCCCCCGGGCACCTACGGGAGATACGAATGGGCCGTTACATTCTCAGGCGCCTGATCCAGGCGATACCAGTCCTGGTGGGCTCCACCCTGCTCATCTACGCCATCGTGTTCGCGCTGCCCGGTGACCCCATCGCGGCGCTGGCGGGCGAGAAGCGCATAGACCCCAACATCGTCGCGATCCTGCGCGAGCAGTACCACCTGAACGACCCGTTCCTGGTGCAGTACTGGTACTACGTCGTCGGCCTGCTCGGCGGCGACTTCGGTACCACCTTCGCGGGTGTCGGCGTCGACGAGATCATGGCCGGCAAGTTCCAGGTGACCATCAACCTGGCGGCGACCGCCCTGGTGATGGAGGCCGTCATCGGCGTGGGGCTCGGCCTGTACGCGGCGCTGCGCCACGGCAGGGCCAGCGACTCGATGATCCTCGCCTCCACCCTGGTGCTGATCTCCGTCCCCACCCTGGTCACCGGTTTCGTGCTCCAGCTGCTGCTGGGCGTGAAGCTCAAGCAGGCCGGGATCGACCTCTTCCCCGTCGCGGGCGTGACGGAGGGCTGGCGCAGCTACCTGCTGCCCGGCTTCGTGCTCGCCGGGACGTCGATCGCCTATCTCACCCGGCTCGCCAGGAACAGCCTGGTGGAGATCCTGCGCGCCGACTACATCCGCACCGCGGTGGCCAAGGGCCTGCCCAGGAGCCGGATCGTCGGGCGGCACGCGCTGCGCAACGCGCTGATCCCGCTCGTCACCTACCTGGGCGCCGACCTCGGCACGTTGATGGGCGGCGCGGTGATCACCGAGACGATCTTCAACCTGCCGGGAATCGGCCAGCAGCTGTTCAGCTCCGTGTACCTGCGCGAGCAGCCCGTGGTCGTCGGCATCGTGACCGTGCTGGTGCTGATCTACATCCTGGCCAACCTGGTCGTCGACCTGCTCTACGCCGTGCTCGACCCGAGGATCCGCTATGAGTGACACCCTTGTCCCGGCCGGAGGGCAGACCGGGAACCCCAAGCACGGCAGGCCGAGGAGGGGCAAGGGCACCAAGGCGCCCAAGGCCGCGAGCCTGTGGGGCGACGCCTGGTACGACCTGCGCCGCCGCCCGCTCTTCATCGGGGCCTCCGTCCTCATCGCCGTCCTGGTCGTCATGGCGGTGGTCCCCTCGCTGTTCACCTCGGTGAACCCGTTCGACGCCAAGAACTGCAACCTGGGCGACGCCCGGCTGGGCATGGGCGAGGCCCACTGGTTCGGCACCGACAACCAGGGCTGCGACATCTACGCCCGGACCATCTACGGCGCCCGCAACTCGATCGTGGTCGGGCTGGCCACCACCGTCGTCACCGCGATCGTGGGCGGCCTGCTCGGTCTCTTCGCGGGTTTCAGGGGCGGCGTGCTGGACACCGTGCTCTCCCGGCTCACGGAGATCTTCTTCGCGATCCCGTCGATCCTCGGCGCCCTGCTCATCCTGGCGGTCTTCCGCACGGGCAACGTGTGGACCGTCATGCTCGCGCTGGCGGTGCTGACCTGGCCGATGACGTACCGGATCATGAGGGCGGCGGTGATCACCGCCAAGAGCCAGGACTACGTGCTCGCGGCGAGGGCGCTCGGCGCCTCCGCGTCGAGGATCATGTTCCGGCACATCCTGCCGAACGCGGTCGCCTCGGTGATCGTGGTCGCCACGATCAACCTGGGCTACTTCATCGCCGCCGAGGCCGGTCTGTCCTTCCTCGGCGTGGGACTGCGCTCGCCCGACATCTCCTGGGGGCTCATGATCTCCGACGCCAGGGAGCGCTTCCTGGAGGCGCCGTGGGCGCTGCTGTTCCCGGCGCTGTTCCTGAGCCTGACGGTGCTGGCCTTCATCATGCTGGGCGACGCCGTCCGCGACGCCCTCGACCCGAAGCTGCGGTAGGGGGACCCGTGAAGAAGACCTCAACGCCGGTGGTGCCGTCCAGGGAGGCGCCGGGCGGCGAGCCGCTGCTCGCCGTCGACGACCTGCACGTGGAGTTCGTGACCAGGCAGGGCGTGGTCAAGGCGGTCAACGGGGTCAGCTACTCGCTGAACGCCGGGGAGACGCTCGCGGTGCTCGGCGAGTCCGGCTCGGGCAAGTCGGTGACCGCGCAGGCCATCATGGGCATCCTCGACTCCCCGCCGGCCCGCGTTCCCAGGGGCGAGATTCGCTTCCGGGGCACGAACCTGCTGGAGCTGTCGGAGGAGGCCCGCACCCAGGTGCGCGGCCGGCGAATCGCGATGATCTTCCAGGACGCGCTCTCCGCGCTGAACCCGGTGTTCACCGTCGGCGCCCAGATCGGGGAGATGTTCCGGGTGCACCGGGGCGCCTCCAAGCGCGACGCCCAGCAGAAGGCGATCGAGCTGATGGACCGGGTCCGCATCCCGGCCGCCAGGCAGCGGGTGCACGACTACCCCCACCAGTTCTCCGGGGGCATGCGCCAGCGCATCATGATCGCGATGTCGATCGCGCTCGACCCCGAGGTGCTGATCGCCGACGAGCCGACCACCGCCCTCGACGTGACGGTGCAGGCCCAGATCATGGAACTCCTGGGCGAGCTGCGCCGCGAGAGCGACATGGGCCTGATCCTGATCACCCACGACCTCGGCGTGGTGGCCGACGTCGCCGACAAGATCGCGGTCATGTACGGCGGGCGGATCGTGGAGAACGCCCTCGTGCACGACATCTACCGCAGGCCCGCCCACCCGTACGCCAAGGGCCTGCTCGACTCGATTCCCCGGGTCGACCTGAAGGGGCAGGAGCTGTACGCCATCAAGGGCATGCCGCCGAACCTGCTCGACATGCCCTCGGGCTGCGCCTTCCACCCCCGCTGTCCGTACCGTCAGGACAACTGCGTCGTCGACGCGCCCCCGCTGTACGAGATCGGCCCGACGCGCGGCAGCGCGTGTCACTACTGGAGGGAGGTCCTCGATGGCAGCCACGGGTGAGCCGATCCTTGAGGTCCGCGACCTGGTCAAGCACTTCCCACTGACCCAGGGCGTCGTCCTGCGCAGGCAGGTCGGCGCGATCAAGGCCGTCGACGGGGTCTCCTTCGACCTGCGCCGGGGCGAGACGCTCGGCATCGTGGGCGAGTCCGGGTGCGGCAAGTCCACGCTGGCCAAGCTCCTGATGGCGCTGGAGCGGCCGACCTCGGGCTCGGTGCGGATCAACGGCCGGGAGATCGCCGACGCCAGGCGCGGCGACCTCAAGCGGGCCCGCCGCAACATCCAGATGGTCATGCAGGACCCGTACACCTCGCTGAACCCCCGGATGACCGTGGGCGACATCATCGGGGAGCCGTTCGAGATCCACAAGGAGGTCGCCCCCAAGGGCGACCGGCGCGGCAAGGTCCAGGAGCTCCTCGAAGTGGTGGGCCTCAACCCCGACCACGTCAACCGCTACCCGCACCAGTTCTCCGGCGGCCAGCGCCAGCGCATCGGGATCGCCCGCGGGCTGGCGCTCCAGCCGGAGATCATCGTCTGTGACGAGCCGGTCTCCGCGCTGGACGTGTCGATCCAGGCGCAGGTCGTGAACCTGCTGGAGCGGCTGCAGGACGAGTTCGGCCTCGCGTACGTCTTCATCGCCCACGACCTGTCGGTGGTCCGGCACATCTCGGACCGGGTCGGGGTGATGTACCTGGGCAAGATGGTGGAGATCGGCAAGGACGTCGAGATCTACGACCGGCCCGCGCACCCCTACACCCAGGCGCTGCTGTCGGCCGTCCCGGTGCCCGACCCCGAGGGGCGCGAGCGACGCGAGCGGATCATCCTCCAGGGCGACCCGCCGTCCCCCGCCAACCCGCCGTCGGGCTGCCGGTTCCGTACGCGGTGCTGGAAGGCCCGGGAGATCTGCTCCGTCGAGGAGCCGCTGCTGCAGATCCGGCCCGGCACCGCGCACGCGAGCGCCTGCCACTTCGCCGAGACCCACGACGTGATCCACGTGTAGGGAGGTTCCGGGAGAGCTCAGGGGAGCTTGGAACGGCGAAGGGCGCGGCCCCCACATGGAGTTGTGGAGGCCGCGCCCTGTCTGCTCTACCGATTTACCGCAGGGTGCCCGTCCTGCTTGAGGACGTCCCCGCTAGAGGATGTCGACGCCGATGCCGCCGATGCCGACCAGGCCGCCGACGCCGACGCCGTGGCCGACTCCGCTGCCGTTGCTGATGATGTTGCCGCCGCCGATGCCGCCGATGCCGCCGCCGCGGCCGAAGAGGCCGCCGCCGAAGCCGCCCCCGCCGAAGCCGCCGCCGAAGCCGCCGCCGTAGAAGCCGCCGCCGAAGCCGCCCCCGTAGACGCCGCCGCCGTAGATGCCGCCGCCGTAGCAGCCGCCGCTGTAGAGGCCGCCGCCGAAGCCGCCCCCGTAGACGCCGCCGCCGTAGATGCCGCCGCCGCAGCCGATGCCACTGGTCACGGCCGTGGGGATGACGGTGGTGCCGTACGTGACGGTGCTCGTCGGGATGAAGGCCGAAGCGCCGCTGACGACGCCGACGCCGCCGCAGCAGTCGGAGGACTTCTTGGCGGCCTTGGCCTGGGCGGCGGCCTTGACGACCGACTGGGCGGTGACCTTGGCCGTGGAGGTGGAGGAGGTGGACGCGGACGCGACCGCGGCCGGTGCGATGACGGCGATGCCGACACACGCGGAGGTGATGAGAAGACGACGAATCATTGTGTTCCCCCTGGAAGGAAATCGTCGCGGCAGTGTCTGGGGCCTCTGGAACGGACCGTCTGCGCGCGGCTACTCAAAGTAACGGGAGTGAGACTATCCAGCGACATGCTTTCTGGAGGGTCAAGAATGGTCAGCTTGTGGCAATGATCGCGGGGTCATAACCGAACGAACTTCGGCCGACCGCCGTTCCGATCGGGCCACGCTCGCCCCGTCACGCCCCGCCGAATTCCTTAATTGCCAGGTCAGCCCGTATATTCGGCCGGGACCGGCCTTCCGGGGGTCGGCACGGCCGGGAGGCCCTGCTCCACGGGGGAACCGTTGCGGAGGAGGCCCGCCGGGAACGACAGGGGAGACGAAGTGGCACCATTTTTCACGAGGGATCGGGAAACGTCATCGAAATTCCGGCATGCGTAATTACGGGGGAGACAAGCTGTCAACTGAAAAGACATTCCACTGAACGACCTGATGCATGAGGCGATTTCCTCTTAAATCGCTTTTGGTGCGCGTTTCAGGGTGGGACAGGGGGGTCAGGGCGCGGGGGAGAGACGCACGTGGGCCCCGGGCGGCAGGCCCAGCCGCTGCGAGGCGTCACCGGAGTTGACCGCGAGCGCGACCAGCCCGGCCGAGTCGGTGAAGGCCACGACCTCCCCGGGCGGGACCGCGGCGAAGGTCTCCTTGAACGGCACCGAGAGCCGCCGCCTGCCCAGCCAGACCACCAGCGTGTCCCCGGGCTCGACGTCCAGCGTCACCAGGTCGCCGGAGCCGATCGACAGCTGGGCGTTGCCGTGCCGGTCGATCGACAGCACCTCCCCCTCGACGTAGCCCTCCTGGACGGTGGAGGTGGGCGCGGGCAGCGAGACGAGCCGCTCCAGCGGGATCTCCGGCCCCAGCTCCGACGGAGGGCACCCGATCGTCAGGTGCGCCGCCACCGGGGCGAAGAGGTCGCGCCCGTGGAAGGTCGGCGAGACCGGTTTCAGGAAGAGCTCCCTGTTGGAGAGCTCGTAGGCGGCCCGCGCGCCCCCGCTGGCGTGGATCGCCCACGACAGCAGCCCGTTGTCCGGGCCCAGGAACACGTGGTCGCCGGCCTCGACGGCCACCGCCCGGCGCGAGCCGCCGCCGGCGGGATCCACCACGGCGACGTGCACGCCGGGGGGAAGGTAGGCGATCGTCTGGGCCAGGATCGCCGCTCCGCGCCGTACGTCCCCCGAGGGGACCAGATGGCACACGTCAATGATCCGCGACTCCGGAGAGATTCCGACGATCACGCCGTGACATGCGGCGATGTAGCCGTCTTCCAGTCCGTAGTCGGTGAGAAGGCTGATGACAGAGGTCACATCTGGTGACTGTACGTCTCCACATCCGTCATGAACAGCACGAAATTCCGGACTATCCTGACTTCGGGCCGCGCGTGCGCGGTGTGATCGCCGCGTGCCCCGAGGATCCCGAGGAAGATCCCGAGGAAGGAGGAGGCGATGGACACCGCGCCGGGTTCCGGTGACGACGCCGCTCCGGAGCCCGCTCCGAGGGCTCTCACCGACCGGGAGCGTGAGCTGCTCGCCTTCGAGCGCCAGTGGTGGCGCTACGCGGGCGCCAAGGAGCAGGCGGTCCG
Source organism: Streptosporangium heterodermiicola (assembly GCF_051390675.1). Lineage (NCBI taxonomy): Bacteria > Bacillati > Actinomycetota > Actinomycetes > Streptosporangiales > Streptosporangiaceae > Streptosporangium > Streptosporangium heterodermiicola. The sequence continues at coordinate 21,812 of NZ_JBPJSR010000044.1, forward strand.
CGAGACCTTCGACATCTCCGCGACCCGCTACTACCAGTTGCTCAGCGAGCTCATCGACCTGCCGGCGGCGCTCGCCCACGACCCGATGCTGGTCAAGCGCCTGCGCCGGCTCCGCGAGACCCGGCGCCGCGATCGAGCCGCCCGGAAAATGGGCTTGCGCCCCTGATGTTCGGGTACGACCGGTCGGGCGGCACTCGCGAGAGCGGGGCCGCCATGACGGCGCACACACTCGACAGGCTGAGGCGAGCATGACGACGAATACGTCCGACGGGCTGAAGGCGATCGTCGCCGACCCGGCGGGGGCGGTGATCGGACTCGACTTCGACGGCACGCTGTCCCCGATCGTCCCCGACCCCGCGGCGGCCAGGATCCACCCGGGCGGGGCCGAGGTGCTGGACAGGCTCGGCCGCCTGGTCGGCGCCGTGGTGATCGTGACCGGCCGTCCGGCCGCCACGGCCGTCGAGTACGGCTCCCTGGCCGGTGTGCCGGGGCTGGTCGTGCTCGGGCACTACGGCCTCGAACGCTGGGAGGCGGGGGCGCTCGCCGCGCCGCCCGTCCACCCCGGCCTCGACCTCGCCCGCACCGGGCTCGTCCCGCTGGTGGCGGGGATCGACGGGGTGCGGATCGAGGACAAGGAGCGGTCGGTGGCCGTGCACACCCGGCAGGCCGCCGACCCGTGGGTGACGCTCGACGCGCTGCGCGAGCCGGTCGCCGCGCTCGCCGCCGGGGCGGGGCTGGTGGTGGAGCCTGGCAAGTTCGTGCTGGAGCTGCGCCCGCCGGGGATGGACAAGGGAGTGGCGCTGAGCGCCTTCCTGGGCGAGCGGGCCGCCAGGTCGGTGCTGTTCGCCGGGGACGACCTGGGGGACCTCCCGGCCTTCGCGGCCGTACGGGCCTCCGGGCTGCCGGGTGTGACGGTGTTCAGCGGGTCGCCCGAGATCGAGGTGGAGGCCGACGTCGTGGTGGACGGGCCGCCGGGGGTCCTGGAGCTCCTCACCTCGATCGCCGACGCCGTCGAGGGCGAGGCGCGGGGCGGGGTGTAGGGCGAGGGGCGCCCGCCCAAGCGGTGGCGCCCGCTCCGGCGGTGGCGCTCGCCCGGCAGGACCGGGCCGTCCGGGATCGCCCGCTCAGGCGGGGCCGGCGGCGCCCGCGGCGCCTGCCCGGGAAAGTCCCCTCGCGGTGATCAGCAGCCCTCCGACGGCGAGTCCGATCAGGGCGGGGACCATGAGGAACGCCCGCTGGGTGCCGAACCCGTCGGCCAGCGCGCCCAGCAGGAACGGCCCGATCCCCACCGCGAGCCCGGCGAAGACCGAGGCCATCGCCGACGCCCGGTCCCGCCGCCCGCCGGAGGCGGCCAGCACCCGTGACAGCGCCATCGGGAAGTGCAACGCGACCCCCAGCCCCGACACGGCCAGTCCCGCGTAGGAGAACACCGGGTTCGTGCTCAGCCAGAAGATCGCCCACCCGGCGGCCGTGACCAGGAGGGCGCCGAGGAACAGCGCGGTCGGGGGGATCCGCAGGGCCAGCCACGCCCCGGCCAGCCGCCCGGCCGCCATCCCCGCGGTGAACGCGGCGACCGCGGTCGCGGCCACCGCCGCGGGCGTCCCGGTCTGGTCGGAGAACAGCTTGGCCGCCCACAGGTTGAAGCAGAACTCCATCGCCACGCAGCAGAACAGGACGGCCGAGGCCAGGTAGAACCGCCAGCCGAAGCGGGCTCGGCCCTCCCCGGCGCCGTCCGTGGTCTCCCGGGGCTCGGGGACGCGTACGCGCCACATGACCAGCGCGAGCAGTGCGGCCAGCGCGGGGGTCACCAGCAGCGCGGCCCGCCAGCCGAGGGCGCTCTGCGCGGCGGCGCTGACCACGAACGGGACCCCGATGCCGACGGTCACGCAGACGGCGTTCGCCTCGCTGATCGCCGCCGGGCCCGCGGGGCCGTGCCGGTCGTCGAGCGCGGCCATGCCCGCGTACAGGGCGATCGAGGCCATCCCGCTGGCGACGCCGTACCCGAGGAGGGTGACCGGCAGCACGGTGGGGGCCGCCGCGACCATGAGCGTGCCGGCGCTCATCCCGGCCATCCCGGTCCAGATGACGGCCCGGCGGCCGATCCGCCCGGTCAGCCAGGGCAGGACGAGGCCGGTGACGATGCCGCCGACGGCCATCGCCGTCCCGTGCAGGCCGGCGACCGCCTGGGACAGGCCCTGGTCGAGGCGGAGCAGCGGGAGCGCGGCGCTGAGGCCGTACAGATAGGTGGCGAAGACGCCGAGCTGGAGGTAGATCAGCCAGGTCGCGCGGTCGCGGATCAGCCGGACGGGCGCGATCGCGGTCAACTCGGTCTCCCGTACGCCAGAAAAAGTGAAATAGCCGCAAAAACTATCTCATACGGGTCTAAATATGCCTGATGGCGCGGGTGTCACCCGGAGGCGTCGAGCCGCCCGGCGGACACGGGCCGAACATGTTTGACGGCCCGAGCGTCACCCGAGGGCGTCGAGTTGCTCGGCGAACCAGCGGTGCGGGGGGAGCGCGGTCGCCGCAGCGGCCAGCAGGACGCCCCTCCTGGCGCGCTCGTCCGAGGGCATCGTGAGGCCCTCGTGCAGCGCGGCGGCCGTGGCCGAGACGTCGTAGGGGTTCACCGTCAGCGCGTGCTCGCCCAGCTCGGCGGCGGCGCCCGCCTCCCGCGACAGCACCAGCGCGCTGCGCGGCGACAGGATCGGCCCCTCCTTGGCCACCAGGTTCATGCCGTCGCGGATCGGGTTGACCAGCAGCACGTCGGCCAGCCGATAGGCGGCCAGCGAGCGCGGGTAGTCGTCGTCGACGTTGAGGATCAGCGGGTCCCAGTCCTCGGTGGCGTACTCGTCCTCGATCTCCTCGGCGCAGCGCTGCACCGCCGCCGTGTACTCGCGGTACTCGGGCAGGTCGTGCCGGGACGGGTAGGCGAAGGCGAGGTGCGTGACCCGGCCGTGCCACTCCGGGTGGGCCGCGAGGAACTGCTTGTAGGCGACCAGGCCCCGCACGATGTTCTTCGACAGCTCCGTCCTGTCGATCCGCACGATCAGCCTGCGGTCGCCCACCTGGGCGCGGAGCGCGGCCATGTGGGACTCCACGTCGGGCTCGGAGGCCCGGGCCCAGAGCGCCTTGCCGTCGACGCCCAGGCTGTGGGTGCCGATCCGGGTCGTCCTGCCCGCGTGCGTGACCGTGCGTTCCCCGCGGTCGACCCGCGCGCCGAGCACCGTCTCGCAGCAGTCCATGAACGCCCCGCCCCAGCGGGCGGTGAGGAAGCCCGCGTGGTCGGCGCCCAGGATGCCTTCGAGGAGCTCGGTCGCGACGTCGTCGGGGAGCAGGTTGAAGTATTCGGGCGGCGCCCACGGCGTGTGCGAGAAGTGCGCCACCCGCAGGTCGGGCCGCTCCCCCCTGAGCATCGCCGGGGCCAGGCTCAGGTGGTAGTCCTGCACCATCACCCGCGCCCCGTGCGGGGCCTCCTCGGCGAGCGCCATCGCGAACGCCTCGTTGTACGACTGGTACGACTCCCACTCCCGGCGGAACCTGGCGTCGAAGTACGGCCTGTTGGGGGTGTCGTAGAGGAGGTGGTGGACGAACCAGAGGGTGGAGTTGGCGACCGCGTTGTAGGCGCGGTGGAAGGTCGCCGGGGGGATGTCGAGCATCCGCAGCGCCCCGGTGTCGTAGCCCGCCTGGTCGAGACGGCCGCCGGGGGCCAGCCGCACGGCGCCGCGGTCGCCGTCGGACAGCGCCGCGCAGACCCACAGGACGTCGAGGTCCCTCGCGACCTCCGACAGGCCGGAGACCAGGCCGCCACCTCCCCTGCGCATGGACAGCGAGCCGTCCTCGGAGAGGGTGAAGGAGACGGGGCCGCGGTTGGAGGCCACCAGGATCGCGCTCATCGATTCTCCTTGAGCGAGGAGACTCCCAAGGTTAACCGGCACCTCGTCGGGATGTCCTCGCTCTTCGGGTCAAGGAAGGAAGGGCGTTCATCGAATTGTGTCAGTTTTTGTCAGCAGGTGGAGTGATGAGCCCTGCCATATCATCCTTTTTGTGGCGGGGAGGGCGGGTCACCATTCGCGGTCCCCGACCGTAGGATGTCCAGCGACCGTGACCGCTGATGGGGGCCCGTGATGGCGCTGGACGAGACGACCGAGGACCTGGCCCGATCGGCCGCCCAAGGTGACCACCGCGCTCTCGGTGAGCTGCTGAAGCGGATCGAGCCCGCCGTGCTCAGGCACTGCGGCCGGATCCTGCCCTTCCGGCAGGACGCCGAGGAGGCCTGCCAGGACACCCTGCTCGCGGTGGCGCGCAACATCGCCCGCTTCGAGGGGCGCGCCCGGTTCAGCACCTGGCTGCACATCGTGACCGCCAACTGCGCCAGGACCACCTACCGCTCGCTGAAGCGCCGCGCGGCCGAGCAGAGCTCCGACGAGCTGCCGCTGCAGAAGCCGGACGTCGCCCGGGTGAGCGTGATCGCCGGCTCCAGGCTGGACCTGCTCGACGCGATGGAGGCGCTGGAGGCCGAGAAGCCGGAGCTGGCCCAGGCGCTGGTGCTGCGCGACATCTGCCAGCTCGACTACAACGAGGTGGCCGAGCAGCTGCGCATCCCGCTGGGCACCGCCAAGTCGCGCATCCACCAGGCGCGCAAGTACGTCCAGGGCGCCCTGGGCGACGCCTACGGCTTCTGACGGGAAAACATCCTCCGCGTGGCGCGTGCCCTCAACGGCCTTGAGAGGACTCATCTGATCTAAAGTGACGTTGCCCGCGTCACGTGATCAATTGGTGACCCACGGCGATCTCCCCTCACGCTTTCGAAAGCCGAGGCCGAGGAGAGATCCATGTCCCGCAGACATGCCGCCGGCGCAGGATGCGTCCTGGCGCTCATCGCACTTGCCCTGGCCGCCGTACCGGCCGGCGCCGACCGCCGGGCGGCGAGTGCCCCGGGCACGCCCGCCACCTCGCCCGCGTCGTCAGCCGTGCGGCAACCGCCGCCGGGCATGCTGGAGGCGCTCGAACGCGATCTCGGTCTCACCGCGGCCCAGGCTCGGGCCCGCCTGCTCAACGAGGCCCACCTGACCCCGATCGCGCTGCGGCTGAGCAGGAGGCTCGGTCCTCGTTTCGGCGGCACCTGGCTCCGGGGGAACAGCGCCCAGTCCCTGGTGATGGCCACCACCAGCCCCGCCGACATCCCCATGATCGTCTCCGAGGGCGCCCTGGCGGAGGTCGTTTCCAGGTCGTTCGCGGAACTCGCCGCGGTCAAGAAGAAGCTCGACAACACCCTGCCCGCGCAGCCTCTCGTGTCGAGTGTGCGCTACGTCGACGTGAAGCGGAACAAGGTGGTCGTCCTCGTCCCGCTCCCCAACGTCGCCCAGACCGTCGTCGAGAGCGCCGGCGTGGACAGGACCGCGGTGGTCGTGCTGCCCTCCACCGAGGTTCCCCAGCCCCTGTACAACCTGGTGGGCGGGGACGCCTACTACATCGGCGTCACCAGCCGCTGCTCGATCGGCTTCCCCGTGCTCAAGGGCACCCAGAACGGCTTCGTCAGCGCCGGGCACTGCGGCAACCCCGGTAACACCACCACCGGCTTCAACCGCGTCGCCCAGGGCGTCTTCCAGGGATCGTCCTTCCCGGGCAACGACTACTCCTGGGTCGCGACCAACGCCAACTGGACGGCCACGCCGGCGGTGGGCAACAGCGAGGGTGGCACCGTCCCCGTCGCCGGCGCCCGGGTCGCCATCGAGGGGGCCTCGGTCTGCCGGTCGGGCTCCACCACCGACTGGCACTGCGGCGTCATCCAGCAGCGCGACGCCAGCGTCACCTACCCCCAGGGCACCGTCTTCCAGCTGACCCGCACCAGCGTCTGCGCCGAACCCGGCGACTCCGGCGGCTCCTTCATCTCCGTCGACCAGGCCCAGGGCGTCACCTCGGGCGGCTCCGGCGACTGCAGCCAGGGCGGCACCACCTACTTCCAGCCGATCGCCGAGATCCTCACCGCCTACGGACTGAGCCTGCGGACCACCGCTGGCAATCCGCCGCCGCCGGTCACGGGCACCTGCACCGGCTTCCCGAACGTCTACACCGGCACCCTGTCCACCGGCCAGTCCGCCTACCAGCCGAACAACCTCTACTACCGGTCGACCGTCAGGGGCCCGCACACCGCCTGCCTGGACGGCATCGAGGGGACCGACTTCGATTTGTACCTGCAGAAGTGGAACGGGACGAGCTGGACGGTCGTCGCCACCTCCGACGGCGCGGGTCCCGACGAGAGGATCTCCTACACCGGCACGGCCGGCTACTACCGCTACCGGGTGTTCTCCACGGCCGGCTCCGGCCCGTACACCCTGGGGTACCGGACACCGTAGCCCCGCGACGGCCGGGAGAAGGGGTGAGGCCCCCGCCGGGCCCGCGATCACCGAGGATCGCGGGCCCGGCGGGGGCCTCACCCGCTTTCCGGGCCGTGTGCCGGATGCCTCGCGACCGGCGCCCCGGCTCCGGTTGTCCGCTGGATAACACGCCATGTCTCGCACAGCGAGACAAGGAGTCAGGAGGGCGGCGGGGCGGGGTAGAGTGCTTAGGACCTGCGCGTCAGGTTCCAAACTGAATATTTGCTCATCCAGAGGGGTGGAGGGACCGGCCCTGCGAAGCCCCGGCAACCATCCCGGTTCAAGACTCGCGATCTGCGCGAGGTCGGCCGGGACAGGTGCCAATTCCGGTCTGTGACCAGGGTGGTCCGCAGACGAAGATGAGGGAAAGGCCTCGCTTCATGGCGCTCGCAACCACTGAGAACAACACCACCTCCTCCGGTCGTGCCGGCGGCGCGCGTGACCCGCGCTTCGGCCCCGCCGTGGCCCTCTCCTGCCGGGAGTGCGGTGCCCGCTACGACCTCGGCCCCGACTTCGCCTGTACGGAGTGTTTCGGGCCCCTTGAGATCGCGTACGAGTTCGGGCGTGTGACCCGGGAGCGCATCGCCGAGGGGCCGACCAACATCTGGCGCTACCGCTCGCTGCTGCCCGTCCCCGAGGACGTGGCCGGCAAGCCCAACATGGCGCCCGGCTGGACCAAGCTCGTCAACGCCGGAAACCTCGCCCGCGAGCTGGGCATCCGCTCCCTGCACGTGAAGGACGACTCCGGCAACCCCACGCACTCCTTCAAGGACCGCGTGGTGGCCATCGCCGTCGAGGCGGCCCGCAGCTTCGGGTTCCACACCCTCTCCTGCTCCTCCACCGGCAACCTGGCCGGCGCCGTGACCGCCGCCGCCGCGCGGGCCGGGCTGGACGCCTGCGTGTTCATCCCCTCCGACCTGGAGCAGGCCAAGATCGTCATGGCCTCCGTGTACGGCGGCAGGCTCATCGGCATCGAGGGCACGTACGACGACGTGAACCGCTTCTGCTCCGAGCTCATCGGCGACGAGCTGGGCGACCAGTGGGGCTTCGTCAACGTCAACCTCCGGCCCTACTACGCGGAGGGGTCCAAGACCCTGGCGTACGAGATCGCCGAGCAGCTCGGCTGGCGCATCCCCGACCAGATCGTCATCCCGGTCGCGTCGGGCTCGCAGCTCACGAAGGTCGACAAGGGCTTCAAGGAGCTGATCGCGCTCGGCCTGGTCGAGGAGAAGCCCTACAAGATCTTCGCGGCCCAGGCCGAGGGGTGCTCCCCGGTCTCCGCCGCCTACAAGGCGGGCCACGACGTGATCCGCCCGGTCAAGCCGGACACGATCGCCAAGTCGCTGGCGATCGGCAACCCGGCAGACGGCCCGTACGTCCTGGACATCGCCCGCCGCACCGGCGGAGCGGTCGAGGACGTCACCGACGCCGAGATCGTCGACGCGATCCGGCTGCTGGCCAGGACCGAGGGCATCTTCGCCGAGACCGCCGGAGGCGTCGTCGTCGGGGTGCTGCGCAAGCTGGTCGCCGCGGGCACGCTCGACCCCGACGCCGAGACCGTGGTCCTCAACACCGGCGACGGCCTCAAGACCCTTGACGCGGTGGCCGCGGAGGCGCGCCCGACCGCGGTGATTCGGCCGTCCCTTGACGCATTCCGTGCGGCTATCGCCTAGAAATCGTGAAAGGTACTGAATTATGAGCGTTTCTGTGCGGATTCCGACGATTCTCCGGACTTACACCGATGGTGCTGCCGAGGTGAACGGAGAGGGTGAGACCCTGCGCGATGTTCTGCAGAAGCTCGACGCGGACTTCCCGGGGATCGGGGCCCGGATTCTCGATGACGCGGGAAAGATCCGACGTTTTGTCAACGTCTATGTAGGGGATGAGGACGTCCGTTTTGTCGACAACCTCGACACGGCCACGCCCTCCGGCGTCCAGGTCTCCATCATCCCGGCGGTGGCCGGAGGCTGATCCTCCCGCCCTGACGCGGCCCTGACCGCCCAGCGCCGCCTCGGCGCCGCCCCAGGGGCGTCCACGACTCCACGGCACCCGCCCGGCTCCGGCCGGGCGGGTGCCGTGTTTTATGACACAAGCTCATATTCGTGGAGTAGATGGATAATGTAACCCTTAACTAACTAATAGTGATAGTGAAACTCTCTCCTCGTACTAAAAGCTCTCGTAAAGAGGTAGTTTGGTGCTTGACTCTGTTGCCCTACCGCTTCCCACAGGTATGGTCGGAACGATCGCCGCGGCGAAGTCCGCTTCGGCGATTGAGGACTTCGCGAGAGGAATGGGCGTCGTCCTTAAGACCAGTAAGAGGAGTCGCAAGTGGCGCAGGGCACCGTCAAATGGTTCAACGCGGACAAGGGCTACGGCTTCATCGCGGTAGACGGTGGTAAGGATGTGTTCGTCCATTACTCCGCGATCATGATGGACGGCTACCGTGCCCTCGAACAGGGCCAACGGGTCGAGTTCGAGATCACCCAGGGTCAGAAGGGCCCGCAGGCGGAATCCGTCCGGGCGGTCTGACACAGCCGTTTCGTGAATTCGCTGGGAAGAGCCGGTGGATCCCGCGGTATCGCAGTCCGCTGGATCCTCACCGCCTAGGCCCGGCTCGCCTTCCCCCCACGGGCGAGCCGGGCCTTCGCGTCGCACGGGGCGCGTGGCCGTACGAGGTGCGCGGGGTGTGTACGCACGGGCGGCGCGCGACACGGGCCCGCCGGGTGGCGGGGAAGACGCCGGCGGCCCGATGATGACGTGCGGCCCACATCCGCGTGACGCGAGATCTACGCTGGTATGACACGGAGTTGACGTCCCCGTCCCGGGTGGCGCAGGTCAACGGATCGTGGCTTGCACTCGACAGGGTAGAGTGCTAAACAGATTGTTGGCACTCACGCATAGAGAGTGCCAATCCTGGATCGAGGCGATGGGGCCCGCCGAACGGAGTCGTGGGCCCACATGCCGTCGCGGGCGTCGGCTCGATCCGGTGTAAGCCACCCTGTCTCTGGGAGGTCTAGCCGTATGGCAGCCAAGATGATCGCGTTTAACGAGGACGCCCGGCGCGGTCTCGAGCGTGGCATGAACCAGCTCGCGGACGCCGTCAAGGTGACCCTCGGCCCCAAGGGCCGTAACGTCGTGCTGGAGAA
>NZ_JBPJSR010000045.1:0-30758 GCF_051390675.1 Streptosporangium heterodermiicola
GCCGTTCTGGCCGAGCAGGCAGTGCACCTCTCCGGGCAGCACCTCCAGGTCGACGCCGTCGAGGGCGCGCACTCCGGGGAACTGCTTGACGATCCCGCGCATGAGGAGCAGGGGGCTGGCTTCTGACATGGGGCCTCGCTGGTTCATCATGGGGCCGAGAGGACGTGGTCGCTGCCGAGCCTGGCCGCGCCGACCACGCCGGCGTCGGGTCCGAGCTCCGAGAGCACGATGGGCAGGTTGCCGGTCGCCAGGGGCAGCGACCGGCGGTAGACGACACTTCTGATCTCCGCCAGGAGGACGTGGCCCAGCTGGGCCACCCCTCCCGCGATGATCACGAGGCCGGGGTTGAAGAAGCTGACGAGGCCGGCCAGCACCGTGCCGACCCTGCGCCCGCCGTCGCGGATGAGCCGTACCGCCTCGGCGTCGCCCATCTCGGCGGCGGAGGAGACGTCCTCGGCGGTGAGGGTACCCGTCTGGTCGAGTCGCCGGCCCAGGTAGGCCGAGCGCCCGGCGATGGCCGTGGCCTCCCTGGCGAGAGCGGTCCCGCCGAAGTAGGCCTCCAGACAGCCGACGTTGCCGCAGGCGCAGACGGGGCCCTGGTCGTCGACGCGGATGTGGCCGATGTCCCCGGCGCTGCCGGATACACCCCGGTAGATCTTTCCGTCCACCACGATCCCGCAGCCGATGCCGGTGCCGATCTTGACGAGCAGGAAGTCGTCCACCTGCCTGGCCAGCCCCGAGTGAAGCTCGCCGAGGGCCATGATGTTGACGTCGTTGTCGACCACGGCCGGGCAGCCGAGGGCCTGGCCGACCGCCTCCCTGACGGGGTAGCGGTCCCAGCCGGGCATGATCGGGGGCGCCACCGGCACTCCCTCGCGGAAGCTGACCGGCCCAGGAACGCCGATCCCCGCGCCGTGCAGCTCGGTGAACAGGCCCTGCTCGCCCAGCTTGGCGATCATCTCCATCGCCTGGTCGAGCACGGCCACCGGGCCGTCGCGCACGTCGCACCGCTGGCTCAGGTGGCCGAGGATCTCCAGCTCGCCGTCGGTGACGACCACGTCGATGGAGGTGGCGCCGACGTCGATCCCGGCGAAGCGGAGCTCTCCGGAGAGCCGTACCAGGCCGGACCTGCGCCCGCCGCGTGAGGCCGCGAGCCCCGCCTGCTCGGCCAGGCGCAGCTCGATGAGCCGGTCGAGCTCCAGGTTGAGCCGGGAGCGCGACAGGGCGGTCACGTCGCCGAGTTCGGCGCGTGACCGCGCTCTCTCACGCAGCAGCCGGAGAAGCGCGGCCTGGTGCGCGTTCTCCGGCCGAGCGACGGTCCGCTTCACGAACACCTCCCTGTTCCGAGCAGGTGTGCAGAAGCTAACCCTCTTTAGACGGGTTTGTGAATCACTTTTACCTAACGGTTCGCCGACTTTTGCCTCAATCGGCAAAAGTCGGCGAACTTGACCGCTCCGGTCAGCTCACCCGGGTGAGCCTCCACTGCTGGTTGGTGCCGGTCCCGCAGGTGGCCTGGGTGAGTTGCGTGCCGTCCGCCGTCGAGGCGCCGGGCACCTCAAGGCAGTGGCCGCTCGCGACCGAGGTGATCTTCCAGGTGCCGTTCGTCCCGGCGGTGAACCTCCACTGCTGGTTGGCGGCGCTGTGGCAGGTCCACTGGATGATCAGCGCGCCCGGCGCGGTGGAGCCGGCGTTCACGTCCAGGCACTTGCCGCCCTGGACCCCGGCGAGGGTGAAGGCGCCGCCGGTCGCGGCGGTGAACCTCCACTGCTGGTTGGTGCCGCCGTTGGCCGCCCACTGGACCACCCTGGCCCCGTCGGCCGTGGACTGGCCCTCGACGTCGGCCGCCTTGGAGCTGTGCGCGGCGACCAGCGTGTAGACGCCGCCGGCCACCGGCCCGCTCGAACCCCCCGAGGCGTTCAGGGTGAGGGAGTCGAGGTCGAACTGGTTGGCGGTCGGGTGCTTGAACACCAGGAACAGCGGATGGCTGCCCGACAGCGCCGCCACCGAGCTGGTGACCGTCTGCTGGTAGGTGTCCCAGCCGCCGGTGTTCTGCACCGCCGTGGTGGACAGCAGCTGCCCGGTGGGCGAGTCGGCGCGCAGCTCGATCGAGCCGCCGCCCACGGGCGAGGACACCCGGTAGGACACCGACGCGACCCCCTGGACGCTCATCGGCGCGAAGGAGATCCAGTCGTTGTTGGAGATGTCGCCGACGCGCTTGCCGTTCTGCGCCCCTGCCTGGTCGATGATCCGGATCCCGGACGAGCCGGTGAAGTACTCGGCCTGCTTCTGGCGGGGCTGCAGGATCAGGTTCGCGGTGTGGGACAGGCCGCCGTTGTCGGTGTAAGTCGCGGTCAGGACGTAGAAGGTGTTGGCGTCGGCGTCGTGGCCCGAGTTCGTGGTCACCACGGTCCCCGAGCAGCCGGTGAACTGGCCGGTGTCGTGGCTGTGGGTGTCGTGGCCGAGCGCCGTGACCACCCTGACCTTGGAACAGTCGATCGTGCCGTCCTCGGGATCGGTGACGGTCACCGTGTACGGGACCGAGTCCCCGAAGGAGATGGCCGTGCCGTCGGGCGGCGAGCCGAACCGCACGACCGGCGCGGTGTTGCCGACCGTGATCGGCACCGTCGCCGAGCCGCTCTTGCCCGACGAGTCGGTGATCGTGAGCCGCGCGGTGAAGGTGCCGTTGGCGGTGTAGGTGAACGAGGGGTTCGCCGCGGTGGAGTCGGTCGAGCCGTTGCTGGTGAAGTCCCACGCGTAGGTGAACGGGTCCCCGTCCGGGTCCGCCGAGCCCGCCGAGGAGAACTGCACGGTGAGCGGGGCCTGCCCGGAGGTGGGCGTCCCCGCCGCCTTCGCGATCGGGGAGCGCGAGCCGTTGATGTAGTCGATCCGGTAGACGCCGTCGTCGGGGTTGGTGCCGCCGTAGCCGGCCCCCCACTCGATCAGGTACATCGCGCCGTCAGGGCCGAACTTCATGTGCATCGGCGACCTGAACCCGAGGTTGGACAGGAACCGGTTGGTCTTCAGGACGTTGCCGCTCCCGTCCAGCCGCATCTCCATCAGGTAGTTGCGGCTCCACTCGTAGAAGAACGGGGTGTCGTCGAAGTAGGCCGGGAACTTCGTGTCCGAGGCGCTGGCCGCGTCGTAGTGGTAGAACGGCCCGCCCATCGGGGCCGCGCCGCCGCTGGTGCCCATCTCCGGCCACTCCGGCGTGAGGTGGTACGTGTACCAGACGGTGGCCGCCTTGACCGCGGGCAGGTTCGTCAGGCCCGTGTTGTTGGGCGAGTTGTTCACCGGCGCCGCGCAGTTGAACTTCGCCCCCGAGGTGGAGGTGGCGAAGTTGTAGTCGTTGAACGGGGTGTTGTTGCCGACGCAGTACGGCCAGCCGTAGAAGCCGGGCGACTTGATCAGGTTCCACTCCACGGTGCCCTCGGGGCCCCGGTTGGCGTTGGCCGATCCGGCGTCGGGGCCGTAGTCGGCCGCCGAGATCCAGCCGGTCTCGGAGTCCACCGAGAAGCGGAACGGGTTGCGGAAGCCCATCGCGTAGATCTCCGGGCGGGTCTGCGCGGTGCCCGGCGCGAACATGTTGCCCGAGGGGATCGTGTAGGTGCCGTTGCTCTCGGGGTGGATCCGCAGGATCTTGCCGCGCAGGTCGTTGGTGTTGGCGCTGGTCTTCTGGGCGTCGAAGTTGGCGCGGCCCGCGCGCTCGTCGATCGGCGCGTACCCGTCGGAGGAGAAGGGGTTGACGTCGTCGCCGACGCCGATGTAGAGGTTGCCGCCGGGCCCGAAGGCGAGCTGCCCGCCGGTGTGCCCCGGCTCGTCGGTCCTGGTGGCCGGGATGGCGAGAAGCTTCTTCTCGCTGGCCAGGTCGAGGGTGTCGCCGTTCAGGGTGAACCGGGAGACCTGGTTGACGGCCGCCGAACCGGTCGGCGAGTAGTTGAGGTAGACCCAGCGGTTGGTCGCGAAGGCCGGGTCGAGGACCAGGCCGATCAGCCCGTCCTCACCGCCGGTGTAGACGCTCAGCGTGCCGGTGGTCACGATCTGGCCGTTGCTCTTGCGGACGAGCACGAGCTTGCCGGAGCGGGCGATGTAGTAGACGTCCCCGTTGGGAGCGATGTCGAGCTGCATCGGCTGGTCGGGGGCGCTGTCGAGCGTGACCTTCTGGAACCGGTTCCACACGGTGCCGCCGCAGTCGCCCGCGGCGTTGCCCGCCGCCCACTTGACGCCGCCGAGCACGTGCTGGCGGAAGTTGGCCTCGCTGTAGGAGGCGCTCTCGTGCCCCATCGCGGTCGCCCACACGCGCCCGCCCTCGGCGTTGCGGCACCAGGAGATCGGGTGGTCGGCGCCCATCTTGCTGCCGCCCGCGTCGTAGGTGGTCTCGTCGGCGGTGACCAGGACGTGGACGTCGCCCCGGTTGGTCCGGTCGAAGTTGTACCACTCCTCGGTACGCGTCCAGCGGTCGGGCAGGCCCACCGTGGAGGGGTGCTTCTTGTCCAGGACCTTGGCGGTGCCCTGCAGGATGCTGGAGTGCGCGGTCATGTGCGCGCCGCCCAGGACGAGCTGGTCCCACCAGGGGAACTGGGCCTCGATGTTCATGTCCGTGGTGTTGTGGACCGCCACGATCCCGCCGCCGTCGTTGACGAACTTCTGGGTGGCCTGCCGCTGGGCCTCGTTGTCCCAGACCATGCCGGAGTTCTGCAGCATGATGATCGCGTCGAAGCCGGCCAGGTTCGCGTCGGTGAACGAGCTCGAACTGGCGGACTGGACGACCTCGAAGTCGTTGGCGGCGGCGAGCTGCTGGACCATCGTGATGCCGGACGGGATCGAGCCGTGCACGTAGTCGGCGGTCTCGGTGAACAGCAGCACCCGGAAGGCGGCCGCCTTCGCGACCTCCGCGCTCGCCGAGGACAGCGACAAACCGGAGACCATGGATAACAGGAGCAGGATCGGGACCATTAAGGCGGTGAACGGGCGGCGCATGGAATCTCCTGGGGGGATGAGAAGGACATGCGAAACGAACCGGACGGCCTTGGCCGGCCGACCGGTTGTGATACCGGGAGAAAGTGGCAGGAAGTCTCGAAATTTGCTGGTTTCTGTCTTATTTCCTCCTTATTTCAGGATGGTAAGGACGAGTTCTGTCGACCGTCAAGCAAAAGATTGGCTGGGACAAGCAGAACCCCTCGCTCCGCGCCCGTGAAAGCGGATCCCGTCCGCACGGCCCCACCCGACGCCCTACCGGGCATTTCACCGGATCCCAATAACCGCACGGCCTTCTCCGGACCGTTCCAGAACCGCCGGAAATCCCCTCGGGTGACGAACCCCGGGCAACGGAAAGGGCGCCCTCGCAACGAGGGCGCCCTCGAACGTCCGGCCCGCCACCGCCGTCAGCGCGTCGCCGTCAGCGCGTCGCCGTCAGCGCGTCGCCGTCAGCGCGTCGCCGTCAGCGCGTCACCGTCAGCGCGTCACCGTCAGAGCATCGCCTTCATCGAGGCGGTCGCCTGCTGGCCGAGGGTCGTCGGGGTCAGGTACGGCTGCTCGGCGAGGATCGCCTCCCAGTTGTCCCGGATGTCCTCGACCGTGTGGTCGTCCTGCCGCCAGCCGGGCCCCTCGGCCACGAACACCCGGGCGATCCGGCCGCCGCCGACGCTGAAGACCTCGCCGCTGGTCTCGCAGGCCTCGTGCGCCAGGAAGGTCACCAGGGCGCTGATCCGCTCCACGGTGAACCTGGCCTCGAACTCGGCGGGCAGGAGCTCCTCGGTCATCCGGGTCCAGGCGATCGGCGCGATCGCGTTGGCCTTGATCCCGGCCCTGGCGCCCTCGATGCCGAGCGTCTTGGTGAGGCCGACCAGGCCCATCTTGGCGGTGGAGTAGTTGGCCTGGCCGAAGTTGCCGAACAGCCCGGCGGGCGAGGAGGTGTTGATGATCCGGCCGTACCCCTGCTCCTTGAGGTACGGGAACGCCGCCCGGCTGACCAGGAACGAGCCGCGGACGTGGACGGCGAGGACCTGGTCGAACTCCTCGACGCTGATCTTGCCGAAGGACCTGTCCCGCAGGATGCCCGCGTTGTTGACGACGATGTCCAGCCGCCCGTAGGTGTCGATCGCGGTGCGGACGATCGCCTGGGCCCCCTCGGGGGTCGCGACGTCGTCGGTGCTGGCGGTCGCCTCCCCGCCGTTCTTCCTGATCAGCTCGACCACGTCGGCGGCCGGGCCCGCGGAGGCGCCGGTGCCGTCCAGTGCCCCGCCCAGGTCGTTGACCACCACCTTGGCGCCGCGCTCGGCGAGCGACAGCGCGTGCGAGCGGCCGAGTCCGTGCCCGGCGCCGGTGATGACCGCGACCCTGCCGTCAAACCGCAGCTCTGACATCCGCAACCCTCCCACGAGAACATAATTCTAGTCGTCTGAACAATAGCTCGCCCGGCCCTCGTGATGCCATGGGCACGATGCCACGAGGCGCCAGAGGGGCGCCCGCGGCCCTCGCGGCGGACCGCCGACGGGACCTCCACGGCGGCGCGGAGACAAGGCGAACGGCATCGCGGAAACAAGGCACGGAAACAAGACACGGAGACAAGCGCGAAGACAGGGCGCGGGGTGGTAACCAAAAACGTGTGGGATCATTGCGCATAGTAAGCACGCGTGTTAATTTCTGCTAAAGTTTTTGCCCCACACGGGCGAGGGTCAACGACGACACCCCTCACTAATTCCTAGTAAGGCCCCGCCCAATATTTTGGGCTGGAGGCCCTATATGTCCTTATCGCCGCCCCTGCGCGTGGTCCAGTGGGCCACGGGCGCCGTCGGCAGATACTCCCTGCGCAGCGTGATCACCCGGCCGGAGTTCGAACTGGCCGGGGTCCTGGTCTACGACCCGGACAAGGTGGGACAGGACGCGGGGACCCTCGTCGGGCTCCCCGAGGCCGGTGTCATCTGCACCGACGACGTCGAGGAGATTCTCGCCACGGAGGCCGACTGCGTGCTGCACATGCCGCTGCCGGCGTCCTACTTCGGCGGGGAGCATCCGAGCGACGTGGAGACCATCTGCGCGCTGCTCGCCGCCGGCAAGAACGTCATCACCACCACCGGGTTCGTGTATCCCAAGTGCTACGGCCCGGGGGTGGTGGAGCGCCTGGAGGCCGCCTGCCGCGCGGGAGGGACGTCCCTGCACGGCACCGGCGTCAACCCCGGTTTCATGAGCGACATCCTGCCGCTCACGCTGACCGGCCTGTCCAGCCGCGTCGACCACATCTACGTCCGGGAGTCGTCCGACTTCCGGGGTCACCCGTCCCGGCAGATCGTGGTGGATCTGTTCGGCTTCACGCGTTCGGCCAAGGACTACGTCGCGGCCGTACGCCCCTTCCGCGCCTTCCAGCGCTCGCTGTTCGCCGAGA
The DNA here is from genome assembly GCF_051390675.1 of Streptosporangium heterodermiicola. Taxonomy (NCBI): domain Bacteria; kingdom Bacillati; phylum Actinomycetota; class Actinomycetes; order Streptosporangiales; family Streptosporangiaceae; genus Streptosporangium; species Streptosporangium heterodermiicola. Next base: position 7,382 of record NZ_JBPJSR010000045.1, read on the forward strand.
GCGTCCAGTTCGTGGCCGACAACCTCGGCGTCGCGCTCGACGAGGTCGAGGAGAGCGACGAGTTCGAGCTCGCGTCCGAGGAGTTCGAGATCAGCGCCGGGGTGGTCAGGGCGGGCACCGTGTGCGCGTCCCGCTGGATGTTCAGCGGGCTGGTCCGCGGCCGTCCCTTCATGACCGTGGAGTGCGTCTACAAGGCCGACTCCACCCGGGTGGAACGCTGGGCCGATCCCGGCTTCAGCGTCCACATCGAGGGTGTGCCCCAGCTGATGCTCACCGTGGGTGAGATCTCGCACGGCCTGGCCGGTGCCGCCGCCCACGCCGTGAACTCCGTCGCCGCTCTCTGCGCCGCCCCGCCGGGCATCCGTACCGCGCTGGAGCTCCCCCTGGCCACCGGCCGGGGCACCGTACGCCTCGCCTGAGGGGATCCCCCTCGGCCCCCTCCGAGGCATCCCACGCGTCCCGGGGAATCCCCCTCCGAGGTATCCCGCGAGTCCTGAGGATCCTCCTCGGCCCCCTCCGAGGCGTCCCTCCAGCGGACATCCCCCGGCTCCGCCCCACGGGCGGAGCGGACGAGCCGCGCGATGAGCGCGATGAGCCCGGGTACGACCGGCAGAAGCCTCGTTCACGACAAATGGCACTCATGACGCCATCAGTGAAAAATCGCGGCATTTGGCATTTCATCCAGCGAATAAATGTGCGGACGTCCGCGAGTGCACCAATAGATCTTTTCGGAGCGTCGACACACCGGGTGCGCCGATCCCCGTCTCACGCCGGCACCCGCGAGGAACAACCCGGCACGGGCGTTCCTCGCGAGATCGGCCGGGGAGTCCCCGAAGGATCAAGAGGTGGTGTCAGGTGTGCGGGGTGAAGCGCCCGAAGCGGCCCTGGTGATAGAGCAGCGGGCGCCCGCCGGGGTCGAGGCTGGTCTCGGTCACGAGCCCGACGACCAGGACGTGGTCGCCGATGTCGACGGTGGAGTGAGGGGCGCAGACCAGGTGAGCCGAGACGCCGTCCAGCAGCGGGACGCCCAGGTGCCCGGGGGTCCAGGAGGTGGGGGCGGCGAAGCGGTCGACGTTCTTCCTGGCGAAGCGCGAGGCCACCTCGGCCTGGTCGCTGGCCAGCACGTTCACCGCGAAGTGGTCGGCCCGCCGGAGCCAGGGCCAGGTGGTCGAGGACTGGTCCACGTAGAAGGAGACCAGCGGGGGCGTGAGACTGACGGATGAGAACGAGGTGGCCGTGAGGCCGACCGGTATGCCGTCGACCTGCGCGGTGACGACGACGACCCCGGCCGCGTGGACGGCCAGTGCCTCCCGGAAACGCTCGGCGTCGACCGCTCTGCCGGACAGTGTCTCGGTCATGCCGCCTCGCTTAGGACTGTGTGGGTTACTATGCAGATGATCCACTTGGTCACTTTTTCCCCTTTAAGGAACAAAGGACACTACTCAAAACCCGTTGGGGTCGTTATCTCTTCCCGCTGTCACTCGGGGGCCCTTTTCCCGAGTGCCGCGATCACCTGCGGGCCGACCCGGTCGGCCCAGGGACCGAGAACGGCGTCGAGGTCGGGAATCTGCGACTCCAGCAGCGCGAGGCCCGGGGTGGGCACGGTCGCCCCCAGCTCCACCAGCAACGGGCGGAGATGGACCTCCACCGCCAGCGAGTGCTTGGCGTCCCCCATCACCAGGAGCGGGAGCGCGACCGCCGAGGCGAGCGCACCGCCCGGCAACCGGTCGAGGAACACCTTGAGCAGACCGGTGTAGGTGGCCTTGTAGGTCGGGCTCGCCACCACCAGCACGTCGGCTCCGGCCACCAGCTCCACCGCGGCCCTCACCTCCGGCGCCGTCTCGGGGGCGAACAGCAGCGGGGCGAGGGCCGCCAGGTCGACGACCTCGGGAGCCTCCTCGTCCCCGATCCGCCGGGCGACGGCCTCCGCCGCCCGGACGGCCACCCCGTGGGTGCGCGATCCCGGTCGCGGGTTTCCCACCACGGTCACGATGCTCATGAGGCCACCGGTGCTTTCTGGTCGACGTCGGAACGGAGAAGCTTCCACACCTCGTGGCGGTACTCCCCGAAGCGGGAACCGCCCCTCGGATCACCTTCGCGAGGGCCGAGGTCCACCTCGACGGGCCGCCCGATCCTTCCGGGCCGGGACGTCATGACCGCCACCCTCCGGCCGAGGTAGACGGCCTCGTCGATGCTCCGGGTGGTGAAAAGGATGGTCGTGCCGGTCTTCTCCCAGATTCGCACCAGCTCCTCCTGGAGCGACTCCCGGGTCCCGGCGTCCAGCGCGGCGAACGGCTCGTCGAGCAGCAGCACGGCCGGATCGGCGGCCAGGCTCCTGGCGATGGCCACGCGCTGGGGCATGCCGAGGGATAGCTCGTGGGGATAGCGGTCCCCGAACTCGCCCAGCCCCACCAGGTCCAGATACCCCCTGGCCAGCTCGGCGCGCTCGCGCCTCGTGGCGGCCCTGCCCTCCAGCGCGAACTCGATGTTGGACAGCGCCGTGCGCCAGGGGAACAACGCGTACTGCTGCAGGACGATCCCCCGGCCGAGGCCGGGGCCGTCGAGGGGGACGCCGTCCAGCAGGATCCGGCCGGTGGTCGGCGCGGCCAGCCCGGCGATCAGGTCGAGGAGGGTGGACTTGCCGCAGCCGCTCGGCCCGACCAGGGTGAGCAGCTCTCCCTCCCGTACGTCGAGGTTGACGTCGTCGAGGGCGGCGAAGGAGCGGTGGGTGTCGCGGCCGGTGAACTCCTTGCCGACCCCCTGGATCCGGAGCCTCATCGGGAACCTCCCGGGAGGACGCGGACGGGGATGACGACAGGGGTGACAGGGATGGCGGGATTGGCGAGGATGGGGCTGTGGACATGTCTGATCATGATCACGAGATGCGTCCTGTGCGGTGTGGGTGGGGACGGCGGATGGATTCGTGATCACGGACACTGTGCGCTGAACACGCGGCAGAGGTCGACGTGCGCGCACCGAGTCAGATAGATGCCCATACCGGAGAAACTACGCACCACTCCACGGTAAGTCAATATTTCCTACTGGGTTTACATGAAATACCTCAGGGGGACGGGTGCCCCTTACGGCCGGGGGTCCCGTACCGTCGAGTCATGAAACTGGAAAAGGAGATCTCCGGCGGCGGTCGCTTCGAGAGGCAGCCGAACCGGTTCACGACGCTGATCGAGGCGGGCGGCGAGCACCCGCCGGAGCCCGGCCGCTACCAGATCTACGCCTCCTACGCCTGCCCGTGGGCGCACCGCTCGCTCATCGTCCGCGAGCTGCTTGGCCTGCGGGAGGTCGTCGGGGTGACGATCGTCGACCCGATCAGGGACGAGAAGGGCTGGCGGATCCCCGGGGGCGACCCGGTGACCGGGGTGGAATACCTCTCCGAGCTCTATCTGGCGACCGACCCCGGCTACGAGGGCCGCTACACGGTGCCCTGCGTCTGGGACGTCGCCGCCAAGCGCCTGGTTACCAACGACTACCCGCGGATCACCCTCACCCTGGAGACGGCCTTCGCGCCGTGGCACGCCGAGGGAGCCCCCGACCTCTACCCGGAGGAGCTGCGCGAGGAGATCGACGCGCTCAACGAGGTGATCTTCCAGGGCCTCAACAACGGCGTCTACCGGGCCGGGTTCGCCCGCTCGCAGGAGGCGTACGACGAGGCGGTCACCGACGTGTTCGCCACGCTCGACCTGCTGGAGGAGCGGCTGGCCACCCGCCCCTACCTGCACGGCGACGCGCTCACCGAGAGCGACGTGCGGCTCTACCCGACGCTCGCCAGGTTCGACGCCGTCTACAACTCGCACTTCAAGTGCGCGGTGCGGCGGCTCACCGACCATCCGGTCCTGTGGGCCTACGCCCGCCGCCTGTACGCCATCCCCGCGTTCCGTGACACGACCGACTTCGACCAGATCAAGCGGCACTACTTCGTGACGCAGACGAACGTCAACCCGAGCGGGATCGTGCCCAGGGGGCCGGAGATCGACTGGACCGCCCCCTGAGGGTTCCCGCGACCAGCCCTTGAGAATCCCCGCGGCCGCTTCCCGGGGCGCGCCCGGGACCCCCTCCGCGTCACACCCGGGAGGCCGTGAAAGTTTCATCGGACAAATCGGTCATTCGCCCGGTCGGCGGGCGGCACGGCACGGGGGCCGGTTGACGGTGGGCGAAACGCGCTGGAAACATCGGGCACTCAGGCAGTGGGAGCGCTCCCACTTGGATCCCCCCGACCGGGACCCTCGGACCCGCGCTCCCGCGACCTGGTACCTCCCCCGCCCAAAGGACCCCCCGTGATCAGACCACCCGCCTGGCTCGCCCTCGCCACGGCCGCCGCCCTGGTGACCCTGACCCCCCTGCCCGCCGCCGCGGACGGCCCAGAACAGATCGTCAACGGCACCTTCGACAGCGGCACCGCCCCCTGGTGGAGCACCGGCAACACCGCGCTGGAGGTCGAGGGCGGCCGTCTGTGCGCCGACGTCCCCGGCGGCACCGCCAACCCCTGGGACGTCATCGTCGGCCAGAACGACATCCCCCTGGTCAAGGACGAGACGTACGAGTTCTCCTTCTTCGGGATCGCGACACCGGGGCGGGTGGCCAAGGCCCTCGTCCAGCTGCCGGTGGACCCCTACACGCAGTACCTGTCGGCCAATCCCGAGCTGAGCGTGTCCGGTAACGACTACCGCTACACCTTCACCTCACCCGTGGACCTGCCGGGCGCGCAGGTGGCGTTCCAGCTCGGGGGCAGTGCCACCCCGTGGAGGTTCTGCGTGGACAACGTTTCCCTCAAGGGCGGGGCCGACCCCGACGTCTACGAGCCGGACACCGGCCCCCGCGTCCGGGTGAACATGGTCGGCTACCTGCCCTCGGGACCGAAGAACGCCACCCTCGTCACCGAGGGGACGGAGCCGGTCGGCTGGAAGCTCAGGCGCGGCGAGGAGACCGTCTCCGAGGGGGAGACGGTCCCGCGCGGCGTCGACGGCAGCTCCGGCCAGAACGTGCACTCGATCGACTTCGGCACGGTCACCGCCCCCGGCACCGGCTACACGCTGGAGGCCGACGGCGAGACCAGCCGCCCCTTCGACATCGGCGCGGACGTCTACGGCGAGCTCAGGACCGACGCGCTGAAGTTCTACTACACCCAGCGCAGCGGCATCCCGATCCTCGACGAACTCCGCCCCGGCTACGGGAGGCCCGCCGGGCACGCCGGGGTCGCCCCCAACCGGGGTGACGTCGCGGTGCCCTGTCAGCCGGGCGTCTGCGACTACACGCTGAACGTCAAGGGCGGCTGGTACGACGCGGGCGACCACGGCAAGTACGTCGTCAACGGCGGCATCTCCGTCCACCAGCTGATGTCCGCCTTCGAGCGCGCCAAGGCCGACGGTCTCCACAGGGACGGCGACCTCGACATCCCCGAGAGCGGCAACGGGGTGCCCGACATCCTCGACGAGGCCCGCTGGGAGCAGGAGTTCCTGCTCAGCATGCAGGTCCCCGACGGGAAACCGTACGCGGGGATGGCCCATCACAAGATCCACGACGCCGCGTGGACCGGGCTGCCCCTGCTGCCCCACCTGGACCCCCAGCCACGCGAGCTGCACCCGGTCTCCACCGCCGCCACCCTCAACCTGGCCGCCACCGCGGCCCAGGCGGCCCGCCTCTTCGCCCCGTACGACACCGCGTTCGCCGCGCGCAACCTCGCGGCGGCGAGGAAGGCGTGGACGGCGGCGAAGGCGAACCCCGCGCGGTACGCGGACCCGGCGGACGGGGTGGGCGGCGGCGCCTACAACGACGACAACGTGACCGACGAGTTCTACTGGGCGGCCGCCGAGCTCTATCTCGCCACCGGCGAGAAGGAGTTCAGGGACTATGTCCTCGCCTCGCCGCACCACACCGGCGACATCTGGCGCGAGCGCGGCTTCGACTGGGGCAACACCGCCCAGCTCGGCCGCCTGCAGCTGGCCTCCGTGCCCAGCGCGCTCCCCGACCGGGCCCGGGTGCGCCGCTCGGTCCTGGAGGGCGCGGACAAGTATCTCGCCGTCCAGAGGGCCCATCCGTACGGCGTCCCGTACAACCCGCCGGACTACGACTGGGGCTCCAACAACCTGGTGCTCAACAACATGGTCGTGATGGCCGTCGCCCACGACCTGAGCGGCGAGGCGAAGTATCACGACGGGGTGCTTGAGGGGCTCGACTACCTCTTCGGGCGCAACGCCCTCAACCAGTCGTACGTGACCGGCTACGGCGAGGTCGCCTCGAAGAACCAGCACAGCCGCTGGTACGCCCGCCAGCTCGACCCGTCCCTGCCCAACCCGCCGCGCGGCACCCTGGCCGGGGGCCCGAACTCCGCGATCCAGGACCCGGTGGCCCAGGCCAAGCTGCGGGGTTGCGAGCCGCAGTTCTGCTACATCGACGACATCGAGTCGTGGGCCACCAACGAGCTGACGATCAACTGGAACTCCCCGCTCGCCTGGATCTCCTCCTACCTCGCCACCCCCGCCGCCCCCGGCCCGTGCAAGGTCACCTACACCAATCACGGCCAGTGGCCCGACGGGTTCAACACCCAGGTCACCGTCACCAACACCGGGACCACGGCGATCGACGGCTGGACCCTCGGCTGGTCCTTCCTGGGCGGCCAGTCCGTACGGCGGCACTGGAGCGCCGACCTCACCCAGGACGGCGCGACCGTGACCGCCCGGAACCTCTCCTGGAACAAGACCATCAGGCCCGGCCGCTCGGTCACCTTCGGCTTCATCGGCGCCGAAGCCCCCGGCCCCAACCCCAAACCGGAACGCTTCCTCCTCAACGGCACCCTCTGCGGGTGACCGGCGTGGAGCGGCCGCCTCCCGAGGCGGCCGCTCCACGCTTCCTCAGAGTCTCCGGCGCACGATCTGCTCGATCGCGGTCATCAGGCCCTGATCCTCGATCAGCGGTGGTCCGCCGTCGTCACCGCAGCAGGACGGCAGGGTGGATGGTCGCTGGCGCCCTAAACTGGGGCCGTGATCGAGGATATTCGGGTGGATCCCGCCGTCAGCGCGCTCAGGCCGGACTTCGGGGTGCTGGTGATGGGGGTCTACGGGCTGCGCAACGGGCCCACGGACGACAGGTCGCGGGCCTGGCTGGCGGAGGCCGCGGAGAAGGCCGTGGCCGTCGACGACCCGAGGGTCGAGGCGTGGCGGGAGGCGTACCGGGGGTTCGGGGCGAAGCCGCAGCGGACCAGGCCGTCGGTGGACGCGCTGGTCAGGCGGATGCCGCCGCCGGAGATCAACCAGGTGGTCGACGCCTACAACGCGATCAGCGTCAGGCACGGCCTGCCGATCGGCGGCGAGGACCTGGCCCGCTACGAGGGGACGGCCAGGCTGGTGCGCGCGGCCGGGGACGAGCCGTTCGAGGTCGTCGAGAAGGGCGAGCCCGCGATCGACCACCCGGAGGCCGGCGAGGTCGTCTGGCGCGACGACAGGGGCGTCACCTGCCGCCGCTGGAACTGGCGGCAGTGCGTCCGCACCCGGATCACCGAGGAGACGACCGACGCGCTGTTCCTGCTGGAGCGGCTCTCGCCCCTGTCCGCGGAGGAGCTGCGGGCCGCCGGGGACGAGCTGGCCGGGCTGCTCGAAGATGTCACCCCGGGGATACGAGTGGAGTCCCGGCTGGTCTGGCCGAGCTGATCACACCCGCCGGATCGGGCTGACCAGCGACTGAGCGGGTAAACAGTTACCCGGTGCCTGACCGTTTTAACCCATGCTGAGAGGATCGGCAAGGAAGCTGCGGTCAGACTGGCGCAGGTCCGAGCCGAGGCGAGTAGCCTTGGACAGGTTCTCTATCATCAACGCCGATCTGCGGAAGAGGGCGATTTCCGCCGTGTCGTCTGAGTCGTCGCGGACAAACCCGCTGGCAGCCTTTGGTCAGAACGAATGGCTTGTCGACGAGCTGTACCAGAAGTACCTCCAGGACCCCGAGTCGGTCGACCGGGCCTGGTGGAACTTCTTTGCCGACTACAGCCCTGATTCGGGGTCCGGCCGTGCCGCCGCACCCCAGGGGGCGGCTGCCGCCGCGCCCGCTCCACCGACCCCCGCTGCGCCCTCGGCCTCCCCGGCTGCGGCTCAGGCCACCCCGGCCCCCGCGGCGACGACCCCAGCGCCGAAGGCGGCCAAGCCCGCCCCGGCGGCCCAACCCAAGCAGGAGACGCAGTTGCCCGCCGCCGCCGGTGCCGAGGAAGTCCGACTACGCGGCGCCGCCGCGAGGACAGCGGCCAACATGGAGGCCAGCCTCGTCGTGCCGACGGCGACCAGCGTGCGCGCGGTCCCGGCGAAGCTGCTCATCGACAACCGGATCGTGATCAACAACCACCTGTCGCGCGGTCGCGGCGGCAAGGTGTCGTTCACGCACCTCATCGGCTACGCGGTGATCAAGGCCCTCAAAGTCCTGCCGGACATGAACCACTCCTACACCGAGGTCGACGGCAAGCCGGTGCTGGTCAAGCCCGAGCACGTCAACCTGGGCCTGGCCATCGACGTCGCCAAGAGCGACGGCACCCGCCAGCTCCTGGTCCCGTCGATCAAGGCGACCGAGGGGATGGACTTCCGCCAGTTCTGGGTCGCGTACGAGGAGGTCGTGCGCAAGGCCAGGGCGGGCAAGCTGGGGGTCGACGACTTCAGCGGCACGACGATCTCGCTGACCAACCCGGGCACCATCGGCACCGTGCACTCGGTGCCGCGCCTGATGCCGGGACAGGGCACGATCATCGGCGTCGGCGCGATGGAGTACCCCGCCGAGTACCAGGGGGCCTCCCCCGACACGCTCTCCCGCCTCGCGGTGAGCAAGGTGATGACGGTCACCAGCACGTACGACCACCGCATCATCCAGGGCGCCCAGTCGGGCGACTTCCTGCGGCAGGTCCACCGGCTGCTGCTCGGCGAGGACGGCTTCTACGACGAGATCTTCGAGGCCCTCCGGATCCCGTACGAGCCGATCCGCTGGGTCCAGGACATCTCCACCACCCACGACGACGACGTGGCGAAGTCGGCCAGGGTCATCGAGCTGATCCACGCCTTCCGGGTCCGCGGCCACCTCATGGCCGACACCGACCCGCTGGAGTACAAGCAGCGCAAGCACCCCGACCTCGACATCAAGTCGCACGGCCTCACCCTGTGGGACCTGGAGCGCGAGTTCGCCACCGGCGGCTTCGGCGGCCGGCCCCTGATGAAGCTGCGCGACATCCTCGGCGTGCTGCGCGACTCCTACTGCCGCACCATCGGCGTCGAGTACATGCACATGCAGAACCCCGAGGAGCGGGCCTGGATCCAGGCCCGCATCGAGCGGCCGCACGCCAAGCCCGACCGCGAGGAGCAGCTGCGCGTCCTGGAGCGGCTGAACACCGCCGAGGCCTTCGAGACGTTCCTGCAGACGAAGTTCGTCGGGCAGAAGCGCTTCTCGCTGGAGGGCGGCGAGTCCCTGATCCCGCTGCTCGACTCGGTGCTGAGCTCCGCGGCCGAGGAGCGGCTCGACGAGGCCGTGGTCGGCATGGCCCACCGCGGCCGCCTCAACGTGCTGGCCAACATCGTCGGCAAGTCGTACGGGCAGATCTTCGGCGAGTTCGAGGGCAACATCGACCCGCGCAGCGCCCACGGCTCCGGCGACGTGAAGTACCACCTGGGCGCCAGCGGCGACTTCGTCTCGCCCGACGGCTCCAAGCTCAAGACCTCGGTCGTGGCCAACCCCTCCCACCTGGAGACGGTCGACCCGGTCCTGGAGGGTGTGGTCCGCGCCAAGCAGGACCTCCTGGAGCGCGGCGAGGAGGGCTTCACCGTCCTGCCGGTGCTCGTCCACGGCGACGCGGCCTTCGCGGGCCAGGGCGTGGTGGCCGAGACGCTCAACCTGTCGCAGCTGCGGGGCTACCGCACCGGCGGCACCGTGCACATCGTGGTCAACAACCAGGTCGGCTTCACCACCAGCCCGGCCAGCTCGCGCTCCAGCGTGTACGCCACCGACGTGGCCCGGATGATCCAGGCCCCGATCTTCCACGTCAACGGCGACGACCCCGAGGCCGTGGTCAGGGTCGGCCGCCTCGCGTTCGAGTACCGCCAGGCGTTCCGCAAGGACGTGGTGATCGACCTCATCTGCTACCGGCGCCGGGGGCACAACGAGGCCGACAACCCGGGCTTCACCCAGCCGCTGATGTACGACCTGATCGACGCCAAGCGCTCCACCCGCAAGCTCTACACCGAGGCGCTGATCGGCCGGGGCGACATCACGGTGGAGGAGGCCGAGGGCGCGCTCCGCGACTACCAGGCCAAGCTGGAGAACGCCTTCGCCGAGACCCGCGCTGCGGCGAAGGACCCGACGGGTGAGTTCTCCCGCCCGGTCGACATGGAGAACGTCCCCTGGTCGCACGAGGACGTCAAGACGGCCGTCTCCGAGGAGACCGTCAAGCGGATCGTCGAGACCCAGCTCAACATGCCCGAGGGCTTCACCGTCCACCCGCGCCTGCTGCCGGTGCTGCAGCGCCGCGGGCAGATGGTCGCCGAGGACCACATCGACTGGGGCATGGGCGAGACCCTCGCCTTCGGGTCGCTGCTGATCGACGGCCACCCGGTCCGCCTCGTCGGCCAGGACTCGCGGCGCGGCACGTTCACCCAGCGGCACGCCGTGCTGGTCGACCGCGTCACGGGCGAGGAGCACACCCCGCTCAAGACGTTCAACGAGGGCACCACGAAGTTCTACGTCTACGACTCCCTGCTGAGCGAGTACGCCGCGCTCGGCTTCGAGTACGGCTACAGCGTGGAGCGGCCCGAGGCGCTGGTCGCCTGGGAGGCGCAGTTCGGCGACTTCGTCAACGGCGCCCAGTCGATCATCGACGAATACCTCACCTCGGGCGAGCAGAAGTGGGGCCAGCGCTCCGGCGTCACCCTGCTGCTGCCGCACGGCTACGAGGGGCAGGGACCCGACCACTCCTCGGCCCGCATCGAGCGCTTCCTGCAGATGTGCGCCCAGGACAACATGACCGTGGCCCAGCCCACGGTCCCGGCCAACTACTTCCACCTGCTGCGCTGGCAGACGCTGTCGAACAGGCACCGCCCGCTGGTGGTGTTCACGCCCAAGTCGCTGCTGCGGCACAAGGCGGCGATCTCGGCGGTCGGCGACTTCACCTCGGGGTCGTTCCAGCCGGTGCTGGGCGACGTCACGGCTCCCCCGGCCGGTGTCCGCAAGGTCGTGCTGGTCTCCGGCAAGCTCTACTACGACCTGGCGGCGGCCCGCGACAAGCAGGGGCGCAACGACGTGGCGATCGTCCGCCTGGAGCGCCTCTACCCGTTCCCCGGCGACCCGCTGGAGATCGAGCTGAGCCGCTACGCCGCCGACATCGAGCTGGTGTGGGCGCAGGACGAGCCGCTCAACATGGGTCCGTGGCCGTTCCTCGCGCTCAAGCTGGCCGAGAACCCGGGGGTCTTCGGGGGGCGTTCGATCAAGCGGGTCTCCCGCAAGGCCAACTCCTCACCGGCGACCGGCTCGCACTCCACCCACGACGCGGAGCTGCAGCAGATGCTGGGGCAGATCTTCGACTAGGCGACCACCGGCCCCGGCCGGTCCGCCGCAGGCGTCACCCCGGAAGTCCCCCGCAGGAGCCGCTGCGGGGGACTTCCCCGTTATCGAGAGCGTCGTCGCGCGCGAGATCGCGAGTACGACCACAGCGTCACCGAAGGAGAACGCGATGTACTTCACCGATCGGGGCATCGAGGAGCTCGTCGCGCGCCGGGGCGAGGAGGAGGTCACCGTCGTGTGGCTCGCCGAGCGGCTGCGCGAGTTCGTCGACCTCAACCCCGACTTCGAGACGCCGGTGGAACGGCTGGCCACCTGGCTGGCCCGGCTGGACGACGAGGACGACTGAGAAAAACGCGATATATCTTGACCTTCCGATTGACGCGACATATCGTGTTCAGTACAAGGAGGTCACCACATCATGCGGCAATGGACGATCGAGAAGCCAGAGCAGCTCACCTTCGACTCCGTCAGGAAACTCAACGTGCGCATCGTGGCGGGGAAGCTGGCGGTGCTCGCCAGCGACGGTCCTCCCACGCTTGAGGTCACCGAGATCGACAGCCCTCCGCTGCTCGTCACCCACGACGACGACGGCACGCTCACCGTCACCTACAAGGACCTCACCTGGGACGGCCTGCTGGGCTGGCTGCGCCCCGGCAACCGCCGGGCCACGATCGCGCTGACCGTGCCGAAGGACTGCCCGGTCAACGTGGGGGTCGTCTCCGCGTCCGCGGTCGTCGCCGGGTTCGAGGACCGCACCTCGGTCAGGAGCGTCTCGGGGGAGATCGTGCTCGACGGGGTGAGCGGCGAGATCAACGCCGACACCGTCTCCGGCGCCGTGGAGAGCCGCGGCCTGGTCGGCGACCTGTCGTTCAAGAGCCTCTCCGGCGATCTCACCGTCGCCCAGGGCACCCCCCGGCGGCTGAGCGTCACCACCGTCTCCGGCCGGATCACCGCCGACCTGGAGCTCCCGCCGACCGGCCACGTCACGATGAACAGCGTCTCCGGCGACATCGTGCTCCGGCTCCCGCACGCGGTCGAGACCGACGTCAAGATCCGTTCCACCTCGGGCAGGCTCGACGCGGCCTTCCCCGAACTCGACCACTCCGCACAGCCCGGCGCGAAGACACTGGGCGGCCGGATCGGTGGCGGCATGGCGTCACTGACGGCCAACACCGTCTCCGCCGACGTCACTCTCCTGAAGGGAGCCCAGGCATGAGCCCGGTCTTCGGCCACGGAAGGCTCCGGCTCTATCTCCTGAAGCTGCTGGAGGAGAGCCCGCGCCACGGCTACGAGGTGATCCGGCTGCTCCAGGATCGCTTCCTCGGCGTCTACTCCCCGTCCCCCGGCACGATCTACCCGCGCCTGGCCCGCCTGGAGGAGGAGGGCCTGGTCACCCACGAGGTCGTGGACGGCAAGAAGGTCTTCACCATCAGCGACCGGGGCCGCGACGAGCTCAACGAGCGGCTCGACGAGCTCGCCGACCTGGAGCGGGAGATCTCCGACTCCGTCCGCGACATCGCCCGCGAGGTCAAGGAGGACGTACGCGACACGGTCAAGTCGCTGCGCGAGGAGCTCACCCAGATGGCGCGCGACGTGCGCCAGGGCCCCGAGCAGGACTCGCGCAGGGCCTGGCGCGAGCAGAAGACGGAGTGGCAGCGCCAGAAGCGCGACTGGCAGCGCCAGACCGGTGAGTGGAAGGACGAGTGGAAGCGCATCTGGGCCGACGGCTTCACCGGCGAGGGGTCGCGCGACGGAGACGCCCGGCTCGGGCAGATGCTGGCCGAGTTCGTCGAGGAGGTCCGCAGGGACGCGGCGGCCGCGCAGGTCGGCGAGGAGACCCTGGCGACCGCCCAGGACGCCCTGTACGACGCGGCCCGCCGCATCCGCGACGCGCTCCGATGATCTTCTCGGGATCCGCCGGGCTCACCCCGGCAGGGTGAAGACGACCTTCCCGAAGAGGTCGCCCTCGTGCATCGCCGCGAAGCCCTCGCGGGCCTCGGCCAGCGGGAGGGAGCGGTCGATCAGCGGGCGAGTGCCGGTCTGCTCCAGGAAGCGGGCCAGCCTGCCCAGCTGGTCGCGGGTGCCCATGGTGGAGCCGATCACCGACAGCTGCAGGAAGAAGACGCGGTTCAGGTCGGCCGGTGGGACGGCGCCGCTGGTCGCACCGGAGATCACGACCCGGCCGCCGGGACGCAGTGCCTTCAGCGAGTGCGCCCAGGTGGCCTGACCGACGGTCTCCATCACCGCGTCGACCCTCTCGGGCAGCCGGGCACCGCTCTCGAAGACCTGGTCGGCGCCCAGCTCCAGGGCCCGCGCCCGCTTCTCCTCCGAACGGCTGGTCGCCCAGACCCGGTATCCCCCGGCCCGGCCCAGCAGGATCAGCGCGGTGGCCACGCCGCCGCCCGCCCCCTGGACCAGCACGGTCGAGCCGGGTTCGAGCCCGGCCTTGTCGAACAGCATCCGGTAGGCGGTCAGCCAGGCCGTCGGCAGGCAGGCGGCCTCCTCGAAGCTGAGCGCGGCGGGCTTGGGCACGAGGTTGCGCCGGGGCACGACGACCCGCTCGGCGAGGGTGCCGTCGTGTTTCTCCGAGAGCAGCGAGCGTTTCGGGTCGAGCGTCTCGTCGGCACCGCTGCCGATCACCGAGTGCACGATGACCTCGTTCCCGTCCTCGTCGAGCCCGGCGGCGTCGGTGCCGAGCACCATCGGGAGCTGCTCCTGGCGGAGGCCTATCCCCCGCAGGCTGAACAGGTCGTGGTGGTTGAGCGAGGCGGCCCGCACCGTGACGGTGGTCCACCCGCCGGGAACCTCGGGTTCCGGGCGCTCACCGAGCGTGAGACCGGCGAGGGGGTTGTCGGAATCGATCCGCGTGGCGGTTACAGCGAACATGGCCGCACCCTACGCCGTCCACACGCCGACCACCGCGCACGGGGCCGCCCGCACATCCTCCGCGTGGCGACCACCGGGACCGGAGGCCCCTCACGCCCTCCCGTGGCGGTTACGGCGAACGTGGCCGTACCCTGCGCGGTCCACACGCCGACCACCGCGCACGGGGCCATTCCACACTCCGCGTGGCGGTTGCGGCGAACGTGGCCGTATCTCACGCGTTCGGACGGCTGCCGCGAACGGCGCGTCCTCCGCCGCTCGCACGGCGACCGCAACGCACGAGCGCACGGGCGGCCGTCACGTTGTCCGTCTGACGGTTATGCCCGCCATGGTCCGCTCGACGTGTCCCCGTTCTCCCGAGGCCGCGACGTACACGCCGTCCTGACACGCCTCCGCGGAGAAGCGGCGCCGCTGTTCGATGACGGAGAGCTCGATCGACGTGACGTCGCAGCCCGGCACCGGAGCCAGCACCAGCAGCGTCTCCCTGGCCCCGCCGAACCACAGCTGCGGTCCCAGCGGCTCGCCGTCGAGGATCTCCCCCTGCGTGGCCAGCCGCACCGGGGACGTGGCGTCGAGCACGAGGTAGCCGCCCTTGGTCACCTTGCCGCGCAGGTTGCGCGCCCAGAGCATGCGCTGCTCGAAGGGCATGCCGTCCTTGAGATCGCGCAGTGCCACGAACCACGGGTCGAACGCGAACAGCAGCACCTCGCCCTCGGCGGGACTCATCGGATGCCAGAGGGTGACCCGTTTGGCCAGCTGCCTGATCATCGGCTGTCCTCGGGAGACCCCCGCCGGGCCGCCCGACGGCACGGTCAGCTGGCGGTACGGGCCGGTGTCGCCGTCGAGCCGGCCCGACATCGCGGGCCGGACCCCCAGCTCGGCCAGGCCGAGCTCCGCCGGGTAGCTCACCTCCGCCGCCGAGCCGTCGGGGAAGACCACGTCGAGGATCTCCCTGCCGCCCTTCTGACGGAACCTCGGGTGGAGCACGTTCGGGGCGTCCTCCGCGACGGCTCCCGCCCGCGTGGGCACCGGCGGCGGGAACGACGGCGAGACCGCGTCCGGCCGCTCCCGGCCCAGCAGGTTCCACACCACGAGCGCGACCAGCGCGGCGACGCCGATCCAGCGCCACGGCCCCTGCCGGGACCTCTCCTCGATGATGTCGTGCTGACCACCGGCCACGTCCTCGGCCGCCTCCTGCAGAAGGTACGGTTCCCGGCCCCATCTTCGGGGTCCGGCGGTCTCGGCGCCCGCGTCAGTACCGTCACGAATCAGAATCGATGCCCCGGGCGGACGACACCGAGGAGAGGACACCGAGGGGACGGCACCGGGGAGGCGGCACCGGGGAGGGTCCACCGTCACACCGCGGCGCCCGTGACGCGAGGCCCGGCGTCCGTATCTTGGAGGCCCGGCGCCCGTGTCCTGAACCCCGGCGGCCGGCGCCCGACACCCGACGCGCCCGACGCCCGGGGCACGGGACCCTCGCTCCGGTGCCCTGTGGCGTTTCGGTGTCCGTGTTCCGGAGGTCACGTAGCGGGATCCGTGGTGCGGCATCCCTTTCCCGGGACCGATGTTCCGGTATTCGTCTCGCCCTCGCGATCACCCGTGACGACGTCACCGGAAAACGACCGCAGGACACCGGGGTGCGGCATTGGGAGCGTCACCGTGTCCAGCGTCCCAAAGGGGGCGGAGTTGCCCGAGAAACCTTCGGCAATCACTGTGACCGGTGATGACGGCGGTTCCCCTGCGATCACCCGGCAACCACGATGAGCTGCGGAAATGCTTATTCGTTAAGCTATAACAAATGGCTATTTAAATAACAAGACAGCATCGGATGGAACCATCTCAGACTTTTTCCCGTCAATTCCTGCCTGCCGCTCGATCCAGTCAGTAACGTTCCGATCGTTTTCCCGGCGAGGAGAAGTCCCGTCTCCGCGCTGAGAACGAAAGGAGCTTCATGAATTCCCGAGCACGGCGCCTCACGATCCCCCTCACCGGCGTTCTCATGATCGCCGGAGTGATCGGCGCCACCACCGGTGCCAACGCCGGTACGGCCCCTAAGGACGTGGTCAGTTCCCAGGCCTCGGAGACGGCCAACCAGGCCACCTCCTTCTGGTCGCCCGAGCGGATGCGCAAGGCCACCGACGCCACCGGCGACCTCGACCTGAGCGTCAAGGGCGGCAAGGCCTCCAAGGCGGCGGGCCCCGACGGCCCCGGCGGGTCGGTCCCGCCGATCGGCGCGGAGGGCGCCAAGTCCTCCAAGAGCAAGCAGGTGAACCTGCCCAACACCGTCGGGCGCGTCTTCTTCACCCTGCCCGGCGCCAACCCGGCGGACCCGAAGAGCTGGAAGTACTGCTCCGGCAGTTCGATCCAGGGCAAGTACCGCAACGTGGTCGCCACCTCCGCGCACTGCGTCTACGACGTGAAGACCAACCAGTTCTACGACAACTGGATCTTCATCCCGTCCTACTGGGACGGCAACCAGGCGTGGGACGGCAAGAACCCCTACGGCATCTACGCGGCCAAGTGGTTCAACGCGCACGACGACTTCGTCGTGAAGGAGGACTACGACTACGACTACGCCTTCGTCAACGTCCACTCCGGGTTCAAGGTGAACTGGGAGAAGGACAAGGACAACAAGTGGAAGCCGGTCATCAAGACCGTCGGCCGTCTCGGCGACAACGTCGGCGGCCAGGGCTTCGCCTGGAACCAGAAGGTCAAGAACGCGGTCTTCTCCTTCGGCTACCCGGCCGGTCTGCACCCCGACGGTGACAAGCCCTACTCCGGCCGCACGATGAAGTGGTGCTACGGCACGACCGGCGCCATGCCGGCCGCGCCGAAGTACAACGTCCAGGAGCACGTCGGCTTCAAGTGCGCCTTCACCGCGGGCGCGAGCGGCGGCCCCTGGATCTACAAGTACAAGAGCTCCAGCCGGACCGGCTACCTGGTCGGCGTCAACAGCATCGCCTGGGACACCGACAAGAACGACCGGTACGACAAGATCTCCTCGCCGTACTTCAACAGCGACACCTACAAGGTCTACAAGGCCGCGGCCAACCGCTGGACCAGCTGACCCGTACGACCGGCTGACCGTAAGGCCATTCGGCCGGCCGGGGTGAACGAGCGTCAACGAGCGTCAACGCGCAGGGCCCGGTCCCAGGACCGGGCCCTGCCTCAAAAAGGCTCGAAAAGACTTGAAAAGGTTGAAAAGGGCGCCCACGAACCTGACCGCCCACGGAAGACGCGACGGCCACGAACCTGACCGCTTCCGGAAGGCGCGACGGCCGCGAACCCGGCCGCTCCCGGAGGGTACGGCGGCTACGAACCAGGTCGCCGGATCGTTCCGGGGAACGTTTGGAGCGGCGGTCCGGGAAGGGTCTCCACCGCGCCGGGCGCGTTCCATTCGGCCCCCGCCCGACGAGGGTCGCCTCCAAGGGCGAAGACCCCTCCGGTGGCGGCCCGCAGCGCGCAGGGGCTGCCGTAGGTGCGTTCGAACCGGATGAAACGGCTGTTCCAGATCCCGCTGGCGGTCACCGTGACCGGGTCGTACTGCAGCGTGCACGCCACGCCCGTCCTCGGCCTGAGCCTGGCGGGATCGCCCCGCACCTCGGTCAGCGCCTCGCAGGCACGGACCGCGTCGGGGTGGGTGCCGCCGGGCCGGTCGCACAGCAGCAGGGCGTGGCCCGCCACGGGCAGGGGCTTGTCCCCCCGCGCGAGGCTCAGCACGAGCGCCCTGGCGTTGCGCGGGGGCCTGACGTTGGGAAACGGTTCGGCCGGCCGGGGCATGACGTGGGCGGGCTCGCCCGGCTGGAGCGGGAGCGGCCTCGCCACCTGCGGCCCCGAGTCACCGGAGCGGGGGTAAGGCCTCGTCTCCTGCCAACCGGGACCGGGGTCGCGAGGCGGCGTCGCGGACGCCACGGCCGTACCTGAGAGACCTGAGAGCTGGAAGAGGCCGACAACGGCCAGACAGAGAAGACGCCGCATGAGATCCCCCGAGATGACGTGTGACACGGATGCCGGCTCAGCCTGCCCCCCGTCGCTCTCGCGGGACACCGAGAAGCCTCGGTGTTTCCGCAGTTCATACGGTCACATGACCCGCGCGGGACTTCTCGATCAAGTTCAGGTAGATCAGACGGGCTCCGAGGATTCTCGGTTCCACGGATTTAGTAACAAAAATATAACGGTCCGACCGCTTGCCCGATTTATAGCTTTTTAACCCATCTTTGCCGAGTACGGTCACCTCTTGTCTCTTTACGCATGCGTGGGTTGCGTCCCGAGTGACCCATGACAAAGAAGGAGCTCCATTGAACTCCCGAGCCAAGCGCCTCGTCCTCCCTCTCGGTGGCGCTCTCGCCGCCGCCACGATGATCGGCGCCTCCCTCCCCGCCACCGCCCAGGCGAGCACGGCCGACCCCGACATCAAGTCGTCGGCGCTCACCCCCTCCGGTAACGCGAAGGCCATCGCGGGCTACTGGACCGCCTCGAAGCTGAAGTCGGCGACGACCTACCTCTCCGACTCCACCGTTTCCGCCAAGCTGAACAAGACCGGTGCCGCCAGGGCCGCCGCCGACGGCAAGCCCGGCGTGGTCGCCCCGACCGGTGAGGGCGGCAAGACCGCGGGCAAGTCGCGGAACGTGAACCTCCCGATCACCGTCGGCAAGGTCTTCTTCGTCGACGACAAGGGCAAGGAGCGTTGGTGCTCCGGCACCTCCGTGCAGTCGAAGTACCGCAACCTGGTCGCCACCGCCGGCCACTGTGTCTACGACACCGACACGAACAAGCCGTTCGGCAACTTCGTGTTCATCCCCGGCTACTACCAGGGCAAGGCTCCCTGGGGCATCTACGTCGGCGCCAAGGTCAACACCCACGACGACTTCACGGTCTACGAGGACTACGACTACGACTACGCCTTCGTCAACGTCTACAACGGCATCAAGCAGCAGGCCGAGAAGGAGGTCGACTACAAGACCTTCAGGGCGCACGTCGACAAGGGCGGGGTCGGTCGCGAGGCCGCCAGCACGGTCGACTTCGCGACCTACGACAAGTGGACCCAGAAGGGCGGCCTGGGCAAGGTCGAGAACGTCTCCTCCGAGGACGAGGCCGGCCCGCAGTACAAGGGCGCCCTCGCCGTCGCGGCCGAGACCGACAAGGAGACCTGGGAGAAGGCCACCGGTGAGGTCTACGGCCTGAAGGACGACAAGGTCACGCTCAAGGGCCAGACACTGCCGCAGGCCGACTGGCCCAAGGCCGGTTCCAAGCTCGAGACCCGCGTCGAGAACGTCACCAAGTCCGAGTACGACGCCTACAAGGGCCTCGGCTACCGGAAGATCGACGCCAAGGGCAACTACACCATCACGTACTACTTCGTGGTGAAGTACATCAAGAAGACCGCGTCCGTGAAGTACGTGATCTACCGCCACTACATCTCGACGGTGGCCGACGCCGGCCGCCTCGGCGACAACGTCGGCGGCCAGGGCTTCAGCTGGAACCAGAAGCTGGGCAAGAAGGTCTTCACGTTCGGCTACCCGACCTCGGCCCACCTCGACGGCGACAAGCCGTACTCCGGTCACACCCAGAAGTGGTGCTACGGCACGACCGGCGCCGCGCCCGTCGTGTCGGCCTACAAGGCCGAGGAGCACCAGGCGATCAAGTGCGCCTTCACCCCGGGTGCCAGTGGCGGTCCCTTCCTGCTGCAGTACAAGAACAGCACGCGGACCGGCTACCTCAACGGTGTCGTGAGCCTGACGGTCGACAGCGACGGCAACAAGCGCTACGACCGCGTCACCACGCCGTACTTCAACGGTGACACGTACGGCATATACAAGCACGCCGCCAACCTCTGGACCGGGAAGCTCCCCGCCTAGACACGGGCCTCGTGAACGCGGAAGGGCCCGGTGCGCACCGGGCCCTTTCCGGCCTTCACGGGGTGCTTATACACCTTCAGCCACACTGACCAGATAACAGAGTATGAGCGGATCGGTCCAACGAACTGCCCAAAACTAAGTTGATCTGGAAAAATCGTCCCTTGCGCCTCTGATAGCCCTCCGAAGCGCCTC
Source organism: Streptosporangium heterodermiicola (assembly GCF_051390675.1). Classification (NCBI taxonomy): domain Bacteria; kingdom Bacillati; phylum Actinomycetota; class Actinomycetes; order Streptosporangiales; family Streptosporangiaceae; genus Streptosporangium; species Streptosporangium heterodermiicola. The sequence goes on from NZ_JBPJSR010000045.1 coordinate 27,847, forward strand.
CGGTAGCTCCCCGAACTTCAGGATCCCCCGAAAGGAACCCCATGTCCTCCCGCGCCCGGCGGATCACGGCCGCACTCGGCGGGCTGGTCGCCGCCTGTGTGACCATGACGTCCGCGTTCGCCGGGAGCGCCGCGGCCACCCCGCTGGACGGGGTGCCCAACGGGATCACCTCGATCACCCTGACCAAGAGCAGCGCCGACATGAGGCGGATCGCGGAGTACTGGAGCCCGGCGAGGCTCAAGCAGGCGATGGACAACGTGCCCGCCTCGCCCGGGATGAAGAACGACGGCCCCCCCGCGTCTGCGTCGCCCACCTCGGCGGCCACCCCGGGAGGCGCGACGGCCGGGAGCGCCACGGCCGCCGCGGCGTCCGCCGGCGGGGAGTCCGCCACCGCGACGGCCGTGACCGCGGAGACCGGCACGACCACCGGCGGGAAGGGATCCACCGCGCCGAGAGGCTCCGCGCCGGTCGTCAAGCCGACCCTGCCGAAGAAGCGGGCCCCGGCCTCCGGCAGCTCGCCGGTGACCGTGGGCAAGGTGTTCTTCCGGATCGGCGCCAAGGACTACTGGTGTTCGGCCTCCTCCGTGGCCGCGACCAACCGCAACCTGGTCGCCACGGCCGGACACTGCGCCTACGACGCCAAGACGGGCAGCCAGGCCGAGTACTGGATCTTCATCCCCGGCTACGACAAGGGCGACACCCCGTACGGCATCTACATCGGCCACTCGCTCAACCTGCACGAGGACTTCGTCGGCAGGGGTGACTACGACTACGACTACGCGTTCGTCACCGTGCACGACGGCTTCAGGTGGAAGGCCGGCAAGACGTCCGGCAGCTACGAGATGGAGAGCGTCGGAAGCCTGGAGGACAACGTCGGCGGGCAGGGCCTGGCGACCAACCGCGGCGCCGGCCTGGCCTCCCTCGCCTTCGGCTACCCCGCCGGCCCGCACCCCGACGGCAGCAGGCCCTACAACGGGCAGCAGCTGAAGTCGTGCCGCGGGCTCACCATCAAGGTGAAGGCCCCCACCCGCCTGGTCGAGCAGGGCGTCGCCCTGGCCTGCACGTTCACCAACGGCGCGAGCGGCGGCCCCTGGCTGATCTTCTACGACGGCAAGAACGCCGTCGGCTATCTCAACGGCGTCAACAGCTTCGCCTGGGACGTCAACGCCGACCGCAAGTACGACAGGATCTCCTCCCCGTACTTCATCGCGTCGACCTACGCCGTCTATCACTGGGCCGCGACCCAGCAGGCGCCCCGATCATAACGCCGCCTTAAGGGAACCTTAAGAGACCCTTATGCGGGGTTTGCTCCCTCGCTCTCTGCATAGGTTCGTAGCTTGTCGTCCCGCAGTTCCCGGACCTCCGGGAACGTTGCAGCGCAAGGAGCTCTTGTTCATGAAGCACTTTCTTCTCCCCCTCGGTGGCGCCGCAGCAGCCACCGCCCTGCTCGCCACCGGCCTGACCGGAACGGCCCAGGCCGCCCCCGACTGGGCGACGGACCCCCTGGCCAAGAACAACTCCTCCGCGGTCTCGGTCGTCGACTTCTGGGCCGCCTCGAACTTCGCCGCCCTGAAGAAGGCCACCGTCTACAACCCCGACCCCGGCGGCCCGAAGATGAAGGTCGGCGGCGGCTTCTCCCCCGACGGCAGGCCCGGCACCGTCGGCCCGACCGGCTCGGGGAAGGCCCCGTCCGGCCGCGTCAAGAACGTCAACCTGCCCAAGACCATCGGCAAGGTCTTCTTCGTCGTGAACGGCCAGTACCGCTGGTGCTCGGCCACCTCGATCCAGGGCAAGTACCGCAACCTGGTCGCCACGGCCGGGCACTGCGTCTACGACCCGGGCAGCAACAGCGACACCCTCGACAAGTGGGTCTTCGTCCCCGGCTACTACCAGGGCAAGACCCCGTGGGGCATCTACGTCGGCAAGTCGGCGTGGACGCACTACGACTTCGCCAACTTCGAGGACTACGACAAGGACTACGCCTTCGTCACGGTCTACAACGGCGTCGCCTTCAACGGGGTCAAGCAGGTCACCAAGAGCGAGTACAACGGGTTCACCGGGCCGAAGTGGTCACGTGGCTCGCACTACTACATCCTGCTCTCCAAGGATGTCGGCCGCCTGGGCGACAACGTCGGCGGTCAGGGCTTCACCTGGAACCAGAAGACCGGCAAGACCGTCTACGTCTTCGGTTACCCCTCGGCCCCGCACCCCGACGGCGACAGGCCCTACAGCGGCGTGACGCCCAAGTACGTGTACGGCAAGACGTCGGGCAAGGAGTACGTCTCGGCGGCCGAGAAGGTCGAGGAGCACGTCGGCCTCAAGGGCGCCTTCACCCCGGGCGCCGACGGCGGCCCGTGGATCTCGCAGTACAGCAGCTCCAGGCGGCTCGGCTACGTCAACGGCGTGACCAGCCTCTTCGGCGACCAGGACCAGAACGACCGCTACGACCTGATCACCTCGCCGTACTTCGACGGCGAGACCGCCGACATCTACCGCAAGGCCGCCGGCGTGTGGTCGGGCAGGATCGTCGGCCCGAACGGCGAGCTCTACAAGTAGTCCACGGGCCCCGGGAAGGGCCTTCCGTCTCTGGATCACAGCGGGACCCGGCGCACGGCGCCGCGTCCCGCACCCGTTTCCGGGGGCGGGGAGAGCGGATACGGCGGTGTCTCGCGCCGCGAATCGTCGCGTTAGACGTGCTTGAGCCGAAATCGGTGCCATCGATCTGATGTGATCCGCGTCACATAAGCGTCGCAACTCATCGTTATCATCCGGTTACCGGAAAAACGCCGATCTCGTCCCAAGGACATGCCTATCTGGGGAAATGATCCACTCTTTCCCCGTAGACCACACCGGCATCAGGAGTGCCTAAACATCACGAAACGGTCTCGGACTACCAAGGCCGTCCGTTTGCC
>NZ_JBPJSR010000046.1:0-29766 GCF_051390675.1 Streptosporangium heterodermiicola
CCGGCCGGATCTATCCGGCCGATGAACATGCGCGCATCGAGGAAGCCGGACTTGTCTCAGCGTCCGAGCAGGTCGCTGACGCGCTCGGCCTGCCAGTCGGAGCGCCGGTGATTCGCCGCCAACGGGTGACCTACAAAGGCGAGACCCCGGTATCGGCGTCGATCTCCTGGTTCGATGGCGCGCTCGCCGAACTCGCACCCAAGTTGCTGGAGACCGCGCGCATCCTCGAAGGCACCTTCGGCTATGTCGAGGCCGCGACCGGCCGTCTGTTGAAGGCGGTACGAGATCAGCTCGCGGCCGATGCAGCAACAGAACAAGACGCCAGCGACCTGCAGGTTGAGGTGGGCTCCCCTGTTCTACGGGGGCGCAATTGGATCTACGACGCGGACGGCGGCGTCATTGAGTACGGAGAGTACGTTTCGGCCGCTCGCCGCTGGAAGTCCTACGACTACGAGATCAACTAAGGAAATCGCGTGGAACTACTGCATTCAGGCAAGGTTCGGGACGTCTACCTGGACGGCGAGGATCTGATCCTGGTCGCCTCCGACCGGGTATCTGTGTACGACGTCGTGCTGCCGACCCCCATCCCCGACAAGGGGAAGATCCTCACGCAGCTGTCGCTGTGGTGGTTCGACCAGCTCGCCACCCTTGTCCCCAATCACGTGATCTCCGCGACCGATGTCCCCGAAGAGTGGGCCGGCCGGGCGATCAGGTGTCGTCGGCTGGACATGATGCCCGTGGAGTTCATCGCTCGCGGGTACCTGGCCGGACTGGGACTCAAGGAGTATCAGAAATACGGCACGGTATCGGGCATCTCTCTGCCGCCTGGCCTGGTCGAAGGGTCCCGGCTGCCTGAGCCGATCTTCACCCCGACCACGAAGGCCACCGTCGGCCACGACGAGTTCATCACCTACGACGATGTGACAACCGCGATCGGCGCCGAGACGGCCGCAGCCCTGCGGGACCTGACGCTGAAGGTCTACACCCACGGCGCTGCCCTCGCTGCGGAACGGGGGGTCATCATCGCCGATACCAAACTGGAATTCGGCCGCGCCGCTGATGGCACGCTTGTGCTTGGCGACGAGGTGCTGACCTCTGACTCCTCACGCTTCTGGCCCGCCGATTCATGGGAGCCCGGCCGCCCCCAGCACGCGCTCGACAAGCAGTTTGTTCGTGACTGGTCAAGCACTCTGGACTGGGACCGCACGCCCCCCGGACCAGCTGTCCCAGAAGAGATCGTGCAGGCCACACAGGCCCGCTACATCGACGTCTACGAACGCATCACCGGAAAGAGATGGGAGTAACCATGGCTGAGACCGAGTATTACGACGCGGCCCGACTGGTCAGCGAGGTGCAGGAGCTCCTGCGCGCCCGCGGTCTCAACCCGGACGCGACCGGCCGAGCGGGAAAGGCTCAGGCCGGCGCGGGAATGTTGCTCCGCGCTCTCGACATCACACCTGGGATGGACATGGTCGACGCACTGGCCCGATCGGTAGACAAGCCCTGGGCTGACAGAGACTGAGGAACCACTACGCCTGCAACACAAAGGGCCCGCCCCACCAGGGCGGGCCCTTTGTGTTGCAGGCCAGTGAGTCTTCGCTACAGCGTCTTCTGCTCGATCTCGTCGAGCAGGACGCGCAGCTCGGCGACCACCTTCTTGACCTCATCGGGGTCTTCGCCCGCAGCGGTCCGGGCAAGGTCCTGCTTCACGACTCGCTGGAGGATCGTGCGGAGCTTTCCGGCCTCCGCAGCGAAGGTCGTAGTTGGCTTGTGCGAGATGGCAAGCTGATCGAAATAGCCCTTGGCGCGGGCGGTTTGCTCAAGGGCGGCAGCGGACCGTTTGCCGGGAGTCGCGTCCCATACCTCGAACAGGGCTTCCTCGCCGTGCTTCTCCCAGACGGGCCGCAGCGCGGTCGCCTGCCCCTCGTTCACATCGCGATCGACACCATGGCGGGACAGGGCTTCCAGCACAGGGATATCAGCGATGACCCGGGAGACGTAGGTGGGGTGCCACTGGTGCTCAGCCCGGATGTAGCTGGTGAAGGACGAGTAGCCCTTGTCGAGAAACCGCTCGTGTTCGCGGATCACAGCCAAGGCGCGGCCAATACCGAGGAGCCACTGTGTGGTAATAGCGACGATGTGCTGCTCGCAGTCCTCCAGCGTCGGTACGATGCCAGCGGCCAGCTTACGAGTGAACGGGTCGGCGACCGTAGTGATGACAAATTTGTCATCGACTAGAGCGACAGCTCCGGCTTCGGTTTGCCCTGAACCGGCGGTCTCGTCAGCGTTGGCAGGAGGGGACTGAACTGGCACAGTCGGCGTTGTCTGATCTTGTCCGTCGCGGAACAGGTCATCCATTAGGCCGGCGGTGTCCGGGAGGGTCGATCCCAGGTCGAACGTCTTGGGGTTCCCGCTCATGCAGCCCTCCTCTCGACAAGCGCGGCCCCGAGGAATTGGTAGTCAAGCCGTACGGTGGCTTCAGGTGCGTATTCGTGCAGCGGCTTCAGGATGTGGGGCAGAGGTGCCTCACGTGCGGCGGTCGACGAGCGCACCCCCATCACCAGCGCCTCGGGAAAGTCCCTGCACATGAGGTCGAACATCGCCCGGGTGAGGTTGGTCTTCAGTACTTCAGCCAGGAGAACAGCACGCCGGTTCAGCTTCGGCTGGACTCTCTTAGTGAGCTCGATGGTCCGGTTCAAGCTAGTCATCGAGCGCATGTCGAGCCCGGACGCCTTGAGCGGAATGATCAGCTCGGGGCAGGCGATCATGCCCGCAACGGTCAACTTACCGAGCGAGGGCCCGCAGTCGGCGATCTCCACGTCGAAGGTCTCGGTACTGTTCTCGATGCCCCAGGCGACTCCCTGCTCAACGCCAACGATTTCGCTGTCGACTTCCGCCTGCTTGAGGCTCGTGTACGACGGGACGATGTACAGATTCGGAACCGCCGTGGGATAGGTCACCTCATCCGGCGACGCCTCTCCCTTGAACATGTGGAGCAGGTTACGGGGGGTTCCAGAAACGCCGGTCTGGGGGGGCATCCAGGAGGTGGCGCTGCCCTCCTGGGGGTCAAGGTCCCAAATTCGCACCTTGAATCCCATGAGGGCGAGCTCGCACGCCAAGCAGACCGTGGTGGTGGTCTTGCTGGTTCCACCCTTCTGCATGATGCAGCAAAGCCGACAGGGCGTTTTCAACGGGCTGAACAGGTCTGGGATACGAGGCTGCAACCATGTGGGCAGCTCGTCCAGAACCGGAGGAACAGGCAGCGCGAGGGTCATCGTGACCAGCCGCCAGCGTGAGGGTTCTGCATGATTGTCTCCTGCGAAAGAGTCCGCGCACCACATAGCGCGCGCGCACCATCCTAGAGATACGGTGCGGAAAGTACGGGACAAAGCATGAGGGCCACCCCACGGGGTGGCCCTCATGGAACTCTTTCGCACCTTCAGCATAGCGGGCACAGCGCGGCAACGACGCGGCAGACGTCCCCACGGTCAGCAGACAGACCGGTCTTCATCGGTCGGCAAGCGGACGTTGCCGGCGGCAGTACGTACCTCATTTGAAGGGCAGGGACTCATGCTTTCGCCCTTCTTGGAGGGGCCTGCGAGGATGCCTCGCAGGGTCACGGTGGTGGCGGGTGATCGGCTCGGCATGGGTGGCAACGAAGTAGTGATCAACGGCGATGTTCCTGCTGAACGTGCACGCCGTCCCCGTCGCCGCACCCCTTGCAGGAGAGCACTGATGGTTGATCTTGGTTTCGTCGGGCCGAGCAAACCCGCCAACGACTACCAGCTGCTCGGGGTGACCGACGGCGATACACCGACGATTGCGATGGCGATCCGGATGGTGTCGATCGACACCCCGGAAAGCGCCTACGGCGGCAATCCCACCACCGCGCAAGCCACCCTGGAGCGCACCAAGGCCCGGCTGCTGGACGGCACCTACGATGCCCTGCCGCAGGAGCTACGCGACTACCTGGTCTCCCGAATCACCCCGGACGCGGCCGCACGGCACCTGGCCGCGGGCAAGGCCGCAGCCGCCGCCCACCAAGCGATGGTGACCGCCCGCCTGACCCGCCCCAACGGCTCGCAACGCAAACTCGCCGTCATCGCCACCGGTGAGCTGATCGAGGGCAACGGCCGGCTGCTGGCCTACACCGGCCCGTGGTTCACCGGCGATGCTGGCGACCCGCTGCCGCCCCGCGATGATCCGCGGCGGCGCACCTTCAACCTCGACATGGTCGCCTCCGGCTGGGCCGCCACCTTCCTCATCTACCCCTCCCTGCCCTCGGCCGCTGACCTGACCCTGCTGGTGGCCGACGCCGAGACCGCCTGGGCCGAGAAGCGTGGAGCGTGGCAGGAGTTCGGCGAGGACCTGTTGCTGGGCTATGAGTACCGGGCCTGCATCAAACTCGGCGCCCGCACCCTCGATGACGGCCCCGCCCCTGCGATCGGCCAGGCCTTCCAGCGGGTGTGCGTGGACCTGCGCACCCTGGCCGAGGTCGGCCCCTACGGCTACCACCAGGTACCCCCCGCCCAACGGCTGTGGATCTGGACCACCGACCTGACCCAAGCCCGCCGCGACCTGCCTATCACCCACTGACCTCACCCACCCTGGATGCACCCGTCCCCTCTCCCAAAGCGGGTCGGGGAAAATCAGGTCGGCTCTGGCGGTGGAGGTTCGGTTACCGGCTCCGCAGGAGTCGTGCTGGTTTCGGCGGGGACGCCCGGCCGTGGGGCCTCGGCTGGATCGCCCGCCGATGAGCGGACAGAGAGGGCAACCATGACGACGACGATGGCCAGCACGACGGCGGCGCTGATTCCGGCCGCTCTCGCCGCGGTCCTGCGGGAGTAGCCACGCACCCGGATTCGCCTACCACTGGACAGGGTGCGGATGTGGGACCGAACCCGGCTTTTGCCCATTCCCGGACGGTATAGAGCCCCCTCGGCGGCGACCAGGTGACGGCGGGGCAGGCTCTGCTGGCGCCGGGGGGAGCAGGATCCAACCCTTAACGGACTACCGGCCCGCTGGCGATCGGCGCGGCCGGTTCAGTGCCCGGGAGTCAAGGCCGTGAATCCGCAAGGTTTGTGCTCGAACACCGGACACGGGACCAACAGGCGGGTCATGGTCGAGAGCATGACTGATGAGAACCTGCCTGTGCTGGTCGTGTCCGACACGATTGCCTACACCAACGACGAACGCCTCCTGGTCGACGGCCAGCCTGTCGCGCCGGGCCGCCACCGGCTGCAGCTGGGCGAGGCGGGCGGGCAGATGCCGGTGCTGACTGTGGCGGGCGATGATGAGCAGCTCACCGTGATCAGCGCGGCCTGCCTGAACTGAGCAGAGGCCGGCGGGGTGGTGCGGGTCGGGGCCGGCCGAAGAGCCGCAGCCTGGCCTGCGCCACCCGGCAGCCCGACTATGAGTGCCTGGTGTCGCGCGGGTGTTCGTTTCGGCGTGGAATGCAGGTTGAGGAATCACAGAAATTGAGCATTCACCTGAAGTGACAAGGCGAGCACTGATAGACACTTTGGCGAAGGAGTCGTCACGAAAACAGAATCACTCCCGCCTGAAGCGAAGGGGCAAGATCCTGATCGTCGGCTTAGCCCAGCCCGCTCCTGCTCTTCTCGTCACGGCGAGCATCAGGGGCGATCTTCTCGTCGCAGCATGTCGCCGTCGCCTGGCGACGCTCACGGTGATGGGCAGCGCTGAGGGTCAGCGGGCCGCCTCAGACGAACTCCGGGGGAGGATCACCGGTCGATGCGGGCGGCTCCGCAACGGGCCCGTCGACCTCGTTGATCAGGCACAGCCGCAGCACCGTATCCAGATCCGGGGAAAGCTCACCAGACGGGTCATCGGTGACCAGCTCAACGGTCACCGGCAAAAGATCATCGGCGACCGCCGGGTCGAGCACGCTATCGGCTGCTCCCTTCTCCTCCTTGGCCCGGTGGATCACCGCGAGGCGGTAGGCGGCCTCGGCGTGACCGTGATCGGCTGCCAGCCGATAGAAGAACATCGCGACACTGAGCTTGCTGGGAAAGCACTGGTAGTGGCGGCCGTAGCGGCAGGCGAGCTCGGCGGCGACCTGCAGGCGATGCGGGTCGTTGAACAGGCCCGCTGCATCGGTCTGCCCGGCATCGCTGGCCCGGCGCAGCCAGTGGAGCGCTTCGGGGGGCCAGCCTCTCAGCAGCGCGATGACCGCCAGGCGCATGCAGTCCTCGCCGTTGCCTTCCTGGCTGTGCTTCAGCAGGCGAGTGCCGGTTCTGCCGTAGATCCGCAGCAGCTGATGCCGATCCTCAGGCAGCGACGCGACGACGGCCGAGGCGGCGGGGCGGTGCGGCACATCTGCCCGCGCCGGGAGCGCCGGCGCGGGCGTGACCGGTGTGAAGGCGGGCCGCTGCGCAGGGTGGGGCGCGGGCTCGGGTGAGGCGGCCTGAGCTGTGATCGGCCGTACGGCAGGCGCAGCAGGCGCGGGGGGATCGGGGCGTGCTTCGCGGGCCGCCCGCCATCGCTGAGCCCACACCTCCATGTCCCCCATGCCGCGCACGTCCAGGCCGGTCCGGTCGGCGGCTATCGTGCACGCGGCCACGAAACACGACACCCACGCCCAGGGTGGCGCGCCTTTGCGTTTTTTCCCACTCAGGATGTCGTGGGTGGTGCTGGTGGCCAGGAGCTGATCGTGGCCGTCTTCAGAGATGAGCTTCGAGATCGCGTACAAGTGAGCCAGCGGCGGGGACCCGGCCAGATCGCGCAGCTCGTTGAGCTGGTCGACGAAGGCGCGCAGCGCCGCACCACGATGTTGTTCAACCATCGCCCTTAGCCGAAATAAGTGATCCGTGATCTACAGGTAGTAGTCGGAGTCATATTGACACCACCGGGTGGTCAAGCTGGGGGAGATCTCATTTTCCACCTCGTCCGGGATTAACCGGTAATTGACCTGCGGTGACAAACTCCGGACGAGTCCGGATGAGACCGGATGACCTCGAAGCGATCCGGACCAGGGCGGATCACCTCGGAGGCAACCGGATCAGGTCGCACGTGAACGAACGTCAACCTTCGAAACGTCGGCGGCGTCAATGACCGGCGCAGCCGCGCCAGCAAGAATTCAGGAAAAATGGGGACGATTTCCGCCCATATGAAGCCATTTAATCCGGTGTTGTCCGGAGGCGTTTGAACCGGTGGCGGCCAGGCCGGCGGCGCCCCCATTGTTGACCCCACCCCCGCCGACAACGAAGGAGACGTCCATGCCGCACGCCCTCGCTCTCCCGCGTGCCCTGACCTCTCCGCTTCGTGTCACCGCTACCCGGCCAGGCTTCCCACCCCCGCCGTGGATCCACAACGACGACCAGCTGCTGACCCTGCTGGTAACCGTGTGGGCCCTGATCACCGGCCGTATCCCGCCCCACCGTCCCACCGACGAGCTCACCGACACCGAGCTCATCGCGTTCTGGGCCGATGACCAGACCGCCGGCTCCCCGGCGATGCCCGTTCAGGAGAGACCCCGATGTTTTCCGTACCCGTCCTTCTCACCTTGACCACTACCACGCTGGTGACGACCATCGCCTGCGCGCTCACCCTGGCCACCGGCGCCACCTGGCCCACCGCGCTACTCAGCGGCGGAGCCGCCGGCGCCGCCACCATGGGCCTGCTCACCCACCTGCTCGACAACCACCACGACCGACAATGAACAGCAGAAACGAGCGACCAACCTGAACCGCATTGACGTCCGCCGGGTGGTCGTGGGCCGGGACCGGCCTGTGACCACCCGGCGGCATGTCAGCGGTCGTCGTGCTCCTGGTCCTGGTCCTGGTGCTCGTGGCGGTCAGCAGCCGACTGTGCTCGCTGCTTGAATCCGCTCTGGTTGGTGGCACCTCCCGGGTTCCTGTCTGCTGAAGACTGGATCTTCCGAGAGCGACCCTTATCCATATGACCTTCGTGTTTCCCCATGTCAGAGGCCATACCCTGACAACGCGCGTTCTTTCATACCTGCCTGAGATCGCACATTACGTCGCGTGCCGCCACGACGTAACCGCCGACGCGCCCGGCAACGTAGAAGACGCCCGCACCCCGAACCGCTTAAAAGCTTGCAAGCTTATGGACCGCTGTACAGCGCGGTTGACCAACGCGCGCCCTAGGAACACCGTATCGAAAAGCTTGCAAGCTTGCTTTTCGCATTTAGATCACTACAGTCGCCGGTATGGCGGGGACGGTGGCGGTGATGGCGCGGGTGGTGTCCGGCACCCGCGCGCGGCTGAAGACGCGGATGGTCGTGGAGAAGGCGCGGCGCCGCGAGCTGCTGCACGCGGCGCGCGCCGGAATCGACCCGCTCGCTTCCGCGGAGAAGCGGGCCACGCTCGCCGCCCAGGTGCTGGCCGACCTGGCCCAGATGCGTGAGCGGGGCGAGCTGGTCGACACCGTCGACGCGCTTCTCACCCATGCGGTGCGGGTGGAGATGGCCGAACGCGGTTGGGATGTGGACTGGCCGTCGCCTCCGCCGGGGGCGCCGCGGGCCGGTCGGTGGCCGGGGTCGCGCGACGGCGGCTGGCCGGAGAAGATCGTCGCCCGGCTTCCGGTGGACCTGGTCGCACAGGTGCATGCCGCGTGTTGGAACACCAGCAAGGACGCGATCGCCGCGTTGCGGCGCTGGCGTGATGCGCACCCGGCGGTGGTGCTCTGCCGTGAGGACTTGGCCGGCTATGAGGAGCTGGCCGCCCAGGTGACCGCCCCGGGCGAGGTGTGGCGCGCGGCCGTCGCCCACGCCTTGCCGGTCGTCGATCACCCGGTCTGACCCGGATCGCTGCTCGCCGGAGAAGCTATCCAAAAGCTTGCAAGCTTCAAAAGGGCCGGTTAGAGCTCGGCTGAGGGTTGGCGGTGGTCCAGTCCTGGGCGTGCGGTGTGGGTCAGGGGCTGGTGTGGGGGGTTGGTGGCCAGGCGCGCATCCGGCAGCCGCCGACCGGGCACAGCAGCGCCGGGCGACCCAGTCGACCGGCAGCAGCTCGCTCACCCGGTCGCCGTCCTGGTCGCCGTACGCGAACGCCGCGACGGGCCACCCGGTGCGGCGGGCCAGCGCGACCAGCTCGGCCCGGACGCGTGCGAACGGGACGGCGGGGAGCGCGACCGAGCACGGCCACGTCCCGGCGGCGGTGACCTCCACGTAGGCGGGCTCGGCGCCGCCTTGGTTCACGACTGCTTGCCCGTCGTGGGGCCCGCGCGCAGCGCGGCCTCGGCTGCGGCCCGCTGGGTCCGCTCATGAGTCAGTGCCTCACGGGCGGCGTCGACCTGCGCGCGGGCGGTGGCCAGCTCGGCGGCATGCTGCTGCTGGGCGGCCGTCAGCTCAGCACGTTGGCTATGAAGGTGGGGGCGTGAGAAACACGATCGGGCGGCGCGGCTCATGCCGGTTCCGCTGGAAGGCGTATACGACACCGGGTTCAATGTCACTGGCTCTCAACGGGTAGAGCTGGACAGGGCGAACGGCGCGGGCCCCCGAAGGCCCCTCGCGTCCCCCGGCCGCCGCCGTCCCCGGCCGGGCAGGGCGAACGGCGTGGGCCTCCGGAAGGTCCCGTCGCCGTCCCGGACGGACAAGGAGGGACGGCACGGGGCCCCGAGAGCCCGGGAAGGGCCCGCGGCGGGCTCGGCCGTCAGGGGCGCGGGGGCGGTTCCTTGCGCAGGGCGATCGTGATGGCCTCGCCGGCCTCCCGAGACAGGCGGCCGGGAGTCTCGATGCCGAGCTGCGCGGCCAGGTCCCGGCCGTATAGGTCGACCGCCGACTCCAGCAGGTCGGCCAGGGCGGCGGTCGCGGAGCGGGCCCGCGCCCAGCCGGTCACACCGATCGCGGCCGACAGCGGCAGCGCGGGCCACCACCAGGCGGCGAGCGGCAGGTAGAGGATCGCCCAGCCAATGAGGCGGGCCGCTGCGGAGTAGGCGTCCCGCGCGACGCCGAGCCCGGTCCGCGCGCTGTCCGGCAGGACCAGCCACAACCGTGGCCAGGCGCTCAGCAGGTCGAGGCCGTAGGCGGTGTGCACGCGGCGTTCGACGGCGACGAGGCGGTCGCCAATCCAGGTGGGCCGGGCCGGCTCTACCAGTCCGACGGCCTCCCGCGCGGCGACGGCCTCCGCCACCCGGCGGGGCCCGTCCGGTGTCCGCGCCGAGGCCTTGACGGCACGGCGGAAACGGTCGTCGGCGGTCTTCCAGCGGGCCGTCCTGCGCCGCAGGGCCAGCCGGGCGGGCCACCGGCGCCCGCGCATGGTCCAGAGGCGTTCGGTCAGCCGGCCGAGCGCGGTCGCCGCGAGCCCGGCGCCGGCCGCACCGGCCAGCGCCGCGGCGGCGGCGAGCACGACCGCGCCGGTGGAGGCCGGGGCGAACGCGTTCACCCGGGCGGTCACCGGGACGGGATCGAGGGCGTGCCCGTGGCCCGCGATCAGGGCCACCGACAGGACCGCCAGGTAGAGCAGGCCGGGCAGGACCAGCAGGGACAGCCACCGTTCGGCGAGTTTCTTGCCGAGTTCGTCGAGGAATCCGGTCACGTGGGCAGCCGGGTGAGCGCGAGGGGTGACCCCGTGGCCGCGCACGGCGGGGAGGAGGTGTCGGCGGCCGCCTCGATCCGCGTGCAGGGGCGTGGCGCCGGGCAGGTCCAGACCTGCACCACCGGGTGACCGTCGAGCCCGTCGAGTGGCTCGTAGGCGCGCTCGGCCTGGGTCGGCATGCCCAGCCCGAACCGGGCGAAGGCGTCGTCGAGCGCGTCGAGGTCGGGGGTCAGGGCCGGGTCGGGCCCGCGTTCGGCGACGGCCGCCAGCACCCGGGCCAGCACCTCGCCGACGCCCGCCCGCGCGGCATAGCCGGGCAGTTCGCCGTCGTCCAGGGCAAGGCACAACTGTTCGATCCGCTCGGCCACGTCGGCCACCGGTGCGCACCCTTCGCCGGCCGCCCGGGCGTGGTTGCCGCCGGGGCGTACTGGTGTCAGGTTAAACCCGGGGCGGCCTGTTCCGCACCGGGCCGGGACCGCGGGAGATGAGATCGACATGACGATCGGGCGCACGTGGCGGCAGGTGCAGCTGCTCCACTTCATCAACCTCCGTATCAGCCGGTTCGCGCGCACGAAGGAGCGCGAACACGTCCTCGCGCCCAAGGCGCTCGCCCAGGTGCGGCTGCTGCTCCACCTGGCGGGCGACCCGCCGCCCCTGTATGTGGCCGAGCGAGCCGGCTGGCTGCGCTACGCCCGCTACCTCGCGCTGCCGGAAGGCGAGGGCGAGGTGGACCGGGAGGCGGCGGTGGAGCTGCTGGCCCCGGTCTACGCCGACGATCCCGGGTCCGTGCCCGGCGGGGTGCGCGACTACTTCGAGGTGCGGGAGGGCCACGAGCTGGTCGGCCGGTATCTCGAATCGAGCGATCCCGGCGACCTGGCCGCCGCGTCCACCCGCATCCGCGGCTTCCTGGCGGGCGCGCCGTCCACCCCCGCCCGCGGGGTGCACCGCTGCACCCTCCTCCTCGCGCTGCACCACCATTACACGCTGACCGGCGATCCGGCGGCGCTGCGCGAGGCGGTCGAGCTGGGCAGGAGCGGCCTGCCGGACGTTCCCGGGACATATGTGCGGCGGCCCGCCTATCTCACCGGACTTGGCAGCGCGGTGCGGTCGCTCGCGCTGGAGGAGGCCGACCCGGCGCCGCTGGAGGAGGCCGAGCGGCTGGTCAGGACCGCGGTCGCAACGGCGGAGCCGGACGACCCCCGGCGCGCCGAGTATTTCAACCGGCTCGGCGGCGTCCTGAACTCCCGCTTCGACCTGACCGGCGACACGGACGCGCTGCTCGAGGCCGACCGGGCGATCGGTACGGCCGTCGCGATCGCCCCCGCCGGGGAGGGGGGCCGCGGCCCGTATCTGGCCAACCGGTTCCACATCCTGCGCGAGCTGGTCCGGGCGACGGGTGACGGGCGGCCGTTGCGCGAGGCCGTCGACGAGATGTGGGAGGCGGCGGCGGGCCGACCGGAGGACCTCACCGACCTGTCCAACGCCACGGTCGCGCTGCTCGGGGAGGACGTCCACCCCGAGGTGACGGAGCAGGCGCTGCGGCTGATGCGGCGGCTGGCCGAGGCCGCGCCGGCCGGCGGCACCGAGCGGATCGTCCGCCTGTCGAACCTGGCCGAGGCGCTGCGGCTGGCCTCCGGTCAGAGCGTGGGCCGGGAGCCGGACCTCCACCTGCTGGACCGGACGATCGGCGTCCTGCGGGAGGCCCTGGCGGAGACCTCGCCGGATCATTCGCTGCGCCCCATGCTGATGGCCACCCTCAGTGGCTGCCTCCAGTCCCGGCACGCCGCGACCGGGCAGCGGGAGGCGCTGGTCGAGGCGGCCGCGTTCTTCGCCGCGCGCACCCCGGAGCAGATGTCCGTACGCGGCTCGGCGTTGTGGCTGCTGGCCCGCCACACCGGTGACCCGGACGCCGCCCGCGAGGCGGCGCGCCTGTTCCGGGCCGCGCTCGCGGGGCGCGGCCCTGGCGCGGAGTACGGCCCCGGCGCGGAGGGTGGCCCCGGCATGCAGAGCGGCCCTGGCGCAGAGGACGGCCCCAGCGTGAAGTACGGCCCCGGTGCGCAGGTCAGCCCTGGCCTGGGATACGGCCCCGGTGTGCAGGGCGACCCCGGCGTGCAGGACGACCTCGGCAGGCTGAGCCTCGCGCTGCAGGAGGTCTTCACACTGACCGGGGACGAGGCCGCGCTGGCCGACGCCGTACGGGCGGGCAGGGAGGCGGTGGAGCGGAGCGCGCCCGAGGGCCGGACCGATCACCTGGGCACCCTGGCCCTGGCGCTGCTGAGCCTCGCGGAGCTGAGCGGCGAAGGAGAGTACGCCGTCGAGGCGGCGGCGCTCGGCAGGCGGCTGGTCGCCGGGACGACCGGCGGCGCCCGGACCAGGGCGCTCGGCAACCTGGGCATCGCCCTGCGGGCCGTACACGAGCTGACCGGGGACGGCGTGGCGCTGGCCGAGGCGGTCAAAGCGGGCAGGGAGGCGGCGGCGGACCCGGCGCCGCCCCCTCACGAGCGCTGCGGCCACCTGGGCAACCTGTGCCTGGCGCTGCGCCGGCTGCACGAGCACACGGGTGAGCGGGCACCGCTGGCCGAGGCGGTCAAGGCGGGCAGGGAGGCGGTGGCGCTCGCGCCGGCAGGCCACCCCGGCCGCGCGTTGTGCCTGTCGGGCCTGGGCATGGCGGCCAGGCGGATGTTCGAGGCCACCGGCGACTCCGGCGCGCTCGACGAGGCCGTGCGGGTGCTGCGCGAGGCGGTGGCGGCCATCGCGCCCGGCCACCGTGACCGCGCGCTGCTGCTCGACACGCTGGGTACGGCGCTGCAGGACAAGGCCACCAGGACCGGGGACCCCGCGGCGCTGGCCGAGGCGCTGGCGGCCGGTCAGGAGGCCGTGGACGCGACCCCGCCGGTCCATCCCGACCGGGCGGGGCGGCTGGCCAACCTCGGGCTCGGCCTGTCGCGGTTGTTCGAGCTGACGGGCGAGCCGGACGCGGCGGAGCGGTGGGTGGCGACCGGCCGGCTGGCCGTGGCCGCCGCGCTGCCCGGACATCCCGGCCGGGCGGGGATGCTGTCCGGCCTCGGTACGGCGCTGACCCTGCTGGCCGGGCTCACCGGCGACGCCCGGCTCCTGGACGAGGCCGTGCGGACGGGGCGCGAGGCGGTGGACGCCACGCCTCCCGGCCACCCTTGGCGCGCGAGCACCCAGGTCAACCTGGGCTCCAGCCTCGCCCGGCGGTACGCCTCGGGCGACCCGGGCGCCCTGGCGGAGGCGCGAGCCACCTTCGCCGAGGCGGCGGACCAGGCCGCCGCCCCCTACGTGCGGATGCGCGCCTGCCAGGGGCTGGGCCGACTGGAGACGGAGGGCGGCGACCACCGGGCCGCGCTCGCCGCCTACGAGGACGCCGTGGCGCTGCTGCCGATGCTGACGCCCCGCTGGCTCAGCCGCGCCGACCGCGAGCACGGCCTGGGCGAGGAGGCGGGGCTGGCCGCCGAGGCCGCCTCCGCCGCCCTGTCGGCGGGCCGCCCCCGGCGCGCGGTCGAGCTGCTCGAACAGGCCAGAGGGGTGCTGCTGGGCGAGGCGATGGACGCCCGCGGCGGCATGGGCGAGCTTCACGGCCGCGCCCCGGACCTGGCCGGACGCGTCGCGGCCCTACGCGAGGCGCTGGACTCCCCTGACCGCGCCCGGCCCGGTCAGGCACCGGGACCCGACCCCGGGGCGCGGCGGCAGCGGCTGGCGAGGGAGTGGGACGAGGTGCTGGAGGCCGTCCGGGCGCTCCCCGGCCTGGAGCGGTTCCTGTCGCCGCCCGCCGCGGACGAGCTGCGCCGCCAGGCCGCCGACGGGCCGGTGGTGATGGTGAACGTGAGCCGTTTCCGGTGCGACGCGCTGATCCTCACCGACGAGACGCGGGTCGTCGAGCTGCCCAGCCTGAGTGCCGCCGCGGTGCGGGAACAGGCCGCGCGCCTGGCCGCCGCCTCCCGCGGTGGCGCCGCCGGTCCCGCCGTACGGCCCTCCCAGCACGGCGCCGACCACGGGGTCGGCGGCGGCCATCTTCGCGGTCGCGGTCGCGGGCGCGCCCTCCAGGAGGCGGGCGACCATGGTGGCGATCATCTCGACATGACCGATCTCCTCGGTCGCGACGTCCATGATCAGGTCCTTGTACTTGCCGGGCATCCGGCAGTTCCAGCCCTGGAACAGGTACTGCATGGTGACGGTCATCTCGCCGTAGGCGCCGCCGATCAGCTCCTGGAGCTTGTGGGCGTAGACCGGGTCGGGCTTTTCCGGCTTGGACTCGAACTGCAGGTGCTTGGTGTGCAGGAACATCGGCCGCTCCTCGGCTCGGGCCCCGGGCGGAGCCGTCCGGGACCGCCCACCGCCTGCCGGCGAAAAGACACGACCCCGCTGGTGAGTTCGGCGGGGGGCACCTGTGAATCTCACCAGAACCACCAGGAAGGCCGTAGCAGCAACACACCTACCTTTACCGCCCACATCGTAAAATCCCTGTCACAACCACACTCGGTTCCATTCGACGCACCCGGCCGACTTGTGGACCCCTGTCCCTGCCCGTGGTCAAGACTGCTGCCGGCTCGTTCAAGCTACGAGGCGCTCAATCACGTGCTTGGCCTGTCCGCAGTCGAACGCACCGGCGGCATGGTCGCGGCCTCGTGCGGCAACCACGTGGCCGCCCTGGTCTGGGTGCGGCCCGCCGATTCGGGCTGTGGCTGATGAGCCACCTGTGTGGTTGAGTTCACCCTCGGCCACGCCGACGCACGCTCTCGCATCCGGCTTCGGATGTGCCGGCACCCGAGCTGTGCCCTGACCCGGTGAACACCGCTGGATATGACCGATGAACGAGGGGAAGGGGAGGCGGCATGGGTGAGGAACGGCTGAGGCTGGCCGAAGTACTGGCGGCCGCGGAGGCCGCCGCGCCGATGGAGTCTTTGAACGTGGTGGCGCGCAACCTGCGGGAGCGATTCGCCGCCGGGCAGGTGTCCTTCCTCTTCATCGACCTCATCGGACGCGAACTGGTGCGGGTGAGCGAGCAGACCACGACGCACAGCAAGCACGAGGCCGAACGCATCCGGCTGGCGGGCAGTGATTACGAGGAGGTGTTGCGCACCCAAGAGCCGTACTCGATTCCGGGTGAGGAAGGCGGGTGCAGGGTGATCGCGCCGGTCAGTAACCGCGGTGACCCGATCGGAGTGCTGGAGGTGACCGTTCCCGGCCTCGATCAGGAAGTACTGGAGCAAATCGCCCAGGCCGCGCACGCGCTGGCGTACATCATCATCACCGACCGGCGTTTCACCGATCTATACCACCTGCACCGTCGCACCACCTTCACGAGCTTGGCCGCCGAGATTCAATATCAGCTTCTGCCGGACGCCTCCTGCTGCGAGGCGCCCGACTTCACCCTCGCCGCGGGCCTGGTGCCCGCCGACGACATCGGCGGCGACACCTACGACTACGCTCTTGATCATGAGGCGTTGCATGTCTCTCTCACCGACGCCATGGGCCACGACGTCGAGGCGGCCCTGCTGGCCACCCTCACGGTCAACGCGTTGCGCGGAGCCCGCCGCGCAGGCGCCGGCCTCGCCGAGCAGGCACGCCAGGCCCACCAAGCCATGCTGGAGCACGGTCGCGGCGCCCTGACCACCGGGCAACTGCTGCGCATCGCCTTGGACGGTACCGGCATCGAACTCGTCAACGCCGGCCATCCTTGGCCACTGCGCCTGCGCGAGGGCGTAGTGATCGAGGTGCCCTTGAAGGTCGACCCGCCCTTCGGCGTCGAGGTGCGCGGCTCCTACCGGGTGCAGCACCTGGACCTGCGCGCCGGTGACCGGCTGCTGCTGCTCACCGACGGCATGCATGAACGTTGTGCCGCAGCCGTCGACCTGCCCACCCTTTTGCGCGATACCCACTATCAGCACCCCAGGCAGGTCGTTCAAACCCTGGTCGCCGCGGTGCTGGACGCGTGCCGAGGCCGTATGGCCGATGACGCCACCATCGTGTGCCTGGACTGGCACGGCTCCCCATCCACCCACAGGTCATGACGTCTGATTCCGAGTCGAAAACTGATCATGTCATTCGCATCGAACCGGTCGGCCGTGATGTGGCATGACGGTGCCGTCAGCGGGCGCGGAGCCATGGTTGGAACTCGTCCGTCGAGCTGGCGGCGTAGCCGCTCGCGCTCATCGCCGGTGATGCCGATCAGCCATTCCCACCGGGTGACCCGGCGGACCTTCCCGCAGGCCAGGTCGTGGGCGAACACGATGCGCGAAGCCCGCCCCATCTCCTGCTCAGCGACGACGTAGGGGTTGCCCGTCTCCCACGCCACGCCGCTCCAGGAGGCGTTCTCGGCGATGTCGACGGCCGCACGGCAGGCCGGGGCGCCATGCTCACGAGGCCGGTCTCCCATCGGCTCCCAGCACGAGGCGCAGCGCACGAACGCCACCTCCTGGGCCATCGCCGGGTCGGTGTAAGGAATAACGCCGGAGTTCGCGCGGGCCTCCGTTAGTCATGGCGGGAGCTGGCGACCGTCTCAGGCATGATGACGTCGGTCGCGCAGTCGATGTCGCGGTCAAAACCGATGTCGCGAAAGCCCGGCCAGGCATCGCCGATGCTTGTCGGCGCGGTGGGCATCTCGTTGCCCCGGTCAAGGGCGTACTTGGCGTACTTGTCGCCCTTGAACAGGTAGGCGAAGGAACGGGTGGGCCTGAGCAGGGATACCTCCTGAACGCGTGCGGCCGCGTCGATGCCGCCGGCGAAGTCGGTGCCGGCGAGCTTGCTCCACCCATCGGTGATCGGTGTCGGGCCGCTGGATATCGCATCACCGGAGACGTCGTAGCGCGCGTAGGTATCTCCTCGGAACAAAAAGGCCTGGCCACTATCGTGGCCGATCACAGCGGCGTCGATCATGTCACCCTCCCGTGCTCTGAACTCACCGGTCGATGAAGGGCGCGCCGCGTCCACGGGGTGCGAGCGGAGGCGCGAAGCGACACCGTTCGCACCCCGTCGACTCAAACACGGCGCACGTGAAACCCCTACGGTGGTGCACCGCGCTGTGGCCGATCGTTATCGCGACCTTCGCCGGAGAACTCCTTCGCGCGGCACCCTCAGCATCCGTTCATGCGGTGTGGCTGTCATCGGCCACCGACTGTCCAGATGCGGCCAACACGGCTGGCGAGCAACTGGAGTTGTCCGGGATCTACGTGAAGACGCGCTCGACGACGGCGGCCTGCTCGGTGGCGCCCGCGCGAAAGTAGCGGGCGGTGGTGTCCAGCGAGGCGTGGCCCATCAGGGCTTGGATCTGGGCCAGATCGGCGCCGCCTTCGCGCAGCCGGGTGGCGTAGGTGTGGCGCAGCCGGTGCGGGCGCAGGCCCGGCAGACCGGCGGCGGCGCCCACGGCCAAGACGACCTGGACGATCCCGGAGACGCTCAGGACCCCGCGCTGCCCGCTCCACAGCGGACCCGCCTCGCGGCTGCGGACGTCCAGCCAGGCGGAGATGCGGGTGCGGGCGGTCGGCGGGAGCGGCACGTCACGGACCTCATCACCCTTGCCGTGCAGACGAACGCCGCCGGTCCGGGCCGTGATGGTGACGTCCTCGACCTCCAGCCGGCCGCACTCCTCTTCCCGGGCGCCGGCGTAAAGCAGCACCGCGACGATGGCCGCATCCCGCTCCCCGCGCCGGGCGGCCGCGCGTTCCACGGCGCCCTGCTCAGCCGAGGTGAGGGCATCAGGCTCGCCAGGCTTGGGCACCCGGGCGCGCTTGACGTCGATCCGCAAGCCGCGCTCGGCATACAGCAGGGTGACGGCGGCCAGCGCCTGGTTGATGGTCGCGGGGGATCGGCGGGCGCCCATCAGGTGCTTGCGCCAGGCGGTGACGGCCGCTTCGGCGCCGACCAGGTCGGCGAAGGCGTCGGGGTGGGCGGCGGCGTGCTCGGCCAGCCAGGCGACGTACGCGGCGCCTTGGCGCTTGTACGCCTTGATGGTGTTGGCCGCCAGCTTGCACCGATCCAGATGGCGGTGCATGGTGGCCAGGGCGTGCTGCGCGCCCACCGCGACATCGGCGCCGGGGCGGAGCGGGACGACGGGCGCGTTCATCGCGCCTCGTTGGGGTCGATGCCCAGGGCGTCCTGGATCGCGGTGTCGCGCAGGTAGCGGTCGTAGGCGGCCGCGATGGTCTCGGCGGCGGCGACCAGGTCCAGGTGGGTGCGGCCGTCCAGTGCCAGCGGACCGCGCCGTCCGCGCCAGGTCACCTCCCGCCGGGCGTCAGCGTTGAGCAGGGAGATCTCCAGCTCGTCGGCGACGGCCGTGTCGGTGTCTTCGAAGTAGGCGCCGACCCGGGCGGTCAGCACGTCGGTCTGAGCGTCGCCGAGGTCCCGGCCCGCGTCGGCCCCTGGAGCGTCCATCAGGGCCAGCTCGGCCGGTCCGGCCGCGGCCGCGCGGACACCCCGGACGTAGCCGGCTGCGGTGCGGGCGACGACGTCGACCTCGCGCAGTGCGTCGTGGACCTCGGCCGCGTCGCCGACGTGCCCGGCGCGGGCGGCCTGGACGGTGAAGGTGAAGGCCTTGAGCAGCTGCCACATCGTCTCGGTGTAGCCGTCCCCGGTGCCGTGGTCACTACGGGCGTTGTAGCTGTGGCTCATCGCCGGGGTCAGCGCGTGGCTCATCTGCTCGATCAGGCGTTCCAGCTCGTCGAGCGCGCCGACCAAGGCCGCGCCGGGCCGTGGCGGGACAGCGGGAGAGGTGATCACCGGCGTCGCTCCTTATTATCCACTGAGTTCCGCCCCGGGTTCCGAACACCCCAGGGCGACATTATCCACTGAGATCATAGGGATACTCAGTGGATAATGTAAGTTATCCACTGAGAGAGATGAAGATCCACCAATGCAGCTGAGTGGCCATGTCGGGGATGCCACGCCTTCAACCGAGAGAGAGTGAAGGTTCCACTGGCAGTTCACCCGAGCAGGCTCGCGTATACGCGTACGGAAGAGCAGAAACCCGCGTCCGACGTAGGCTCTCAGAGCTTATGGTGATCGACCATGGACTCACCTTCGCCCGCCGATCAGCCCGCAACCGCTGAGCAAGCCAATGCCACCTCGGCTGTAGACGAGCCACGGCAGCTGCTGGAGATAATGCCTGGCGTTTTGGACGCGATGGAGGCTGTTTCCAGCAAAGAAGGAGATCCCACGCTTGTCGCAACAGGGTTTCAGGATCTTGATGCACTGCTGGGCGGAGGACTGCATCCGGGGACGTTGATCGTGGTAGCCGCTCGGCCTGCGATAGGCACCACTACATTGCTCAACGATTTCTGTCGGTCCGCAGCCTTACGACATGACCTACCGACGTTCCTGATCAACTATGAGTCCTTGCAGAAAGATCTCGTTTGGCGACTACTCGCGGCAGAAGCACGTATTTCTATGCACGCCATTCGGGGTGGTCAGCTAACCGACGATAACTGGAAGCGATTGGCATGGGTCATGGACAAGATCGCAGGTGCCCCCTTGCACATCGCCACTCCTGCGGACTGGACCGTCACACAGCTGTGCGAGCAAGTCACCCGACTGCATACCGAGCACGGGACGCGGCTAGTAACGGTAGACAGCTTGCACCTCATGCGAGCGGATATACGCAGCGATACCCGGGAGCGAGAGGTCACCGAGGCCACTTTAGCGTTGAAGAGGCTGGCCATGCGCCTGGGCATCCCAATCGTGGTGACGGCGCAGGTTAACCGCCAGCCGGAAAATCGTCTCGACAGGGCCCCTTCGCTATATACCGATCTGCGTGATTCAGGCGCAGTTGCACACATCGCCGATGTAGTGATCTTGCTCCATCGTGAGGATGTTTACGTTCGGGAGTCACCCCGGGCCGGCGAAGCTGATCTGATTGTCGCCAAGCACCGACATGGACCGGCTGCCACAGTCACCGTGGCATTCCAAGGCCATTACAGCCGTTTCGTGGACATGAAAATTCCCTAGCAGGCAACCAATGCAGGTTATCAAACCTCGCGCCACTTTCTCATTCACAATGAAATCTGAATTGTGCAAACGATATGAGATTGAAAATTAATCGACGGCAACAACGACTTCTACCCTAGCCTTACGTCCCGAGAGGCGTTGCTCACTCAGCGCAGAAACACAATGCTTCGCCCTCAATGGAGTGGAGGCGAGGGGTCAGTGGACGCCAGCCGAGTAGCCTGTCCAAGAACACCCTGACACGGGCGTAACCAATAGAGGTCTTCCCTGCAATATAAAAACTGTTGCAGTACTGAGCTTCCGGCGCGTAGACTCCTCAGCCCACATCCTCAAAGGAGGTTAGATGACACCCGAAGAGCGCTCGCATGCCCTGGAATTAGCCAATGAACTGCTAGCTGATATCGAGCTGGATCGCTTACCTTTGGATAAATTACTCTTAAAAGGCGCTCGACTCTCACGCCTGACCGAGGACGATGAATTCTCCGAATGGATTAGCAGGGAACTCGGCAGCTACTACGCCAAAGACTTCAACGGAAAATACTGGCGAATGACTATGCGCGGCACCGAAAAGGAGGGGGCGTTGTACTCCGGCGCAGCCAGCCTTTCGGTTTTCGTCGGCACGCTTGAAGAAGAACTAAAGAATCTTCGCCTGCCAGACGTTTCCGGAGAATATGCTTCAATTGCCCTCCGCGAAACTCGCGCCCACATAAGCAGCATCCGCAACGTCGTTGTACAGTATCAACGCGTTCTCACTACCGTCACAAATGTGCTCCACAATTTCACTTCAAAGCACTTCTACTTGTTGCGCTTCTCGGCTCACCAGGGCGAAATGTTTGATGCGGCGAAAGCCGATATTGACGCTATTCTTGCTGGAATTCCTGGAGAGGCTCTACGTAAGCTTGAATCAGCGTATACTAACATTTCTGCCGGTGACCCCGAATCGATTTCCGGTGCGATGAACAGTGTCCGACGCCTAATCGACGCGGTTGCTGACGCCCTCTTCCCGGCGACGCTGTCTACACGCACGGACGGCCAAGGTAACACCATCAAACTTGGTGATCAGCAGCGCCTCAACCGACTCAAGGCACATATCGACGACCACGTAAGCAGCAAGAGCCAGGGCGATCGACTTAAACGTGCTGTTAGCGACATATACGCCCGTGTGTCGACTGGAGTCCATAACGATGTCGCAGCCCCCGAGGCCATGTATTTGTTCCTATCGTCCTATGTTCTCCTAGGTGAAATCATTTCACTGTCAAAAGCGGTGACTGATTAGTTATCAACTGATTGCCTATCTTGCTGACGCGGTGCAGGTCAGCTACTCGCCTTCGGTGGCCGGTCACGATTGGCCATCGCCGACGGCCATCACGGTGTGAAGGGCGCGCGGACCGATCAGCCTGAAGACATGAGGAAGTGGCCAGGTTTTCCCTGGTTCGTGCTCGCGGTGCTGAGCGTGGTCCTGGTCGCGGGGCTGACGTGGGTGCTCGGTCCAGGGGCGGCGTGGGTGCTGGAGCACTTCGACGGGGTGCGCGGCCTGGCTGGCAAGGACCTGGCGGCAGCACTGGACGCGATCCGCAGGCGGGCGCTGGCGATCGCCACCGGGTTGGGGTGCCGTGTTGGGTCGGACCGGGGCGCCCTGCCGTGATTACTCCCGGTGGGTTTCCCCGGCCCGCCCGCCGCACCCGGCGTGCGTGTCTCCACGCACCGGGCGAATACCCTCGTGGAGGGGTCTCCTGCCCGCTGGTTGGGAAGCCGCGACCGGCAGGAGGCCCCTCCACGCCCTACATGAAGGGGTCGACCGGGGGGACGTCACCCGGGCTGAGCACCACACACATGACCAACGCCACCCCCTTCAGGTAGACGTAGTATCTGCGCGTCCTCCAGTACCGCGCGGCCTCCTTGTCTGCCTCCGCGTCGTCGCGCCGCGGCCTTTCATCGGAGGATTTTTCGTTCACCTCTTGCCCTTTCTTCTGGCGTGGCGCCGGATGCCTATCGAACCGTCCGGCGGAATCCGCCGAATGCGCGGATCATGTACAGGAGCCTAGGGCACGCAAGACTTTCCTGAGAACCAATTGATCATTAAATGCCCAGGTCAGGACGCTAAATGACTGTGAAAACGAGGGCCTACAGAAACGCTCTACCTTGGGTTATTCAATTACTTGATCTCGGCCTGCTAGTGCGATTGGAGGCCGAAAAAAATCATTGATTTCTTGCCGGTAGTACGCGGCGGTCACCGCGTCTTGGAGCAGCTGGGCAGTCGGCCCAGCTCACGCGCTGGCCGGAGAGCTCCCGGCCGTACGGCACCCGCAGGGCGTCATCACCAGCGTGCGAGTACTCGCGTCCACGTGGGCCACCGTCTCCGTGCCCAGGCAGTAGCGGCACCCCGGGAACGCGGCGGTGGCGGAGTCGGACCAGATGCGGTGCTCCCAGGCCGGTGGCCGTTCGGCGGGCGGCGGGGGAGGTTCGGCGGGTTCGTGCTCGGCGCCGACCCAGCCCCGGCCGTGGCAGAATCGGCACGCGATCCGCAGGCGGCCTAGCCGCTGGCCGCCTTCGCCGTCGCATTCGGGGCAGGTGATCGGGTCGCTCACTGCCGCCCCGTCCCCGCGCACGAGGTGCACGCCACCCAGACGCTCTGCTTGGTGCTGTTGCCGTTGCGGTCGATCCATTCGCCGCCCGCACCCAAGCAGGTACCGCAGATCGGCGGGTCCTTGTGCTCCTCTTCGGCCATAATCCGACGCTACGCCGCCCCGAGGCCCTCGTCAGGCCCTTGCCGGACCACCCTGCCCGCTTTCCTCCCCACCACGAAGCGCGAGGTACTGCACCACCCAGCCCCTTTACATCGTAGATTCATTTCCTCGTTTCGGGCCGGGTGGTCGTCGTGGTGGCCCATAAGGCGGTCGGTGATTGCGGCGGTCAAGGCCACGGGGCGAGCGCAGCGAGGACCCGGGGCCTTGAGGGCCGCGGAGCCGACCGCCATACTCCGGGCCGCGACGACCACATTCCTGCCCTCGGAGGCGGCCCCCATGGCCCCCACCCACATTGAGTGGATCGTGAAGGCCGAGAGGTGGGTAGCCGCCCCCTGACCGGTTCTAACCTGCGTGCCGACGAGCAGCGCCTGGAAGGCGGGTGATGTTGCTTTGGGTCCTGCCCATGCGGATTCGGCGCCAAGACGTCGTCCAATGGGTCAGGTCCTTTTCGCTGCCTCCGCAGCCGTGGATGAAGGCGGTGACGACTTTGAGCGAGGGCAGGCGGGCGGGCTTGTTGACGTCGAGCGCCTCGCACAGGGTGCTGGCTCCTACGGTCCTGCCCGCGTTGATGGCGATCTCCCGGTAGGACGGCTCGCCGGCCCAGATCTGAAAGTCCCTCATCAGTTCGAGGAGTTCCTCCTTGGTGGTGGCCGTCAGCGGGTCGGGCTTCAGTCCGTATCCGAACGCGTCTTCACGCAACCGGTGCAGGGAGTCCTTCTCCTGGAACGTGGTCCCCTCGTGGACCGCGCCGGCGCGAGAGGTGGGAGGGTCAGGATTCTCTGTCTCAGAGCTTTCGGTCTCACAGGGCTGTTCTGAGCGCAGTTGAAGATCCCTGAGCCGTTCCCAGGAGTATCGGATGTCGAATCGCAGCGTGGGAACGGCTTCGCACGCTTCCACGATGCTCTCCAGCGTCTCCTTGCGGGGGATCTTGTTCCCGTTCATCACGGCCGACAGCGTGCTCGTCGGTATCCGCGCTTGGATGGCTATCTGGCTCGGGGTCAGGCCGCTGCCCCACATTGCTCGCTGAAGCAGGTTGCTCAGCACGGTTCGTTCCATGGCGAAGGTGTGCTCGGGAGTGAGCTTCGGCAGGCCCGTCGAGGGATTCGGATCCATCACAGGGCCTTTGGTGGATTCGCGGCGGGCTTGGTGAGCTGGAGTACCACGCCGGTCATGGTGGTGATCACCAGCAGGGTCACCTCGATGGCCATGCCGAAGAGGTGGGCCGCGATCACGAAGATCAGCAAGACGATGATGAAGACCAGTCGCCACACCGGGACGTCTGCGGTGTGGGGGGTGCGGATGCAGGGCGGCGCGTACACGCGCAGCACCACCTTTCATGAGCTCTCATGCCTGACCAGGCAGGGATACAGGGGGAAGCGCGGCCTGGGGTTGCAGCCCTCATTCGGCCTTGCGTGCAAGTCATGATGCCGCACAGCCCGAGGCAAATCCGCCCTTCCCGGTAATCAGACAAATAGAACAAAAACTCTCATTTTCCACTAACGACGCTTTTGCTGCTTCAGATCTGCCCACCGCTGCCCGCCGGCCGTCGAAGGTGTTCGGTGGCGTTCGGCAGCGTTCAAAGGTGCTCGGCTCCCCCTGAGGCACTGCCCGGGGCCAGCACAATGACGTCATAACAGGAACATCGCAGCTGAGCTCGGTGTTGTCTGCTCTGTCCCGCTTCAGCGGGACCCTTTGATGTCGCTCTTGTTCTGACCAGGCAGGGTGTCAAAGGACTACGGGGGTTCGCCATTGCAGTGGCGAACCCCCGCTTCACACTTCCGCAATCAGCGGTGAGCCCACACCCCTGATCCGCGCCCACAGGGGGCCCGGAAACGTCCAGGAACCGCGCCCTCGTGGGTCACAGACCCAACCCCGGACGGGGGCCCTTGGTGGTCGGTGGGCGGTAGGTGGGCGTCCGGCGGGCAGAGCGGGCAGCAGCCTGGCGCTGCTGCGCTTCAGTGCCTGCACGGGCCTGTTCGCTTCGGGTGCGGACTTGCTGGGCTGCGGCCGGGGTGCGGCGGGCGCGGTCTTGGTCGCGCCGCACCTCCTGGTCGAGCCCGTGGCGGTGGTCGCGCTCGGCGACCAAGGAAGCCAGCTGGCCGGTGGCGCGCTCGTACTGGCCGGCGGGGGAGTCGGCGATGGTGCGGAAGCTGAGCCGGGCGGCCGCGGCGCGCTTGCGGCCGGCCAGGCCCGGCATCACCTGCTCCACCCGCTCAGCGATCGTCTCCTTCAGCACCCTGGCGAAGGACGCCCGGTCGCCCAGGAGGCGGTGGCGCGCCTGCAGGTCGGTCACGCTCGAACACGAGGGGGAGGCATGGCGGGCGGCGTGCAGCGCGGCCTGCTCGGCGCGGGCAGCGGCCTCAGCCCGGCGGGCGGCCCGGGTCATCGCCTCGGAGGCGTCCTGCAGCTTCTCCTGCAGCCGGGTGCGCTGGCTGCTGGGCAACAAGGCGCGCAGCCCGCTGTTCTTCTCGGCCAGCGCCGCCTGCAGCTGGGCAACGCGCTGCTGGGCGCGCTGATAGGCCTCCTGGGCGTCGTAGCGCTGGCCGCCGGCGGTGTGCGCTTGGTCCAGGGCGCGGGCCAGCCGGTCGCGCTCGCCGGTGAGCTCGGTCTTCACCTGGGCGCCGATGGCGGCGACCTGGTCGGCCTCCTCGCGCTCGTGGCGCCGTTGCTGGGCGACCTGCCCGGCCAGAGTCGTTGCTTCGGCGGCGGTCGCGGTGATGCGAGCGTGCAGGGCCGCATCGCTGAGCAGGCCGTGCGGGCGATCGGGGCGGGTGACCTCCTGCAGCGCCACGCGGGCCCGCGCCACGAACTGGGCGGCCTCGGCTTCGATGGTGGCCAGTTCGCGGGTCCGCACCGCGGCGATCGGCTCGGGCTCGGGGGTGAGGAGGTGGTCGGCGCGGTCGCCCTGCAGGGTGGCGGCGTAGGCATCCAGGGCGCGGTGCAGCTCCTCGGCCGGGTTGCGCGGCTCGCCGTGGCGGGCGCGATCAGCGTCGGACTCCAGGACGGTGCGCGGCAGGTACAGGTGCGCGCTGATGCGGTCACGGCTCATCGCCGCATACAAGGTGTGCGGGTCCAATCCCATGCCGTAGATGAGGGTGTGGTGGCTGGTCAGGCCCTGGGCGGCCGCGACCGTCATCGCGGTGCCATGGCTCAGGCCGCCGGCGGCGATGTAGGCGGGCGTCACCTGCTCGACGACTAGGGCCGGGCCGTCGGCGCCGAGCCGTCGCCACTGCACGTCCACCGACCGGTCGCGGTGGATGGCCACCACCACGCCGCGATATCCGTTCAGGACGTCCGCACGTCGCCCCTTGCTCCTGCGGGAGCGGTAGTCGTTGGCCCGCACCCGCACATGGTCACCGACCGCCAGCTCTACGGTGCGCCCGCCGGGAAGCCGGTACCGGACATCTGGCCCCGACAGCTCCCCGGCCTCGCGGCGGATCGCCCGCGCGGCCGCGTTGAGGCGGTCGGCTTCGGCGTTGGTGCCAGCGAGCACCAGGACGGCGGCGAGCTCGTCGTGCACGTCGTCGCGGTAGCCGGTACGCACGGCGGCCCAGTCGGCCAGCAGCGCGCTCAGGGTGTCGGTGGCGTCGCGTCCGGCATGCACGCGGCCGCCGCGACTCCACGTACGCAGCGCCTCGGCGCGGTCGCCGTCGCGCCATTGGGCCAGGGCTTGGCGCTCGATCGGGTCACGCTGGCGCCGGTTCTCGTCGAGCACCAGGCCGTCGATCTGGCGGTGGGCCGCGGCGAAGGTTCCGCCCACGCCAACCGCACGCAGCTGCAACGGGTCGCCGATCACCACCACCTTCGTGCCGGTGCGGTGGGCCTCGGCGAGCAGGACGGCCAGGTCGCGGTCGTCGACCATCGCGGCCTCATCGAGGACCAAGACGTCGACGCCGTCCAAGCCGCGGCCGCCGGGGGTGGTGATGCGGTGCAGCCAGGTGGCGACGGTGTGCGCGACGATGCCGGATTCGGCGGTCAGGTTCGCGGCCGCCACCGCGGCGGTCGCGGCGCCGGCCACCACCAGGCCGCGGCTCTCCCACGCCACCCGGGCGGCCGCCATCAGCATCGTCTTGCCCGCGCCGGGAACGCCGATCAGCGCCTCGACGCCGTGGCCATCGGCCAGCAGCCGGTGCAGCGCGGCGTGCTGGGTGGCGGAGAATACGACGCCGTGGGCGGCCTGGAAGGTCTCCAGCGACAGGGCGATCGCCGGGCCGTCGACGACGGCGATGCCTTGGCCGTAGCGCTGGCGGGTGATGTGCAGGACCTGCTGCTCAGCTTCGAGGATGTCGATGCTGGTGTAGCGGGCGGCGTTCACCAGGTGCCGCGCCCCGGCCTCAGCCAGGCGCACGGCGGGCTGGTGGGTCAGCACCGCGTCGGTGAGCGCCTGCAGGTCGGCCAGATCGGTGACGCCATCGGGGCAGGCGTCGGCGACGGCGGCCAGGACATCGGCGTGGCTGACGGTCTTGGTGTGCGCGGTCAGCCCGGCGCCGGGGCGCCAGATCCACTCCGCGATCTGCTGCGCGCTGGGCCGCGGCGGGAGGCCTTCGCCGGGGTGGATGCACTGGGCCAGCGTGCTGGTGGCGTCGATACCGTCAGCGGCGCACTGGGCGTGCCAGTCAGCGCGCCGGTCCCCGTCCGGCAGCCGGTGCTTGGCCTGGCGGCTGGTGGCGCTGGCTACCCTGCGCGCGTGCGGGTGCGCCTCCTCATAGGCCAGGCCGTGCTCGGCGAGCAGTTCCTTGATCTGGCCGTCGCGTTTGGAAAAACGGGTGCGCATCTCCTCGTCGATGCCGACGATTTCCCACGCGCCGGTGTGCGCGTCGCGCTCCCAGCGCAGCCCGAGGTTCTCGGTCAACCGGCGCCGGAGGCGGGCCTTGAGGAAGGCATCAGCGGCGTGGGCGTGACGGTGCAGGTCCTTACCCCCGGCCGCCACGGCCGACCATTTGCCGTCGACTCCGCGCACCATGTTGGCGATCTGGACATGGGCGTGCAGGTGCGGATCGGGCATGGCGTCGCCGACGGGGCGGGCGGTCTGGTGCCACATCACCCACCCCAACAGACCGCCGCTCGACGCGCGACGGGCGAGCCGACCGTCGCCCTGGTGGCCGCGCTGGCCGTAGGCGACCCATTCCTGCACCGCATCCACGGTCTCGATGACCGAGGCGGTGAACTCCTCGTCGACGACCGCGGAGACAGCCGGGGCGCCTAGGCCGCGCAGCACGCTGATGCTCTTGGTGAGGTCCAGGGTGAGGTCATATCCGCGGTTGCCGACGCGCACCCGCGCCTCACGCCAGCGCCGCGCGAAGGCCAGCTGGTCGGCGTCGTAGACCGCCGCCAGGTCCAGCCCGGCGGCCTTGGCCAGGCGGCGCGCGTCGTCGTAGGGGATCACGTACGCCTCGCCCTTGCGCCGCACACCCCGCGCCAGCCGCACCGCGCGCTTGGCCATCTCCTTGTTACCGGCCACCAGGGCGGCGACGTCGGCGACGCCGCGCTCGGCCGCGGCCTTCTCCAGCGCGCCCAGCAGCGGGCCGCCGGGCAGCATCGCGCGCGGGTCGACAGCCCGTTTCGCCTTCATCAGGATTTGGCCGGTGTGCGGGTGGCGGCCGTCCATGAGAGCGTGGGCCGCATCGTGCTGGTCGGCGCTCAGGGTGCTGCCGGGGGTGATGCCGACCTCACGCAACCCGTCGCCGATCCACATCAACGGGCGATCCCCGGCCAGCCGGTAGGAGATCTGCCCATCCTCCTGACCGCGCACCAGGTGGTGACTCTGACAGCCGGCGCCTTCCTGGAGGCGGTAGTCGACCTGCGCCATGGACGGCCCCAGCGTGCTCACCCGCGCCACCAAAACCACCCCCTTCACGTCCGCCCAGCTCAGCGCCAGCTCCTGCGGCCGCAGGCCGTTCGTATCGCCAGATACCTTAGGTCCAAGATCCTTTTTTGTGATCTTTGTATTTTGTGATGATGAGTCTGACAAATGGTTCATATGGTGTCTATGGGTTGTGCTGCTGTGATGCTGTCTGATTGATCGTTGAGTGCTGTTTTTGTGCTCTTGATCGTTGGTTGTTGTCATGGCTTGTGTCATGTTCGGTGTCGGAAGGGCCCCTCCGCTGTGTCGCTCGCCGGCTCTGCAGCCCTCGGCGGTGGGGTCGCTCTGGCAGGGTGGGGGGCCGTGAGTAGCGACGAGCAGCATCTGGTTCCGGCCTCGCGTCGCCGCGGCGGCCTGGCCGCCACCCGCGGTGGCCACCAGGAGAATGAGCGGTCGTTCTTCTGCCGGATCTGCCAGCGCGCCGAACGCGGGGTGTGGGTGCCGGCGGGCTGGTATCTGCTGGAGCGCGCGCCCGGCGGCAAGGGCCGCCACATCCGCCTCGGTTTGTACTGCAGCGTCGCCTGCCTGGTGCGCGCCGGACAGATGCTGGAGGCCGGGGCGGCCGAGCACGCCGCCCGGATGGACCTGCCCACCGAAGAAGACCGGCGCCGCGAACGCGCCCGCGTCGTCGAGGTCGCCCAGACGCTGCTCTCAGGGGGGCTGACGATCCGCCAGGCCGCCG
>NZ_JBPJSR010000047.1:0-26434 GCF_051390675.1 Streptosporangium heterodermiicola
AGCGAGAAGCGCTGCTGAACGATCAGAGCACTCAAGGCGGCCGTGATGATAATCAGAAGGTTGCTAAGCGTCGAGCGCTGAGTCTCACACTGGCGCAACTGCTCCCGATGCTCCTTCCAGTAGGCGCGTATCGCTTCGTCCGAGATCTCGGCCATTAACTCCGCCTCACCTGCATTCGGATACTATGTGCTGCACGGACCGCCCTGGTTCCCAAGTGAACCTCGACCAGTGAAGACACCATATCGTGAGAGTCTTCATCAGCAGCGTACGGAAGGGCTTGGAGGAAGAGCGCGACTCCCTCCCTGGCTTGATCACCGCGCTGGGCCATACGCCAGTGCGCTTCGAAGACTTCTCAGCCCAGGCCACCCCGAGCAGGGAAGCATGCCTGGCCGCCCTGGAGTCCGCGGATGTCTGTCTGCTCCTTTTAGGTCCCAACTATGGCCACGTTTTCCCCGAAACTGGACAGTCGGCCACACATGACGAATGGGTGCACGCGCAACGCCTGGGGAAGCCACGACTGGTCTACCGCAAGAGCGGGGTGATATTCGAGCCCGACCAGCACAAGTTTACGCGCACCGTGGAAGCGTACGCGACGGGCGTGTTTCGGGACTCCTTCTCCAACAGCGTGGAACTTCAGACCAAGGTCGTCCAAGGCTTGCGCGAGCTGGATTCGAAACCATCTCCCCTAGAATTCAGAAGGTTGACTCAGCAGCCTCCCCTAATCTGGATTACAAATGGCAAAAAAGTAAATTCGTCCGTTAGCAGCCAAGACTCTCTGCTCGAAGTACACGTCCTACCAATGGATCACCCTGGATATTCGGTTCGCGAAATGAATCAATTCGTTGATTCGTTGGTGAGTCGGGTTCGCAGGACCGAATACATCGAGAGTGACCAGGCACTCAACCTTTTCAAATCTCAGGATCACGCTGCCGTCAATATCGAGCACGATCGGCGTCGCGCATGGGACAAACCCCAGAACGGGGAGATCAGGGAAGTTCGGCTGTATAAAACGGGGCAGATCTCCACCCGAGCAACGCTCCCCAGGGACCAGATGGGCTCAATTCTGGATTCCGAGGTGCTACCCAAGCAGTTCGCTGAGATGCTGCGCTTGACAGGAGCGCTGGGCATCATCCAACAGGGACATGTCGTCGTGGCAGCCGGCGTGCCGTCGAACGAACTAATCAGCGTCGATACCTTTGACCCGCATCGCTCGCGGTCCCGCGCCCAACCGTTGGGCTTTGGCCGTTCAGTTGGCTTTTACCGCACTGAACCGGACGAGTCTGTCAGCTCGGAAGCTTTAGAGAGTGGAGCCTACGAAGTAGGCGGCAACCTTTCCCGGGCACTATTTAATCAAATACCGGCGTAAATATTTGTAGTCCTCCAATCCAGCAGACCGCTCCGTATGGAGAACCTCATTATCTGGACCTCCTCAAGCACCAGACCACCCACAGTAGAATCGCCATCCTCAATTTTCGACACTGCATTAGCACGCCGAAAATTTGCTTGCTCGGTGGCAAGCCGACCCGGACCGCAGGGGCCTCTGGGCCCCGAGGACCGGAAGCGGCGCGGCAGTCGATCGCCCCGGCCATGCGGAGTGAGAAGCGAAGTGGGCGATCGTCACGATCTGCGCTGTCTGGTTTGCGGTTGGGTAACGGCCTTCTCAGTAGCCGGTGGTGTGGTTTACAGATGACGGTATGGCGGGATGGTGGCGGGCTTTTCTGATCGTCTTGATGGCTGTGGCAGGGGCGGCGATGGCCGCGCTGTCGGATGGCAAGGCGTGGGTGACGGTGCTGGGGGCGGTGTTCGGCGGGGTAGGCGGGGCATTCGCGCCAACCCTGCTTGAGCGCTCTCGGGCGCGTGAAGACGCGCGGGCGGCGGTGGAGAAGGTAGCGGAGCTGATGCCGCAGGTAAGTGGGGCGGCGGCGTTGCTGCATCCAGCGCGAGGGGTGGTGCCATTTACCGGGAGGGAACGGGAGCTGGCCGAATTGCTGGCCTGGTGTGAGGATGCCGACGCGGGGCGGCTGCGGCTAGTAACCGGGCCAGGCGGGGTGGGCAAGTCGCGGCTGGCGGTGGAGCTGGCGCGCCGGCTCGGGGTTGAGTGGGGAGTGGTGGAGGTCGCCGACGACACCGAGGCCGAGGCATTGCAACGGTGGCGGGAGGCTTCGGCCGACCGGGTGCTGCTGATTGTGGACTACGCAGAAACGCGGACCGGACTAGCTGGGATGTTGCGAGAGGTGGCCGGAGACGAAGGGCGACAGGTGCAGGTGCTGTTGCTCGCGCGCTCGGCAGGGGAGTGGTGGCAACAGTTAGGAGCCGAATCGGTGCGGGTTCGGCAGATGGTTGCCGCGGCCGGAGCCGAAAAGATGGAGTTGGCTGAGCAGGTCCAGGCGGACATCTCGGATCGGGAACTGGTAGCGGCGGCGGTGCCACATTTCGCCGCCGCACTGGGAGTCGCGGCGCCGGAGCACTTTGAGTTGGTACTGGGCGAGGAAAGACAGCGGATTTTGGACCTGCACGCGGCGGCGCTGGTGATGGTACTGCGCTCGGCCCGGTCGCAAATGTCGCCGGGTGGGGCGGTGCGAGTGGAGGAGGTTCTGGAGGAAGTTCTCGGTCATGAGCGGCGGTTCTGGGTGCAGAGCGCGCGGGCGCAGGGGTTGATGCAGGGGCCATTCGGGCTGAGCGAGCAGGCGGTACGACAGAGCGTGGCAGCGGCCACCCTGCTGGGTGCCGCGAATCGGGAGCAGGCGGCCGAGGTGGCCGGTCGAGTGCCGGACGGGGTGGCCTCGGTGCGGGTGGCCGATTGGCTGCGGGAGTTGTATCCACCCGATGATGATCGGGAGTGGCTGGGGCGATTGCGGCCAGACCGGTTGGCGGAGTTGCACGTCACCCGGGAGCTGAGCAGGTCGACGACGTTGCTGAAGGCATGTCTAGAAGGATTAGACATACAACAGAGGCGACGCGCTCTGATGACGCTGGCACGAGCGGCCCAGGAACTGGACACTGCAGCGGAAATCTTGCAGCAGCTTTTACCAATCGTAGCCGCCGAGGTGGGAACGATCACAGCCTCGCGAGAGACGCTAGTGGCCCTAAACGAAATCCTGCCCTATCCCTCGCTGATCCTGGCGGAGGCCCGTGCGCTGCTGGTCCGACGACTGCTAGACAGCGTTCCAACCGATACCGATGGTGCAGAGCGGGCACGATGGCTATCCATGCTAGGGATCCATTTATCGGAGCTGGGGCGTCCGGTTGAGGCGCTACCGGTGGCACAGGAAGCCGTGACCATTTATCAAGAGTTGGCCGAACTCCACCCGGACCGCTACCACCCCAACCTCGCCATCTCTCTGGCGAGCCTCGGCAATCACTTCGTGAAGGTGGGGCGTCCGGCTGAGGCGCTACCGGTGATGCAAGAGGCTGTAGCCATCTATCGAGAGTTGGCCCAGCTCCACCCGGACCGCCACCGGCCCGACCTCGCCACTTCCCTGGCGAGCCTCGGCCTCGCCTTCGTTGAGCTAGGGCGTCCGGCTGAGGCGCTACCGGTGACACAAGAGGCTGTGGCCATTTATCAAGAGTTGGCCCAGCTCCACCCGGACCGCCACCGTCCTAACCTCGCTGCCTCTCTGACGAACCTCGGTATCACCTTCGCGAAGGTGGAACGTCTGGTTGAGGCGCTACCGGTGGCACAGGAAGCCGTGACCATTTATCAAGAGTTGGCCGAACTCCACCCGGACCGCTACCGGCCCACCCTCGCTGTCTCCCTGATGAACCTTGGTAACCACTTCGCGGAGCTGGGGCGTCCGGCTGAGGCGCTACCGGTGATGCAGGAGACTGTGGCCATCTGTCGGGAGTTGGCCGAACTCTACCCGGACCGCTACCAGCCCGACCTCGCCCTTTTCCTGACGAACCTTGGCAATCGTTTCTCAGAGCTGGAGCGTTCGCCTGAGGCGCTGGCGGTCGAACAGGAGGCTGTGGCCATTCGCCGAGAGTTGGCCCAAATCCTCCCGGACCGCCACCGGCCCAACCTCGCCACTTCCCTGGCGAACCTCGGCCTCACCTTCGCGAGAGTGGGGCGTCCGACTGAGGCGCTACCAGTGATGCAGGAGGCTGTGGCCATCCGCCGGGAGTTGGCCGAACTCCACCCGGACCGCTACCGGCCCAACCTCGCCGCCTCCCTAGCGAACCTCGGCAATAGGTTCTCAGAGCTGGGGCGTCCGGCTGAGGCACTGGCGGCCGAACAGGAGGCTGTGGCCATTCGCCGAGAGTTGGCCGAACTCCACCCGGACCGCCACCGGCCCAACCTCGCCGCATCCCTAGCGAACCTCGGTGCCCACTATGCGGAATTGGGGCGTCCGACTGAGGCGCTACCGGTGATGCAGGAGGCTGTGGCCATCCGCCGGGAGTTGGCCCGAATCCTCCCGGACCGCTACCGGCCCGACCTTGCCGCCTCCCTGGCGAACCTCGGCCTCGCCTTCACAGAACTGGGACGTCCGATTGAGGCACTGGCGACCGAGCAGGAGGCTGTGGCCATCCGCCGGGAGTTGGCCGAACTCCTCCCGGACCGCCACCGGCCCGACCTCGCCGCCTCCCTGGCGAACCTCAGCCTCACCTTCACAGAACTGGGACGTCCGATTGAGGCACTGGCGACCGAGCAGGAGGCTGTGGCCATCCGCCGGGAGTTGGCCCAAATCCTCCCGGACCGCCACCGGCCCGACCTCGCCGCCTCCCTAGCGAACCTCGGCAATAGGTTCTCAGAGCTGGGGCGTCCGGCTGAGGCACTGGCGACCGAGCAGGAGGCTGTGGCCATCTATCGAGAGTTGGCCCAAATCCTCCCGGACCGCCACCGCCCCAACCTCGCCGCCTCCCTGGCGAACCTCGGTGCCCACTACGCGGAGGTAGGGTGTCCGGTTGAGGCGCTACCGGTGATGCAAGAGGCTGTGGCCATTCGCCGGGAGTTGGCCGAACTCCTCCCGGACCGCCACCGGCCCAACCTCGCCGCCTCCCTAGCGAACCTCGGTGTCCACCTCGTGAAGGTGGGGCGTCTGGTTGAGGCGCTACCGGTGATGCAAGAGGCTGTAGCCATCTATCGAGAGTTGGCCCAAATCCTCCCGGACCGCCACCGCCCCAACCTCGCCACTTCCCTGGCGAACCTCGGTGCCCACTACGCGGAGGTAGGGCGTCCGGCTGAGGCACTGGCGGCCGAACAGGAGGCTGTGGCCATTCACCGAGAGTTGGCCGAACTCCACCCGGACCGCCACCGGCCCAACCTCGCCACTTCCCTGGCGAACCTCGGCCTCACCTTCGCAGAACTGGGACGTCCGATTGAGGCACTGGCGACCGAGCAGGAGGCTGTGGCCATCTGTCGGGAGTTGGGCGAACTCCTTCCCGACCGTCACCTACCCACTCTCGCTACTTCACTGGCGAACCTCGGTGCCCACTACGCGGAGGTAGGGTGTCTGGTTGAGGCGCTACCGGTGATGCAAGAGGCTGTGGCCATTCGCCGGGAGTTGGCCGAGCGCTACCCAGACCGCTACCGGCCCGACCTCGCCACTTCCCTGGCGAACCTCGGCCTCACCTTCGCAGAACTGGGACGTGCTGACGACGCAGCTCGCATGCGAGAGGAAGCGGAATATTTGAGAGAGCTGACGCCGGATCGTAGTCTGCAACGTTCCGAGAACGTGAGTTGACTGCTGTTTCCGGCGGTGTAGGGGCGTGGGCGGCGCTGGCTGCGACCGGCCGAAGAGCCGCAGCGCGGCCAGCGACCGCCCGACGCGCGGCGAGACGCCGAAGGCGGGTCGCCTTTAAAGACGTAGAGAAAGTTCTCATCCAGTGCAGGCGGACTCTGTTGTCCTACTTCGGTTGATGCTTGACAGTGCGGCTTCGGCTGATGCTTTACACCCCTTCGGCTGACCTGCCTTCCTGGTGATCGTTGACGATCGCGTGGGGAGGCCTGGGTTGGCGCTGGTGGAGTTGAGCGTCATGGAGCAGCGGTACCGATTACCTTGAGCTGGCGATCACGTCTTATCGTTGCCGCGGTATCGCAGGCAGATCCCACACCCGCATCCTGTAGTCGTCATCGACCGTGACCGCGACCTGCCGACCATCCACCTGAGTGACAGCTATTGTCTTTACGGAATCGGTGTGGCCGGTCGCCGGCTTGCCCAGCAGTCGAAGCGTGGTCAAATCCCACACCCGTACCGTGCCCTTCAGGTCGCCGGTGACGGCGATCGGCCGACCGTCCACCTGAACGACCGCCACCGCAGGGACAACACCGACATGGCCGCTCAGTTGTCCCAACAGGTGATGGGTGGTCAGGTCCCACACCCGCACGCTGTCGTCTGAACCTCCGGTGACAATGACCCGTCGGCCGCCCACCTGGCCGAGCGCTATTGCTTCCAGGGAGTTGGTGTGGCCGATCATCGGCTTGCCGACCAGCCGACGCGTGGCCAGGTCCCACACCCGCACCGTTTCGTTCCGGCCCCCGGTGATGACAACCGGCCTCCCCTTCACCTGGGTGATCGCCACCGCACTGACACTCTCAACGGTGTCACCGGTTATCGGCTCACCCACCGGTCGACGCGTGGCCAGGTCCCACACCCGCACCGCGCCATCCGCGCCGCCGGTGACGACCACCGTCCGTCCCTTCAACTGACCGACCGCCGCCATGTTGCCGGTGTGGCCGTTCATCGGCTCACCCATCTGTTGATGCGTGGCCAGGTCCCACACCCGCATCGTGCCGTCCACGCTGAGCGTGATGGCGATCGATCGGCCGTCCACCTGAGCGACCGTCACCGACGAGACCATGATGGTGTGGCCGGTCATCGGCTTGCCCACCAATTGACGCGTGGCCAGGTCCCACACCCGCACTATGCCGTCCAGGTCACCGGTGACGACAACCGGCCGTCCATCTACCTGACCGACCGCCGCCGATACGACGGGGTCGCGATCCCACGTCAGTGCTGGCTCTTCCGCCGTCGGACTCTTAGCGACCGGCTGGAAGATCACGGCGATTGTGATGACAGCCGCACAGGCGATGATCACTGTTATCCATATGGCACCAAGACGTCGACGGGGATGCATCGGCGAAGACGGCGAGGAAGACATGGACGGAGGAGGCGGTTGATCAGGAGGAGTCACCACTGCTACATGATCGCCGATAAAGGACAGAATCAGCTGGCTATCGGCTTATTAGTCGATAGCCCGAGCCGCAAAGGCCGCAAGCCGCCTGTGATCGTGTGGGTGGTGCTGGTTATCGCCGCGGTTGAGGTCTGGTCAGGGACGGCGTGACTGGAAGCGCTCGACGCGGGCCGCGAGTTCCTCGGCGGTGTCGGCGGTGAGCATGGTCGTACGGCCTTGAAGGGCGAACCACCGGTACACGAACGGGTTGTAGAGGAACGCCCAGGCGGGGAAGCGCTCGCGGAGAGCGCGTAGCGCTGGGGGTGTGCTGCTCATGGAGCAGGCGGGGGTAGCTCGACCCAGACCGTTCGGCCGGCGGCGTCGCCCTTGACTCCCCATGCGCTGGTGAGAGCGGTCACGAGGTAGAGCCCTCGTCCGCCTTCGCGGTTGGGGGTGGGGAGGCCGAACGCGGCGGGGCCGCCCTGGTCTGCGATCTCTATGTGGGCGGTGCCGTCGGGGTGACGCTTGACGGTCGCGGTGAAGAGGCCGCTCGGTTGTCCCGTGCGCGTGTGCTCGACGGCGTTGGTCGCCAGCTCGCTGACGATGAGTTCCGCGTCCGGATAGTCGGGGAGGCGAGTTTTCACGAAGCGGCGGGCCGCTCGCACCTGTTCCTTCTCTCCCGGGAAGGTTCGGTGCCATCTTCCAGCGCCTTCACAGCTGTCTGAGGGTGCGGTCATCGTCGGCTCACCTCGCGATCAAGCAGGTCAGGGGCAACTCACCATGTGACTGATACTTAAAGTACGAGTACAGTACTTATAGTGCAAGCCACTTGGGGTACTTGCACCGCACAATAAGTACTGATCTCGTAGAGGCTCCGACGAAGGAGGACACCCATGTTCGGTCTGATGGTCCGATTCACCTGTAAGGACGAGGCAACCGCCGAGGCGTTCGATCAGCTGGTCGGCGAGACCATCGAGAAGATCCGCGACGGTGAGCCGGGAACGCTGGTGTACGCATCGCACCGGGTCGACGGCCAGCCGCTCCAGCGGATCTTCTACGAGCTCTACCGGGACCGCGCGGCCTTCGACACCCACGAGGAGCAGGAGCACACCAAGCGGTTCCTGGCCGCTCGGGAAGCACTGCTGACCTCGACCGAGGTCGACTGGCTGACCCTCCAGACCGGTAAGGGAACGGCGGGGTGAGCACCGAGTATCAGAGAGCCCTGGGACGGCGCATCGCCCAGGAACGCAAGCGGCGCGGCCTGTCACAGCCGGAGCTGGCGCGACTGGTCGATCGGTCGGTGGCGTGGATCTCGCAGGTGGAGCGCGGGGTGCGCAAGGTCGATCGCATGTCGGTCCTGGAGAAGGTCGCCGAGGCGCTCGACATCCCGCTGTCGGAGTTGGCCGCGGAGGCACCGGTGGTTGCCGCCTCCGCCGAGGAGATCCCGGGGACGGCCGGTCTGCGCCTGGTGCTGTCGGGGGCTCACTCCCTGCGGGCCATGCTGCACTCGGCACCCGTCCCGGCCACGTCGGACATCAAGCCGCGGGTCGATCGAGCCTGGGAATTGACGCACGAGAGCCGATATGTGGAGCTGGCCGACCTGCTGCGGGGTCTGATACCCGCACTTGAGACCGCTGCTCGATCGGCTCCCGAGGAGCGGCGGGCGGAGCTGTTCGAATTGCTCGCGGTGACCTACCAGGCGTGCTCGGCCGCGCTCGCCAAGCTCGGTGAGCCCGAGGCCGCGTGGATCGCCGCCGATCGGGCGATCGTCGCCGCGGAGCGGGCGGGTAACCCGCTGATGATGGCGGCCGGCGCTTTCCGGCTCGGCTTCGTCTTCCTGGGCGCGCGTCACTTCGACCAGGTGGAGGAAACGGCTCGCACGGCTGCCGAGGCTCTGTGGTTCATGGTCGACGAGGGCAAGCCCGAGGCGATGTCGCTGTGGGGTGGACTTACCTTGCAGCGGGCCGTGGCCGCTTCCCGGCTGAACGAGGCGGACACCGCGTACCAGCACCTGGCGCGGGCTCGTGAGGTCGCGGCGCGGCTGGAAGAGGGGCGCAACGACTACAACACCGAGTTCGGTCCGGCCAACGTCGCGCTTCACGAGGTGGCGGTGGCGGTCGAGCTGGGAGACGCCGGTCATG
Source organism: Streptosporangium heterodermiicola (assembly GCF_051390675.1). Classification (NCBI taxonomy): domain Bacteria; kingdom Bacillati; phylum Actinomycetota; class Actinomycetes; order Streptosporangiales; family Streptosporangiaceae; genus Streptosporangium; species Streptosporangium heterodermiicola. The sequence continues at coordinate 9,252 of NZ_JBPJSR010000047.1, forward strand.
CGCTCCGGGTCGGGACGGCGGTCGACACCTCGCCGCTTTCGAGTGAGCGGCGCGCTCGGCTCCAGATAGACCTTGCCCGCGCGCATGCCCAGCGTCGTCAGGTCGCAGAGGCCGTGTCCGCACTGCTGGAAGCCGAGGCCATCACACCGGAGCAGATAAGGAACCACCGAATCACCTACCAGCTTGTGTCCGATTTGCTGACCATGCAGGACCCGCCCTCGCCTGAGCTGAGGGAACTCGCCGACCGAGTCGGAGTGTAGAAAAAGTACGTGCACTAATACTAAAAGTACTAGCAGGTACTCGCGGTGCGAGGTAGCGTTTGTGTTGACGCTGAAACTCTCCTGGAAGGGAGGTGACAGCCCAACGCAAACGCTCTTCTGCGTTTCAGGGGCAAATACCGAAAGACCGCTCTTGAAGAGCGGAGACAGGCCACACATGAAAGTGGCCTGAGCGGGAGACCCGCCCAGGCCGGATGCGGTCAGCACCCTAGTTGGCGCTTCGATGTTATCGCGTTCGGTTCTGACGGCGTGCGATCTCCCTCGTCCCCCATGCCCTGCTCAGCAGGCAGACGAGAGGTGTTTTCAGCATGCGCAACATCCCCATCCCGATCGACGTCTCCCGGCTCCAGTTCATCTGCGTGAAGGCTCCGTGCCCGCGCATCGTGAACAAGGAGACCGGCGAGTTGAAGACCGACAAGGCAAGCGGCCAGACCGTCTACGAGGTGCTGTTCTCCGTCGAGGACGCCTTCGGCAAGATCGAGCTGGTCAAGATCGGTGTCGTCGGGGAGCCCTCTGTCTTCCCCGGCAACGAGGTCAAGCCTGTCGGCCTGGTCGGCTACGCGTGGGAACTGTCGGGACGCTGGGGCATCGCCTACCGCGCCTCGGCACTCCTGGCCGCAACCACCGCGGAGGCACGCGGTGTCTGACGGTCTTCTCCTCACGCTCGGAGTCCTGGCCACCTCGGTGGCCGGGCTCTGGGCCTGGCGCCGCTGGCACTACCGGTCCTTCTGGCTGTGCCTCGGCTACCCGCTGACCGCCGTCACGGTCCGCTTCACCTGGCGCAAGGTCGCCATAGGCTGCGGCCTCACCAAGAAGCGGCAGCGCTTCTGGTTCAGCGCCGTCCCCGGCCTGATCTCCTCGACCGGCCTCGTCCGCGTCAGGCGACGCCTGCAGCGGGTCGCGGTCGACACCAAACCGTGGATGTGGCTGCCCATGCCGACCCGTCACGGCTGGCGCGTCACGATCCGCCTCCTGGAGGGGCAGATCCCCGAGGACTACGCCGAAGTTGCCGACCGGCTTGCGCACTCCTGGCGCGTGCACGCCGTACGCGTCTCGTCGACGAAACGGGGCCGCGTCACCCTCGCCGCGACCACCCGAGACCCGCTGGTCCGGATCAGTCAGGTTCCCGTCTCGACCGAACTCCTCAAGGTCACCGTCGGCCGGTTGGAGACCGGCTCCCCCTGGGTCATCGACTTCCGGACGGTCCCGCACTGGCTCAACGCCAGCGCCACCCAATCCGGGAAGTCGAACCTGGCCAACGCCCTGATCATCGGACTCTCCCCGCAACCGGTCGCGCTCGTCGGCTTCGACCTCAAGGGCGGGGTCGAGTTCACCCCCTACGAACGTCGCCTATCGGCCCTGGCCACCTCCCGCACCGAATGCGTAGGGCTGCTGGATGACCTCGTCGCGCTGATGGCCGACCGGATGGCCGCGTGCCGTACGGCCGGAGCGCGCAACATCTGGCAGCTCTCCAGCGACCGGCGGCCGGTTCCCGTCGTGGTCCTGGTCGACGAGCTGGCCGAGTTGTAGCTGATGGCCGACAAGTCCGAGAAAGACGAGATCGCCAAGACCTCAACGGCACTGCTGCGGGTCGCCCAGCTCGGGCGGGCGTTCGGGATCTATCTCTTCTGCTGCGGCCAGCGCATCGGCTCCGACCTCGGCCCCGGCGTCACTGCGCTGCGCGCTCAGTGCTCGGGACGGATCTGCCACCGCGTCAACGATCCCGAAACCGCGACCATGACCCTCGGCGACCTCGACCCCGCGGCGCTCGTCTCCGCTCGGGCCATCGCCTCCGAGACACCTGGTGTCGCGATCGTGGCCGGACAGGACGGCCAGTGGTACCGGGCGCGCTCCTTCTATGTCTCCGAGCGGGCCGCCGAAGACGCCACTCACACCTACGCCGGTCTCACTCCGTCCTGGGCGGAGATCACGGCCGGTACCCACTGCGCCGAGGTCACCGATGCCGACCTCGCCGAGTTCCTCACCCCCGACCCCGTACTCCCGGAACTCCGAAAGAGCTGACCACCATGCGACGCCTCGCCTCCTGGCTGCTGGACTCCGGTCCCGTCATCGTCCTGGCGCTCATCGCCGGTGCCGGCTCTTTCTCCCACGTACGCAAGACAGCGGTGGATCACGGGCAGACGGGCTGGATGGCCTGGGCGGTGGCCGTGTGCGTCGATCTGACCTGCGTCATGGCCGCCCGCGAGCGCCAACGCGACAAGGAGACCGGCCGCAAGCGAACCGGCCCGCTCACCTGGCCGACCTTCGTCCTCGTCGCCGGAATCGTCCTGTCCCTGGCCGCCAACCTCCATCAAGCCGAACCCTCTGTATGGGGCTGGCTGACCGCTGGAACTCCCGCCGCGGCGTTCCTGATCGCCGTCTCGATACTGGAACGCCGGTCGACCGGTCCCCGTCCCGAACCATCCCCGGCCATGGCCGTACCCGAGTCGGTCACCTCGGTTCCGGTTCTCCTCCCCGTCCCCGATGACGACCAGGGCGACGGCACCGAACCGTCTCCCGCGCTCCTCGACTACGCCCGCCGCGTGGCTGACGAGCACCACGCCAAGCACGGCAAGCCCATCACCCTCGACCTGCTGCGCGCTCGCCTGGGCGTGTCCGGCCAACTCGCCTCCGACCTGCTGCGCCACCTGCGCACAGCGTGAAGGGAGTTCTCCATGCCCGCCGAGACCGAGCTGCTCCCGGTGGTCCGCTACCGCTGCTGCACCTGCAACGGGACCGGCGTCACCGGTGACGGCGAGACCTGCCCCGACTGCGACGGCGTCGGGATCGACAACCACGGCGCATAGCCGTGAGCGCCCCCCGCGTGGCCACACAACCGCCAAGTTCCGCGCCACGCCGGGGGCCATCCCTCACAGATCACTCTGCACAGGACGGAACCCATCTTGCCCACCCTGCCCGATCCACACGCGGTAGCCGGAATGATCTCCCGGCTCCGCGATCCCCACTACGAACGCTGGGCCTCCCAGATTCGCCGGACCGGCGGCTGCCGACAGCCGATCCACCTGCGCGGAAAGGTCGAACACTGGGACCGCGCGACCGGCACACTCCTGCACCGCTACAGCACCCATCTGGAGCCTGACGGCGTACTGCGGGTGGCCTGCAAGACCCGGCGCGCGACCCGCTGCCCGTCCTGCGCCGAGACCTACCGGGGCGACACCTACCAGCTGGTGCGCGCGGGCCTGGTCGGCGGCAAGGGCGTCCCGGCTTCGGTGAGCGCGCACCCTTGCCTGTTCGTTACGCTCACCGCGCCGTCCTTCGGACCGGTGCACGTACGACGGGAGAAGAACGGCAAGGTCCTGCCGTGTCACGCCCGTCGCGACGCCGAGACGTGCCCGCACGGGCGAGTCATGTCCTGCACCGCCCGGCACAGGGCCGACGAACCGTGTCTCGGTGAGCCGCTGTGCCCGGAGTGCTATGACTACGCGGGCTCGGTGCTGTTCAACGCGATGTCCCCGGAGCTGTGGCGGCGCTTCACCGAGGCCCTGCGCCGGCGCATCGCCAAGAACGCCGGACTGACGCAGCAGGAGCTACGGGAACAGGCAGTCATCTCCTTCGCCAAGGTGGCCGAGTACCAGCGGCGCGGGGTCGTCCACTTCCACGCCGTGATCCGCCTCGACGGCTCGGAAGGACCGGTCACGGCTCCCCCTGCCTGGGCGACAGCCGACCTGATGACGGACGCCGTACAGCATGCCGCCTCGGCGGTCGCGGTGACCGTTCCGAAGGTTCCCGGTGAGCCCACGCGGGTCTTTCGGTGGGGTGCTCAGCTCGACGTCCGGCAGATCACCATGAACGGCGACCTCTCCGAACAGGCCGTCGCCGCCTACATCGCCAAGTACGCCACCAAGGCCGCCGAGTGCGTCGGCACGCTGGACCGGCGCATCAACCTCCTCGACGACCTGACCGCCCTGCCGATCCGCGACCACCCTCGTCGGCTCATCGCCGAGTGCATGCGCCTGGGCGTCCTCGACGAGCTGACCGAGTTCCGGCTCGTGCAATGGGCTCACATGCTCGGCTTCCGCGGCCACTTCTCCACGAAGTCCCGGCGCTACTCCACCACCCTCGGCGATCTGCGCGCCGAACGGGCCGACCACATGCGCGACGAGGCCATCAGCACTGGCCGACTCCCCCTCTTCGAAGAAGACACCGTGCTCGTCACCTCCCACTGGGACTACGCCGGACAGGGCCTGTCGGCTGGTGAACGGCTCCTCGCCGCCGCCTTGAGCGGCACCGATCGGCTTCCCCCCGCATTCCCGCCGGAGGCCGCGCATGGATGACGAGCAACTCCTGACCGTCGACGAGGCCGCCGCTCGCCTCCGGGTGAGCCGGTGGACCCTCTACTGCCTGATCCGCTCGAACGAGATCCGAAGCCTGAAGATCCGCCGTCGCCGTCTCATCCCGGTCGACGCGGTGACCGAGTGCATCCACAACCTGATGGAGGCGGCGTGATGACCAGGACCGCGCTCGGCACGCCCGAGGAAGGACCGAAGCGGCAGAGCAAGCGCCGCATGCGGAAGCGCTCCAACGGTGAGGGGAGCATCTGGCCTCGTAAGGACGGCCGGTACGGCTACGCCGCTTTCGTGCCCACTACGGGCGGAGCCGTCAAGCGGGTGCAGGGCTCGGCCCGGTCCCAGGAAGAGGCGCGGAAGAAGCTGACCGAGCTTCTCAAGAACTCCGACGAGGGCATCCCCGTCTCCTCCGAGAACTGGACGGTCGGCGACTACCTGAATTACTGGCTCAAGTACATCGTCCGTGAGGAACGGCGTCCCAAGACCTACCAGGGCTACGAGGGCGTCGTCCGGCTGCACCTGATCCCCGGCCTGGGCAAGCGGCGACTGAGCAAGCTCAACGCCCAAGAGGTCCGGCTGTTCATCACACGGACCCGCACCGAGTGCCAGTGCTGCAAGCACGGCTGGGACGCCTCCCGGGAGACTCCCGTCTGCTGCGCGCTCAAGGACGGCGAGTGCTGCGAGTCACGGCTGTCGACTCGCATGGTCCAGTCCGTGCACGCCGTACTCCGCAACGCCCTGGAGTCCGCGGTACGAGAGGAGATCATCCCGCGCAACGCGGCGAAGCTCGTCAAGGTCCCGGTGCCCAAGTACAAGGTCAACCGCGGCCTGACCGTTCCTCAGTCCCGCCTGGTCCTCAAGGCCGCTCACGAGCACCGGCTGTCCGCTCTCTACGTCCTGGCGCTCTGCCTCGGGCTGCGGCGCGGGGAGCTCCTCGGGCTGCGCTGGGTAGACGTTGACCTCGACGGCGCGAAACTCGAAGTGATCCAGACCCTTCAGCGTGTCGAGGGCCGTCTCCAGTTCGTCCGGCCCAAGACCAACGACTCCGAGCGAACCGTTCCGCTCCCCTCCATCTGCGTGGAAGCACTCCGGGCGCATCGCAAGCAGCAGTTCGCCGAACGCTCCGAACGCTGGGACGACTGGGAGGAACACGGCCTGGTCTTCCCGTCCCGGCGTGGAACGCCCATGGAGCCGGACAACCTCCGGCGAAGCTGGGGAGCCATCCGCAAGGCCGCCGGCCTCGGGGACATGCGCTTTCACGATCTCCGCCACACCTGCGTGACCCTGCTGCTCAACCTCGGCGTGCCGCCCCAGGTAGTCCGCGACATCGTCGGCCACAGCGACATCGAAGTGACCATGACCATCTACGCCCACGTCACCCTCGACGACAAGCGCAACGCCCTCGGCAAGCTCGGAGACGCCCTAGGTTGAATCAACCGACCGTTGATGCCCCGTCCTCAGATCAGGACGGGGCATCACGCCATTAGACGGCAATCCCGGATCGGCCCGCAGGGTGGTGAACATCCGGGCGACAGAGGATCACCACAGCACGACATCCACCTCGTGCTCCTCGAAGACGGTGCGGATGACATCGAAGTAGGTCGAGTTGGCACCCACTCCCTCGAACGGGAAGGCGAGAGATTCCCGAGCAATATGCGAACGGTGCCAGATCAGCGTGAAAGGCGCCTCCGCCCCGAAATGCCCACGCAGACAGTCGTCCAGCGCGTCGAGATTCCAACCGAAGTAACCCCCCGGCCCGTTGACCGCTTCCCCGATCGCCAGGTAGAAGCTCACTTTGTCGATGACGTGTGTTCCGTCGAGATCATAAGTGCGTCCCGATGGGCGATTAGAGTGACCTGTCCGCCAGCGGCTGTTGTGGAAGACGATGGTCAGCCACTCTTCTCTGTCCGCCCCCGTGTAGCCGGCCCATTGATTGATCCGGTCGGGCCTGGCCGTACACCAGCGCTCCCAGACATGCCGCGTACGGGAGGAGGGAACGTAATCCCCGCAGTGGGCGACCAGGTCCACCCGTTCACGACCGAGCGGTGAGGGCCACCAGTCGATGATCTCGCCCATCCAGAACTCCGCGAGCGGATTCCCTGCCGTATCGAGCATCCGGAGCGCACCCGGCCCCAGCGGATTCCTCCGGCGGTGGCGCTTGGACCCGTTGAGGTAGTCGCGCAGTCGCTGGGAGGGAAGGCATCCCAGGATGTCGACGGTCCCACGTTCGTCGTCCTCCGGTACCTCGACGAAGACGCGTTCGGCATCAAGACAGGAGCCACAGATTTGCCCATCCGCGTCAGTCAGCAGGAATTTCGGCTGGACATCATCCACGTGTCTCACGCTCACCGGTAATCGGATGACGTTGCTGTCACCGGACATCAAAAAGCCCCGGGCCGTAATCGACTCGGGGCGTTTGTGCTGCTCAGTTGCTGTGGTCAGGGGCGGGGTCGAACCGCCGACCTTCCGCTTTTCAGGCGGACGCTCGTACCGACTGAGCTACCTGACCTCGGTGGTGGATCGAACACCTACCAGAGCGGTCCTGACGGGACTTGAACCCGCGACCTCCACCTTGACAGGGTGGCGAGCACTCCAAACTGCTCTACAGGACCTTGCTTCCGGGGCTTTTGTCCCGGTCTTTCTTGCCTTGCTTAGCCTACCAGTTTTTCGGAGGTCTTCGACCTGCCGTTTCCCTGGCGAGCCTTGGCCCGACCGTGCCCCCAACGGGATTCGAACCCGTGTCGCCGCCTTGAAAGGGCGGTGTCCTAGGCCACTAGACGATGGGGGCTCAAGACTCTCGTCTCGTTCCGTCGCCGTCTTCCGCTGGAGACCTCTGAAGCATAGGGGACTTTTGCCCCCGATGCCAAAGCGGTTTGCGGCCTACGGCGTCGATGTGGCGGTGACCGACCCCGTTGGAGACGGGGCGATCGTCGGCACAGGAGAAATTGTACGGCCAGGGTCGGTCTCAACGTGACGCTGGATCTGAACAGATTGCTCGCCGAGCCCTCCCAGGGTGATGTCGTCCCAGGCCCGCAGGCGGTGCGTGTGGGCGTCGAAGTACAGAACGGAGGCCTCGACGGGGGTGGGCTCGTCGTGTTCCAGGGCGCGGAGACCGGCTCCACCGGTGGATCCCTGGACCAGGACGCGGGTGCCGGAGGGCAGCAGTTCGGTGGACCGCTGGTGGGAGTGGCCGGTGAGGACCATGGGGACCGCGCCGGAGAAGCCCTTGGCGATCGTCGGGTCGTGGACGGCGACCAGGTCGACCTGCTTGGGCAGCCTCGCCAGCTCGGCGGCGCGCGAGCGGCCGAGGGCCGCGAGCGATTCGAGGTTGGAGTCGACGGAGACGGACTTGTCGGGGGTGAACCGGGGGTCGCCCATGCCGTAGATCCGCAGCCCCGCCACGGTCTTGGCCTCGCCGTCGAGGACGACCGCGCCCTTCTGCCTGGCCACGGCCCGCTGGGTGGTCATGGAGTCGTGGTTGCCCCTGACGAAGACGTACGGGACGCCGAAGGTGCCGATCTCCTCGGTGAACCTGTCCTCGGGCCCGGTGCCGTGGTCGGTCAGGTCGCCGGTGTCGATGATCGCGTCGATCTTGAACTGGGCGGTGACCGAGCGGATGAGGTTCCAGGCGATGGGGCTGAGGTGGATGTCGGAGACGTGCAGCACCCGGATGGAGGTGGGGTCGGCGTCGTAGACCGGCAGGGCGGAGACGACGTCGTAGAGCTGGGAGACGTTGTTGACGAGCTTGGCGAGCTGGACCCGGTAGGACTCGAACCTGGTCACGATCGACTCGGCGTCGCCGACGAGGGACGGCGCCCCGGCCAGCAGGCCGGTGTACTTGGGTTCCACCACGGAGTCGGGCCGGAAGGTCAGGGCGATCGCGGCACCCGTACCGGCGATCGCGACCGTGACGCCCAGCAGGCCCGCCAGGGCCGGTCCCGGCCGGCGGAAGACGATCAGGGACGTGACCAGGGCGCCCGTCAGGCCGCAGAGCGCGGCGCGCAGGATCAGCGTCCTGACCCCGGCGCCCAGTTCCTCCTCCAGGAGCGCGGGGAGCCGGTCGGCGGAGAACCTCGGGTCGTCCAGGAACCCGCGGGCCCGGTCGGGGTTGATGTTCTCCAGGGTCACCCGGAGGCTGACCGGGGCGTCGTGGGTGTCGAACAGAAGCGTGCCGAAAGGGTGAGCGTCGACGACGGTCTCCCCGGCCCACGAGGGCTCGGCCGACATGCCGAGTTCCACCGGGCCGACGTTGGACCGTACGGCACCGCCCAGCATGATGCCGAGCCACGCGCCGGCCAGGGCGACGGCGGCGACGGTCAGGCCGCGGGCGATTCGCCCGGTGGCGACACGACGGGCTCCATGGGTCCAATCAGCGAATTTCATGCGCCTCCACCTCTACCCGGGATCACGGGGCAGAATGACTGGTGTGATCGAGATCTCGCGGGAGAAGTTCGAGGAGCTCGTGGCCGAGGCTCTGGACACCATTCCCCCCGAGCTGACGAAAGTCATGGACAACGTGGTGCTCGTCGTCGTCGACGATCCCCCCGAACCGGATCTCCTGGGCCTCTACACGGGTATTCCGCTCACAGAGCGGGGCGAGTGGTACGCAGGAGTGCTACCCGACCGGATCGAGATCTACCGCAACCCCATCTGCTCTATCTGCGAGACCGAGGACCAGGTCATCGAAGAGGTGCAGATAACCGTTGTTCATGAGATCGCTCACCATTTCGGCATCGATGATGACCGGCTGCACGAGCTGGGCTGGTAGGTAACCCCTAACCAAGCCCGCACTGCACGTCAAAGACCTCCTTTCCGGAATGTCGCCGCTTATCATTACAGTTTGCATGCGCTTGATTGCTTTCGGTTGCGCGGCGGCCTTGCAGCAGGCACCGTAGGTTACACAGTGAACACCCACAGTCAGTGTGCCTGCGAGCTCAGCGGAGTCCTATGGCGGCGACCAAGTCCGGCCGACTACCCGGGCGGCACCGCCGTCCGGCGGAACGCCAAGCGACCTACGGCGAGGTCATCGCCATCAGGGAGTTCCGCGCGCTCTGGCTCGGCCAGGGGCTTTCCCTCCTCGGCGACCAGCTCTCCCGGGTGGCGCTGTCCGTCCTGGTCTTCGAGCGGACGGACTCGCCCCTGGCGACGGCGTCGGTCTATGCCCTGACCTACCTGCCGCCGATCATCGGCGGACCGCTTCTCGCCGGGCTCGCCGACCGCCACGCCCGCCGGCGCATCATGATCGCCTGCGACCTGCTCCGGGCCCTGCTGGTCGCGATCATGGCGGTTCCCGGCGTCTCGTTCGCCGCGTTGTGCGTGCTGGTCTTCTGCGTCGTGCTGCTCAGCGCGCCGTTCTCCGCGGCGCGGGCGGCCCTGCTGCCGGAGTTGCTGGAGGGCGACCGCTACGTGGCGGGTTCCGCCCTGCAGAACATGACCAACCAGGGCGCGCAGATGCTCGGCTTCGCCGTCGGCGGCGTCCTGATCATGGGAATGGGCCCGTACCGCGCGCTCGCGCTGGACGCGGCGACCTTCCTGGCCTCCGCGCTCATCATCGTCTCGGGGGTACGGCGGCGTCCCGCCCCCATCCCCGCCGACGAGAACCGGCCCTCGATGTGGACGATGACCCGCGCCGGCGCCAGGCTGGTCTTCGGCGACCCCCGGCTGCGTACGCTGGTGCTCTTCGCCTGGCTGTGTGGCTTCTACGTGCTGCCCGAGGGGATCGCGAGCCCTTACGCCGGCGAGCTGACCGGGAATCCCCGGGAGCTCTCGCTCGTCACCGGCCTGCTGATGGGCGCGATGCCCACCGGTACGGTCGTCGGCGCGTTCCTGTACAGCCGCTACGTCAGCCCATCGAACCGGCTGCGGTCGATGGGCTGGATGGCGATGCTGACCTGCGCGCCGCTGATCCTGTGCGCCGCGCAGCCACCGCTTCCTGTGGTGCTGCTGCTGTGGTTCGTGTCCGGCCTGGGCGGGGCCTACCAGCTCGCGGCCAACGCCGCCTTCGTGCAGTGCGTCCCCGCCGAGCAGCGGGGACAGGCCTTCGGCCTGGTCCAGTCGGGCCTGCTGGCCTCCCAGGGCGTCGGCATCCTGATCGGCGGGGCCGCGGCCGACCGGCTCGGCCCCGAGACGGTGGTCGCACTGGCCGGCGCGACCGGTCTTGCCCTGGCGGTCGCGCTGGCCGTGCTCTGGAGGGGTTCCCGCAGGGAGATCATCGAGAGGGTTCGCGCGGAGGCGACCTCCTGAGTCACACCTGGGGACGGGTGTCGTCGTCCTGCCTCGGCGCCGTGCCGTACGGGGCGTGGGGGGCGACGGGCGGGGCGGGCGGGAAGGGGGCCTCGTGGGTGGTGGCAGGATACTCCGGGGCCGGCTGGTGCGGCGCGCGGTGCTGGCTGGCGGCCTTGTTGGCGGCCTTGGCCCAGCCCTGCTCGGCCTTGGTCTTCGCGTCCACCCAGATCGGGTTGTCCTTGTTCTTGTCGATCACGTCCTGCAGGACCGACCTGTCCTTGTTCTCGTCGGGCAGGAGGACCCAGCCGATCGCGTAGACGGCCACCCCGAGGCCACCGAAGAAGGTGGCGATGGCGAGGGCCGCCCGGATGATGTTGGGGTCCACCCCGACGTAGCGCCCGAGGCCGGAGGCCACACCCGCGATGATGCGGCCGTCCCTGGTCCGCTGGAGTTTCTTGACGCCTGCGAAGTCGTTTTCGTTCATGTCCTCAGACTGCCCGAGGGGGGACGTTCCTCACATCGGGATTCCCCCTGGCACGACCCTGACATACACCCCGCCCCTGGCCGAACGTGACCCTGACCTCCATCCCACCCGCACCGGTAATACCCTGACAGGGCCGAAGAGAGAGGGAATCTCATGGACGATCTCCTGCGCATCGACGACACGCTCTCCGAGGAGCAGCGCCTCATCCGCGACACCGTAAGGGACCTCGTCACGGACCGGATCCTCCCCCACGTCGGCGACTGGTTCGAGGAGGCCGCCTTCCCGGCCCGCGAGCTCGCCCCGGCGCTCGGCGCGCTCGGCGTGCTGGGCATGCACCTGGAGGGGTACGGCTGCGCGGGCCTCGACGCCGTCTCGTACGGCGTGGCGTGCCGCGAGCTGGAGGCGGGAGACTCCGGGCTGCGGTCGTTCGTGTCCGTGCAGGGCTCGCTCGCGATGTTCCCGATCTGGAAGTACGGCTCCGAGGAGCAGAAGGAGGAGTGGCTCCCCCGGATGGCCGCGGGCGAGGCGATCGGCTGCTTCGGCCTGACCGAGCCCGACCAGGGCTCCGACCCCGCGGGCATGCGCACCCACGCCAAGCAGGACCCCTCGGGCGACTGGGTCCTCAACGGCTCCAAGATGTGGATCACCAACGGCTCCATCGCCGACGTCGCCGTGGTCTGGGCGCAGACCGAGGACGGCGTCCGCGGCTTCGTGGTGCCCACGGACACCCCGGGCTTCACCGCCCCGGAGATCCACAGGAAGATGTCCCTGCGGGCCTCGGTGACCTCCTCCCTGTACTTCGACGACGTCCGGCTGCCCGCGTCCGCCGCGCTGCCCGAGGTGCGCGGCCTGAAGGGTCCGCTGTCGTGCCTGTCGGAGGCCCGTTTCGGCATCGTGTGGGGGGTGGTGGGCGCCGCCCGCGCCTGCCTGGAGTCGGCCGTCGAATACTCCACCTCCCGCGTCCAGTTCGGCAGGCCCATCGGCGGCTTCCAGCTGACCCAGGAGAAACTCGCCTGGATGTACGTCGGCCTGGGGCAGTCGCAGCTCACCGCCCTCCACCTGGGCCGCCTCAAGGACGCGGGAGCCCTCACCCCGCGCCAGGTCAGCTTCGGCAAGCTCGCCAACGTCCGCGCGGCCCTGGACATCGCCCGTCAGGCCCGCTCCATCCTGGGCGGCAACGGCATCACGCTGGAGTATCCGGTGATCCGGCACATGAACAACCTGGAGAGCGTCCTGACGTACGAGGGGACCGAGGAGATCCACACGCTCGTGCTCGGCGAGGCCCTGACCGGCATCCCCGCCTACCGCTGACCCTCTCCTCGCTGGTTCTTTTCTAGGCTCATCGGCGGCGGGGGAGCCGCTGGGGCAGCCCGGAGGGGCGCCACTCGGGGGTCTGCGCCGCCCTGCCGAGCTCCTCCTCCCAGGAGACGCCCGTACGGAGGTAGAAGCGGAGCAGCTCGGCGCTGGCGCGGGCGTCGGCCAGCGCGGCGTGCGCGCCGAAGAGCGGGATGCCGGCGCGCTCGCAGCACGCGGCGAGCGTCCACCTGCCCTCGGGGATGAAGGCGGGTGCGAGCCGCTGCGTGCACAGGGTCTCGGTCACCCACTCGCTGCCGGGGAGACTCCGCAGGAAGCGCAGGTCGAAGGAGGCGTTGTGGGCCACCAGGACCCGGCCGGCGACCCGCTGCCAGATGTCGTCCAGTAGCTCCTCGATCACCGGGGCGCCCTGGACCATCGCGCTGGTGATGCCGTGGACATGGACGGCCCCGGTGCCGCGCCGGGGGTCGACCAGCGAGTGCCACTCGTCGACCGTCTCGCCCCGGGCGTCCAGCGAGACGAGCGCGATCTCGCAGATCCGGTCGCCTCTCGACGGCGAGAAACCTGTGGTCTCCACATCGACCACGACATACCCTGGGCGCGTGGAGACAGGGAAGGTGAGGGCGGGCTCAAGCCCCGAGCTCGTCATGCCTGCCACTCTAGGAGCCGCTCCCGCCCCCCACCGGCCGTTCCGCAAACAGATGACCATGAATGGGCCTGGCGACGGACGTTAGTGGACACTATCCTCGGTACGCTGTCACCTGCGGGGCGTTAGCTCAATGGTTAGAGCTGCGGACTTTTAATCCGTAGGTTCTGGGTTCGAGTCCCAGGCGCCCTACCCCAACGACCTGGGCAGACTCCCCTTTTGTCATGATCGGGAAGTCTGCCCGGTTGCATTTCCAGCTGCGGTTATGACCGGCCCGTTGCCGTCAGCCGTCCCACGGTGTCCGTCCCATCCGGCCCGCCGCCTCGATCGCGAGCGTCTTCGTGAGGTGGGAGTGTCCGAGGACCGCCTGGATCACCCGGATGTCCACCCTTGTTCGAGCAGGGGCGTCGCGACGGTGTGACGCGCGTCGTGGACGCGGGCGTCCTTGCCGATCACGGCGAATCGCAGGCGCCGCTTCCAGTCGCCCCGGTCACCCTGGCGTCGATCGGGCTCCGTCCGGGGTGCACCGTACGAGGCCCCGTCTCGCCGTCCGTTCCCGCCGTTTCCCGCCACGCCTGGCAACGCATCACAGGGGGCGGAACACTGGACACTTTGCGTAATTGCATGATTACAATGCGTGACGAATGGCTGTGGACAATCGACCCAGCCCACACGCACCGGAGACGCCCATGCGACGTATCACCCCCAAAGTCGCCACCCTCGCAGCGGTCGCGATGCTCGCCCTCACCACCCCCGCCGAGGCCCGGCAGACCGATACGGCCCACCGCGCCACCAACGCCCCGGACGCCTACTTCGAGTTCACCGACGTCACCCGATCCACCGCCGTCCTCAAACTCACCGACCCCGCCAAGATCCAGCACGCCCGGGACCTGCTGAACGGCACCACCACCGAAAAGCCCCACGTCATCGGCAGGATCCTCAAGCAGCCCGCCCCCTACAACCCCAGGTGGAGCTTCCACTACAACCCCGACACGATCGACTTCTTCGACTACGCCATCGAGGTGTGCGACGCCACCCTCCCCTACGTCGAGGAACACCTGGACGAGGCGGGTGGCCCGTTCCTGCCCGGCCTGGTCTGGTGCCCCTGGTCCTCGAAGCTGGTCCGCGAGGTCCCCGCACCGTGAGCCCCGCGCCCACGGTCCGGCGTGAGCCGTCGGCGGCTTCCACGCGGTGGCCTGACGCTGTGGCTTGACGCGGTGGCCTGACGCGATGCCGAATCGTTCTTCGCCGCATTGGGACCGCGCCGCCACCTGACCGAGAGTGACTCTCCGCCGTACCGACGAAGGGCACGGTTCCTGAAGATCGGTGGTTGTCTGACGCCGTTCGATCCTCGGAGGAACCGTGCCCTTTTCACATCACCGCTGATCACCGTGTCCGATGAAGGCCAGATCGCGGACATATCTCACGAACGGCGGAATCGAAGATCAGCGAGGTCTCGCGTCAAGGGAACGCGGAATGTTCGGCGCACAGCCGCGCCCTAGATTCTCTCGCACTCATTGCCGATCACCGCGAACGACCCGTCCGCGCCGGGGCTCATGCGGCCGACCGTGTCACAGGTAACCGTGTCACAGGTATAGGTGCTCCCGTGGCCGGAGAAGGAGAAACGAGTCAGAGCCGATTCTTCGATCCCGTGGGTTCCGGGTTCGAGCCCGGGCGCCCTGCCACTCCCGATCGGGAACCTGGATTCCGACCTGAGCCCTCGCTGTTGCCGATCTTTCCCGGCGCGTGCGACCGTCTGCCGGTGGTCCCGGAACATACGCGGAGCCCACACGACGGAGGCGGCGGGGGATCCGGGGTCCTTGGCGTCCTGCCGTCAGGGATCTTCGTCCCCGTGCCCGGAGTGACGAGGCGCGGGCACCGCGGTATCAGGAAAGCCGCAGGTCGATCCAAGGGATGGTGTCTCCCGGCAGCAGGTAGCGCTCGGTCTCGACGAACCCGTGCTTGCGCGCGAACCGCAGGCCGTCCTCGTTGGAGGACAGGACGACGGTCTCGATCACCTCGGCACCGAGCTCCCGTGCCCGTCGCAGCCCGCGTACGTAGAGTTCCTCGCCGAACCCCCGTCCACGATGAGCGGCGAGCACGCGGGCGATCACCGTGGCCGTCGACGTGTCGTCCGTCGGGGGGCGCACGGTGCTGCAGCCCACGAGAACGTCACCGAGATACGCGACCTCCAGATGATGCCGCTGGGCGCGCTCACGTACCTCGTCCGGAGACAAGCCGTGGGTAGGGATGATCACATTGTGGACGTACCGCCAGTCTTCGAGCTCGGTGTCGTCGTCCGGCTGTTTGACACGAAGGTCGGACATCGCAAAAGGAAACCGGAGCACACCGCGAAGCGTCAATTCGTTTTGCCACGACAACGAGCCGTCGCCCCGGACGGGGCACACGACCTCGCGTCATCGGGGAGCATCCCGCCGATGAAGCGGCCCCGGCGAGATCCGCTCCATCGGGCTAGGGTCCTTCGCATGGACGACACCCCCTCGGTCGTGGATGTCCGGCACCAGGCGCCTCGCAGGGGGTGGTTGCGGTTGGTGCTCGTCGCCGGTCCCGTCGCCGTCAGTGCTGTCCTGACGCTCCTCGCCTCGGCCTATCCCGGTGGCGACCGGCTCCTGACGCTTCTCGCCGTCCCCGCGTGGTTCTTGTCCGGCCTCATCTGGATCTCGCTTCTCATCACACGGGGCAGCGGCTACCGGCGTAGCCCGTGGATCGTCGTGACGCCGCTCGTCGCGGTGCTCACACTCGCCCTGGCGGACTCCGGGCTTCCGATGCGGGTGGCGTTCCTGAGCTCCGAACCCGCCTTCACTCGCTACGCGCAATCGCTCCCGGAGCAGGAGCGGCCGACGTCCGAGGCCGAACGTGTCGGCCTGTTCACCGTCGACACCGCGCGGAAGTGGAACGGAATCACCCACCTCGACGTGGCCGGTACCGGAGGCGTGCTTGAGGAATGCGGATTCGCTCACGCTCCCGAGGGTCGGGTACGGGAACTCGGTGTGTCGGCGATCGACCACGTGACCGGCGACTGGTACGCGACGTGCACCGACTACGACTGATGCGGTGGATGGCGCCCGTACATGGCTGGAGGCGATGACGGCGGTCTCCTCTGCTGGGAGGACCGTCTCGGCGTCCTGCGTCGCGAGCGCCCCCTCGGCCTTGGCTCTCTGTTCCGCGGGCAGGTCCTCGGCGCCCTGTTCCGCGGATGGGCCCCGACCCCGGTGCCGGGTCACAGGTCGGCGATCTCGCAGATGACGGCGCCGGAGGCGATGGTCTGGCCCGCGGTGACGCCGAGGTTGGTGATCATGCCTGGTTTGTGGGCGGTGATGGCCTGCTCCATCTTCATGGCCTCGATGACCACCACGAGGTCGCCGGTGTCGACCAGGTCACCGTCGATCCTGGCGACCATCGCGACGGTGGCCTGCATGGAGCTGACCAGCGCGTCTCCTCCCACCGGCGCCTGCCTGGCCATGCCGCCACCGCCGCGCCGCGGCGTCCTGGGGGCCGGAGCCGGTACGGCGGGGCCGAAGCTCGCGGGCAGCACCACCTCCAGCCGCCTGCCGCCGACCTCGATGAGCACCTTCTCGCGAGGTTCCGGCACTTCGGCGTCGCCGGTTCCGGGGTGGGGCGGGATGGTGTTGTCGAACTCGGTCTCGATCCACCGGGTGTGGACGGTGAAGGGTTCGGAGGTGAACGCGGGATCGGACACCACGGCCCGGTGGAAGGGCAGCACGGTCGGCATGCCGTCGATCTCCAGCTCCGCCAGCGCCCGCCGCGACCTTTCCAGGGCCTGCGCCCGGGTCGCCCCGGTCACGATGAGCTTGGCCACGAGCGAGTCGAAGGTCTGCGGCACCGTCTTACCGGCCTCGTAACCCGCGTCGAGGCGGACTCCGGGGCCCGACGGGGTGCGCATGGCG
>NZ_JBPJSR010000048.1:0-21696 GCF_051390675.1 Streptosporangium heterodermiicola
GGTCGGCGCGGTCGGCGCGGTCGGCGCGGTCGGCGCGGTCGGCGCGGTCGGCGCGGTCGGCGCGTCTCGGGGATGATGGCGCCGTGGATGCTCTGGACATCATGGACACTTTGATCACATTCCTGCACGCTCGTATTGACGAAGACGAGCAGAAGTGGCGCCATCCGAAACCGGAGCTGCGCTCGATTGCCGCAGACATGCTCGGCGACGTTGAGACCAGGCGACAGATGATCGGCCGTATCGCCGACGGAGAACGAACTCCGCAGGGCTTGTTGACCTTACTGGGGTTGGCCACCCGTTACTTCACCCACGCTGACTACCAGCCGGAGTGGTGGTCGCCAGATGAAATCCCTGGTTTTCAGCCGGAGTGGTGGGCGTTGAAGTAGCGCCACGGGATCGCTCGTCGCGATCGCTGCTCAGGCCGCGGCCGCCGGCTGCAGGGTGGCTCGGGTGGCGGCCGCGTCGCGTTGCATGCGCAGGTAGGCGCGGGCGGCTTGGTGGTCGGCGCGGCCGCGGTGGTCGCGCGGGTAACGGGGCCGGTTCGCGTGCGAGGGTGCTCCAGCGAGGATGAGGCGGCCTTGGCCGGCGATCGCGACGTTGCGGTGGCGTTTGCCGGGGGTTCTCATCCATTCCTCCTCGGCCAGCCACCAGGCGTAGACGTCGCGCTCGACGCTGTAGGCGCGCACCCGGCGCTCGCGCACCCCGGTCGCACCGATACGGTCCGCGACGCTGGACAGGGTCACTGGGGTGCGCTCGAACTCGGCCGCCGGGCCTGGCCCGCCGACGCGACGGGCCAGCTGGTGGCCGGTGAGGATGCTCAGGTGACGGCGCACCGTCCGGGGGTCATAACCAGTCATCTCAGACAGTTGATCTACTTTGTACAGCCCGGTACCCGCAGAACCCTCCCGCTCCAGCACCGCCGCAGTCACCGCCATGTGACGGCCCAGGCCGGGTTGCTCAGGCCCGGGGTGGGTGAACAGGTCATGAGAGACGATTTCCCTCCGGGACCTCAACTGGATCAAGAGCTCCTCACGCAGCGCGAGGGGAGACGAAGAGGGGGAAAGACCAGGAGGTCGGAGGACTGCGGGCAGGCGTGGGTTCACTTGTGTCCCACCCTCTGCAAGGGCCTCTTTCGTCACATCAGTCACAGCCTCCACCCCCTCCTCACAGCCCGAGGAGGCCGCGGTTGAGGCCTCGGTCACCGGGGCCTGGAAGCCCGCAGGGGCGAGGAGGGTGAAGCTCCGGGCCTTCTGGCCCTCACCTGCGGCGGCCAGCGCCAGCCAGCCGTCCAGCGCCAGGCGACGCAGCGCCCGGTCCGCGGTGCTGCGGCCCATCCCGGTGGCCGCCGCCAACCGGCGGCAATCCAGCTCGATCTCGGTGGTGACCGCCTCCAGGGCGAGCTCCAGCACGTACTCCAGCGCCTTGCGGTCACTGGGACCTGCTTGGGTACACCACCGTTCAGGGACGGCGTCGATCGCCGCACGCACCGCGACCACCCGCTCCACCACCGCGCCGACGCGCTGCTCCCAGGTTTCCCTGTCCTCTTGCTGCTCCTGCTCTTCGTGGGCGGCTGGGACGTCGGCGCCGACGCCGCCGGGAGGGCGGCGCCAGCTCGCGGCCGCGAGTACGGCCTTGCTCCATTGGCGCTGCAGCAGCGCGGCCCGCTCCTGGGCGGTGCGGGGGCGCTCGGCGCCGCCGGTTGTGCGGCGGCGCAGGTGCACCAGGCCCGGCTCCTGCAGGTGACGCTCCAGCAACGCGGCGACCTCGCAGGCCGACCAGCGGGCCCGCGCCAGCCGCAGCAGCACCCGCCACAACTGCGCGTGCCCCAGCCCCGCCTCCGGGGTCGCGGCCAGCAGGTCGGCGACGTCGCAGGGACGGCGCTGCCCGGCCAAGCGCGGCCCGCCCGGCCCGGTCTCGATGGCGCACACCGTCTCGGCCGGCACCTGCTCGGCGGCGGTGGCGTTCAGCAGGACGGCCAGGCGCTCCAGGGCCTCGGCCGAGTTCGGCTCGCCCAGCACCGCGGCGGTGGCCGCCGGGGTAAGGGGTCGCCAGTCAGCGGTCAACGGGACCGAGGTGCCGCCGTTGCGGTGCGGGGCACCAGGCGGGCGCACGCACCCAGTGCGCGCGTTGGTCAACGCGGAGATGTCCAAGGTGGGCAGGCGCCGGGCCGCAGCCCGCGCGATCGCCCGCACCCGCGGCGCGTCGACCGGCGCCACCGGCACCCACACATGCACCCCGCCGCCGGGGCCGGAAGAACAGATCAAGTGGTTGAGTTCGGCTTCGTCCAGGAGGTCGACCAGCTCGGCCACATCGCGCTGCACCGTGCCACTCGGGCCGTTCGAGACGCCCGGACCCTCTGGGCTGCTCGGGCTGTTCTTGGCGTCCAGGTCGAAAACGACGAAGAGGAACTCGCGGCGGGAGTTGGTCAGATACCAGGCGAACGGGCCAGCCGGCGCGGCGGCGCTCAGGCGGACCTCGCCGTCATAGGAGTGCGCCCATGCCCCGTCTTCAGCGCGCACGTCAACACGGGCTCGGCCCCGGGGCGCCAATGCGCGCAGGGCAGCGTGGAACGCGCCAGCGGCGTCTGAAGTGCTGGTCTCAGCGGGCCGCGCGGCGCAAACAGGGTCGGTCGGCAACACG
Organism: Streptosporangium heterodermiicola; assembly: GCF_051390675.1. NCBI lineage: Bacteria > Bacillati > Actinomycetota > Actinomycetes > Streptosporangiales > Streptosporangiaceae > Streptosporangium > Streptosporangium heterodermiicola. The sequence continues at coordinate 2,641 of NZ_JBPJSR010000048.1, forward strand.
CCCGGCGTGTCAGATTGCGGGCATGCTGGGCTGACCGGCTGGATGCCTGGTATCGTCATCACCGGTTACTGATTTCGATGGACACACGAAACGCATCTCGCTCTTCTCCGCGGCCAAGCAAAGACGTGAGCTGATGTGAACCGGGTGTCCGCAACGTCGTCGTTGTGAACAGACGCCCCGCTTGGCGGGGCGTTTTCTTTTGTCCTGGGTGACTCCAGATGATCGATCGAGCAGTCGGCGCCCAAGCATTGCAGGTTTGAGCTGCGCTTGCCCGTACACACGCCGTATTCGGCACGTCCCGTCCAGGCCAAATCCGCGCGCCGAGCGCGCCGCACCTCATGGCGGTTGGGGCGAGTACGCCCGACAAGAGAAGGGGAGTGCTCATACGAGGGACCTGACGTGGTGCATGACTTTTGGCCAAAATGCTTGTCAAGAACGGTAGCTGGTACGAGGCCAAAAGATCGGTTATGTCGGTCTTAACCTGCCGATCACCTGCAGATTTCTTCTCCCACCATCCCAGAGCAGGCCAGCATGAGCGCCGGTGTAAAGCTCGGCGGGCTTCGTTGTCAGAACCGCCGACGAGGCAGAAAGACGGCGTCGAAGCCAGGGGTGTGTGCACGGGACGGAGGTGTAGCGGGTTCGCGAGCTTACGTCTCAAGAGCAAGATCAAGTGAGTGTCTCCACTGGTCAGGGGCATAACGCAGGCGCAGGTGGGCGAGGCGGCACCGGCACGAGGGAGCGGTGCCGCCTCGTCCACCGGCGCCAGGCGGCGCACGGCGCCGTCCCCGCCCGCGACGGCGGGCGAGGACGACACCGGGTGGTGCGGACGCTCAGGCATCGCGGCGCGGCTCCTGCAGCTCGCGCAGAACGTCCTCGACACGAAGCGCCGGACCGGACCCCCGGACAGGCCGCTCGCGGCGCAGCGCCTGGGCGTAGGCGGGGATGGCGCGCAGGCGCACGGTGGCCAGCAGGTCGCGGGTGAAGCCGGTGGCGTGCTCGGCCTCGCCGGTGCGCTCGGTGGCCAGCGCGGCCCGGACGGCGTGCAGGATCACCGTCCGCTGCTCGCTCGGCTGCAGCCCATCGACGACGGCCATCGCGGCAGCGAGGTCGGGATCGTCGAGGGCAACGGCGCCGGGTGGGTCGAAGTCGTCGATGGGCATCGGTGCTCTCCTCACAGGTGGGCGGTCAGGTGGCAGCCGGGGCAGGTGACGGTGCCTGCGTCGGCGCCCGCCTCCAGGTCGGTCCCGCAGTTGCCGCAGGTCAAAGGCATCGCAGTACTCCCTCGCTGAGGGTGTTGTCGGAGAGGGTGGTCATGCGGTGAGCCCCCAGCCGTGACACGGCAGACAGGCGCCGTAGCGGGTGGGGATGCAGTAGGGCTGCTCCACCCCGCAGTCGGGGCACAGGCGGCGAGCGCGCATGGCCTTGCCCAGCGCCTGCAGCTGCGCCGTCGACGGCGTGCGGCGCGGCTTGGCGGCCGCGACGTCGTAGAGGTAGGCGACCGCGACGCCGCCGACGGCGCGGCGTGAGCGCCACATCACCTGCGCGCACGGCGCCTGGCCGCCGGGTCGCAGCCCGGCGGCGCGCAGCTGGCGGCGGGTGGCCAATCCCTCGGGGGCGAAGCGCCAGGGGTAGGTGGGCAGGCCACCGACCTTCGTGCCGGTCGGGTCCCAGAACACCCGGCGTGGACGGCGGCTCACCGCACCTGCCCTGCGGTCGCGGCGAGCTCGCCCTGGTCCCCGTCGTGGTCCTGGTCGACCGGCGGGTTCAGGTGCGCGGCCATGGTGGCCAGGACCTGGCAGGGGGCGGTGATGGTGCATTCGGGCCGGTAGGTGCCCTCCTGGTCACCGGCCCAGGATCCGGCGCGCAGGCTGCACGCCGCGCACGCCACTACGCACGGGCACGCACCGGCCGGGTGGTGGCATTCGCCCGCAGCGCAGTCGTGCGGCCACAGCGGCACCGGGGCGTGCGCGCTGGCGTGGGCCAGCAGCTCGATGACAGCGTGGTCCAGGCCGTCGGCGCCGGGCTGCCGGGCGGCGGCGAGGATCGCCTCGCACAGGTGGCGGACCACCAGGGCGTCGCCGAGCAGCTGCTCCAGGACGTCGCGGTTGGTGCCGGTCGGGGTGAGCGCGTCCAGTTCGCGCTCGATGGCACCGGAGCGGGCCTCAGGGTTGGCGGCCACGGCCCAGGCGGGCAAGGTGGCCCGGTCGAAGGCGCCGACACGGGGGGCGACCAGGACGCGGCGCCCGCACAGCCCGCCGCTCTCGCCTGCCCCCTCGGCCAGGGCGCGCTGTGCGTAGTCGCGCGGGACGGCGTGCATGCCGGCGCCCGGGGCGATGCCGGCGACGAACGGCGCCACCTTCGTGGGAGCGGAAGACGTGGCCATCAGGGGTTCCTCATCTCGTCGGCTCGCGGGCGGGTGGAGAGGTGGGTGGCGATCAGGGCGAGCAGGCCCATCACGTACGTCTCGACCAGGTGAGAGCCCTGCACGGCCGCGCGCAGCGCCTCAAAGGTGGCGCGGTCGCGGGCCAGGCGGGCGATAGTCACCTGGATCGCCCAGGAGGTGGCCGGGTCGCAGGCCGCCGCGGCCTCGGCGGCGGCCTCGGGGTTGGCCCAGGTGCTGTGGTCGGTGCCTGGGGTGCGGGTGGCCATGAGGTCCACCCAGGTCAACAGGGCGGAGGTGAGTGCGCCGGGCCCGTGGTGGGCCTGCAGGTCCGCCACGGCGGTGCGGGCGCCGTCCATGTCGTCGGCGATCGCCAGGTTCAGCGCGGTCGTGGCGCGCTGGCGGAAAGCGGTGTGTTCGGCGCAGCAGCCGCGAGCGGGAACGTGGTCGTGGTTGGTCGTCATCGAAGTCCTCATCTCGTCTCAGGGCCCGTTCCCGGCCCCCCTCCAGCGGGGAGCCGGGAACGAGCGGTGCGGCTACAGCAGGCTGGGCAGGCTGACCACGACCACGCCCAGGGCGAACAGCATCAGGTCGGTGGCCACGCACAGGCGCCGGTACTTGGCGCGAGCGATCTGCGACAGCCGCACCACGTCCTGGGCGCGGCGCAGCTCCGGGTCCTCGGCCAAAGAGGCCAGCAGTTCCTCGGCGTCGCTCATCTCGGCGTGGGCGACGAACCCGGTCCCGGTACCCGGCCGGGACAGGGCGGGCCGGATGACGGTGAGCGCGACCGCGGACGCGGCCGCCAGCAGCGCCACCGCCGCCCCGAGCCCGACCCGGCCCGCAGGCAGCAGCCCGGAGGCCAGCACACCGAGGGCGGCCAGCACGCTGAACGCCACCCCGGCGAAGCCGAGCAGCAGACCGGCCTTGGTGTCGGTGCGGGCCAGCTCGGCGCGGACGGCCTCGGCCTCGGCGACCAGGTCGGCGGCGCCCGCCTGCTCCAGGCGCTCGATGTGGACCGGAACCTTCCGGGAGGTCGAGGCCGGGGCGGGGTCGCGGTGCCAGGCCTGGCCCGGGTAGGCCTGCTGCCAGGCCATCATCGGAGGCGGCGTGCTGGTGCGGGCGCCAGCCCAGTCGATCGCGGCCCGCTCGGGCTCGCCCATCTTGACCAGGCCCGCCTCAATCAGCCAGTCGACCCAGACCGGCGCGATCCCCTGGCGGTCGAGGAACTCGGCGTCGGTGAGCCGGTCGGCGGCGTACAGGGCGGTCTGCATCGCCAGCAGCTGCAGCTGCTCGCCGGTGTAGCGGTGCGCGCCGCGCAGCAGCTCGGCGCTGAGCGCCTCGACGAGGGCCTCGGTGCTCACCTGGGCCCGGTACAGGTGCCAGGTGTGACCGGTGATCCCGCTGGCCTTGGGCAGGCGCTCGCACCGGTCACCGCGCCAGGTCGCGACCACCAGCTCCAGGCCGGTCATGGGCAGTCCGAGCGCCTCGGCCACGACGGCGCGAGCGGCCTCGGCGGGCTCAGAGTGCTCGTCGACGTGCCCGGCGAGGCCGGTGAGACCGGCCCCGGTGAGGAGCATCAGCAGGCAGCCGTCCTCGTCCTCAAGGAGGACCCCGACGCGGCGGTTGTCGCAGCGGGGAGCCGTGGGCGAGACGGCCGCCGGGATGGCGCTGACAGGGTGGGTGTGCAGGTGCATGATGTGGGTGTCCCGTTCTGGATGGGATGGGATGGCGGGTGCGCCCGGCGTGGACTGTCTTGGTGGATCGACCACGTCGGTGCGCGCCCGTTGGACGGGGTGGTCCCTGACGGGAGCCCCGGACCCTCACCCGGCGCCTGGCCGGGTGAGGACCCGCAGTCACCGTCAGGCGACCCGCTCGCCCGACGGGGCCTGCCAGGGGTCAGGGACGCAGTCGGCCGTCGGGTCGCTGGACGGGCCGGTGTCACTGGGAGCGGCGACGGTGGCGGCCGGGGTGGCGCTGAGCATCTCGGCGTAGTCGCAGACCGTCGGCTTCGGCTCCTGATGCTCGGCCGCGTGCTTGGTCGCGGCGCTCTGGGCGGTGCGGGGGGTCAGGTAGTTGCTGCCGGTCCACCGGCAGGACCCGCACCGCCAGGCATAACCGTCGCGCCAGGGGTTGTTCCACACGTCGATGCCGAAGCCGACGACGACCACGCCTACGGGGATCTCAATGGTCGCAGCGAGCTCTTTGAGGAGCGCGCTCAGCACTTCCTCGTTGCCCTGAACGGCGCGGTCAAAGTGGCCACGAGCCCTCTCCAGATCGCGGTCGCGGAGGGCACCGGTGACGTCGGCGGCCACCTGGGCGAGTGACGCTGTCATGTCGTTCCTTTCACGGTGTGGGCCCTGGACGGGGGCCGGGGCGGGTGTTCTAGGTGCGGGCGGGGCAGTCGCAGCCGGGGTAGCGGCACCAGCCGGTCGCGTTCGCCCAGATGCGGTCATAGGGAGCCCAGCCGCCGGGTTGGGCTCCGCCGGTGTGCACGGCGCGCTGGTGGGCGCACCGGCGGCAGGGCTCGGCGAGTTCGGCCAGGGACGGCGCCACGGGTTCACCGTGATCTGCTGAGCAGCTCGGCGAGCAGGGGCCGGTGCGCGCGAAACACTCGTCTCTGGCGGCGGCCCAGGTCGACGACGAGCGCCGCGTAGGTGTCGGCGCGCACCCAGGCGGCCGCCCTGGCGTCGTCGGCCCCCCGTACGACGGGCAGCTCGGTGACCTGGCCCAGGTCGGCTACGGCAGGCCAGGTGACCATCCACGCCTCGTCGGTGGCCCGGGGGTCGGGCACGCACCGCACCGGCAGCACCCGCCAGCAGGCGTCCGGCAGGATCAGGCCGGTCTCCTCGGCCAGCTCGCGGACCGCCGCCGCCAGAGGGTCCTCGCCGGGCTCCACGTAGCCGCCGGGGACCGCCCAGCCGTGGTCGTCGTCGCGGTCAACCAGCAGCACCCGCCGGGTACCGCCGATGGAGAGGGTGACGATGGCGTCGGCGGCCTGCTGCTCGCCCCAGTGGCCCAGCTCGCCGCGGCCGCGCTCGATGCCGGTGGGGCCGAACGGGTTGAGCGGGCGGCCGTCGACGACGACGAAGGGGATCGCGGCGTCCCGCTGCCGGGCGGCCCAGTCGATCTGTGTCGGGTCGGTCCGCGGGTCGGCCCACCCTTCGGCGACGCCCTTGCCGAGCACGTCGGGGTGGGTGTAGGTGCGGATCATCAGGCCCTCCCCGACTGTCCGCCGTTGGCGGCGGCGGTGACGAGCTGGTGGCGCACCGCGCGGGCGGCCGAGTCCTCGCCGTAGGCGTACTGCGCGGAGGCGGAGCGGGCATCGACGGTCGTCATGCGGCCGCAGCAGTCACAGAAGATCGTCTCGGTCATCGGACGGCCACCGAGAACCAAGACGGCGCCCGGCCGGAAGCCAGGACGCGCAGCCGGACGTCCGGGGTGGGGTGGCTGGCGGTGAGCCGGCCGACGGTGCGCTGCCACAGGGTCGGCGCGGGCAGTGCGTCCAGCGTGGCGGTCACGATCGCCACGCCGTCGCGGCCGACCTCGGTCAGCAGCCGCGCGGAGTACAGATCGGCGTCGCATTCCTGCAGCCGGATGGCCTGGGTGGCCAGCAGGTGGTTGACCGCGGCGACGGCGGCCGTGGCGAGGACGAGCCAGGCGGGCAGGTGCGCGGCCAGGACGAGCAGCGCCCCGAGTCCGCACCCGGCCGCGATGCGCCGCCACAGGCTCGGCCCGCTCAGGTGGCCCAGGGCGTGGTGGGCGATCTCGTGGGCCAGCGCGCCCTGCAGCCGCATGCTGTGCTGCTCGTCCAGCAGGTGGGCGCCGAGCCGGATCTGCGCGGTGGGCAGGCACACCATCGAGGTGGCCTCGGCGCCGGTGTCGCCGTCGGTGTCGACGATGACGAGCACGCCGGGCAGGTGGGCGGCGGTGCGCAGCGTGGCCACCAACTCCACCAGACCCGCCGGGACAGCCGGGCTGGCCGGGCCGGTCGACGTGGTGCTGGCAGCGGAGACGGCGGGCGCGGGCGGCGCGAGCTTGGTGGTCTTGACGGTCTCGGTGGGGACGTAGGTGGTGCGCACGGCCGCGATGTTGAACGGGACGAACGTGCGCGACCGGGGGCCCGGTGTAGGTGGGGTGGCATGCGTCATGATGGGTGGTACCTCTCTGATCACTGGGTTGGTGGGGTGAGCGGGCGCGCCCGACGTGGTCCTGTCTTGGTGGATTGGCCACGTTGGTGCGCGCCCGTCCCGGTTCAGCAGCCCGACGCGTCGTCCTGGGCGTCGGGCTCGTCCTCGGAGCCGTCGGTGTAGCTGCCGTCCTCGATCGGCTCCGGGGCCTTGTCTTCGACGGGCTCGGGCGCCTTGGCCTCCTCGGCGGAGCCGTCCCGGTAGGAGCCGTCGGTGATGGGCTCGGGCGGGTTGACCGCGACGACGGCCGCGGTGGCGGCGCACGCCGCGGTGGTGTCGCACTTGGCGGCCATCGACAGCGCAGCCGCCAGGACCAGCACGATGACGGCGGGGCGCAGGGAGAACGTCTTCAGGGATTTCATGGCAGGTGTGTCCTTTTCGGTTGGTGAAGAAGGTGGTGGTCAGGGCTGGGGGGTCTGCGGGGGAGTGGCCTCGGTGTGGGTGTCGATGGCGCTGAGGATGAGGGCGGCGGAGCTCTTGCCCTTGCCGACCTGGCCGCCGATGCGCTGCTGCGGGTCATCGGTGACCGGGAAGAGTCGGATCTGGGCGGTGGGGAACTCGTTCTTCATGGGTGGGCCTTTCGAGTGGTGATGAGTGGGGTCGGGGAAGGTCAGAGCCGGTGCCGGCAGGGCGCCGGGGCCTGGCGGATGAAGTGGACGAAGGCGACGGCGAACACCACGACCAGCGCGATGGTGAGCGGGGCCGGGGCGCCGGTGCCGGCGGCGGCGAACAGCGCGAGCAGGGCCAGCCCGAAGGCGGTCCGGGCCCGTCCGGCCTTGCGGATCTGGGCGGGGTCGCCGCCGCAGTCGGGGCAAGGGAGGGCGCTGGCGGCGGCCACCATCGGGTGGACCCGGCTCGGCGCTGGGGCGGCGTGGGTGATGAGGTCGCTTTCCTGCGTGGCCTGATCGAGTTGCGCTTCCCGGGCGCGCTCGGCCTGCAGCGCGGACCACAGGGCCAGCGGCGTGGTCGCGGAGGCGTTCGGGATGGCCAGGGTCTTGAGCGCGGCGGGGTCGGCGACCCGGTAGCCGGTGGCGGTGTCGTAGGCCAGCAGGCCGGTCACGACGCGCTCGCCCAGGCGGGCCAGCAGCCAGGTCCAGCTCTGGCCGGTGGCCGTCAGCACCCCGTCCAGGTCGGCGGCCGTGAAGGGCGAGCCGTCGGCCCACAACACCAGCGCCAGGTGCAGCGTCTCCTCGTCGGTCCACGTCCGGCCGTCGGTGTAGATCCACGTGGTGAGAGCCGACAGGCGGCCGACGAGCTCGGTGGTCTGCGCTTCGGCCTGCGCCTCGTCGAGCAGGCCCGTCTCGATCTGCGAGTACAGCTCCGACAGCGCGCCGGCGAGCTTGGCGATCTCGGCACTGAACCGGTCGTCGCGGCCGTACAGGGTGCGCAGTTTGCTCAGCTCGGAGTAGATGCCGTTCAGCCGGTCGTACCAGAAGCAGGTACGGCTGGCGCACGGGGTGACAGAGGCCGAGTCGATCACCTCTGGGAGGGGCAGGCCCGGCGCGTAGGTGTAGCGCACCACCACCGCGACGTCGGGGCCGACGCCGCACAGGAAGCGCTTGGCGGCCTCGACATGGCGCTGCAGCTCCGTCAGCGTCAGCCCGGACAGGCCACCGGCGACGGGAACACCATCGGGGGCATCGCCGGGCAGCGCGATCCAGTAGCCGTCGTGGTAGGTGACCTGCATGGTCAGGATCGGGGTCAGGGTCAGGGCGTCGGTGGGGGGCGGCGTTTCGGGGACGGGCATGGAGAGCTCCTCGCTGGCGGCAGAGGCGGTGGGGTGGGTGGAGGTCATGGCGGCGGTGCTCCTTCGGATCCGAGGACGGGGTAGGTCAGGCGGCGGAAGCGCGCAGGTCGTCCAGCAGTTCGTCCAGCTCGGCGGGGGTGATGTGGACTTCGCGGGCCTTGCTGCCGTCGGCGGGGCCGACGACCTCGCGGGCTTGGAGCAGGTCCATCAGGTGGCTGGCCTTGGCGAAGTCGACGCGCAGCTTGCGCTGCAGCATGGAGGTGGAGCCGAACTGGGTGGTCACGACCAGCTCGGCGGCGGCGAGCAGCAGCTCCAGGTCCTCGCCGACGTCGTCACCGCCCGCGGTCGGCGCCGGGGTGGTGAGGTCGGCGATCTGGTCGGCGGCCGCGGCGTGCTTGCGGCAGTGCGACACGATCGCGGCGATCTCCTTCTCGGAGAGGAACGCGGCCTGCAGGCGGGCCGGGGCGGTCGAGCCCATCGGGGCGAACAGCGCGTCGCCCTGGCCGATCAACTTCTCGGCGCCGGGGGCATCGAGGATGACGCGGGAATCGGCCAGTGAGGCGGTGGCGAACGCGAGCCGGGAGGGCACGTTGGCCTTGATGAGGCCGGTGACCACGTTCACGCTGGGGCGCTGGGTGGCCAGGACGAGGTGGATTCCGGCGGCGCGGGCCAGCTGGGTGATGCGGACGATGGAGTCCTCCACGTCCTTGGGAGCGACCATCATTAGGTCGGCGAGCTCGTCGACGATGACCAGTAGGTAGGGGTAGGGCTGGCGCGGAGCCTTCCCGCGAGCGGCGGGGACCTTGCCCGCGCGCACGGCCCGGTTGTAGTCGTCGACGTGGCGGAAGCCGCTGGCGGCCAGGTCGTCGTAGCGCCGATCCATCTCCCCGACGACCCACTCCAGGGCCTCGGCGGCCTTCTTGGGGTTGGTGATGATCGGGGTGATCAGGTGCGGGATGCCCTCGTAGATGTTGAGCTCGACGCGCTTGGGGTCGATGAGCACCATGCGGACCTCGTCGGGGGTGGCGCGCATCAGCACCGAGCAGATGAGGGTGTTGATGCACACGCTCTTGCCCGCGCCGGTGGCGCCCGCGATGAGCAGGTGCGGCATCTTGGCAAGGTTGGCCAGGATCGTCTTGCCCTCGACGTCCTTGCCCAGGCCGACGACCAGGGGGTGGCGCTCGGCGCGGGCGGCCGCCGAGCGCAGGACGTCGCCGAGCGAGACGAGGTCCTTGTCGGTGTTGGGGATCTCCACGCCGATCGCGGACTTGCCGGGGATCGGCGACAGGATCCGCACGTCGGCGGACTTGACGGCGTAGGCGATGTTCTTGGTCAGGCCGGTGACTTTCTCGACTTTGACGCCGGGGGCCACCTCGATCTCGTAGCGGGTCACGGTCGGGCCGCGGGTGAAACCGGTCACGCTGGCGTTGATTTCGAAGTCGGTCAGCACTTGGTCCAGGGCAGTGACGACGATTTCGTTGGCCTTGGTGGAGGCGCGCGGCGCGCTGCCCGGGCGCAGCAGGTCCAGGCTGGGCAGCGCTCCCGGTGCGGTGGTCGCGGCCTGGGGGGCGGCCTGCTCGGCGACGTCGCCGGCAGCGGCCGGGACATTGGTCTCGGCGCCCAGGACGGGGGTGTCGTAGGGGCCGCGCTCGCCGATCAGGTCGGGGTCGACCTCGACCGGGCGGCGCGGCCCGGCCTCGTCGACCGCGTCGTCCTGGTCGATGTCCTCGCCGTCCACGACGTCCGCGCTGTCGTCGCGGCCGGGGTGGTCGGCGTCGTCGCGGGTGGCGTAGCGGGGGTTGCCGCCCGGCTGCGAGTCCCGGGCCCCGGCGCCGGGGCGGCGGGTGCGCAGGCCGACCAGGCGGGCGGGGATCTGGCGGATCGAGGTCTGGGTGGCCACCAGCACTCCCCAGGCCGCGAGCACGACCAGCCCCACGACGCTCAGCGGGGTGGGCAGCAGCAGCGCCAGGGGGGAGGCGACGGCGTAGCCGAGCGCCCCGCCCGCGGCCAGCACGTCAGCGTCCGGCCCGTGGGCGAGGTGGATGATGCCCGCCACGGCGGCGGTGATGGTCACCGAGCCCAGCAGCAGTCGCACCAGGGTGATTTCCGCATCGCCGCCGCGCAGTAGCCGCCAGGCCAGGGAGGCGGTGGCGATCGGGGCGGCGACGATGAGGGAGCCGATCAGGGCGCGGGCGGCGAGCTCGATGAGGTCGATGACGATGCCGCCGGCGAGGTTCCAGCCGGGCAGCGCGAGCACCACGGTGGCCACGACGCTGGCCAGGCCCAGGCTGTCGCGCTGGTAGGCGGCGTCCAGGTCGGCCCGACCGGGGCTCAGCGCCCGGACGCCTTTCCCGGCGCCGCGGGCCAGCTTCATCCAGGCCAGGATCGCCGCAGCCCCGGCCAGGCCCAGCAGGGGGCTGCTGTGCACGCTGCGGACGGTGCGGCGGGCGGTGGTCGGGCCTCTTCGGGAGGCGGATCGACGGGCTCGGGTGGCCATGTGTCCTCTTCTCCGTACGGGGTGGTGGTGACGGTGGGTGACTGTGCGGGGGATGTGCGCTCAATGTGCGGTCGCGGTGCGTTACTGGGCGCTTACGTTTCGCGTGTGCGGTAGGCGTGTGCGGGGCTGTGCGCGGCGTGTGCGGTTACTCTGCGTTGATGTGCGCAGGGGCGTGGATCTTGTACGCCCGGGTGTGCGGACCGTGTGCGCGGGGTGTGCGGAGCTGCGCACACCACCCCTCCCCTATAGAGAAAGGGGGCCCGCCCAACGCCGCACACCAACCGCGGCGTTCGGTCACATTCGGTAAAGCGGGCCGGGCGCTCGCGCGGTGTGCACGCAGCGTGCGCCCGACCGGGGGGCCGTCCGGGTGGGTTACCGGCGGCCCGCGTTCTCCAGCGGGGAGGCGATGAGGTCCCAGCCGTCGGCGTCGGGCCGGGCCGAGATGCACTCCAGCTCGGTCCAGCGGTCGGTCTGGCGGTAGAGGAACCGGCGGGCGCGGCCGACCTGCTGCAGCAGCTCGTACATGTCGGCGGTGCGGACCGTGGTGCGGCCCTCCCGGTACCAGGTGTCCAGCGCCATGTCCCAGACGCGCTGGGCCTCCTCGGTGCTCATCTCCGGCTTGGCGGGCTGCTCGGCCTCCTCGCCGTCGCCGTCCTGGTCGTCCTCGTCGTCGTTGGTGCTGACGATGACGCCGCTGATGACGGTGTTGGGGTCGACGTCGGCGAGGTCTTCGGGGCGGGCGTCCTCGCCCAGGTGCTCGCGCCGCGAGTCCTGCAGCGCCTCCTGCATCGCCTCGCGCTCCAGGGCGGTCTCTTCTGCGGCCTGCTCATCCATGTCGCTCTCCTGGTTCATCTGAGGGGCGGCCGACCGCATGGCCGGCACGGTGGTGGGTGCCGACGCCGTGCTCGCAGGTCCGGCGAGGGCGGGCTTGGGAGCGGGGTCGGTGGTGCGGGTGCCCCAGACGGGGCCGGTGTAGTAGGTGCGCTGGGTGAACAGCTCGCCGAACAGCTCGGCGGTGACGGCGTCCATCGGGTCGCGGAACGGCGCGCCCGCGTCGACGGTGTCCATCAGTTGCTGGGCGGTGGGGTTGTAGACGCGCTGCATGCTTGACCAGCGCTTCGGCGGCACGCCCATGCCCGCGACGTAGGAGTAGCCGCGGCGGCTGACTCCCCAGGTGGGCAGGTTCTCGCGGCCGATCGCGGCCAGCGCGGGGGCGGGCAGCACGTACTCGGCGTCGTCGGCCGAGTCCACGCCGAAGCAGATGCCGGCGGTGTGGTTGGCTCGGGCGTCGGTGCTCATCGCCTTGTAGGTGATGCGCTGCAGGCTGGAGACCACCATGATGCCCGCGGAGCGCGCCTTGCCCAGCAGGTGCTCGTAGTCGGCGCCCAGGGCGGCGAAGTCGGAGGACTCCTCGACCCAGATGAGCAGCAGGTTCAGGCTGGAGCGCGGCGCCCAGCGGTCCAGGCCCTCACCGGCGAGGTGGCTGGTGCGGCCGGTGATGACCTTACGCAGCCGCTTCATGACCCGGCGGGCCTCGCTGAGGTCGGTGATGACCCAGGTCAGCGCGGCCGCGACCGGCCCGTACGTCTGCAGCTCCTTGCTGACGTCGATGCCGATGATGTTCAGGCGGCGCCGGATGGACAGACTGCCCAGCACCAGCCGGGCGCAGACGCTCTTGCCCGCCCCGGTGACGCCGCCGATCTTGATGTGCGCGACGTCCTCGGCATCGGGGTCTTCGTCGTAGTTGCCGAGCAGCCGTACCAGGCACAGGTCGGTCTGGTACTCCCCCAGCGCGAACGGCTCGGTCGGCAGCGCGCCGAACAGGGTGGCGTCCACGCCGGGCCAGGGGATGCCGCCGGGGATGGCCAGGTTGTCGCGGGTGGGCATCTCCAGCTCGCCGACCCCGGCCCGGGTGGCGTCAGCGGCGAGGTTGGTGCCGCCGGGCACCGCCTGGGCGTGCGCGGCCAGCGCGGGCATCAGGGCGCGGGCCCCGTCCAGGGTGCCGCCGTCCTGGGTGACGACCTTGGCGCGCACCACGCCGCGCTCATCCACGGTGGGGTTGTGGAACTGCACTTTCGCGGCCTTGATGGCGTCCAGCAGCGGGCTGCCCGCTCCGTCGGCGGCGCCGGGGGCGGCTCCGGCGTACTTGGTGCCGCGCCAGATGACCCACAGCACCCACACGATCAGGCTGCACAGGGTGTAGGCGGGCCAGATCGGGCCCATGCCGACCACCAGGCCGAGCACGAGGGAGACGGTGGCCAGGGAGCCGGTGACGACCATCAGGATGCGCAGCAGCACCCGGGGGCCGGCCGACAGGTGCGCGAAGAAGGTGACCAGGGCGCCGATGGCCAGGAACAGGATGCTCAACAAGGGCGTCCAGACCGGGTCGCCACCCCACTTGGCGTGGGCGAGCACGATCAGGATCGCGAAGACGACGCATCCGATGGCCGGGGTGACCAGCGGCAGGCCGTGCACCAGCAGCCAGCCGCCGCCCAGCCGACCGGCGCCGTCGGCGGTTTCCACGTGGACCATCTGCGCGCCGGTGGCGAGCTGTGGGGTCTTCTTACGACGTGCCATCACGCACCGTCCTTCGTGTCGTAGCGGCCCTGCCGCTGGCTGTTGGTGCCCGTACCGGATGCGGTCTTCTTGTTGGCCTGCTGCTCGGCGAGTAGGTACTCCTGGTGGACCGCCGACATCCGAACGATGGCTTTGGCGGCCTCCAACATGGCCTCGGCGGCGTTGTTGCCGTGTCCGCGCAGGCGACCGGCCAGGAAGATGCGCTGTAGCCAGCCCACCCGGCGCCCGTCGGGGGCGGTGCGGTGGCGCAGCCAGGCCGCGGCCTGGCGGGAGTCCTCGCTCATGGTCAGCGAGATCGCGCACAGCATCGCCCGCACGGTCTCCTGGTAGTCGCGGTACGCCTGGTGGCTGCGTGTGACGTCGCTGTCGACGAACGCGGCGGCGGCTTCCACCAGATCGATCTGCTTGGACATCGGCTTACCTCACCTGCCTACTCGTGGCCCTGAACAGCGGATGTGCTGGTCAGCGGGCTATTTCTTGGGGTCCTCGCGGATGGATTCTTTTTCCAGCCGCACGTACTCGTCGTGAACGCCCGCCATCTTCTGCAGCGAGGAGACGGCCTCCAGCAGGGCGTCGGCGGCGTTGCGGCTGTGGGCGCGGGTGCGGCGCGACAGGCCCACTCGGTCCAGCAGCGGGACGCGCTTGCCCTTCTTGGGCTTGTGGTGGCGCAGCCAGGTGGAGACCAGCTCCCCGTCCTGGACCAGCATCAGCGCCAGGGTGCGCGACAGGGCCTGGACGTTGTAGATGTGGTTTTCCAGGGCTTCGTGACCGGCGATGATCTCGGCGGTCTCGAACTTGACCATCTGGCTGCCCAGGTCCTCGCTTCGGTTGCTCACAGGTCCTCCTCGTGGATCACGGCGTCCAGCAGGTGCCGGGCGGTCTGCTCGGTGCTGCTCTGGGCGATCAGGGTTCCGTCGGCCAGCACCTGCACCGAGGTGGTGGCGGCCGCCGAGCGGGCCCAGGAGCGGGCCACGGCGCGGGCCCGGCCGCGCAAGCTGGTCTCCTCGGCGAGTGCGAAGGCCACCAGCAGCGCGGCGGCGGCCAGCAGCGCGACCGCGATGCCGTGCGCGGCCCGCTCGGGCCAGCCCGGCGCGAACGCCACGGCCAGCCAGGTCACGAAGGCGCTCACCGGCTCGCCTCCCCGCTCGGGCGCGGCTGTGCGCCGGGGTTGTGCGGGGTGTGCGTACCGTGTGCGGTGATCTTGTGCGCGGCGTGTGCGGGGTCGCTGACCTGCTGTGCGGTCATGTGCGGCCCGTAGGTGGCCGCGCCCTTCGCACCCTGCGGGGTGCCGGTGACGACGGGCCAGTCCAGGCGGCACCACGCGGCACGGGAGGCCTCGGTGCAGGTCACCTCGTAGGCGTCGGCGAGCTCGCGCACCAGGACCAGGCCGCGCTGGTACTCGCCTTCCCCTCGGGCTGCCGGCACCAGCGCCGGGCCCTGGTCGGTGCAGGTCAGCGCGACCGCCCCAGCCTCGCCGGTCGAGCCGGGCTCGACCTCGGCGCGAACGGTGAATCGGCCGCCCACGGTGCCGGACGCGCTGTGCAGGACGGCGTTGGTGGCCAGCTCCGACACCACCAGCGCGACGTCGTCGGCGCGCGGGCACCCCGGCGGCAGGCAGGTCAGCACCCAGGCGCGCACCTCGGCGACGCGCTCCGGAGCGCCGGGGAAGGCGCGCTCGTGGGCGAGGGTGACAATGACGGCCATCACGCCACCTCCCCGCAGGCCAGGACCGGCAGGGCGGGGGCGGCGCACTGGGCCAGCAGCACCACCGGACGCGCTCCGAGGGGCGGGAGCTGCCCGTGCGCGGCCAGCGCGTGGCGCAGGTGCACCAGCGGGTCGACCTCGCCGAGCTGTGCGGCCGCCACCGTGGCGCGGGCCGCGGCCAGCAGCTCGGCGTGCTCGGCGACGAGCAGCGCCAGGTCCTGGCGTGTCAGCACGTTGTTCCTGGTCAGCGTCTTCATGACGTCACCTCGCCCAGGATCGTGGCGATCGCGGCGTCGACGTCGACCTGCTCGCGGCCGTGCGGAACGTGGCGGTAGACCTGGTTGACGAAGTCGATGACCAGCTCGCGCAGCACGTAGAGCAGGAACGGGTAGCCGGACTCGGGGGTCAAGGTGATGGCCAGGTAGAGGTCGTCGAGCTCGTCGTGCGGGGCCACCAGGACGTTGCCCTGCCCGGCCGGGGCGCGCACGCCCTCGGCGAGCAGGTCGCGGGCGAAGGTGTACTCGGAGGTGATGGTGCGGCCCTGGACGAACATGAGGCAGACCGCGTGCGGGTCGCTACTGGAGTAGGTCAGCATCGCGTTCAGCGGGGTCTTGGGGCTGTCGGCGGGCCACAGCCGCACGTCGTAGATCACCTGGGGCCTCATGCCGACACCTCCGTACGGGTCTGGTCGCTGTCGCGGGTGAGGTCCGTACGGGCCGACGTGGCCCGTACGGCGTGCTTGTCGCTGCCGTCCGTACGGAGGCGACGCAAGATGTCAGCGACCTCCTGGTCGTCGGTCTCGTCGTCGGTGCGCTCGTCCGTACGGGGCTCCGGCGATCCGGTGCGGGCGGGCGGCGTACGGGTCTCCTCCGCGTCCGTACGCGCCTCGTCCTCGTCCGTACGCAGACCCGTACGGGCATCGCGTACGGCCTTCTCACACCAGCTGCGGCGCCGGTCATAGCGCTCCTCCAGCACCGCGTAGTCCGGCGTCCACACCTCATCGCGCGCAGCGGCCGCGGCGATCTCCTTACGGATCTCGGCCACAGCCTCCTCCCGGTCGACCGGCGTCAGCGGCGGGACCGTACGGGGCGCCTCGTCCCGTACGGGCTCCGTCCGTACGGGCTCTGTACGGGGCACCTCCGTACGGGCGGGCCTGGTCCGTACGGGCTCCGTACGGGGCCGGGGCGTGTTCTCCGTACGGGGCGCCTCCGTACGGGTCGAGTCCGTACGGGACTCGATCGCCGGGCGTGGGGACGCCTCGATCGAGGGGGAGCCGATCGAGGGGGAGCCGATCGAGGGGAACGCGATCGAGCGGGCCACGTCCACGCGCTGCGCGGAGAAGGCGCGCAGCCGGGCCACGGCCTCCTCCCCCTCAGCGCTGGCCTTCGGGTCGGGGGCGCCAGGGCGGACGATGGAGCCGTCGACGATGACGAGCCGACCGTCCTTGGCGGCGGCCTTGTCGGCCTTCCGCTCGTAGGCCACGATCGAGCGGGCCAGCTTGCGGTCCTTGCGGGAGGAGGCCGGGCCGACGCCGTAGCGGTCGATCCACGCCGCGCTCCAAGCGTCCTCGATTGAGCAGTCCGCACCGCGCGAGGCGCGGATGCTGGCGGCCGCCCACGACAGGCGCGGGTAGCGGACCCGGCGCCAGGCGGCCCGGCGGATCTCGGCCGCGCTGCGCTTGACGGTGGTCTGCTGGGTCAGCGACGCGGTCAGCTCCCACAGGGCGATGCCCAGCAGGGAGGCCAGCGCGAGGATCACCCCGACCTGCAGCCCGTCGTCGGCGCCGTTGGCGTGGATGCCGTGCCACAGGTTCATCCCGGCCGCGATGCCCGCCATAGCCCAGGTCGCGACCCGGTAGCGGCCGATCGGCAGTTTCGCCTGGATCGCGCGGTGCACCAGGAACGCCAGGTACCACACCCCGCCCTCCAGGGCGATCGGCAACGCCGGGGCCATCAGGCCCAGGTGCATGACCTCGGTGGCGAACTCCAGCTGGCCGCGCCAGGCGATCGCGATCGGCGCGCCCATTGCGATGGCGCCCACGATGACCGGCGCCCGGGTGGCCACCGCGGCGGCCAGGACTCCGGCGCCGCGGCGGGCGGCGGCGTAGCGCGCGGCACGGTCGGCCTTGGACTGCCGGCGCCTGGTGGCGCGATCGGCGGCCTTGGTCCGGCTGCGCTCGGCCTTGACGCGCTCGGCCTCGGCGCGGTCCTGGCGCTCGGTGGCGCGGGCCTCGCGTTCCAGCTGGTGGCGCTCGCGCTCCACCTCGATCGCGGTCCGCGCCCGCGTCGCCTCGGCTTCAGCGCGAGAGCGCTCGGCCTCGGCGCCAGCGACGGCGCGCTCGGCGCGGCGGTCGTAGAAGGTGCCGGTCATGAGCCGCTCACCGCCTCGACGGCGGCCGGGGCCACCAGGGCGTTGGGCTCGGCGGAGTAGAACAGCACGTTGCCGCCCTGCATCTCCTCGGGCGCCTTCTTCAGCATCCAGTCAAACAGCGCGGCCCTGGTGGACTGCGGGGATGCGGTGACCGTCTGGTACATGGTCAGCTGCTTCATGCCGTAATCGGTCGCTTTGGCGAGGGTCATCACGACGAAGATGTCCATCAGATGCTCACCGCCTCGGCGACCTCGGCCTGGGCGATGAGCAGGTCGGCGAACACGCCGACCAGCTCAGTGGTGAGGGGGTCGATGGCGCTGCCGTCGATCCAGCCGCTCCGGAGCTCCTCGCTCTCGCCGATGACGTGGAACAGCAGATCCAGCGTGGGCAGGGGGCAGGTGGTGACCTGCAGGTCGTGCTCGCGGGCGTAGTCGGCGACGACCTGGTCCAGGCTGCGGGTGCCGTGGATGTCCAGCAGGTGCCCGGCCGGGGTGAGCACGCCGACGTGCGCCCAGCGGTTGAGCAGGCCGACATGTGCCCAGCGGTAGGGCCGCTCGACGAGCTGCACCAGGGCCAGCGGCCATCCGGTGCGCAGGTGCAGGGCGCGGGCCAGCACGGCGCACTCGCCGTAGCCGTACAGCTCGATCGCGGCGGCGTCGACGACGCCGGGGCGGAGGGTCAGCTTGGTGTGGCCGTGGAAGGTCGGAACCTCCAGGGTCACGACGCACTCGACGTCGGCCAGGGGCCGGTCGCCGGCCGACGCGGCCAGCTGCGGGTAGCGGGAGCGGTAGGTGGTGGTCGTCATCAGACGCTCACCGCCTCAGCGTCTTCGGCGGCCTGCGCCTCGACGATGCCGTCGCGCAGGGCGGTGTACACGGCCGACTCCCAGAAGCGCAGCAGCCGCCCGCCCGGAGTCCTGACCGCGGTCAGCGCGCCGATGTGGGCCCAGCGCACGACCGTCTTAGGGTCGACCCGGAACACAGCCGCAGCCTCCTTGGAGGTCAGCAGCCGGTCGCCGGGCATGACGGAATCAGCGATGATGGACATGAGTCGAGTTCCCTTCCGGATCGTGCGACTCGCCGTGGCCCCGGTGTGACAGCACCGGGGCTGCTTGTTGATTCGGACACAAGTCACTCGCGCGATTCGGATCTCGCATCGGACTTGCGTACTAGTACACAAGTTAGAAGCGTACTATGACACCGTCAAGACCCTGAGGGATCGTTTTGCGTTTTGCACGCTCACCGGGGGCTCTATTCGGCCGGTTCCGGTGTATTAGTACACTGAGGTCAGGATCGCCGATGGTGTAAGGAGAAGCAGTTGGCGCCACAGGTTCACCGCTCGGACCCGCCATACCTGCAGGTGGTGAAGCACGTCAGAGAGCAGATCGAGTCAGGAGCTCTCCGTGATGGCGACACGGTGCCCTCTACGCGACAGATCGCTAAAGAGTGGGGAATCTCGCTGGCGACGGCGACCAAGGCGATGGCTACCTTGCGGTCCGAAGGACTGGTGCGCGGAGTGTCCGGGGTGGGCACTGTGGTCACCACCTCCGAGACGGTGCACACCCCCACAGGCCGTGTCCTCTCGAACCGCCGCA
>NZ_JBPJSR010000049.1:0-20687 GCF_051390675.1 Streptosporangium heterodermiicola
CCTCCTGCCGGGGCGCGGGCTCGCGTATTCTCCGGCCTCCTCCGGCGTCCCCGGTTCCTCCGGCGCGGCGTACGGGGCCGTGCGCCGGCGGGCCCCGGGGCGGGCGAACGGCCGGTAGGCTCCCGGGCAGATCGGTGGCGACGTCGGGAGGAAACCTCGTGGGCCTCGTGGGCAGGGACAGGCTCCGCCGGGCGCGTCTCGGAGCGCTGCTGGGAGTGGGAGGGCTGGCGCTCGCCGCCTGCGCCCAGCCGGGAGCCGTGAGCGCGGCGCGGCCGGAGCGCGGCCCCTCGCCCTCCGCCACGTCCGTGACGCCCGGCACGACACCCACCCCCACCCCCACCTCCACCTCCACCTCCACCTCCACGCCGACGCCGACGCCGTCGGCGTCCATCGGCAAGGGCGAGGGCACGCTCCAGGTGCTGACCTTCCAGGGGTACGTCGAGTACGGCGGGACCAGCTCGCGGGCCAACTGGCTCGCTCCCTTCGAGCAGGAGACCGGCTGCGTCGTCAAGCTCGACCGGGTCCGCACGAGCGAGGAGATGGCCGCCAGGTTCGCCGCGGGCACCTACGACGCCGTCTCACCCGCCCCCGACCTGGCCGGACAGCTGGTGGCGCAGGGGAAGGTGGCGCCGCTGGACACGGGGCTGGTCGCGGGCTACAAGCACATCCCCAAGCGCCTGCGCGAGCTGCCCGGCCTGCGCGAGGACGGCAAGGTCTACGGGATCCCCTACCTGTGGGGGGTCAACCAGGTGGTCCACGAGGGCGACGGGCCCGAGGGGCCGGCCGCGCTCTACGGAGCGGCCCCGGCGGCGATCAGGAACAGCCCGCTGAGCATCGCCGACGCCGCGCTCGCCCTCGGCGGGGCGCTTCCCGGACCGGAGGTCGAGGATCCGTTCCAGCTCACCCCCGCCCAGCTCGACGCCGCCGTGAAGCTCCTCGCGGAGGGCGACGGCCCCGGCCGGGTCTACTGGGACGACTCCCTCCAGCTGGTCAGGGCCCTGTCGGCGGGGCAGGTGCGGATCGCCCAGGCCCTCCCGTACCACCTGGACCTCTTCCAGCGCGCGGGGCGGCCGGCGAGGGCGCGGGCGGGGACGCCGGTGACCGGGTGGGTCGACTCGTGGATGCTCGCGGCCAGGCCCGCCAGCCCCAACTGCGCCTACCGGTGGCTGAACTGGGTGAGTTCGGCGGCGGCGCAGCGTCCCTCCGCGGCCTGGACCGGGCTCGCCCCGGCCAACCCGGAGGCGTGCGGCGGGCAGGCCCGCCGGATGTGCGAGATCTACCGCGTGCGTGACGGCCGGTGGCTGCGCGACATCCGCTTCGCCGCCCGTCCGACGCGCGATTGCGGGAGGCGGGGTGGGGAATGCACCGATTACGCCGATTGGGCGGAGCGCTGGAAGCAGCTCGTGAAGTGACCGGTTCCCCTCGGGGCCGGGCCTGAGGGGGCTGATCTTGGTGGATCCGGTCTTGACGGATCGGGTCCCGGTGGGGCTGCTCTTGATGGGGCAGGTCCTGATGGGCCGGTTCCGAAGGGTCTGGTTCTGAGAGGTCACTGACGGATCGAGGCCCGGTGAGGCCGGTCCGGGTCTGGCGGGGCGGGGGCCCGCCGTCTTCCTCGCGTGCGCCCTCCTCCCGGCATGCCCGTATATCCCGCCTATGGCCGCGCTTTTCGTTGTCTTGATCGCTTTCCGCGATGGATTCGGTGGGAAAATCATGGTCCGCGTATCGACTGGTCGACCAGTCAGTGGGTAGGCTACCCGCCATGAGAATCCTTCTTGTTGGAGCGGGCGGCGTCGGTTCCGCCGTCGTGCCGATCGCGGCGCGCCGAGATTTCTTCGAACACATCGTGGTCGCCGACTCCCAACAGGACCGGGCCGCCGCCGTCGTGGCCAAGATCGCGGATTCGCGCTTCAGCGCCATCGGGCTGGACGCCTCCGACCGGGCGGCGGTCGAGGCCGCCCTCGCCGAGCATCGCTGCGACGTGCTCTTCAACGCTGTGGATCCCCGCTTCACCATGTCCCTGTTCGAGGCGGCGCTCAACGCCGGGGCCCGCTACCTCGACATGGCGATGTCGCTGTCACGGCCCCACCCGCGCAGGCCGTACGAGCTGACCGGGGTGAAGCTCGGCGACGAGCAGTTCGCCCTCGGCGAGGCGTGGCGCGAGAGGGGCGGGCTGGCGCTGGTCGGCATGGGCGTGGAGCCGGGGCTGGCCGACGTGTTCGCGCGCTACGCCGCCGAGCACCTGTTCGAGACCATCGAGGAGATCGGCATCCGCGACGGCTCCAACCTGGTGGTCGACGGCTACGACTTCGCGCCGACGTTCTCCATCTGGACGACCATCGAGGAGTGCCTCAACCCGCCGGTGATCTGGGAGAACGGCGACTGGCACACCACCGAGCCGTTCAGCGAGCCCGAGATGTTCGACTTCCCCGAGGGGATCGGGCCCGTGGAGTGCGTCAACGTCGAGCACGAGGAGGTGCTCCTCGTGCCCCGCTACATCGACGCCAAGCGGGTGACGTTCAAGTACGGCCTGGGCGAGGAGTTCATCGGGGTGTTGAAGACCCTGCACAAGCTCGGCCTGGACAACGCGGACAAGATCAAGGTGGGCGGGGTCGAGGCCTCGCCGCGCGACATGGTCGCGGCCAGCCTCCCCGACCCGGCCACGCTCGGCGACCGGATGCGCGGTAAGACCTGTGCCGGGACCTGGGTGAAGGGCGTGGGCAAGGACGGCGCGCCGCGCGAGGTCTACCTCTACCACGTGGTCGACAACGAGTGGTCGATGCGGGAGTACGGCTGCCAAGCCGTGGTCTGGCAGACGGCCGTGCACCCGGTGGTCGCCCTGGAGCTGCTGGCCACCGGCGCCTGGTCGGGCAGCGGGGTGCTCGGCCCCGAGGCGTTCGACGCGGTGCCCTTCCTGGAGCTGCTCAACGCCTACGGCTCGCCGTGGGGCATGCGCGACGAGACCACCAGGACACTCCTGTCCGCCTGACGCCCGTTCCGTAGACTTACTTCGTAAAGGCCGCCTAGGGTTCGGATCGCGTCAGCCGGGCGGCCCTGCCCTCCAGGTAACGCTGCTCGGGGAGGCTGGTGGTGCGGCGCGCGGCCTCCCGATAGCCGGCGCGGGCGGCCTCGCGGTCACCGGCCGTCTCCAGCAGGTGCGCGCGCACCGCGTGCAGGCGGTGGTGCCCGGCCATCCGGTCGTCGGCCTCCAGGGTCTTGAGCAGGTCGAGCCCGGCCCCCGGGCCCTCCACCATCGCGAGCGCGACGGCGTGGTTGAGCGTGACCATCGGGTTGGGGGCGAGGCGTTCGAGCAGCCGGTACAGCGCGAGGATCTGCGGCCAGTCCGTCTCCTCCGCACGCGCCGCCTCGGCGTGCACCGCGGCGATCGCGGCCTGGAGCTGGTACGGGCCCAGCGGGGCCCGCGCCAGCGCGCCGGTGACGAGCGCCACCCCCTCGGCGATCGACGTCCCGCTCCACAGGCTCCGGTCCTGCTCGGCGAGCGGGATGAGCGCGCCGCCGGGGCCGGTGCGCGCCGGACGCCGGGCGTCGGTGAGCACCATGAGGGCGAGCAGCCCGGTCACCTCGCCGTCGCCGGGCAGCAGCCCGTGCACCGCGCGGGTGAGCCTGATCGCCTCGCCGGTCAGCTCGCGGCGCTGCAGGTCCGGGCCGGAGGTGGCCGTGTAGCCCTCGTTGAAGATCAGGTAGAGCACGTGCAGGACCACCCGCAGCCGCTCGGCCCGCTCGGGCTCGGGAGGCAGCGCGAAGGGGACGTTCGTGCTCTTGATCCGCTGCTTGGTCCGGCTGATGCGCTGGGCCATGGTCGCCTCGGGGACGAGGAACGCGTGGGCGATCTGCGCGGTGGTCAGGCCGCCGACGGCCCGCAGGGTGAGCGCGATCTGCGAGGCCGGGGTGAGGACGGGGTGGCAGCACAGGAACAGCAGGGTCAGGGTGTCGTCCTGGCCGCCGGTGGGTCCGGCGTCGGCGGCGGGCGACAGGAACTCGTCGGCGGGCGCCCGCGCCGCGACCATGTTCTCCCTGCGGTTGCGCGCGTACTCGCTGCGCAGCTCGTCGGTGAGCCTGCGGGACGCGACCGTGATCAGCCAGCCCCGGGGGTTGTCCGGCGCGCCCTGCTCGGGCCACTGCAGGGCGGCGGCGAGCAGCGCCTCCTGTACGGCGTCCTCGCACGCGTCGAAGTGCCCGTGGCGCCGGACGAGCACGCCGAGGACCTGCGGCGCGAGCTCGCGCAGCAGGTCCTCGGCCTTGGTGGGGGCGGTCACGCCTCGGTGCCGGTCCCGTCCATGATCGGCCGTAGCTCCATCGCGCACAGCCGGGCGTCCGGCCAGCGCGCGGCGATCTCCACGGCCCGCTCGGGGGTCTCGCAGTCGATCACGCAGTATCCGGCCAGGTGCTCCTTGGCCTCCAGGAACGGCCCGTCCGTGGTCGCGAGGGCGCCGTCACGCACCTTCACGGTCTTGGTCTGCGACGGGTCGGCCAATGCCTGCCCGCCGACCCACTCCCCGGAGTCGGCGAGCTCCTGCATGATGACCCCGGCCTCGCCCATCAGGCCCTCGATCTCCTCCTTGGAGAGGGTCTCCCAGATCGCGGGGTTGCTGTAGATCAGCAGCATGTACTTCACGGTCTCGCTCCTCGTGCTCGCGGCGCCCCGCGCGGGCGCCTCTCACAGGCAGGTCGGAGCGGGGTGCCCGGTCTCGACATCCGCTCGCGGGGGAATCCTTCGGGGGGCGCGGATGCCGTCCCCGGCCGTACGGCGGTTCGATCCCGGGCGTGCGGGCGCGCTCCGGTGCCCTGGTGCTCCGATGTCTCGATGGGGAGAAACTACCGGAGCGGGCCGCTTCGGACGGGCCGTCGGGCCGGTCGCTCGCGGCGGGCCGCCGGGAAGCCGGTTCCGGTGGGTCGTCGGGCGGGTCGTTTCCGGTGGGCCGCCGGGAAGCCGGTTCCGGTGGGCCGTTGAGCGGGTCGTTTCCGGTGGGCCGCCGGAAAGCCGGTTCCGGTGGGCCGTTGAGCGGGTCGTTTCCGGTGGGCCGGTTCCGGTGGGTCGCTTTCCGAGGACCGCGGGTGAGCCGGTTCCGGCGGCCGGCGCGGGGCTCGTGGGCCCGCACCGGCGGTCCGGGAAGGGTTTGGAACGCGGGGAGGTCCGGAATGCGGAGAGGTTCAGAAGAAGGCCGCGCGCCGGGGAAGGGAGCGGGTGTCGTCCTGCTGCGGCAGCAGCGCGTCGGCGCACTCCGGGCAGGCGAAGAGAGCTGTGCCGTCGGGAAGGCGGCCGATCCTGATCCGCGGGCGGGGCCACTTCTTGTGGCAGGCCACGCAGGCGTCGCCCTCACGCTGGGTGCGGGTCAGCCCCTCGGGATCGAAGGTCATCGTGACGTGTGCCGTTCTGGGCGGCCCCCAGTTCATGCTAAATACCTCCAGCGTGGTGACCCCTTGTTTTCTCCCGTGGCTCGGCCGCGGGGAGGACGTCGACACGTTTCCTGTGTTGATCGCGCACTTTCTTATCGGAACCGTTATAACGCGGTCGCGGCTCGTGATCGCTGTGGCGGATGTCAAGCGGGGGTTAAATCACGGCCTACATGCGGACCGTATAACGGCAAAAGGGACACTCGGCATCAAGCCGGGTGCCCCTTTTGGTGCGTTCTAAACGATCAGACCTCGTTCAGGGCCTTCTCCAGGATCGCGAGCCCCTCCTCCAGGAGGTGGTCGGGGATGACCAGCGGAGGCAGGAAACGCAGCACGTTGCCGTAGGTGCCCGCGGTCAGCACGACCAGGCCCTCGGCGTGGCACCTCCTGGCGATCTCGCCCGCCGCCGTGGGGTGCGGCTCCTTGGTGCCGGGGACGACCAGCTCGATGGCGATCATGGCGCCCCGGCCGCGCACGTCGCCGATCACCGGGTGCCGCTCCGCCATGGCGCGCAGCCGGGGGAGCATGGTCTCGCCGATCCGGCGGGCCTTCCCGGTCAGGTCGTCGGCCTCGATGCTCTCCAGCACGCCCAGCGCCGCCTCGCAGGCGAGCGGGTTGCCGCCGTAGGTGCCGCCCAGGCCGCCCACGTGGACCTTGTCGAGGATCTCGGCGCGGCCGGTGACGGCGGCGAGCGGCAGGCCGCCCGCGATGCCCTTGGCGGTGACGATGATGTCGGGCACGATGCCCTCGTCCTCGCAGGCGAACAGGTGGCCGGTGCGGGAGAAGCCGGTCTGGACCTCGTCGGCGACGAAGACGATGCCGTTGGCGCGGCAGAACTCCAGGATCCTCGGCATGAAGCCCCTGGCGGGCTCGATGAAGCCGCCCTCGCCCGCGATCGGCTCGATCACCACGGCGGCGACGTTCTCGGCGCCGATCTCCTTGGTGATCTGGTCGATCGCCTGGGCCGCGGCCTCCTCGGCGCAGTTCTCCGGGCCGGTGGGCCAGCGGAACGGGTAGGCCAGCGGCACCCGGTAGACCTCGGGGGCGAACGGGCCGAAGCGGTGCTTGTACGGCATGTTCTTGGCCGTCAGCGTCATCGTCAGCAGGGTCCGGCCGTGGTAGCCGTGCTCGAAGACGACGACCGCCTGGCGGCCGGTGGCGTGCCGGGCGACCTTGACCGCGTTCTCCACGGCCTCGGCGCCGCTGTTGAGCAGGAAGGTGCGCTTCTCGTGGTCGCCGGGGGTGATCTCGTTGAGCCTCTCGGCGACCCGCACGTACGACTCGTACGGCGTGACCATGAAGCAGGTGTGGGTGAAGTCCGCGACCTGCCTGCGCACCCGCTCGACGACGCGCGGGGCGGAGTTTCCGGCACCGGTCACCGCGATGCCGGAGCCGAAGTCGATCAGCGAGTTGCCGTCGGCGTCGAGCACAACGCCGCCCCCGGCGTGCGTCACGAAGACGGGCAGCGTGGTGCCGATGCCCGGGGGCACGGCGGCCTGCTTGCGCGCGAGCAGCTCGCGGGACCTCGGGCCGGGGATCTCGGTGACGAGGCGGCGCTCCTGCGGAAGCGAGGGGCCGCCCTCGGTGACGGTGCTCATGATGTGAAGCTATGTCGCGAATGCCGGTGTGCCGATGATGCACTATGGCAAAATTGCCAGCAGCGGAATAGACATAACGTACAAAATGGGGGTGGTGGTGGCGCCGACGCTGAGCACCGTGGTGCGGTTGCCGCCGCTCGGGCTCGTCGTGCTCACCGGGCAGGAGGCGCTCGACCGGCCGCTGCGCTGGGTGGCGGTCAGCGAGCTGGAGGACCCCACCCCGTTCCTCGAAGGCGGCGAGCTGGTCCTCACCACGGGCATGCGCCTGGACGACCGCAACGCGGGCCCCTACGTCGAGCGCCTGGTCGCCAGGGGGGTCGCCGGGCTCGGGTTCGGCGTCGGGCTCGGGCACGAGACGATCCCCGAGGCGCTGGTCGAGGCCGCCGCGCGGGCCGGGCTGCCGCTGGTCGAGGTGCCGCGCGACACCCCGTTCGTCGCCATCGGCAAGACGGTCAGCGAGCTGATCGCCGCCGAGCACTACGACGAGCTCAGCAGGGCCTTCGCCGCACAGGGCCGCCTCACCCGCGCCGCGCTGCGCCCGGAGGGCCCCCGCGCGGTGATCGACCGCCTGGCCCGCGAGCTGGGCGGCTGGGCGATCCTGCTCGACGAGGCGGGAGCCGTACGGCACCTGGCGGGCGGGGGCGCGGCGGCGGCCGCCGGGGACCTCGGCCCCGAGCTGGAGCGGCTGAGAAGGATCACGAGCCAGGGCGCCCCCGCGAGCGTGGCCCTCTCCTCGCCCGAGGAGCACGTCATCGTGCGGCCGCTCGGGGCCCGCCGGGTCAGGGGATTCCTCGCCGTCGGCATCGGCCGGGCCTTCACCCCGGTCGCGCACACCGTGGTGAACGCCGCCGCGTCGCTGCTGACCCTCGCCGTCGAGCACGGCGGGGAGCACCTGGCCGCCGAGCGCCGGGTCCGCTCCGCGGTGCTGCGGCTGCTGCTGGCCGGGCAGGTGGACGCCGGGCGCGAGACGCTGGAGCGGCTGGGGGAGCGGCTCGACGACGGGCCGCTGGTGGCGGTCGCCTGCGCCGGAGAGCCGGAGGCGCTGCTGGAGGCCGCCGGGAGCGAGTTCGCGGCGGCCGACGGCGACATCGACGGTGACAGGGTGGTCCTGCTGGTCCCGGCCTCGCGGGCCGCTGCCGTGGCCGCGAGGCTCGGCGAGCACGGTCTCGTCGGCGTCGGTGATCCGGTGGGTCTCGGCGATCTCCGCGTGGGGCTCGACCAGGCCGTCCGGGCGCTCGCCGCGGCCGGGCGCGGCACCGCGCGGGTGGTGGGTTTCACCGACCTGGCGGGCCAGGGCCTGCTCTCCCTGCTCGACCCCGGCGTGGCGGAGGCGTTCTCCTCGGCACTGCTCGCCCCGCTCAGGGAGTACGGCTCGCGCGCGGACCTGCTGGGCTCCCTGCGCGCCTACCTGGACTGCAACGGCCACTGGGACGCGGCGGCGCAGCGGCTCGGGGTGCACCGCCACACCCTGCGCTACCGCATGCGCCGGGTCGCGGAGCTGGTGGGCCGTGATCTTGAGGATCCCGCGGTCCGCGCCGAGCTCTGGGTCGCCCTGGCCGTCGCCAGGTGACCGGGCGCCGTCAGGATCGGTGGCGGTCGACGACCAGGTAGCGGGAGATGACGGCGTATGTGACCGTGTCATAGGTGTTGCTGTCGCGCAGGTGCCCGGCACGTTCCAGGCTGATCGCGCCCTGGGCTGCGGCCCACACGGCGTCGGCGATCTTCCTGGGCTGGGTGGGGACGATGTATCCGGCCGAGATGCAGTCGGCGATCACCCGGTCGATGATGTTCAGCGCCGCGCGGGCGAGGGTCCTGGCCCGCTCGCTCGGCACGAAGCCGGGGATCGCGCGCTCGAACATCAGGGCGTAGTAGCCCGGCTCGTCCAGCGCGGCCTCCCGGTAGACGGGGCCCAGCGCGATGAGGTGCTCCAGCGCGTCCTTGCGCGAGGGCACGGCCTCCAGGCGGCGCCGGAAGCGCTCGAAGCCCTCCAGGTACAGCGCCTCGGCCAGGCCCTCCTTGCTGCCGAACATGGTGTAGATGACGGTCGTCGAGCAGCCCGCCTCGGTGGCGATGCGGCGCATCGACAGGCTCTCCGGCCCGATGGTGACCAGCAACTGGCTGGCGACGTCGAGCAGCCTGGCGCGGAGCTGGTCCTGGGAGGCCCGCTCACCGACCAGATAGGCGCCCTGAAGGCCGCGCGGCGCCGAGGAGGTCATGCGCCCACGCCCTTCCGCTCTTGTCGTCCATCCGGTGACTTAGCCACGCTCAGGATCATTCAAACCGGCACCTTATAAGGAATATCCCCGAATACCCCTGTTTCCGTTACAGGGATGGGAGGACGGGTTTTATGCGGAACGGTGTGCCGCCCCGGGGCTGTTGTGCGGAGTGGAGTAAGGCCGCCTCCGCGCCGGTGACATAGCGTCGAGGCATGGACGTGCGCCCCTTCTGGCTCGCCGGACGCCCCGCCACGGGCGAGGCCGAGCTCACCGTGACCAACCCGCATGACGGCCGCGTCGTCGCTGTCTGCTCCGTGCCGACCGACGAGCAGGTCGAGGAGGCCGTCGCCGCCGCGGCGGCCGTGCGGAAACAGGCGGCCGCGCTCCCGATCCACGTGCGGGCCGAGGCCCTCGCGCACGTCTCGCGCCGACTGGCCGAGCGCGCCGACGAGATCGCCGCCCTGATCACCGCCGAGAACGGCAAGCCGATCTTCTGGGCCCGCGGCGAGGTCGGCCGCGCGGTCTCCACCTTCAGGTTCGCGGCCGAGGAGACCCGCCGCCTCGGCGGCGAGACCGTGCGCCTGGACACCGAGGCCGCCTCCGCGGGCCGCCTCGCCTACGTCTCACGCGTCCCGTACGGCCCGATCCTGGGCATCAGCCCGTTCAACTTCCCGCTCAACCTGGTGGCGCACAAGGTGGCCCCCGCCATCGCCGCCGGGGCCCCGATCGTCCTCAAGCCCGCCCCCGCGACGCCGGTCTCCTCGCTGGTGCTGGGCGAGATCCTGGCCGAGACCGACCTGCCGGAGGGCATGTTCTCCGTGCTCCCGGTGTCCAACGACCGCGCCGGAGCGCTGGTCGAGGACCCGCGCCTGCCTGTCGTCTCCTTCACGGGCTCGGCGCCCGTGGGGTACGCGATCATCGACCGGGTCCCGCGCAAGCACGTGACCCTGGAACTCGGCGGCAACGCCGCCGCGGTCGTGCTCGCCGACGCCGACCTCGACTGGGCCGCCTCGCGGATCGCGCTGTTCTCCAACTACCAGGCCGGTCAGAGCTGCATCGCCGTCCAGCGGGTGATCGTCGAGGCGTCGGTCCACGACGACTTCGTGGCCCGGCTCGTCCCGGCCGTCGAGGCCCTGGTCACCGGCGACCCCGCCGACGAGAAGACGCAGGTCGGCCCGCTCGTGTCGGCCGAAGCCGCCGAGCGCGTGGAGGAGTGGGTGGGCGAGGCCGTCTCGGCGGGGGCCCGCCTGCTGACCGGCGGCACCCGCGACGGCGCCACCTTCGCGCCGACCGTGCTCGCCGACGCTCCGGCCGACGCCAAGGTCTGCCGCGAGGAGGTCTTCGGGCCGGTGATGGTCGTCCAGAAGGTGTCGGGGGTGGACGAGGCGTTCGCGGCGGTCAACGACTCCAGGTACGGGCTGCAGGCCGGGGTGTTCACCCGCAGCCTCGACAACGCATTCCGGGCCAACCGGGAGCTTGAGGTCGGCGGTGTGATCATCGGTGACGTGCCGTCGTACCGTGCCGACCAGATGCCCTACGGAGGGGTGAAGGACTCGGGCGTCGGCCGCGAGGGCCTCCGCTCGGCCATCGCCGACCTCACCTACGAGAAGGTCATGGTCCTCACCGGCCTGACCCTCTGAACCGGCCGCGCCTCCGCACCGGGGTCACGACGCGTCACGACGCGTCACGACGCGGAGGCCGCGGTGTAGAGGGTCTTGGCGGAGGCGCCGAAGTAGGGGCCGTACATGGTGTGGCGGTCGTCGCTGTACTTGAAGCTGCTGACCGAGACGATCGTGCCCCGGCCGGTGGCGGCGTCGAAGCCGCTCAGCCACGGACCTCCGCTGGATCCGGCGGTCATGTCGCAGCGCATGCCCTGGTCGCCGGTCTGCCCGTTCGGGTCGTCGCGCAGCGGGCCCGCGCAGTAGACCAGGTGCTCACCGTCGTACGGGGTGTCGGCGGGGAAGCCGAAACCGCTGGCGAGGCGTCCCCGGGGGGCGCCGAAGGCGATCTCCTGGCCGCCGACGGCGTCGCCGAGGTGCCTGCCGCCGCTGGTGTTGACCGCCACCATGCCGATGTCGTGGCTGTCGTCGCCCTCGCGCGACCAGGGGCCCGCGACGAACATGCGGCGCGCGGTGTACTGCCCGTACGGGCGGCGGCCCTGGCTGTATCCCGGGACGAAGGTCCAGTTGTCGGCCCAGGCGCCGGTGCCGTCCTTGACGCAGTGGCCCGCGGTGACCACCAGGTCCTTGCTGGCGCTCCTGACCGAGCTGGCCGAGCACACGAAGTCGCTGCCCTTGATGGTGAGGAACACCCGCCCCGTGGTGCGCCCCACCGCCCCGCCGGAGGTCCAGCGGGCGCCCGCGGTGCGGGACGCGGCGCCGTGCGGGCTCCGGCGGGGGGCCACCCCCTGCCCGGCGGCGGAGAGCCGCCTGAGCATCCCGGTGACCTTGGCGAGCCGGTCGACGGGGAGCGCCGAGGCCATCCGGCGGGGGGTCCAGTAACCGAGCACGCGCTCCCGCTCCGACGCGGTGGGAGCGGTCGCGTGCTCGACGACGTCCGGCATGCCGGACGCCGAGCCTGTTCTTCGTACGAAGGGGGTGACGAGGGTCTTCACGGCCCGCTGCCCGAACGCGGTGGCCGTCTGCCAGGTGGTCGTCGCGCCGGTCGTCGGGGCGCTCAGCAACCCGGCGACGAGCGGGGCGGCCGCAAGCAGGGGGAGGCTTGAGGTCATGAAACCCGAGTTTGCACTACGGCGGGTGTTCTTGTGATTACTTCTGGTGAATATCAGGGGGTGCCGGTGGTCTGGGCGGCCTCGTAGACGGCCCGCGCCTCGGTCCCGAAATAGGGGCCGAACATCCAGCCGGTGGCGAAGGCGTACTTGAAGCTGTTCACCGAGTTCAGGGTGCCCAGGCCGGTGCTCTCGTTGAAGTCGAGGAACCAGGGGCCGCCACTCGATCCGCCGGTCATGTTGCAGTTCAGCCCGATGTCGCGGGACATCAGGAAGTCGTCGAACGCCCGCCCGGCGCAGTAGACCAGCTTGGAGCCGTCGTACGGGGCGGCGGCCGGGTAGCCGAAGGAGTGCATCTGCCGGCGGCGCGACTGGTTGAAGGAGACCCCCTGGCCGCCGACCACGTCGGTCAGCGACTTGCCGTTCAGCGGGGCCACCACGGCGGAGGCCACGTCGTAGTTGACGTCCTCGCTGTTGTTCCACTGCGGGGTGGTGTAGAGGGTGGTCGCCACCCAGGTGCCGTGCGGCCGCTCGCCGTTCTGGTAGCCCGGCACGAACACCCAGTTGCCGTGGAAGGCGCCGCCCATCCGCACGCAGTGCCCCGCGGTGATCACGGTGCTCTTGTTCTCGCTGGTCACCGCGTTCGCCGAGCACGAGGCGTTGCGGCCCTGGTAGGTGAAGAACACGCGTCCCGCGGTCTTGACGATCGCCCCGCCGCGGGTCCACGCCGCGCCGGTGGAGGCGCGGGCGGCCGCCTCGCCCTTGGTGGCCGTGACGGTGTCGCCGTCGGGCTCGGTCGCCGGGACGGAGACGGGGTCGGCCGCGGCCTGGGCCGCGATCGCCCCCGCGGTGAGCCGGGCGCCGTCCTTCTCGGGGACGAGGGCGGCGAGCGGCTTGGCCGCCTCCATCTTCGCCTCGGTCCAGTAGCGCTGGACGGTCTGCTGCTCCTTCTTGGTGTCGGCGGCCTCCTTCTCGACCGGCTGGGGGACGGCCCGCGCCGGGGCGGCGCCGCCTCCGCTCGTGCCCGTCGCGCCCGCCGTGACGTCCGCTGCGGCGTCCGCTGCGGCGTTCGACGTGGCGTCCGACGTGGCGTCCGACGTGGCGTCCGACGTGGCGTCCGACGTGGCGCCTGCCGTGACGCCCGAGGTCGTGTCCGCCGTGGCGCCGTGCGCGATCGTCGCGGAGAGCAGGGTGCTTCCCGCGATGGCGGTGAGTATAGGGACGAGCCGTGCCTTGCGCCGCATATGTACCTCCCGAGGGCCTGTTGCTGTTTCGGGAAGCTAGTGCGCCGTACGTGCGCATTTCTCAGGCTTTACAACTATTGATATGACGAAATTCGGACTTAAATACCGCCTTTTATCGCGTGTTCCATGCCTAACAGATTTTCGCCATGATCCGGGCCGATCAAGAGCGGCGCGACCCGGTACGGCCGGTTCGACAGCGCGGTCCGAGCCGCGAGAATGGGGCGGTGCAGCCAGACACCGTCCGTTCCGTCGTCCTGCTCGGCTCGACCGGGTCCATCGGGACCCAGTCCCTCGACGTCATCGCCCGAAATCCCGGCAGGTTCCGGGTGGCCGCGCTGGCCGCCTACGGCGGCCGGATCGACCTGCTGGCCAGGCAGGCGGCCGACTTCCGGCCCGACGTGGTCGCCGTCGCCGACCCCGCCGCCGTGCCGGAGCTGCGCGAGGCCCTGACCTCGTACGGGGTGGACGCGCGGGTGCTGGCCGGGCCCGAGGGGGTGGCCGAGGCCGCCGCCTGGCCCGCCGACGTCGTCCTCAACGGCATCACCGGGGCGCTGGGGCTCACCTCCACGCTGGCCGCGCTGGAGGCGGGCCGGGTGCTCGCGCTCGCCAACAAGGAGTCGCTGATCGTCGGCGGGCCGCTGGTGAAGCGCCTGGCCAAGCCCGGCCAGCTGATCCCGGTCGACTCCGAGCACGCCGCGCTGGCCCAGTGCCTGTGGGCGGCAGGGCCCACCGGCCCCGACGCCTCCGCCGTGCGCCGCCTGGTCGTCACCGCGAGCGGCGGGCCCTTCCGCGGCAGGTCGCGCGCGGACCTCGCGGACGTCACCCCCGAGCAGGCCCTCGCCCACCCCACCTGGTCGATGGGGCCTGTCATCACGGTGAATTCCGCCACACTCGTCAACAAGGGCCTGGAGGTCATCGAGGCCCATCTGCTCTTCGACATCGGCTTCGACCGCATCGAGGTCGTCGTCCACCCGCAGTCGGTCATCCACTCGATGGTCGAGTTCGTCGACGGCTCGACCATCGCCCAGGCCAGCCCGCCGGACATGCGCCTGCCCATCGCGCTCGCCCTCGGCTGGCCCGAGCGGGTCGCCGACGCCTCCCCGGCGGTCGACTGGACCACCGCCCACACCTGGACGTTCGAGCCGCTCGACGACGAGGCCTTCCCCTCCGTCGCGCTGGCCAGGCACGTCGGCGCGGCCGGCGGCACGGCCCCGGCCGTCTACAACGCCGCCAACGAGGTCTGCGTCGAGGCCTTCATGGCCGGTCGCCTCCCGTTCCCCGGCATCGTCGACACCGTGGCGGCGGTGGTCTCCGAGCACGCCGTGACCGAGGCCGGTTCGGTGGCCGAGGTGCTCGACGCCGACTCCTGGGCACGCATCCGGGCACGCGAGCTCACTGAGACTGCCTAGACTGATGAGTGTCGTCGACTCTTCAAGGGCTGAAAATGACTTCTGTTGCTCTCGGAATCCCGTCCGTAAGGACCAGGCCGATCGCCGAGCGACGCATATCCCGTCAGATCATGGTCGGCTCCGTCCCCGTGGGCGGGGACGCGCCGGTCTCCGTCCAGTCGATGACCACCACGGTCACCGCCGACGTCAACGCGACGCTCCAGCAGATCGCCGAGCTGACCGCCTCGGGCTGCCAGATCGTCCGGGTCGCCGTCCCCTCGCAGGACGACGCCGACGCGCTGCCGATCATCGCCAGGAAGTCGCAGATCCCGGTGATCGCCGACATCCACTTCCAGCCGAAGTACGTCTTCGCCGCGATCGAGGCGGGCTGCGCGGCGGTCCGGGTCAATCCCGGCAACATCAAGAAGTTCGACGACAAGGTCGGTGAGATCGCGCGCGCGGCCGGCGAGCGCGGCGTGCCGATCCGGATCGGCGTCAACGCGGGCTCGCTCGACCCCCGCCTGCTCCAGAAGTACGGCAAGGCCACCCCCGAGGCGCTGGTGGAGTCGGCGCTCTGGGAGTGCTCGCTGTTCGAGGAGCACGGCTTCCGCGACATCAAGATCTCCGTCAAGCACAACGACCCGGTCGTGATGGTCCAGGCCTACCGCCTGCTCGCCGCCCGGTGCGACTACCCGCTGCACCTCGGCGTCACCGAGGCGGGCCCGGCCTTCCAGGGCACGATCAAGTCCGCGGTCGCTTTCGGGGCCCTGCTCGCCGAGGGCATCGGCGACACCATCCGCGTGTCGCTGTCCGCCCCTCCGGTCGAGGAGGTCAAGGTCGGCAACCAGATCCTGGAGTCGCTCAACCTGCGCGAGCGCGGCCTGGAGATCGTCTCCTGCCCCTCCTGCGGGCGCGCCCAGGTCGACGTCTACACCCTGGCCGAGCAGGTCCAGGCCGGGCTGGAGGGGCTGAAGGTCCCGCTGCGCGTCGCGGTGATGGGGTGCGTCGTCAACGGCCCCGGCGAGGCCCGCGAGGCCGACCTCGGCGTCGCGAGCGGCAACGGCAAGGGCCAGATCTTCGTCAAGGGCGAGGTCATCAAGACCGTCCCCGAGTCGCAGATCGTGGAGACCCTGATCGAGGAGGCCCTGCGCCTCGCCGAGGAGATGGGCGTCGAGGTCGACCTCGACGACGACGCCCCGGGCCCCCAGGTCGTCGTCGGCGGCTGACCCGCCTCCCCGGCCATCCGGCCACACCGACCCGCCCGCTCCCGGGATCTCACCGGGGTGCGGGCGGTTCCGCGTGACGGGCCTCTTCGCGGGCGGTTTCGTATGACGGGCCTCTCTCTCGCCGGGCCCGCGCCGGGGTGGGCCGGGTCTCCCGTGACCACCGCGTACCGGACCTGTGCCGAGGTGGGCCGGGTCTTCCCTGACTTCCGCGACTTCCGCGACTTCCGCGCGACGGATCCCCGTTCGACCTCGTGTCATTACACTTAGCAATCATCTGACTACACTTTGCCAGGCATCCGGCTGTGTTCCGGATGATCGCGCCGCCCCCGGGAGACCATCGCCTCTGCCGTACGAGTAGGGGGACCGCAAAGTGAAGAAGAGGGTCGTCGGGATCGCCGCGAGCATCGCGATGCTGGCCGTGGCGGTGGGGGTGCCGCGGGGGGCGGTGGCCCAGGAGAGGCAGGAGCTGGTCTGGGGGCCCTGCGAGGGGGCGGCCTCGGTGGCCGGGGCGGTGTCCGCTCCCGCCGGACGGGCGGACAACCAGATGGAGTGCGCCACCGTGCGGGTGCCGCTCGACTACGCCAACCCGCAGCAGACCATCGGCATCGCCCTGAACCGGATCAGGGGGAAGGCCACCCACGACCGTCTCGGCGCGCTGCTGGTCAACCCGGGCGGCCCCGGGGCGTCGGGCCGCGACCTGGTCAAGGGCGTCGCGGCGGGGCTCCCCGAGGGCCTGGCCGACCGGTTCGACGTGATCGGCTTCGACCCGCGCGGGGTGGGGGCGAGCGAGCCCGCGCTGAGGTGCGTAGACCCCGAGAGATACTACGAGGCGCCCCGCCCCGACCAGGTGCCCGCCACCAGGCGCGACGAGGGTGTGCTGATCGCGCGGGCCCGCAAGTACGCCCAGGCGTGCGGCGAGCGGTGGAGCTGGATGCTGCCGCACATGACCACCGAGAACTCCGCCAGGGACATGGACGTGATCAGGGAGGCGCTCGGCGAGTCGAAGATCAGCTTCCTGGGTTACTCGTACGGGACCTATCTCGGCGCGGTCTACGCGACGCTCTTCCCCGACCGGCTCAAGCGGCTCGTCCTGGACAGCGTGGTCGACCCGCGCGGCATCTGGTACCGCTCGAACCTCGACCAGAGCATCGCCTTCCAGGACAGGCACGAGGACTTCCTGAAGTGGATCGCCCGCCACAACCCGGTCTACCGGCTCGGGGCCACCGAGAGGGCGGTCTCCTTCGCCTGGGACGCCATGCGGGACCGGCTGGCCGACCGCCCGGCCGGAGGGGTGGTCGGCCCGAGCGAGCTCGACGACGTCTACACCCTGGGCGGTTACTCCGACGCCATCTGGCCGCAACTGGCCAAGGCCTTCTCCGCCTACGTCAAGAAGGGGGAGGCGACCCCCCTGGTCAACACCTACCGCAAGCACGCGGTGAACGACGCCAAGGACGAGAACAGCTACGCGGTCTACCTCGCGGTGCAGTGCCGCGACGCCGCCTGGCCGCGCGACTGGGCCCGCTGGCGGACCGACATGACCAAGGCGAACGCCAGGGCGCCCTTCCTCACCTGGCCCAACGCCTGGTACAACGCGCCGTGCGCGTTCTGGCCCCAGCAGGCGGGCAGTCCCGTGCGGATCCGTGACAGCGCCGAGCTGCCGCCAGTCCTGCTGATCCAGGGCGAGCGCGACGCCGCCACCCCGTACGCAGGCGCGGTGCGGATGCGCGCCCTGTTCCACCGCTCCCGGCTGCTCGCCGTGCCGGGCGGCAACCACGGGGTCGCCCTCAACGGGAACGCCTGCGTCGACCGGCGCCTGGCCGCCTACCTCAGGGACGGCACCCTTCCCGGTGCCCGTCAGGCCCCCTCCGGCGCCCCGGACGCCCGGTGCCCGGGAATCCCCGCTCCCGTACCGGTGGTCGCCCCCGCGACCGTCCGCGTGCCCGCCGGGCATACGGCGGGACGAGGTGACCGAAGCAGGTAGATGAGAGGCTCTGTGTTGGTTCCTGCCAAATTCGAGGGGGTCGCGTAGGCTGAGCACGTGATGCTGCGCACAACGGCGTCGCGCGTGCTCGACGACAACGATCGAGACGAGGTCCTGGCGCTCCTCGACACCGACCCCGTCGGCAATGTCTTCGTCGCCTCCAGGGTCCGTTCGGTCGGGCTCAATCCGGCCAGGCTCGGTGGTCAGATGTGGGGGTTCGGGCCGCGCGGCGGCCTGACCTCCATCTGTTACGCCGGGGCGAACCTGGTTCCGGTCAACGCCGGTACGGACGCCGTCTACGCCTTCGCCGATCGCGCGCGCAAGCAGGGCCGCCGCTGCTCCTCGATCGTCGGCCCGGCGGACGCGGTGGAGGTGCTCTGGGAGAGGCTGGAGCCGTACTGGGGGGCCGCCCGCGCGATCCGCTGGGCCCAGCCGGTCATGGTGATCGCCGAGCCGTCACCCGTCCCCGTCGACCCGCTGGTGCGGCGCGTCCGGCCCGACGAGTTCGACATCCTGCTTCCGGCCTGCGTGGCGATGTTCACCGAGGAGGTGGGCGTCTCCCCGGAGGCCGGGGACGGCGGCGCCCTCTACCGGTCCAGGGTCGCCGAGCTGATCAGGATCGGCAGGTCCTACGCCCGCATCGAGGGCGGCAAGGTCGTCTTCAAGGCCGAGATCGGCGCGGTGACGCCGCACGCCTGCCAGATCCAGGGCGTCTGGGTCCACCCCGACCTGCGCGGCCGCGGCCACGCGGTGGCCGGGATGGCCGCGGTGATCAAACACGCGCTCGACTACTTCGCGCCGGTGGTGTCGCTGTACGTCAACGACTACAACGCCCCCGCCAGGGCCGCCTACCGCAGGGCCGGTTTCGTCGAGGTCGGCACGTTCATGTCGGTACTCTTCTGAGTTTTTGTGAGACCGGGCTCAGGGAGTGCGGACCAGGCGGGTCACGAGGTGCTCCAGCTCCGTCTCCGGGTCCGCGGTGAGGCCGGCGTGGACCGGGCCGGTCTGCACGATCGTGCTGCGCGGGGCGGTCAGCCAGCGGAAGCGGCTGCCCAGCGGCTCCTTGGTCAGGGGCCCCGAGTCACTGTCGCAGGAGCGCTGGTAGGCGCCGAGCGCGTGCCGTACCCCGTCGAGGTCCACGCCGGTGTCGAGGGCGCGCAGGCGCGCCTCGTCCAGCTCCACCCGGGCGCGCAGGTAGCCGCGGGGCTGGCAGTACAGCAGCACGCCGGCGTTGATCAGCTCGCCGCGCTCCACGCGGGGGATGACCCGGATGACCGCGTACTCGTAGACGTCCTTCACCGGTTGTCCTTCCAGAACGCGCCCACCGAGCCGGTCTTCCTCTCCTGGTCCTGCTGGGGCTCCCGGCCCGACGGCTGAGGCAGCCAGGTGCGCGGCCCCTGCGCGCGGGCCAGCAGGTGCTCGACGTACGCCTGCCGCACGGCCTGCGCCCCGTCGAACCCCGGCTCGTCCTCCAGCCACTCGTCGGGGACCTCGTCCACCACCCCGTCGAGCAGGTCCCTGGTGATCAGCTCGCTGAACTCGGCGTCGGCCTCGGGCATCCGGGTGGCGAAGGGCGCCATCACGTGGTCGCCCGCTTCGAAGTCGCGCAACGGGTTGGCCGAGGGCCAGTTGTGGTGGAACCAGAGCGCCGCGCCGTGGTCGATCAGCCAGGTGTCGCCGTGCCACAGGAGCAGGTTCGGGTTGCGCCAGCTCCGGTCGACGTTGTGGATCAGCGCGTCGAACCAGAGCAGGCGGGAGGCGAACCCCGGCTCGGGGGGCCAGGCCAGCGGCTCGAAGCCCAGCGCGCCCGGCAGGAAGTCGACCGCCAGGTTGTTGCCCTCGCTGGCCTTGAGCAGATCCTGGATCTCCTCGTCGGGCTCGCGGGCGCCGAGCTGCGGATCGACGTCGATCACCTTCAGCTCGGGCGTGCGGAATCCCAGGCGGCGGGCCAGCCCGGCGGACACGATCTCCGCGACCAGGACCCGGCGACCCTGCCCGGCGCCGCGGAACTTCACGACGTGGGTGCCGAGGTCGTCGGCCTCCATCACCCCGGGCAGCGAGCCACCCTCGCGCAGCGGTGTCACGTAACGGGTGGCTTTGATCGCTTCAAGCACCTGGCCAGGCTACCGGGCCGGCCTGCGGGTGTGGGTCTCGCCGGCCGGAGGTGACCACGTGACCCGACGTGTGCTTCCGCAGTGGACCGCGGAATGTCCGCGTGGGAACGGAGAGCGAGGGCGGAGGCTGGAACTTGGGAACGATCTCCTCGACGAAGCGTTTTCAATATCGAGAGCGTCGCTTGCCCTGAAGAGGCTCTCGATTGGGGCATCGGATCCTGGGGACCGCTGTCTTATCGGGAGTCTCTTCTTCTCATCTGCCACCGCAATGTGTGAAACCTCACCGGCCAAGGACGTCAGGTTCGAAATGGCTCAGTGTGCAACCGTTGGGAATCAGCGGTTGCACACTCTGCAGTGAGCCTTTTGCCCTTCCCGCCATCGGCTCGGGAGGCGATACGGACCTGCTTGAGCTGGGAACGCAGAAGGCGGTCGGCCACAGGTGACCGACCGCCTTGGCGGCTGCTGAAAGCTAGCGAAGACATCCGCCGGACTTTCCAGCCTCGCCGGTACTCCGATCTAGTGACGCAGCTCTATCGCATTGATCTGCATGCTCCTGGAAACTGCTCGTTAGCCGTAGACGAAGTCCCAGCCGATCAGCTCGGTGGTGCAGCTTTTGGTGAGAACCCAGGGATAGTAACGGGTGGCGGTCCAGATATCGGACTGCCAGTCGCAGTCCCAGACGCCCTGAACCCAGTTCGTGTCCGCAGCGCCGCTTCTTGAGCATTCAAGGGTGGCTGCTTTGACGGTCGGGTTGACTCGCCTTCCGTCACAGTTCCAGAC
>NZ_JBPJSR010000050.1:0-20403 GCF_051390675.1 Streptosporangium heterodermiicola
TGTCGGCGATGGCCCGGCAGTCTCTTCCCGACTCGCGGGTGGTGGTGCCGGTGCTGCGCAAGGACCGGCCCGAGGAGGTGACCGCGTTCCTGGCACTCGGGCAGGCCCACATCCACGGCATCCCGATCGACTGGGAGACGGTCTTCCCCGGCGCGCACAGGGTCGACCTGCCCACCTACGCCTTCCAGCGGCAGCGCTACTGGCTCGAACCCGTGTCGCCGGGAGCGGGAGACGCGTCCGGGCTGGGGCTGGCCCCCGCGAATCATCCGCTGCTGGGCGCCACGGTGGCGTTCGCCGACGCCGACGCGACCCTGCTGGCGGGACGGCTCTCGCTGCGGACCCACCCCTGGCTGGCCGACCACGCGGTCATGGGCACAGTCATCGTGCCGGGCACCGCGCTGGTGGAGCTCGCCATCCGGGCCGGTGACGAGGTCGGTCTCGACACCCTGGACGAGCTGGTGATCGAGGCCCCTCTCGTGATCCCCGAACGCGGTGCGGTGCACGTCCAGGTGGCCGTGGGCGCGACCGGCCATGAGAGCCCGCTCGATCACGCGAGCCGTCGCCCCGTGGCCGTGTACTCGCGTCCCGCCGAGGCCGGGGGAGAGGCGGAATGGACGCGGCACGCCGCCGGATTCCTCACCACGCGGTCCAACGAGGAGGAGAAGGACTCGCTGGAGGTGTGGCCGCCCGAGGGCGCGGCGCCCGTCGAGATCGACGACGTCTACCCGGTACTCGCCGAGGCGGGACTGTCGTACGGGCCGGCCTTCCAGGGGTTGAGAGCGGCCTGGCGCGCGGAGAACGCGTTCTTCGCCGAGGTCGAGCTCCCCGACCCGCAGCGGGCGGACGCCGGGCTCTTCGGGGTCCACCCCGCCCTGCTCGACGCGGCGCTGCACATCGCGGCCCACCACGGGCTGCGCGACAGCCCGCCCGGCCAGAACCGCCTGCCCTTCGCCTACAGCGGCGTACGGCTGCACGCCTCGGGGGCGGCGGCGCTGCGCGTCCGGTTGACGCTGCACAGCGAGGACGAGCTGTCCCTGTACGCCGCCGACGCCTCGGGTGCCCCGGTGGCGAGTGTCGAGTCCCTCAGGGCCCGGCTGATCTCGGCCAAGCAGCTCCGGGCCGTCCGGCCCGCCGAGCGCGACGCGCTGTTCCAGGTGACCTGGGCGGAGACGGACGCCGCGACCCCACAGGTGGACCAGGTGGACCAGGCGGACCAGGAACCCGACGTCGTCCTCGTCTCGGGAACGGAGTTCGAGCCCGCCGATCCGTCCGCCGCCGCGCACGGCCAGGTGAACCGGGTGCTCGGACTCCTGCGGAAGTGGCTGTCCTCCCAGGAACCCGGGGAACCCGGGGAATCCGAGAAGCCCGAGCGGCCGGGGCCGTCGCGGCTCGTCGTCGTGACCCGCCACGCGGTCTCCACGGCGGCGCGGGAGAGCCCCGATCCCGCTACGGCGCCGGTCTGGGGGCTCGTCGGATCGGCGCAGGCCGAGCATCCCGGCCGGATCGTCGTCGTCGACGTCACGGACGTCTCACCGGACGCCGTCCGGGAAGCGGTCGCCGCCGCTCTCGGCTCCGGTGAACCGCAGGTGGCCGTACGGAACGGGAAGGTGCTCGTCCCCCGGCTCGCCCGCGTGGCCGCGTCCGAGGGCGAAGGCCGGGAATGGGATCCCGAGGGGACCGTGCTGATCACCGGCGGCACGGGTGCCCTGGCGGGCGAGCTCGCCCGGCACCTGGTGGCCGTACGCGGGGTCCGTCATCTGGTGCTCGTGGGCAGGCGAGGGGTGCGGGCCCCCGGGGTCACCGAGCTCGTCGAGGAGCTGGCCGGGCTCGGAGCGCGGGTCACCGTCGTGGCGGCCGACGCCGCCGACAGGGACGCCCTCGCCGAGGTGCTGGCCGCGATTCCGGAGGCGCATCCGCTGACGGCGGTCGTACACACCTCCGGCGTCGTCGACGACGGCGTGGTCACCTCGCTCACCCCGGACCGCGTCGACGCCGTGCTGCGGCCCAAGGTCGACGCCGCCTGGAACCTGCACGAGCTGACCCGTGACCACGACCTGGCCGCCTTCGTCCTCTACTCCTCCGTCGCGGGGATCCTCGGCGGGCCGGGGCAGGGGAGTTACGCGGCGGCCAACACCTTCCTGGACGCGCTGGCCGCGCACCGGAGGGTTCTCGGGCTGCCCGCGCTGTCGCTGGCGTGGGGCATGTGGGCGAGGCCGAGCGGTGTCACCGCGCACCTGACCGGCGCCGACCGCGCCCGCGCGGCGCGCGCCGGGGTCCGTCCCCTGACCACCTCCGACGGGCTGGCCCTGTTCGAAGCGGCGCTACGGTTCGACCCCGCTCCCGTGCCCGCTCCCACCCTCGACGCTCCCGGCTCCCTTTCCCCCGTCCCCGACGCTCCAGGCTCCGCTTCCCCTCTCCCCCTTGCCTCTACCTCCTCCGTCCCCGCGCTTCTCGTCCCCGCGCCGCTGGACCTCGCCGCTCTGCGGGCGGGCGGAGCGCAGCCGCCCCCGCTGCTGCGCGGCCTGGTCAGGCCACAGCGACGAGTGGCCAGGACCTCCGCGGCGACCGGTCCCGCGCTGGCCCACCGTCTGGCCAGACTGCCCGAGGAGCAGCGGGCGGGAGCCGTGCTCGACGTGGTCACGGCGGAGGTGGCGGCGGTCCTGGGCACGTCGGCCGGAGCCGTCGCGCCGGACCGCCCGTTCAACGACCTCGGCCTGGACTCGCTCACCGCCGTCGAGCTGCGCAACCGGCTCGACGCGCTGACCGGCCTGCGGCTGCCCGCGACGGTCACGTTCGACCATCCCACGCCCGAGGCCCTCACCGGCTACCTGCTGCCCGAACTCGCGAACGCTCCCGGCCCCGGCGAGCCCGCCGATGCCGATGCCACCGGTTCCGCGCGGAACGAGGAGAGCGGAGCGGTACGGCAGGGACCGCTGTCCGACCTCTACCGCCAGTTGTGCGGCCGAGGCGAGTTCGCCGCCGCGGCCGAGCTGATCGGTGTGGTCTCCCACCTGCGGTCGAGCTTCGGCGCGGCGGAGGCCGCCGAGCACACCGTCGCGCCGATCCGGCTGGCCTCCGGCGACGCGCCGGTCTCGCTGGTCTGCTTCCCCGCCGTCAGCGCCATCTCCGGCCCGCACGAGTACGCCCGCCTCGGCCACGCCATGCGCGGCGAGCGGGACGTCCACGTGGTGCCCTCACCCGGGTACGCGCCGGACGACCTCCTCCCGGACAGTGAGGAGACGTTCATCCAGATGCACGCCGACGCCGTGGAGAAGCTGATCGGCGACGGCCCGTTCGTGATCCTCGGCCGGTCCATGGGCGGCTGCATCGCGCACTCGGTGGCGGCCGAGCTGGAGAACCGCGGCACCCCGGCGGCCGGGCTCGTCCTGATCGACTCCTACCCGATCGAGAGCCCGACGCTGGAGGGCATGCGGGACTGGTGGCTGGCCGCGATGCTCACCGGGATGGTGGAGCGCATCGAGCGCTACCGGATGGTCTGGAGTGACGCGAGCCTCACCACCATGGGCGCGTACGGCCGGATCCTGGCCGGTTGGCAGCCCAAGCCGATCGGCGCCAGGACCCTGGTCGTCCGGGCTCGGGAACCGCTGCGCGGAACCGTCATAGACCCCACGGGACGGTTCGACTGGCGGGCCTTCTGGCCGTTGCCGCACGAGACCGTCGACGTGCCCGGTGACCATTTCACCGTGCTCGAAGACTATTCGGATACGACGGTGGCGGCGGTCCGCGAATGGATCGACGCGCTCGTCCCGCCCGGGGAATCCGCGAACTCCACGAACTCCACGAGTTCCACCGAGCCGTCCTGACTCACCGATCCCACCGATCCCACCGATCCCACAGAGAAGAGGAGCGCATGAGTGTTCAGGTCGTGGTCGTCACCGGTGCCGCGTCCGGCATCGGAAGAGCGACCGCGGAGCTGTTCGCCGACAGGGGAGCCAAGGTCGTCGCCGTCGACGTGGCGAGGGAGGGGCTGGAGAAGCTCGCCGCCATCCACGGCGTCGTCCCGCTCGTCGGCGACGTGTCCACGGAGGAGACCAACGCCGCCATGGTCGACCTCGCCGTCCGAGAGTTCGGGCGGCTGGACGCGGTCGTGCTCAACGCCGGGATCGGCGGCGCCGGCCCCCTGGAGTCACCGGGCGCCATCGACCGGTTCGACCGGATCCTCGCCGTCAACGTGCGAGGTGTGGCGCTGGGCATCCGGGCCTCCCTGCCTGCCCTGCGAGCGGCGGGCGGTGGCTCGATCGTGGCGACCTCGTCGGTCTCTGGGCTCGGCGGCGACCCGGTCACCTGGGCGTACAACGCGGCCAAGGCA
Source organism: Streptosporangium heterodermiicola (assembly GCF_051390675.1). NCBI lineage: Bacteria > Bacillati > Actinomycetota > Actinomycetes > Streptosporangiales > Streptosporangiaceae > Streptosporangium > Streptosporangium heterodermiicola. The sequence continues at coordinate 4,331 of NZ_JBPJSR010000050.1, forward strand.
GCGGTGATCAACCTGGTGCGCGGCGCGGCGATCGACTACGCCGTGGAGAACATCAGGGTCAACGCCATCGCGCCCGGGGGTACGGCGACCGCGATGACCGCGGGCGTGCTGTCGCACCCCACGCTCGGCCCGGCCGTGACCGGCCGCATCCCGCAGCGGCGCTGGGCGGATCCGCGCGAGCAGGCCGAGGTCATCTGGTTCCTGGCCTCGCCCGCGGCGTCGTACGTCACCGGCGTCACCATCCCCGTCGACGGCGGCCTCAGCGCCAACAACGGCATCCTCCTCCCGCCCGCCTTCCCCGGCGACGCGCCCAGATAAGCCGCACCCGAGCAAGGCTTCCCCAGACAAGGAGTTCCGCGATGAGCACGGAAACGAACACCGGCACGAGCCCCCGTACGGAAACGAGAACGGACACGGAAACGGGAACGGGCCCGGAAACCGGCACGGAGGCGAACAAGGAGGTCGCCCGGCGCCTCTACGAGGAGCTGATCACCCTGCGGCGCCCGGAGCTGCTGGAGGAGATCATCGCCGAGGACGCCGTCGACGAGACGGTGCCGCCCGGAGCCGGGCCCGGAGGCAGGGAGGACTTCCGCGACCACATCCAGGGCGTCTGGGAGACCGTCGAGGACGTCAAGGCCACCGTCACCGACCTGATCGCGGAAGGCGACCGGGTGGTGGTCTTCTGGCGGATCGAGGGGGTCCACCGCGCCCCGCTGTTCGGTGCCCCCGCGAGCGGGCGGCATTTCATCGGGAACAGCGTCAGCCGGATAACGTTCAAAAACGGGAAGATCGTGCGGTACAACGTTCTCCCGGACCGCCTCGGTATCCTCCAGCAGATTTCCTGAGCGGGCGGCGAGAAATGGATGAATTGTCACTGGAGGATGTTTCCGGAATTCGCGGGACGCTCGCGTTGTTCTCCCACGTCTTCGACAACGCGGAGGTCGCCGACCTCGGCAGGGTGTTCACCGGCGACGCGGTGATCGAGCTGAGGAGGGGAGCGGGGCGTGTCGTGCGCGGGCTGCCCGCGATCGGCGAGTTCGCGCTGAGCCTGAGGCCGCACGGTCCTGACCACCAGACTCTCGACACGCACGTCTTCGTGGACGGCGAGGGCGTCGTCCGCGCGCGGAGCCGCTATCTCGCGATCCTCCCCGACGGGAGCGTGCACAACGGCGACTATCTCGACGTCCTGCAGCGCACGCCGGAGGGGTGGCGCGTCGAGCTGCGCGTGTCCGTCCCCCGGTATCCGCTGGCCGAAGGAGTTTTCCGCTAGGGGTTGACAGGGGTGTTTCCACCGCGGGCCCCGGTTTAGCCTTTCGGCGAAAGTGAATTCTCCTCATTCTATTACCAACCCGCCGGAGCGGTGAAATGCACGTGCGCAGAATATTCGGGCCGTCGCGAATCGGAACGCGAACCAGAATCGGAGTGATGGCGAGTGCCGCGCTCCTGCTGGCGGCCTGCGGTTCCCCCGCCACCTCCTCCGGCGGTACGAGCGAGACGGGTGGCGGGAGCGGCTCGGTGGCGGCGGCTCCCGTCAAGGGAGGGGCGCTGACCTTCGCGGCCGACACCGAGCCGGTCTCCTTCGACATCCACGTCAGCTCGCAGGACATCACGGGGGCGATCCTCCGCAACGTCTTCGACTCGCTGGTCGCCGAGGACGCCTCGGGCAAGTTCCACCCGTGGCTCGCCGAGTCGTGGGAGGTGGCGCCCGACCTGAAGAGCTACACCTTCCGGCTGCGAAAGGGGGTCACGTTCCACGACGGCACCCCCTTCGACGCCGAGGCGGTGAAGGTCAACTTCGACCGCATCGCCGACCCCGCGACCAAGTCGCAGCTCGCCTCCAACCTCCTGGGCCCGTACACCGGGACCACGGTCGTCGACCCGCTCACGGTGAAGGTCGAGTTCTCCGCGCCCTTCGCCCCGTTCCTGCAGGCCGCCAGCACGGCCTACCTCGGCTTCTACTCGCCGAAGACGATCGCGGCCAACGCGGCCACGCTCGGCTCGGGCGGGCCGGTCGGCGTCGGTACGGGGCCGTTCGTCTTCACCGGCTACACCAAGGGCCAGGAGGCGGTCCTGACCAGGAACACCGCCTACGCCTGGGCGCCGAAGACCGGCGGCCACACCGGGCCCGCCTACCTCGACAAGCTGACCGTCCGTTTCCTGCCGGAGGCCTCGGTCCGGGTCGGCTCGCTGAACAGCCGCCAGATCGACGTCGCCGCCGCGATCCCCCCGGCCAACGCGAAGGCGGTCGAGGCCAACGCCAACCTCGCACTCCTCAAGACCGACTACCCGGGCGGCAACTACAGCATCTACCTGAACACCTCCAAGCCTCCCCTCAACGACGAGAAGGTACGCAAGGCACTCCAGCGCGGAATCGACGTCGACACGAACGTCAAGGCGCTCTACTTCGGCCAGTTCAAGAGGGCGTGGAGCCCGCTGGCGCCGACCACCCCCGGCTACAACGCGGCGCTGGAGAACAGCTGGCCCTACGACCAGGCGCTGGCCGGAAAGCTGCTCGACGAGGCCGGCTGGACCGGCCGGGACGCGGACGGCTACCGCACCAAGGACGGCAAGCGCCTCATCGTCGACTGGCCGCTGCTGCCCGCCCAATACGTGCGCGACCAGCGCGACATCCTCGGCCAGGCCTTCCAGGCCGACCTCAAGAAGATCGGCGTCGAGGTCGTCCGCCCCCAGGCCGACATCGGCACCTACCTCGACCGGGTCTACGGCGGCAAGGCCGACATGGCCGACTACAGCTGGTCGCGCTTCGAGCCGGACGTGCTGTGGCTCCTCTTCAACGGCGCCAGCAAGCCCCAGAAGGGCGGCCAGAACGCCACGTTCCTCAACGACCGCGACCTGACCGCGTGGACCGACCAGGGCAGGGCCACCCTCGACGAGACCGTCAGGAAGGACGTGTACGGCAAGACCCAGCAGCGTGCCGTCGACCTCGCGCTGGTCATTCCCGTCTACACCCAGTCGCAGGTGCTCGGCCTGGGCAAGCAGGTGCGCGGGCTCACGCTCGACGCCAACGCCTGGCCGCTGTTCTACGACGTGTGGCTCGCCAAGACGGCACAGTGACCACTCCCGCCGAACCAGTGATTACTCCCGAGGAAAAGGCCGGACAGGCAGGGAAGGGCGGGCGTGGCGGTCCGGTGAGAACGCTCGCCGGGCGGCTGGTGGCAGGCCTCGCGGTGCTCTACGGCGCCGCGACCCTCGCCTTCGTCGCCCTCCAGCTCATCCCGGGAGACCCCGTCGCGACCCTGCTGGGACCGGCCACCACCGCGTCGGAGGAGGTCAGGGAGCGCATCAGGACCGAGTTCGGATTCGACCGGCCGGTGCTCCTGCAGTATCTCGGCTACCTGGGCAGGGTCGTCACCGGCGACCTGGGCTCCTCGTACCAGCTCCAGCGGCCGGTCTGGCAGCTGATCGGCGACCAGCTCGGCGCCACCGTGCAGCTCGCCGCGGCGGCGATCGCCCTCGCCGTCCTGATCGCGCTGGTGTCGGCGGTGACGACGGCCGGACGGCGTCGCGGGGTGCGGGCCGCGGCGACGGCCTGGGAGCTGGTGGCGGTCTCGCTGCCCTCGTACTGGCTGGGCATCCTGTTGCTGACCGCGTTCTCCTTCCAGCTCCAGATCTTCCCCGTGGTCGGCGCGCAGGACCTGGCGGCGCTGGTGCTGCCCGCGCTCACGCTGGCCCTGCCGATCGCCGGTGTCCTCGCGCAGGTGTTGCGCGAGGGGCTGGAGGCCGCGCTGGCGCAGCCGTTCGCGGTCACGGCACGGGCGCGGGGGCTGAGCCAGACGGCGGTCAGGTTGCGTCACGCGCTCCGGCACGCGGCGGTGCCGCTCGCCACCCTCACCGGATGGCTCGTCGGGACGCTGCTCGGCGGCGCGGTCCTGGTGGAGACGGTCTTCGGCCGGTCGGGCATCGGCGCGCTCACCCTGCAGGCGGTGGGCAACAAGGACATGCCGGTGGTGATGGGCGTGGTGCTGCTGTCGGCCTTCGTGTTCGTCCTCATCTCCACCACCGTCGACCTCCTCTACGCGGTCATCGATCCGCGGCTGCGGGCCGGGTGATCGCGTGACCGTGATCCCCGGGCTTCCCGGACTCCCCGGCCGCGCCCTCGCCCGTCCCCCCGCCCGCTCGCGGTTCGCCGTCCGGCGCTGGTCGCCGGTGGCCGCCTGGGCCGTGCTCGTCCCGATCCTGGTTGCCGCCGTCGTGCCGGAGGCGCTGACCGCGTCCTCGCCGATCACCATCGATCCCGTCAACGCCCTGCTGCCGCCCGGCGGCGAGCACTGGTTCGGCACCGACCAGCTCGGCCGTGACCTGTTCACCCGGGTCGTGCACGGCGCGCTGCCGTCCCTGCTCCTCGGGCTGGGCGCGACCTGCCTCGCCGTCGCCGGGGGAGCGGTGTTCGGCCTCGCCGCCGCGCTGGGCGGGCGGGTGGCCGACCAGGCCGTCATGCGCGTGGCCGACATCCTGCTCTCGCTGCCCCAGCTCCTGGTCGCACTGCTCGTGATCACCGTACTGGGCGGCGGGACCGCCAATGTGGTGCTCGCCATCGCCATCGCCTTCACCCCCGGGTACGCGCGGATCGTCCGCGCCGAGGCCCTGGTGGTACGCCGGTCGGGGTACGTCGAGGCGGCCCGCGGGCTCGGGCTGCGGCGGTCGACGCTGGTCGCGCGGCACATCCTGCCCAACGCCCTGGGCCCGCTGCTGGTGCTGGCCACCGTCGGCTTCGGCACGGCGCTCATCGCCGGATCCGGGCTGAGCTTCCTCGGCTTCGGCACCCAGCCGCCCGCGCCGGAGTGGGGGGCGATGCTCTCCGAGGGCCGCGACTTCCTGGAGACGGCGTGGTGGATCGGGGTGTTCCCCGGGGCGGCCATCACGGCCACGGTGATCGCGGTGAACGTGATCGGCCGCTCCGCCCAGCGCCGCTTCACCAGGAGGACACCATGACCGCCTTCCCGCGCCGTTCCACCGGGAGGGCCGTGCTCGCCCTCCGACACCGTTCCACCGGGAGGGCACAGTGATCGCCCTCCGACTCCGTACCACGAGGAGGACGCCGTGATCGTGGTCGAGGGACTCGACGTCGTCTTCCATCTCGACGGCGAGCGGATCCACGCGGTACGGGACGTGTCGTTCACGGTCGCGCCCGGTGAGTGCCTGGCCATCGTCGGGGAGTCGGGCTCCGGCAAGAGCGTCACCGCGCGCACGCTCGTCGGCCTGGCCGGCGACCGGGCGACGGTCGGCGCCCGCGAGCTCACCTTCGAGGGCGAGGACCTGACGACCCTGACCGAGACGGGCTGGCGCGCGGTCCGGGGCCGCCGGATCGGCCTGGTGCTCCAGGACGCGCTGGTGTCGCTGGACCCGCTCAGGACCGTCGGCGCCGAGGTCGCCGAGACGCTGCGCGTCCACCGCGTCGTGGACCGGGCGGGCGTCGGAGGGCGGGTGCTCTCGCTGCTGGCCGACGCCGGTATCCCGGACGCGGACCGGCGCGCGCGCCAGTACCCGCACGAGCTCTCCGGCGGTCTCCGGCAGCGGGCGCTCATCGCGTCCGTACTCGCCGCCGGGCCACGCCTGCTCGTGGCCGACGAACCCACCACCGCGCTGGACGTCACCGTGCAGGCGCAGATCCTCGCGCTGCTGCGCGGGCTGAAGGAGAACGGCACAGCCCTCCTGCTGATCAGCCACGACCTGGCCGTCGTGGCCGAACTCGCCGACCGGATCGCCGTCATGTACGACGGGCTCATCGTCGAGGAGGGCCCGGCAGCCCGGGTTCTCGGCGACCCCCGGCACCCGTACACCCGGGCGCTCATCGCCGCCGTGCCCGCCGCCCACGCGAAGGGCACGCCGCTGTCGGCCGTCGCGGCGGCCCGGCCCGCGCCGGGCCCGGACGGGTGCCCGTACGCCGCCCGCTGCGCGCACGCCGACCAGCAGTGCCGCGACAAGCTCCCCGACCCGGTCGAGATCGGGCTAGGACATCGGGCGCTGTGCTGGTACCCCGCGTCACGTGCCCCCGAGCCCGTCAGGGTCGGCGTGGCGCGTGAGGAACCCCGCCAGAAGGAGGGGGCCGTGGTGCTGGCGGCCGAGGGTGTCTCCAAGCGGTTCCGCACCCCGGGCGGGGGCTGGCACGACGCGGTCAGGGACGTGTCGTTCCAGCTCAGGGCCGGGGAGACGCTGGGCGTGGTCGGCGAGTCCGGATCGGGCAAGACGACGGCCGCCCGCATCGCGCTCGGCCTGCTGGAACCCGACGAGGGCGTCGTACGGCTCGGCGGCGAGCCGTGGAGCGGCGTGCCCGAGCGCGGACGCAGGACGAGGCGGCGCCGGATCCAGGCCGTCTACCAGGATCCGCTCGGCTCGTTCGACCCCCGCCACACAGTTGGCCGCGTCGTCGGCGAGGCGGTGGCCCTGACCGGGGCCCGGCGCGAGGAGCGCCGCCGCCGGGTCGCCGAGCTGCTCGACCAGGTCGGGCTGCCGGTGACGACGCTGGGACGGTATCCGCGCGAGCTGTCCGGCGGCCAGCGGCAGCGGGTCGCCATCGCCCGCGCGCTGGCCCCGTCCCCCGAGGTGATCGTCTGCGACGAGCCGGTGTCGGCGCTCGACGTCTCGATCCAGGCGCAGATCCTCGACCTGCTCGCCGACCTGCGGCGCGACCTGGCGGTGGCGATGCTGTTCATCTCGCACGACCTGGGCGTCATCCACCACGTCAGCGACCGGGTCGCGGTGATGAGGGACGGGCGGATCGTCGAGACGGGAGACGTCGCGGACGTGTTCGCGGCCCCCGCCGAGCCGTACACCAGGGAACTGCTCGCGGCGGTTCCCACCCTCGTACCGGCGGGGAACCGACGATGACGACGACTCGGGCCCACCCCCTTAGCGAGACGTTCGCCCGATCGCGATCGGGGCCCGTGTCCGAGGAACACGAGCGTCCCGGACATCGCGGACATCGCGTGCGCGTCGTCGGTCCCGGGGGCGCCGCCGTTTCCCGGCCTGCCGCGTTTCCTGGTCCGTCACCGTGCGCGGCGGGGCCGGTCCGGCTGCCAGAGGGGTTCGCCGGACTCCTGGACCTCCCCGTCGGCGCCGAAGATCAGGAACCGGTCGAAGTCGTCGGCGAACCACCGGTCGTGGGTGACGGCGAGGACGGTGCCGGAGAAGGAGGCGAGGCCGTCCTGGAGTGCCTGCGCGCCGGCCAGGTCGAGGTTGTCGGTCGGCTCGTCGAGCAGCAGCAGGGTGGCTCCCGACAGTTCGAGCAGCAGGATCTGCAGGCGTGCCTGCTGGCCGCCGGAGAGGGTCTCGAAGGGCCGGCGGCCGGCCGGGGCGAGCTCGTAGCGGGCGAGGGAGGCCATGGCGTCGTTGAGCGTCAGTGACCCGGCGGCCGTGACGATGTCGGCCGGAGCCCGTCCGGCCAGGTCGGGCCGGGCGTGCGTCTGGACGAAGTGGCCGGGCACGACCCTGGCCCCGAGCTCCACGGTGCCCCGGTGCCGTACCGGCCCGGCAGCCGGGGGGAGCGCGCCGACTCCCGATTCGGCCAGCAGCCGCAGGAAGTGGGACTTGCCGGAACCGTTCGGGCCGAGGATCGCCACCCGTTCCCCGTAGTGGATCTCGACGTCGAACGGCTCCGTCAGGCCGGTCAGCTCCAGGCGGGTGCAGGTGAGCGCGCGCTTGCCGGTACGGCCGCCGCTCAGGCGCATCCGGACGTTCTGCTCCCTGGGCGCGCTCTCCGGCGGGCCCGCCTCCTCGAACCTGCCCAGCCGGGTCTGCGCGGCCCGGTAGGCGGAGGCGACGGAGTCGTTGTTGGTCGCCTTCTGGCGCAGGGTGTGGACCAGCTTCCTGAGGCGGGTGTGCTCCTCGTCCCAGCGGCGGCGGCGCTCGTGCAGGCGCTCGTTGCGGTCGAGGCGGGCCTGGGCGTAGGTGGCGAAGCCCCCGCCGTGGGTCCACACCCCGCGCGACTCCACGGTGATGACGCGGGTGGCCGTGTTGGCGATCAGACGGCGGTCGTGGGAGACGAGCAGGACGGTCTTGCGGGTGGCCTCCAGCTGCTCCTCCAGCCACTGCTTGCCCGAGACGTCCAGGTAGTTGTCGGGCTCGTCGAGCAGCAGGACGTCGTCGGGGCCGCGCAGGAGCCCCTCCAGCGCGAGCCTCTTCTGCTCGCCGCCCGACAGCGTGCCGACGTCGCGGCCCGCCACCCGCTCGTAGCCGGCGCCCATGGCCGAGGTGGTGCAGGCGCTCCAGGTGACCTCGATGTCGTAGCCGCCGGCGTCGGCGTAGTCGCCGAGGGCGCGGGCGTAGGCGAGCTGGGTCTCCTCCAGGTCGCGTTCCCCCATCGCGCGCTCGGCCCGCTCCAGCTCGGCGGTCGCGGCGCGTACGCGTTCAGGGGCGACCGCCAGCAGCAGCTCGCGTACCGTCAGGCCCCCGCGAAGGCCTCCGATGAACTGGCGCATCACGCCGAGCCCGCCGGACGCGGTGATCCGCCCGGAGGAGGGGGAGAGGTCACCGGCGATCAGCCGTATCAGGGTGGTCTTTCCCGCGCCGTTGGGGCCGACCAGCGCCGCGACGACGCCGTCGCCGACGCGGAAGGACACCTCGTTGAGCAGCAGCCGTCCGTCCGGCAGCACGTAGGTCAGCTCGTCGGCCTCGACATGTCCCACGGTGGCGTCCCCTCGAAGGTGGCGGCCTCGCCTCTTTGGAGAGAAACCGCAGTTAGAACATTGGTCATACACTATGAACATTGATCGGGCCGGTTCTCAAGCCATTAAGATCTCCGGAGTGGGAGAGACGGGGAGCGGAGGATCGTGAGCGCTACGCCGGGCAGGAGAACGCGGCGCCGGAGCGGTGAGGCGGCGCCGGGGGTGTGGCTGCGCCCCCCGCGCGAGGGCCGGGCCGAGCCGGTCGTCACCCTCGGGCGGATCGTGGCGGCGGCGGTGGAGCTGCTGGACGAGGAGGGGGCCGGCCGGCTGACCATGCGCCGCCTCGCCGAGCGGCTGGAGACCGCCGCGACCACGCTCTACTTGCACGTCGAGACCAAGGACGACGTGCTGGACCTCGCGCTCGACGCCGTGTTCGGCGAGGTGCCCGTCCCGCCGGGAGCTGGGGGCGGTGTGCCCGTTCCGGTTCCGCCGGCGGCGGGCGACGAGATGCCTGTCCCGGCCCCGTCGGGAGCGGGCGACGCGTGGCGCGACGGCGCCGTGTCCGGAGCGGTGCCCGTCCGGTCCGGAGCGGGGGGCGCGTGGCGCGACGACGCCGTCGTCCTGATCACCGGCTGGCGCGCCACCATGCTGCGCCACCCGTGGTCGGTGACGGTGCTGGACCGGCCCCTGCTGGGCCCCAACGTCCTGGCCCGCACCGAATACCTGCACGCCGTGCTGGCGGGCGCGGGTCTCACCGGTCCCCGTCTGACCGCCGCCGCGTACGCCCTGGCCAACTACGTCATCGGCTCGGCGACGATGCAGGTCGCCGGTACCGGGTACGGCGAGGCCGGGTGGAAGCGGGCCGCCGACCTGCACGTGCTGACCCGCCGCGAGCTGTATCCGACGCTCGCCGCGCACGGATCCCCGGTCGGCAACGACTGGGACCCGGTGTTCACCGCAGGGCTGGACTATCTGCTGGACGGCATCGAGTCACGGATCCGGTGAGGGCGGGTCTCGCCCCCCGAAGCCGTTAATCTACTAATCTACAATGTAAAGGCATTTGTCCGATTCAAAGACTGAAAAGACTGTTCGAACACGTCAAACCCGCCCCCTTCACCTCCTGACAGGGCGGGCGCCCGCGACCGGTACGCTCGCGGCCGGGAAGGGAGGCGGGATGCTCTTCGCCGTCGCGGCCGTGTTCGGGCTCACCTGGTGGCTCGGGTTTTACGTGATCGCGCGGGATCCTCGGGAGCGCGGGCCGAGGCGGGCCGGGCTGGGGCTGCTGGCCTACGGTGCCGCGCTGGCGATCGCCCAGGTGCTCACCTCCGTACCGGGTCCCGCGGTGGAGGTGCTGGACGCGGTCGAGACCACGCTGGTCCACCTGCCGGCGCTGCTCTGGACGGGGGCCGTGCTCACCCTCGTACCCGGGAGCGAGCGGCTGGACCGGGCCTGGTCCAGGGGGCTCGTACCCCTCACGCTCGTGGCGTTCGGGTGGCTGCTGGTGTCCGGCCCGGGGGCGGGGGCGGGCCTCGCGGCGCGGGTGGTGACCGGGGTGCTGCTGCTGGGGCCGCTGGCCGGGGTGCTGGTGCTGCTCGTGCGGGCCAGGCCGCCGAGGGTCGGGTGGCTGGCGGCGGTCGCCACGCTGTTCTTCGGGCTCGGGGCCGCGCTGCTCATGTTCCCGCTGTTCGGCCCGCCCGGCCCGCTCTCCGTCGTCGCCGTCGACGTGGACATGATCCTGCTGGGCGTGGCGATCGCGATGTCCAGCGCGTTCCAGGCGGGCGAGGCGCTCTGGCGCGACATGCTGCGGTCCCTGCTGGGGGCGGCGGTCGTGGCCGTCGCGTCCGGGGGCCAGGTCGCGCTGGCCGTCACGCTCGGCGAGCCCACGCCCGCGCTCTCGGCGCTGCTGTTCGGCGTGATCGCGGTGGCCGTCGCCGTACAGACGCTGGCCGGTCCGGTGCACCGGGCGCTGGACCGGATCGCCTTTCCCGGTGATCCGGTGATCCGCCGCGAGCGGGCCGAGCTGCGCGAGACGTCCGAGGCGTTGCCGCGCCGCGAGCAGGGGCCGCCGCCGCCGGACGAGGCCGAGTTCGTCAGGCTGACGCGGCGCGCCCTGGCCGGTTACGGCGATCTGGGCAAGCTCGCCGGCAGCCCGCTCGCGAACCTGCCGGTGATCGAGGCGCGGATCACCGGTGACATCCCGCTGGAGCGGGCGGCCGAGCTGAAGCACCTGCTGCTGGAGAGTATCCAGCGGCTCAAGCCCCGCGACGGCGAGTTCGGCACCAGCGAGGAGTGGCGGTTCTACAACGTCCTGTACTTCCCGTACGTCCGGGGGCTGCGTCCCTACCGGCGCGGGGCCGGGCGCGCCGGGCTCACCGCCGCCGAGCGGCAGGTGTTCGACTGGTTCGTCCGCGAGGTGCCCGAACGCACGCTCTACAACTGGCAGAACGCGGCGGCCAAACTCGTCGCCGACGATCTTCGCAGGGAGAACTGGCAGTGAATGGCAGTGCCGTGTCTGCAGTTGGCAGCGGGTGAGGCGGTGTGCTGGGTGTGTCGGAAGCCCCGACAGTTTCCGTTTCCGTGAAGCCGGGAGCCGGCACTTCCGGTCTCCGCGAATCGGAAGCCGACACCTTCAGCGAAGGAGACACCGATGAGCACGACCACCACTCGCCCTACCCCCCCGCTGACCCGCGTGCTGTGGGCGGACACCCTCCTCACCGGAGGGTTCGCGCTCGCCCTGGCCGTCGCGGCGACCCCGCTCGCCGGGCTGCTCGCCCTTCCCGAGCCGCTGGTCCGCTGGGCCGGGATCGGGTTGCTGCCGGTCGTCGCGTTCATCGCCTACCTGGCCACCCGCCCGGTCCCGCCCCGGGGAGGCGTCTGGGCGCTGATCGCCCTCAACGCGCTGTGGGCCGTGGACAGCGTCTTCCTGCTGTTCACCGGCTGGGTGGACCCCAACCCGCTGGGCGTCGCCTTCGTCCTCGCCCAGGGTCTCCTGGTCGGCGTCTTCGCCGAGCTCCAGTATCTCGGGTTGCGCCGCTCCTGACCTCGCGCCGCCGAGGGTCCCGCCGCTCCGGGTACGGGCGGCGGGACCTTCCCGCTCACCCGGTTCACCCGGTTCACCCGATGCGGATGACGTGTTTGCCGCGTACGCCGCCGGCCTCCAGTGCCCGGTGGGCCTCGGCGATGGCGGCGAGGGGGTGGATCGTGTCGACGACCGGCCGCAGGTCCCCGCTCTCCACCAGCCGGGTCAGGTCGGCGAGGAGCCGGTGGGTGGGGTTGCCGCTGAAGAACCGCACGCGTCGCGGGCCGAACACGGTGGACGCGAGGATGTACGACAGGGAAGAGAGCGTGTGCCGGGAATCGAAGGTGATCGACACCATCCGCCCTCCCGGTGCCAGGAGCCTGCGGAAGGCGCCGAGCTCGGTGCCGATCGCGGTGTCGAGGACGACGTCGAAGGGGCCGAGGTCGTCCGGGCCGGTGGTCGCGTAGTCGAAGGCCTCGTGGGCGCCGAGGTCCCGTACGAAGCCGAGGTTCCGCGCCCCGGCGAGCGCGGTGACGTGCGCGCCGTACGCCCGCCCGAGCTGGACGGCGACGCTGCCGACCCCGCCGCTCGCGCCCCGCACGAGCAGCCGCTCGCCCGCCCTGAGGCGGGCCTTGTCGCGCAGGGCGGTGATCGACGTCGTGCCTCCGGCGAGCAGGCTCACGGCCTGGGCCGGGTCGAGCCCCGCCGGGGCGAGGGCGAGCTGCCGGGGGCGGACGGCCACGAACTCGGCGGCGCTTCCGAAGGACGCCCGGGGCAGCAGCCCCCACACCCGGTCGCCCACCGCGAGGCCGGACATGGGGGAGCCCAGGGCGGCGACCTCGCCGGTGAAGTCGATCCCGGTGCCCTTCGGGAAGCGCCACCCTGTGATCGGCCGCACCCTCCCCGCCCGGCCGAGGAGTTCCCCTCCGTTCACGCTGGCGGCGTGCACGCGCACCAGCACCTCGCCCGGCCCCGCGACCGGCTTGGGCAGCGTGCCCTCGTACAGCACCTCCGGCGGGCCGTATCCGTCGTACCTGGCCGCGCGCATCTCGTTCACTGTCCTCGTCGTCCAATCCGCCCGGCCGGTCGCCGGGCTTCCGCATGGTCGTGATGTCGGTCGGGTCTCCCGGTGGCGCGTCGCGAGGGCGCGCGGGCGGGCGTCGCCGTGCCCGGCCATGCCACCGTCGTGCCACCGTCGTGCCACCGTCGTGCCACCGTTGTGTTCCGGTGGCCGCGACGGCTGTCACCGGCTCGCGGCTCGGGAAGAGCTCCGCACGCCCGGGAAAAAATAGGCGGCGATTTCCACGTATCACCAGGTTAACCGGACAAACGGAGGGGAGGCTCCGTTTGGGGTAATGTGAGAGACATGCCAATCCGTTCCTCTCGGATACCGCGTCCCGCGGACACGTCCGGGCTCCGCGTGGACGCGCTGCACAACCGCGAACGCATCCTCGGGGCCGCCCGCGAGGCGTACGCCACGCTCGGGCTCGGCGTGCCGATGGCCGCCATCGCCCGCCGGGCCGGTGTCGGGGTGGCCACGCTCTACCGGCGCTTTCCCACCCGGGAGTCGCTGATCACCGAGGTGTTCGCCGACCAGATGGAGGCGTGTGTGTCGGTCGTCGACGACGCCCTCGCCGACCCCGACCCGTGGCGCGGATTCCGTACGGTCATCGAGAAGGTGTGCGCCATGCAGGCCGCCAACCGGGGATTCACCGCGGCGTTCCTGACGGCCTTCCCCGACGCGGTCGACCACGAGCGGGAACGTGTCCGTGCCGAGCGGGGCTTCGCCGAGCTGACCCGGCGGGCCAAGGCCACCGGACGCCTGCGCGCCGACTTCGAGCAGGCGGACCTCACGTTGCTGCTCATGGCCAACAGCGGCATCGTCGCCGAATCCGCCGAGGACGCGCTCACGGCGTCGCGGAGGCTCGTCGCCTACCTGCTCCGGTCCTTCCAGGCCGATCACCTCGACCGGGACGTCCCCCTGCCACCGGCGCCCCCGTTCGAACTGCGTCACATGCGCGGCTTCCCACCGGCGCGCTCCACCGGATAGCCGGCGCTCCGCCGACCAGCCGGAGCCTCCCCGGCCGGACGGCGTCTCACCGGCCGGAGGGTGTTTCGTCCTACGGGCGGCGCCCCCGCCCCGACGGTGCTCGCCACCGGGCGGGCGCGAAGGCGGTCCCGTGGAGGACCGCCCGCCGGAGCGGCCCCGTGGTCACCCGAACACCCGGTCCCGGAGCGCCGGGAAGACGTTGAACAGCCGCAGTGTCGCCGCGGACGCCGCGAATGCCAGCGGGTTCACGATCACCGACTGGTTCAGCGCCCGTACGGAGGCCTTCGCCGCCGCGAAACCGTATCCGCGCATCTGCCGCTCGTAGTCGGCTATCGCGGCGGTGAGGGCGGCGGGGTCCGCCGTGCGCGCGGCGAGCAGGTTGGCGCACAGCAGGCCGGCGTCACGCAGCGCGGTGTTGGCGCCGATGCCGCGCGAGGGCGGCATGCTGTGGATCGCGTCGCCGAGTACGGTAACGTTGCCGGCCGGCCACGGCCGCACCGGTGTCGCGGTCCGGATGGTGAACCCCGATACCGTCGCGGGTTCGGTCTCCTGGATGATCTGGCGCAGGTGCGGGTGCCAGGCGTGCGCGAGGCGCAGGGCCAGCGCGTGCAGTTCCTCGGGTTCGATCCGGTCGATCCCGCCGGCCGGCAGGGCCTTGCGCCGCGCGCTCAACGCCCAGACCAGATAGTCGCCGTGGTCGGCCGGCAGCATGTACTCGGGCAGGTCGCCGGTGCCGGAGGTGTTCTCGTGCGTGGCGAGGAAGAGGTTCAGCCCGCCGGGGGCGAGCACCATGGCCGGTCCCCGCTCCAGGTGGGCCGGGAGCAGACGGCGGGTTCGCGGGGTCAGCGGGAGGCGCCCGGCGATCCCGTCGACGCCGGTGTCGACGCGACCGGCGTGCGGCAGCAGCTGGGCGCGGACCGGGGAGTGGGTGCCCTCGGCGCCGACGAGGACGGACCCGGTGGCGTGGCTGCCGTCGGCGAAGTGGGCGGTGACGTCACCTTCGCTCTCGTAGTGGCGCAGCTCCTTGCCGAACCGCACCCGGTCGCCGAGCCCATCGAGCAGGATCCGGCGCAGCGTGTACCTGTTGATCGAGCGGTGCGCGGCGATCGGGTCGGGCCGCGCGCCGGGCGGGAGGACGTCGATCGAGAGCAGCTCGCCGAGGTTCCGGCCGAGGAAGGCGAACGCCCGGGGTGGCCGGCCGCACGCCGCCTCCAGTGCCGCGAACCGTTCGGGGGGCAGGCAGGTGTGCAGGGCGCGGCTGCCGTCGGGGTCGAGATGGATGCGGTATCCCTCCTTGAACTCCTCCGGCGAGGCGGCGCGTTCGAACACGGTGACGTCCACGCCGGCCCGGTGCAGCCCCTGGGCCAGGCACAGGCCGCCGATGCCGCCGCCGGCGATGAGAACGCGGAACATGGTGATCTCCGTTCTGCGGGACGGCCGGGTCACCGGCATGGCGAGTGGGCCGTCCGTGGGTCGATGCGCTAAAATGTTTACTAAAGTTATTAGCTAAAAACTTTAGCTACTTGTATCGAGCGGAGCGCAGAGGTGTCAAGTCCGGCTGGAGGAGACGTGGGTCAGGAAGACGACCGGAACCGGGAGGACGCGCTGCGGCACGACCTCGGGCGCCAGCTCGGCAGCCGGTTCAGCACGGCCGTCGTGCTGTTCCACACGGCGGCCGCCGAGCGCGTCGGCCTCAACGTGACCGATTACAAGTGCGCCGAGATCCTGCTGCGGTCGGGGCCCACCAACCCCGGCCGGCTCGCCGAGCTCACCGGCATGTCGTCGGCCGCGACCGCCCAGGTGCTCAACCGGCTGGAGAAGGCGGGCCTCGTGCGCCGCGAGCCGGACACGACCGACCGGCGCCGTACGATCGTGCGTCCCGTCGAGGACGGCGCGCCGCAGCGGGAGCTGGGCCGGATCTTCGCCGGCTTCGGCGCGCGCGTCTCGGCGGTCGTCGACGGGTACGACGAGGAGCAGCTGCGCACCCTGCTGGACTTCGTCAGCCGGACCACCGGGATCCTGGAGGAGGAGACGATCAACCTGCGGCACGGGGACGGCGCCAGACCTCCCGCCGGCCCCGCCTGACGGACGGCACGAGCGGTGACGTGCCGGGCGTTTTGGGGCCCGCGTGGAGGCCCGGAATCGGTCTGGGCGAAACGGCGGGTCCAGCTGCCGAAACACCTGTTGACACCGTGGTTCGGGAAGATCAGCCTTGTGGCGTGGATTCTGACGGTGTGATTTCCCTGCGACCCGATCTTGAGCTGCCCGGCGCCGGGATCGACGATCCGCCCCCGGTGTCACGGGTACGGCCGCCGGTCGGTCCGGGAGTGGCGGTGGACGACCCGCCACGGCGTGCGGTCGTCGTGGAGTTCGATGGTGC
>NZ_JBPJSR010000051.1:0-18940 GCF_051390675.1 Streptosporangium heterodermiicola
GCGATGCGGCGGTGGCGGGTGTTCCGCCGGCCGTCATGACGGCGGTCGCGAGTACGTGGTCGCCATCCACCGATCGGTGGATGGCGACCACCACGACTCCACCGGATCCACAGGCCGGGGCGGGAGGACCGCTCAACCCGGCGGGGAAGGACGCTTCCCGAACACGTGAGGCCGTCGCCGTCAGCCGCGCGGCACTTCCCCCGCGGAAAGAGCGGCGCTTCACCCGCGAAAGAGCGGCGCTTCACCCGCGGAAAGACGAGCGCGACGCCCTCGGCAGGCATCGCGCGTACAGGAACGAAGTGTTCGCCCGGCTGTCGAGGAGGATTGGACTCTCCCACTGTGGGAGGCCTCAGGCTGCTCCCAGCGGTCCCCGCTGGTTGATCATGAAGGTGTCGAGGACGGGGACGGCGTGACCGTTCGCCGCGTCAGCCCGAGGAGATCGACGCATGACCATCGTGAAGGACATCGAGACCCGTGGCACGCACCACTGCGAGACGACGGCGCTGGGGGTGCTGCTGCGGCACGAGGGTCTCGACCTGACAGAGCCCATGCTGTTCGGGCTGGGCTCGGGCCTGTCCTTCGTCTACTGGGACAGCAGAAGCATGGCGTTCCCATTTCTCGGAGGCCGCGTCAAGCCCTTCGAACTCACCAGGAACCTCGCCGCCAGGCTGGGACTGACGTTGACGGTCGAGGAGACCACCTCACCGCGCAAGGCGTGGGAGAACGTGGCCGCCCCCGTCGACGCGGGCCGGCCGGTCGGCCTTCAGCTCGACTGCTACCACCTGGACTACTTCCGCTCCAAGGTGCACTTCGGCGGTCATGTCGTCGCCATGTACGGCTACGACGAGCACGACGCCCACCTCGTGGACACCGAGCAGCAGGGAGGAGCGGTGCGCACCAGCCGGGCCGGGCTCGCCAGGGCGCGCGCCGAACGCGGCCCGATGACCGCCAGGAACCGATCCTTCACCATCACCCTGCCGGCCCGCCCGCCTTCCTGGCGGGACCGGATCATCCCCGCGATCAAAGACTGCGCCGACGCCTTCCTCGCCGCTCCCATCGCGAACCTGGGCCACCGAGGCATCGAGAAAGCCGGCGAACAGGTGCCCGGATGGCTGCTGCGCGCCGATGAGCCGCGGCGGGACCTGCCGCGGGCCGCCTTCCTCATGGAGAGGGGCGGCACCGGCGGTGCCCTGTTCCGCGCCCTCTATCGCGACTTCCTCGACGAATGCGCCCGGCTGATCGACGACGACGACCTCCGCGCCGGCCACAGGCTGTACGCCGAGGCCGCCGTCCTGTGGACGGACGTGTCCACCTTGATCGAGAAGGCCGGGGAGAACGGCGACGCGGGCTGCCTCAAGCGGGCCGGTCTCATCCTCCACGATCTTTCGCGCATCGAGAAGGACGCCATGCGGGTGCTGCGCCGGCTGTAGCTCGAAGGGAGACCGTTCCGCTCCCGGCACGTCGTCGCCGAACACGAACGAGAACGCCCCGGCAGGTTGGACGCGGTCCCGTGTGCGGTCAGACAGCCCCCGACGGGGCTTTGCGGGCGAGCAGGTGGATCTCCCGGAACTGCCGCCGGTCGGTGGGCTGAGGCTCGCGAACCATCCGGGCCACCTCGGCCAACCCGGACTCGCGCAGCATCGCGGCGAGGTGATCAGGCCACCACCGATAGGCCGGCGCGACCGCGTGATCGAAGACCTGCGCCGGATGAGACGGATCATCGCTTGCCGAGAAGCCGATCAGGAGGTGGCCGCCGGGTGCCAGCACGCGATGGAACTCCGCCAAGACGACGGGGAGTTCCTCCGGCGGGGTGTGGATGACGGACCAGCGTGAGAGTACGCCGCCCAGCGCGCCGTCGGCGATGGCCAGCGCGGCCATCGAGCCCTCGTCGAACCGCAGGCCCGGATAGGCCTGCCGAGCCAGCTCGATCATCGCGGGAGAGGCGTCGACACCGAACGCCGCCAGCCCCGCCTCGTCCAGATGAGCGGTGACGTGGCCAGGCCCGCACCCCAGGTCCGCGACCTGGCCGTCCCCGCTCGCACTCACGGCCTCGGCGAAGACACCCAACATCGCGCGGTCCAGGGGACTGTCACGCAGTGAGTCGCGGAACAGCCGCGCGTAGGTGAGGGCAGCGGCGTCGTAGGCCTCGCGGGTGGCACCGAGGGCATCGGCCTCGCGAGTGACATCGAGGGCATCGTGTTCGACCATGCTCGCGACAGTAGTTCCTGGCCCGGGGCGAGGGGCTTTGATGTGCCCCGAGTTCGGTGACCGGCCCCAGCGGA
This sequence comes from Streptosporangium heterodermiicola, assembly GCF_051390675.1. NCBI lineage: Bacteria > Bacillati > Actinomycetota > Actinomycetes > Streptosporangiales > Streptosporangiaceae > Streptosporangium > Streptosporangium heterodermiicola. The sequence continues at coordinate 2,283 of NZ_JBPJSR010000051.1, forward strand.
TTTCTCCGGCGGTGGCGTTTGGACCCGCCGGGGCAGTCACGCGTCCGCTGGAGGGGAAGGCGGCCCAGGATTTCGACGGTCACAATTTCGTCGCCCTCCGGCGCCTCGACAAAAAATCCTCCGGCATCAAGGCAGGAGCCGTAAACTTGCTCATCCCCAGTAATAAGAAGGAATTTCGGCTTGACATCATCCGTGTGTCCCACGCTCACCGGTAATCGGATGACGTTGCCGTCACCGGACATCAAAAACCCCGAACGATAATCGCTCAGGGTGTTTGTGTTGTTCGGTCGCCGTGGCCAGGGGCGGGGTCGGACCACCGGCCTTCCGCTTTTCCGGCGAACCGATCACCCCGGCCGGGGAGCGGTGGACGGTGGCCGAAGTGAGTCCGCGTGCGGGGACGTCGCCGTCAGCCCTGCCGCCGCCTTGACAATGTCGCCGTCAGCACCGCCGTCACCTTGACAACCACCTCGACCATGGCCGCCGATGCCAGGCTCCTCCTTCGTCGGAGCCTGGCATCGATCGCCCCGGCAGTCAACGGCGGCCACCGAAGCCGGCGATCGTCACGGCCCTGCCACAGGGCTCGACAAAGACACCCGCGCCAGGAGGGCGGTCGCGGTCAGGGCCGCTCAGGTCTGTTGATCTGCGGCTACGGCCGGGACCGCGCTTGAAACGTCCTTGAACCGTTCTCGATTATTTCGCAAATGTTTCACGGACAGGAAGTCGGGGGACTTGGGCCTCGCCTACTGAACGGGCACCGACTCTGTCGCGGGACGCCCATCTGTCGCGTAAGACGGTCCATTAGCCGTCCTTGACAAAGTCGCGTCCGGCAGAGTGGTGGTAGTTGACAGTTGCGAGGCGTTGACATCGATTGCACATCCCGGCAGGCTTTGTAAAACTCCTGGGGGCAGGTGGTGAACCCGGTTGTTTCGAGGTCGTTCCGAATAGCGTCGATCGATGTGTCCCTTCAGCGATGGTGGGGAATGCGTAGAGCCTCATAGCAGTAACCGGACGCCGACGGTCCATTTCGCCTGCCGGGCGTTCTCGCCTGTCCGGAGGGCGGAGTTCCGCCGTTCGTGCGTCACCGTCTCGACTCGTTTCCGAAGGCAGGGGGGTGTCGCGGTCGTGGCTGCCGCGGTGCGTCCGGAGCCGGATCCCGGGTCGGCCTGGTCGTCTTCTTTCGATGGATCGGAAATCTGATGCGCGTCGCCCTCCTCACCACGACTCAGCACGGTCACCTGAACCCATACATTCCGGTGGTCAACGCACTCCAGAACGCCGGCAGCGACGTCACGCTGCTGCTGTTGTCCGCCGACGGGGGCGCGCTCGACGAGCGGCGTCGCGAGGCCCTGGGCAAGGCGCAGGCCGACGTGATCGGGAAGGTCGAGATGGCGCCGTGGAGCGGCGACCCGGCGAAGATCGGCCCGATGCTCCGGTCGTCGCCGGTGGCGGACCAGACGGCTGACGCGCTCCGTGCGGCGGCGCCGGACTTCGTGCTCGTCGATTCGCTGCCGGTCACGGCGGCGGCCATGGTCGGAGCGCAGGCGTCCGGCGTGCCGTACGGGATGATCTGGGCCAACCTGGGTGGAGTGTGCCCGAGGGAGCATCGGCGAGGTCGCTGGTCGTACGACGAGCAGGTCGGCGACTATCTGACCGGGCACGGGGTGCTGTGGTCGACCCGGACCCATTCGGCGCGTTCGCCGATCCTCAATCTGATGCCGACGATTCCCGCTCTCGTCGGCGACGACGCGGTCACCGACGACGGTGTGCGGCTGGTCGGGTTGCCGGGTGCGGCGGGGCCCCGCGGCGACGAGGTCGCCTTCTCGGGCCTGGATCGGATCGACCCCGACCGCCCGGTGGTGTACGTCTCCTTCGGCACGATCTTCTACCGGCGGCCGGACCTGCTGCGCACGGTGATCACCGGGGCGGCGGCGACCGGCGCACAGGTGATCGCCGCGGTGGGAGATCTCGCCGAGGAGCTCGCGCTGCCCGACGAGGTGATCACCGCCCCGTACGTGCCGCAGCGTGAGGTGCTGGAGCGCGCCGACGTGTTCGTCACCCACGGCGGATACAACTCCGTGGCGGAGTCGATCCGGGCGGCGACACCGATGCTGGTGATCCCGCTGGCCGTGGACCAGCCGATCCAGGCGTACTTCGTGGACAGGGCCGGCTTCGGGACGGCGTTGGAGCCGGCCGGCGTCACCGAGCGGGCGGTCGCCGGCGCCGTCACCGATCTGCTCGATCCCGCCCGGGACTACCGGGCCCGGCTGCGCGCCGCGCGACCGGAGTGCGGCGACTCCGCCGCGCGCACGGCCGAGCTGGTCATCGGCACGGTCGAGACGCTACGGCGAGAGGGTGAGCAGTGACGATCGAACTGCGGCGGCCGGTGAGCGACCCGATCGTGATCGATGATCTTGAGCGCCTCTCGTTCCGGGTGGATCGCCGCGCCTACACCGACGACGACCTGGCCGCGCAGGAGATGACCAGGATCTTCGATCGCTGCTGGCTGTACGTCGGGCACGAGTCGGAGGTGCCGGGGCCGGGCTCCTACGTGGCACGCGACGTCGGCGGGCGCCCGGTGGTCATGGCGCGCGGGTCCGACGGGGTGATCCGGGTGTTCGCGAACAGCTGCACCCACCGCGGGGCCCTGATCTGCTCGCAGCCGTCCGGGCAGGCCAAGTCGTTCCGGTGCCCGTACCACGACTGGACGTTCTCCAACCAGGGCGACCTGGTCGGGGTCCCGATCCCGGACGGGTACGGACCGGGCTTCCGGAAGGCGGACTTCGGCCTGGCGCAGCACCGCAGTGACGGTTATCGCGGTTTCGTGTTCGTCACCTTCGACCCGGAGCAGCCGCGCACCCTGACCGAGTACCTGGCGGGCGCGACGGACTACCTCGACCTGATCGACGACCAGTCCGAGGCCGGGATGGAGGTGATCCAGGGCGCGCAACTCCACGGGGCCCGGGCCAACTGGAAGCTCATGATGGAGAACAGCGTCGACATCTACCACTTCCGGGCCCTGCACAAGCGTTACGTCGGCTACATGGAGTCGCTGGGGTCGGTGCCACCACGACGGCGAGGCGGCTTCGGCCGCGCCCTCGGGCTGGGACACGGAGCCAACGAGCTGCCACCGGCGGCGGCCCGCCCGCTCGCCTACTGGACGCCGATGTTCGGCGACGAGGTCCGGCCGCGGATCGAGGCGACGGCGGCGCGGTTCGTCGACCGGTTCGGCGCCGAACGCGCCGAACGGATCACCGGCACCAACCGCGCGGTGCTGATCTTCCCCAACCTGATGATCATCGACGCGATCGCGATCACGATCCGCAAGATCGACCCGGTCGGCGCCGGCCAGATGGCCATCACCTCGGTCGCCCTCGCCCCCAAGGACGAGGATCCAGACATCCGGGAACTCCGCAAGAGTCACTACCTGACGTTCCTCGGCCCCGCCGGCTTCGCCACCCCCGACGACATCGAGATCGTCGAGTCGTGCCAGCGGGGTTATCTCAACCGCACGGTCCGCTACTCGGATCTGTCGCGCGGCATGAACAAGGAGGTCCCGGAGACGACCGACGAGCTTCCCGCCCGCGAGTTCTGGCGGCAGTGGGACCGGCTGATGCACGGCGACGACGGTCACCTCGACGTCGCTCACCGGGCCGAGACGCGAGGGGCGGAACCACGATGACCATCGAGCTGACGGTCGACGAAGCGGCCCAGGCGCGGTTGTGGCACCGGGTGAGCCAGTTCCTTTTCCGTGAGGCGCGGCTGCTCGACGAGTGGCGCCTGCTCGACTGGTACGACGAGATGCTGACCGGCGACATCCGCTACTCGGTGCCGGCCACCGACGTCCGCGGCGAGTCGGCCGACGCGCTCGGGCTCATCGACGACGACGCCGCCCGGCTACGCCAGCGGATCGAGCAGCTCCTCAACGGTGAGGTGTGGTGCGAGAACCCTCGGTCGCGGACGAACCGGATGATCGGCAACGTGGAGATCCTGACCGATCGGGGCACGCACCTCGACGTGGCGGCGAACGTCGTCGTGTACCGGTTCGGGCACGGGCGCTCTGACGCCTACGTCGGAAAGTACCGTTTCGAGCTCGTCGTCGAGGGCGAGTCGTTCAGGATCCGGAGGCGGGTCGTGGTGCTCGACCACGAGACGTTGTACGAACACGGAAAGCTCAGCATCATCCTGTGACCGGACAGTGACGGCGGCCGGCCCTGGCAGCGTCCCACCCGTTGCCGCCGCCCAGCCGAGTCTCCCCCGCGAGGTCTACGTCCTCAGTGTCGTCGGTGGCTGCGTCATGCTGGGCCTGGGACTGGTGCTCCCGGTGCTCCCGGTGTACGCGGCGATGTTCGGGGCCGGGCCCACCCAGATCGGAGCGCTCGTCGCCCTGTTCGCGTTGATACGGCTGGCCACCAGCCCGTTCTGCGGCCGGCTCGGAGCTCGTTTCGGGGAGCGGCGGGTCCTGGTCGCCGGCCTGCTGGTGTGCGCGGTCTCCTCGGCCCTGACGGCGTTCGCCGGGTCCTACGGGCAGCTGCTCGTGTTCCGCGGCCTCGGTGGCGTCGGCTCGGTGCTGTTCTCGGTGTCCGCGCTGGCGACACTCCTGGCGATCGCGCCGCCCGACCGGCGGGGACAGGCCGGCGCCGTGTTCGAGGCGGGCTTCCTGCTCGGCGGGATCTGCGGACCGGCACTGGGCGGGCTCCTCGCTCTCATCGCCCTGTCCGCGCCGTTCCTGGCGTACGCCGTGCTGCTGCTGGCCGCCGCGGCACTGACGCTGGCGGTGCTCCGCACCGGCCGGGCCACCGGCGCGGAGCCCGGCCGTGACGTGGTCCGGCTACCGGTCCTGCTGCGGGACCGACGCTACGTGGTGGCCTGCCTCGCGGCGTTGGCGCAGGGATGGGTCCTGTTCGGGGTGCGCGGCGCGCTGGTCCCCACGGTGGTCGTGGCGTGGCGACACGACGTGACGTGGGTCGGGTGGGCGTTCACGATATCCGCCGTCGTCCAGGCGCTGCTGATCATGCCGGCCGGCCGGGTCGTCGACCGGGCCGGCCGCCGGCCCGCCATGATCGCCGGCACCGGTGTGGCCGCGGCGGCGATCACGGCCTTGGTGCTCGTGGACGGGTACGCCTGGCTCGTCGTCCTGCTCTGTGTGTACGCGGCGGGATCGGCGCTGCTCAACGCCGCACCGGCCGCGCTGATCGGCGACGTCGTCGACGGCCGGGCCGGCAGCGGCGTCGCCGTCTTCTCGATGTGCACCGATGTCGGCGCCGTGGTCGGACCGGTCGTCGTCGGGCTCGTCGCCGAGCGGGTGGGTGTTCCGGCCGCCTTCGGCAGCGGCGCCGCGCTGCTGGTCGTCGCCTTCGTGGCGTCGTGGACGTTGACAACTGTTCGGCCAACACCAAGGAGTTGATCGATGAATCAGCCGTCTGACCGCCACAAGCAGGGCGAGGCCATGTTCCAGCAGGTCTTCGGCCGCGAACCGCGACCGGGTTCCTACCCGGAGTTCCTGCGGATCACCGTCGACCACCTGTTCGGCGAGATCTGGACCCGCCCGCACCTGAGCGTCGAGGAGCGCGAACTGGTCGCGCTGACGGCGGTCACCCTGGCGCGGACCGACTGGGAGCTGCGCGGCCACATCGGTGCCGCCCTGCACCTCGGGATGTCGCGGGAGAAGGTCGTCGAAGTCATCATCCAGCTCGCCTACTACGGTGGCTGGCCGGTCGCCAACAACGGGCTGCGCGTCGCCCAGGAGGTCTTCGCCGAGCTGGACGGCGCCACCGGGGAGGAGGCGGACCATGACCGGTGAACCGTCTCCCCTCGACCCGGCCGAGAAGGTCGACCTGTGGCGCCAGCGGTTCTTCGAGGCCCAGGCGGCCGCGGAGGAGTTCATCCTGGGAGAGCACGGCGAGGAGGGCCTGGCCGCGTGGATCCAGGCGAACTCACGCATCACCGCGGAGCTGCTGCGAGCGCAACGGCCCGCCGGGGTGTCCGCCACCGATCACTTCATGACCCGGCTGCAGCACCAGCTGCTGCTGTACGACTCGGCGGTGACCAGTGAGCCCCAGCCCTCGGGCACCGTCCTGCGCAACGCCGACTGCGGGATCCTCCGGTACCGCAAACGGGCCGCCCGCGCCGGTGTCGTACTGACGTTCTCGTCACCGTGCCCGTACTGCCAGGACCTCAACACCTCCGTCGCCGCCCGCTACGTGGAACCGGACGTCACGGTGTCGTGCGAACAGGTGGGCGACGGGTGCACCTGGCGCGCGGAGTCTCCTCACGCTCCGGGTTCTCCTCACGCTCCGGGTTCTCCGCACGCTTCAGGGTCTCCTCACGCTCCGGGTTCTCCGCACGCTTCAGGGTCTCCTCACGCTTCAGGGTCTCCTCACGCTCCAGGAGAGGACGCGCCCGGGTCACCGCACCGCGGACGGGCCGGTGGCTGAGCCAACGGCAGTGCCGTGCGGTCGTCGGCCGGCGACCGGCCGCCGTCGAGCGTCATGCCGAGTTGCCGGCCCACGGCCACACACAGGTCGGGCGCCGCGGTGCGGGTCAGGTCCTGGTGATCGTTCTGGGTGAAGCACGCCGACGCCACGTTCTTGTTCTTCAGGCGCAGGTACCACGGGAACAACGATGCCAGTGCGGGCTCGGTCAGCATCGTGCGCGAATGCACGATCGTCCCCACCAGCAGGTTGCCGAACGGGCGTTCCCTGGCGTTCATGAAGCTCTTCAGGCGTTCCTGGAAGATCTTCAGCACCGCGGGTACGTTCCCCGCGTACACCGGCATGGCGAGCAGCATCGCCTGCGCGCCCTCGGCCAGCCCGACGACGTGCTCGAAGTCGTCGTCGATCGTGCACCGGCCCACCTCGGGGTCGAGGCAGGTGTCCTCGCCCTCGCACATCGCGATGCGATGGTCGATCAACCGGATCCGCTGGATCTCCGCGTCACCGACCTCCCGGAGGACGCCGGTGATCGCCGCCTCCAGCAGCGCGTCGGTCAGCGACGGGAGACGCTTCTGCGTGCAGGACAACGCGACAATTTTCATTCGAGGGGTCTCCCGTGTCCGCTCAGCACCACCCAAAACCGGCCACCTGACAAAACCCCCGTGGCCGCACATCAAGGCAGCCTCAACCTACCCACAATTAAGCATTACCGAAACGGGTCTCGAAAAAACCACGAACAGAAACCGGTGTACCCCGAGTTCGGTGGAACCGGCCCTACTCATCCGCCCTTGAAATCGACACCGCTTCCGAATCGCGGATACCTGGCGTAGCCCGAGCGTGAACCATACCGCCCGCGAACACGGATTCATGTCGCGTGCGAAACACACATATCAAATCCTGAAGCCGGAAATCCAGACTTTCGGCAGGACCTGTGAAGGCGACCCGCGCCTGGGACGTTCCAGGACGGCCGGAGGTTACGCGAAGGCTACGGACGCCTGTCCGTCAGCGGAAGCCGGAGGACGAACCGGGCACCACACAGCGAGTTCTCGATCGTGAGGGTCCCGCTGTGGGCGCGGGCGATGTCGCGCGAGATGGCCAGGCCGAGCCCGCTGCCTCCCGGCTCCCTGCGGCGGCCCTCCTCCAGCCGGACGAAGCGCTCGAAGACGCACTCCCGGTCCTGCGGCGCGATCCCGGCACCGTCGTCACACACGGTGACGACGGCCGAGCCGTCCACTCGTCCCACGGTGACCTCGACCCTTTTCTCCGCGTGCCGCCGGGCGTTGACCAGGAGGTTGTCGATGACCCGGATCAGCTGGATCCGGTTGCCCAGGACGTTCACATCCCGGCCCGCGTCGACGTGCACCGGCACGCCGCCCACCATGGCCGTCACCTCCTTCACCACCAGCACGCCGACGTCGATCGGCTCGTGCGCGACCGGCCCTCCGGCACGGAGCCGAGCCGACACGAGAAGGTCGTCGACGATCGTCTCCAGCCGATCGGTGACCGCCAGCGCCTTCCTGATGGTCTCGTGCGGGTCGATGTCGGCGGGATAGAGCACCGCCTCCTCAAGCCGGGCGCGGAGACCGGCGAGCGGCGTTCTGAGCTCGTGAGAGGTGGAGGAGGCGAACCGCCGTTGCTCCTCGAACATGTCCGCGTTGTCCACAGCGAGCCCGGCCCGGCTGGCGATGTCGCCGATAAGGGACAGATCAGCCGAGTCGTACACCGGGGAGGTCTCGTAACGGGCCAGGGTGAGCACCCCCAGCACCCGGCGCGGCGTACGCAACGGCGCGATGATGACCGAATGGGCACCCAGCTCCTCGTACGGCCGCCGCTGTACGCCGCCCTCATCCTGGTCGATTCGCCCGGCCAGATCCTCAGGGCCGAACAGCACCGCGGGGCCGCCGCGCAGCACCCGCGCCATCGGCGCCCGGGAGGTCTCGGGAAACGCCGGAAGCGGTCCCTCCCACTGCTTGCACTCGACACCGTCCCGGCCCCGCTTGACCACGACCGCCACCCTGTCCACCCCGTCGCCGCTGGAGCCGAGCAGGTCGATCATCGCCCAGTCGGCCAGCCGGGGCACCACCAGGCGAGACAGCCGTCGCAGCGCCTCGTCCACTTTCAGGGTGGAGGCCAGCACGATACTGGTCTCGGCCATCAGCGACAGCCGGTCGGTCAGCTTCTCCAGCACCGCGAGGGCGGCCGCCTGCTCGTGTTCCACGGCCTTGTGCCGCGAGAGGTCGTAGAACAGGACCACCGAGCCCGTGTCCTTCCCCCCGCCCAGCGGAAGCGGGGCCGCCATCACCCCCACCGGGACCAGGCCTCCGGATCCGCGGGTGAACCACGCCTCCTCGCTGCGGACGTACACCCCCTCGGCGAACGCGGCCAGAATCTGGCAGTCCTCGCGGGGGATCGAGCTGCCGTCGGCGTTGCGGTGCAGCAGGTCGTGCGGGTCGACCCCGATCAACTGCCGTGCGGGACGATCGAGCAGCCGCTCGGCATACGGATTGACCAGGAGGATCTTCCCCATGTGGTCGACCACGTACAGACCCACGCGCAGACCCTGGAATAGGGCTTTGACGAGTTCCTCACTGAACCCGTACCCCGCCCAGTATTCCAGGCCGTCGCTGGCTGTCACGGCGGTCCCCCTCACCTACCACCTCTCCGACCCGCCCGAACGTCGAACAGTCACTTAAGGGTATGTATCCAGAAAGAGACTGCCGTGTGCGTTGGGGAGATCCTTCATAGATCGTTCTCGACCTAACGAGGCATGTTTCCGTCACACCGAGTCATATCGAGTCGCAATAAGTCACATCAGGCCGTACGGCGCACGTGGTTCGTCCCCGCCCGGCCAGGACGGCGCCGGCCGACGAGGGGCGGAGAACGGGTTCGCGGAGGTGTACGGTGCCACGGCAGGCGACGATCTTCGGCGCCATGCGTCCCCGGGCCTACGGCACAGTGGACGTCGCGCGACGATTCCGAGAGGAATCCCGTCGCGGCCGTGCGGCGCGAGGTCACCCCTGACACCGGGGCGGCGATGAAGCAGGATTCCTTCGAGATCAAGCGGGCCCTTTGGACTCGGTGGCCGCCCGGGCCCGCCCCTTGGTCTCCGGCCGTTGCCTTCGGGACGCCTCCCCGCGTGATCGCGGGGAGGCGCCCTTCACAGCGTCACAGCGTCACAGCCAGCGCGGACAGTTGTAGAGGTTGCCCGAGGCGGACGAGTAACACAGGCTGATGATGAACGGCATGCCGTCCTCGTAGTAGACCCTGCCGTGCACCCAGTTGCCGTCGTCGTACCAGTCCTTGTACCTCTCGTCGTAAGGTTCCCTCGGCTGGGCGTAGGCGGGAGCGGACACCGTCGCGCCGAGCAGACCCGCCGCGGACAGGCCGATCATCAGGGCGGCCAGACGCTTTCGAGTGCCGGACAGTTTGGACATCACGTTTCTCCTCGGGGATCGTGGCCCTTCATTCGAGATAACCCTCGCAGGACGGAAGGGCAGGAATCATCCGCCGACAGGATTAGCCGGGATCGCCTGAACGGCGGAGCCACCCTCACCCACCCGAGCGACAATTCCCCCGGGATCGGCCGCCGTAAATCCCACGCGCATCACAAAGGCCTGTCCAACAATCGTTGGGACCGAATTCAATCGAAGAAGGGCCTTGGCGGCGATCGCTCCGGCCCCTCCGGCGAGCCGCGAGATCAGCGATCGTTACAGCGCCGGCCAGAACACCCGGGGTAGGAGAGCGAGCACCGAACGGAGCCGCCCGCCAGTGCCTTCTTCGGCTCGATGATCCTGGGGTCCCCGCTGATCCTGGGGTCCCCGCTGCGAAAAGCTGAGCGCGGTGACCGCACCGCGCCGTCGACCGGCTAGCCGACGCTCTCTTGGAGGGGCCGGGTCAAGTCGACCATGTTTCCGTCAGGGTCGTGGACGTGGGCCACGCGTTCTCCCCAGGGCATGTCGGTCGATGGGCCGAGCACCCGTCCGCCTGCCGCCTCGACCCGGTCCAGCAGGCCGTCGACATCGTCGACCTTCACGCTCGGCAGGATCCGCCGCGGTGCGGACAGGCCGGTTACCACTCTGCGACCAGAACAGTGAAATGCACTCACATCGTGTGACGGGAGGGTCCGCGAGGTCGTCGCCCACACGACGATTCGAATCAATCGGCCGTTGATGCGTTGTCCTCAGATCAGGGCAGGGCATCGCGCTGTAGACGGCAATCTCGGATCGGCCCGCGAGCCAGGTCCACCCGTTCACGGCCGAGCGGTGAGGGTCGCCAGTCGATGACCTCGCCCACCCAGAACTCCGCGAGCGGATCCCCTGCCGTATCAAGCATCCGGAGCGCACCCGGCTCCAGCGAATTCCTTCGGCGGTAACGCTTGGACCCGCCGAGGTGGTCACGCATCCGCGGGGAGGGAAGGCAGCCCGGGATTTCGATGGTCACAGGTTCGTCGTCTTCCGGCGCCTCGACGAAGACGCCTTCGGCATCAAGGCAGGAGCCGTAGATGTGCTCGTTTGCCTCAATCAGGAGGAATTTTGGCTGGATATCATCCACGTGTCTCACGCTCACCGGTAATCGGATGACGTCGCTGTCACTGGAGGTCCAAAAAAGCCCCGAACGATAATCGCTCTGGGCGTTTGTGCTGCTCAGTTGCCGCGGTCAGGAGCGGGGTCGAACCGCCGGCCTTCCGCTTTTCGGGCGGACCAATCACGCTGGCGGGGTGAAGGAAACCGTGGTCAGAGTGTGGTGGACGGTAGCCGAAGTGAGTCCGCGTGTGGGGACGTTGCTGTCAGCGCTGCTGTCACCTCAAGCATGGTCAACAATGGCAAGTCCCGACGAAAGAGGAATTTGGCGTCGATCGCTCCAGCGACCAATGGTGGCTACCGAGGTCAGCGACCGTCACGGCCTCGCCGCGACGCTCTACAAAGACACCCGCATCGGGAGAGCGATTGCGTGCCTGAACCGTTAACTCCTTATACCTGCTCAAACGCCAGACTCACACATGTCCTTGATCCTTGAAGGCTCGTAAGCGTCTACCGCCCCAGCCGACCTAGGCTACTGGCCGAGAGCGGTCAACCAATTTCCAGGACGCCACCGTCGTCGGATGGATTCGTGCCCAGCGACTGGAGTGCTGTCGGCGAGATCTTAACCGACCCCGCCCTCGCCAACCAGCCGATTCACGCCATCGCGACCCATGGGGTTTCCCGTCACCGCCCACTTCACCCGCGCCTTCACCGCCGCCTACGGGATAGGCCTCAAGGAATTTCGGCGCGAGCACATGACCGATTGGCGCGCATAGTCAACAAGTCGGCGCTCAGGTGCAACGAGACCTGCCCGGACGTCTGTGATCCTCATATGGGAGATCGCACGACAACTGGGAACAGGAGGCTTATAGCACCATGAGAGAAGTCAGCAAGTTAGCTCGAGTATGGGCATCGGTCGGTGTTGTGGTAGCTGCCATGAGTTCCGTGCTCGTGGTATCCACTCCGGCATCCGCGAGCGTGTCCGGATGCAATATCACTGGTAGTGATATTTCCTGCCAAACCGCCACCCTGCCCGCAAATCCCGGCCGCTGGATCAAGATGACGGTTTACATACCGAGCAGTGGAACCGTCACCTGCCGAGTGCACGACAGGGCCAACGGTATCACCGTGGGGAGCGCTAGCCGCAGGTGGTACGACACCTCCGCTACAGGGAAGACCATCGGCGGCCTCTACGGGAGTTACTTCATGGTTTGTGTCAACAGCAGCCGCTCCGGTGGTGGGCAGATCGCGAACTAGTCGAACACACCCTGATCTCACGGGCCTACGTTCCCGCGCAGCGGGATACGTGCGGGGACGACATCAGCATCCATGGCAAATGAGAACGCCGCACTGCCGGCGGAATCTGGAGTTTCAGTATGCGTAGGTTAACCCGAGGAGTTGTGGCCGCGGTGGCCGTAGGCGCCGCACTCACACTGGCTACGCCAGCGTCGGCCGCTTCGACGCATTGCACGATCACCTCGTCCGTCAGTTGCACGACCGGAACCCTGAACGCCTCCAGCGGAAACTGGATCAAACTCAGGGTCAACGTGCCGGTATATGGCACCTTGACCTGCCGGGTGCACGACGCCGCGAACGGTATCACCGTCGGCACCGCCAGTCGTAGTTCCAGCCTGCCGAATTGGGCTTACACGGAAATCACGATCAATGGTCTCTACGGCCGGTACTTCGCCGTCTGTGTCAACAGCAGCAAGACCGGAACGGGAACCATAAGGAACTCCTAGGCGGGTGAAACGGTCTGTGGCGATCGGCACCTATTTCTCCAGGACCGGTATTCCAAGAGCCGAGTTCGTCATCGCTTGAGCCGTTTTGAGCAATACACGCGGCGAAGGCCATCCTCTCCAATCAGAGGATGGCCTTCACGGCCCGATGGGCACTGGCCTCGATCTTTCACCAGGCTTGGCGGGAGGGAAAGTCGTGACACAGTGGCGGATACTGGGGTTCGGAAGCTCATCGCCGTCCCTGGCGCGATGCTGGTCCGGATAGCCGCCAGGAGGCCGTATAACAAGCTGGCGTCGAAGCCCATCCCCAACAGCCATTCCGAGATCAGAGCGGATGACGCCCGGCGCGGTGTGCGAGAACCCGGCGAGCTCTACCTGCCTGGTGATCGCCGCCATGGACTACCTTCTGCGGCCCCCCCGACAGTGTTACGACGGCAACCCACCCACGCAATCGACATACCTCAGACCCGAGATATCAAGAGGCCAGGGCCAATCCCACCTCGCGCTCGACACCGTTGCTGTCACTAGACATCAAAAAGCCCCGGGCCGTCATCGACTCGGGGCGTTTGTGCCGCTCAGTTGTTGTGGTCAGGGGCGGGGTCGAACCGCCGACCTTCCGCTTTTCAGGCGGAGCGATCACCCTCCTCCTCTCGACGGATACGAGATCAGAAGGCTGTGGACGGCTGCCGACGTATGCTCACGGTGGCCGACGTCGTCGTCACCGTTGTCGTCGGCGTTCAACGGGGAACGACCTGCGCCCGGACCCCCGGCAGGTCGTCGAACGCGGCGGACGAATCCATCGTGATCACGATTCTGGCGGTGGTGGCCGCCGTCGCGGCGATCAGCAGATCGTACGCTCCCCGTGTCTTTCCCGACCGGAGCACATGCGCCAGGAGACGAGCGTGGACCCTGGCGACGTCCACCGTGTACTCCTCGACCGGAATCAACGCCAGGACTTCATCCACGAAGGCCTGCCGCCCGGGACGGCACGCCGCGTCCGCCAGCTCCACGCCGACGAGCAGCTCGGCCACGGTGATCGCGGCGATCGCCACATCGTCGGCGTCTCCGATCACCGCGTCCACGGAGGCCCTGCCCCGCTCCGCCGCGATCAGCACACCGGTGTCCAGGATCAGGCGTCGGGCCACGTGCTCCTCATCTCGTCGTCGACCGCCTCCCGGGCCACCGCGACATCGGCCTCGAAATCGGCGTCCAGCGTCCCCGCGGCCCTGGCCAGGAAGGCTTTGACCATACGTCCCGGCGCCGTGGGCGCGGGACCGATCACCGCGATCCGCTTACCCCCCCGAGTGACCACGATCGTCTCCCCTCGCTCCGCCTCGTCCAGAACGACCGCGAAGCTGCGAGATGCCTCAGTAGCAGTCATCACCTTCATGAAATCAGACTATCTGATTCTTAACGGAGATTCGTTGATCGTTCTTGCCGGTCGTCGAATCGCCGAATGCTCCGAACGCTGGGACGACTGGGAGGAACACGGCCTGGTCTTCCCGTCCCGGCGCGGAACGCCCATGGAGCCGGATAACCTCCGGCGAAGCTGGGGAGCCATCCGCAAGGCCGCCGGCCTCGGCGACATGCATTTTCACAACCTCCGCCACACCTGCGCTCAACCTCGGCGTGTCGCCCCAGGTAGTCCGCGACATCGTCGGCCACGGCGATATCGAGGTGACCATGACCATCTACGCCCACGTCTCCCTCGACGACAAGCGCAACGCCCTCAAACGTCTCGGTGACGCCCTCACATAAACAAGATCCATTCTTGGACGCCTCGGCTACAGCGGGGGCGTCCTTTTGTTTTATAGCCGGTGAGACCGGAGGTGGCGATCCTGCCCAGAAGCAGGTGACCGTCAAAGCTGCCCTGTCGGGAGCACAAGTGTGATCGCTAAGGTGACACCGTGATCACCAAGCCGCCTGGATGGCCGTTTATGACCGCGGTCTTAGCCGTAGGATTCGTACTTTTGTACTGGGCCAGCGCCCCTTACAGGTACACCATCGAGATGTCTCTGTTCGCCGTCTTCGTTATAACCCCACTGGCCCTGATCTGGACCGTTCGCATCATCCTGGCAGGTCGCAAAGACGCGGACGCGGTCTCCGTCCGCTTGCGACGCTGGTTCCTCCCCTGGATCGTCCTCGCGGTGGTCCTGGCCACAATCGTTGTCGACGCCCCATTCTGGGTGCGGTTCACGATCTCCAAACCGAGCATGGAGGCGTTCACCCAGACGGTGACGGAGGAGACAACCATCGATGCCTCCTGCCGATGGCTGGGCCTGTACCGGGTGTGCTGGGCATCTCCCTACTCGACCATAGACGCCGAGGTGCTTCCCGGCAGCGCCGCCCTCAGCACCGAGGAATGGGCCATTCATAGCAATACCGGCTTCGTCTGGTTACCTAAAGGACGACCGGAGGGAACCATGGATGACAGCTACCGGCATCTCGGCGGGAACTGGTACGGCTGGCGCGGCTGGGACAACTGGTGATCACCGGCCTACTCCCCACACGGTGGGGTAACCCATTTCAACGGGCACCCGAAATCATCACCTCGAATGAGCGTTACGACGGCGACTCACCCACGCAATCGGCATACCTCAGCACCAAGACATCAAGAGGCCGAGGCCAATCCCACCTTGCGCTCAACACCGTTCCTGTCAACAGACGTCAAAAAGCCCCGGGCCGTGAATGGCTCGGGGCGTTTGTGCTGCTCAGTTGCTGTGGTCAGGGGCGGGGTCGAACCGCCGACCTTCCGCTTTTCAGGCGGACCAATCACCCTGGTCGGGTAGCGGAGACCGTGGTCAGAGGGTGGTGGACGGTAGCCGAAGTGAGTCCGCGTGTGGGGACGTTGCTGTCAGCGCTACTGTCACCGCATTCCTTCGGAACCGTGGTCAGCCACACCACATGATCGCAGAGATAGCATCGGCCTGCCTCGTCCGCCTCATCTCAAGGACGCCGATGTCCCGTCTGATCGAACGCCTCCCAGATACAGTCACGGTCCGGTCCGGCAACTTTATGATCATGGACCTTGATGGCGCCAATGGGCAGCCGAAAGGTGCTGAGGATCTTTGGGAGCTCTCAGACCGAGCCAACCCGACCGACTGGTTCCTCACCACCGCGAATGTCGCCATCATCACCAGCCAGTCGGACTCCTGGCACGTCGTCGACGTCGCGCTAGAACTTTGGGACGGGCGACCGCCCGCCGACGATGACCAGTGGACCAGGAGCGAGACGGCAGAGCTCTACTCCAGCTCGGGAAAATTGCAAGTGGTCGAAGTCCACGGCCACTCCTCCGGCAACCTCATGGACCTGCGCGATCAAGCGCGTAGCTGGTTCGTGCGCGCAAGCGTCCGCCCCGGCCCTGGTGCCCATTACCCCAGCGAACGGCCTCCCGAAGGGCTGGAGGCATACCGGCTACAATTCTGGCCCGCACAGCCCTCACCTTTTGTTCCGTAGCAAGATCATAAAAATCCAGCCGTGTCCACACTCCTCCATTGACCTGCAGTTATTCCTCTGCAGGATCCGCCGTCGTCCGACCATATCCAAACTTGCTGTTAGTGCCAGCGTTAGTAGCATCCCGCGTGCCGAGGGCCTTGTCTTCAAAAGCCGAGTGGACTCGCCGCCCAGGGCCAGCCCACTCCGAGCACAGAAAGCCGCGCGACAGAGATCGCCCCGATCACGCCATGACCACACACCAATAGCAGTGACAGCCCGTAGAGCCCGATGGCGAAGTGCAGGACCACCCACAGCCGATGAAGGCGGATGCGATACATCCGCGGGAAGGCACGGTAGTGATCAGCTCGTGCTTTTACCAATCTCTCATCAGTGCCTAGTACCCCACGCTCCGCGAGGTCTTTGGTCAAAGCACGCGCTTGAGACAGGTGATAGGAAGATCTCTCGTAGTACTTTGAGACAGCGACAGCGCCATACAAGCCGGCCCCCGAGATAAAAACACACAAGGGAAGGAC
>NZ_JBPJSR010000052.1:0-15807 GCF_051390675.1 Streptosporangium heterodermiicola
ATCCCCCGTCGATCCCGGTGGTCTCCAACCTCACCGGCGAACCGGTCACAGACTTCTCCGCCGACTACTGGGTGCGCCACATCCGCGAAGCGGTGCGCTTCGCCGACGGCCTGACCTACCTGCACTCCCACGGAGTACGTACCTTCGTCGAACTGGGACCCGACGGCGTGCTGTCGGCGATGGGTGAGGAGGGATCGTTCCTCCCGGTGCTGCGCAAGGACAGGCAGGAGGCGGAGAGCCTGGTCACCGCACTGGCGAGAGCGTTCGTGGCCGGTGCGGAGGTCGACTGGAAGGCGTACTACGCGGGCAGCGGTGGGAGGCTCGTCGATCTGCCGACGTATCCGTTCGAGCGTGAGCGTTTCTGGTTGTCGTCGTCGGGGTCGGCCGATCTGGCGGGTGCGGGTCTGGGGTCGGCGGATCATCCGTTGCTGGGGGCGGCGGTGTCGCTGGCCGACGGGGACGGGCTGCTGCTGACCGGGCGGCTGTCCCTGGTCGGCCAGCCCTGGCTCGCCGACCACGCCGTCCTGGACACGGTCCTGTTGCCCGGCACCACGTTCGTGGAACTGGCGCTCCGGGCCGGTGAGCAGGTCGGCTGCCGCCGGATCGAGGAACTGACGCTGGAGGCGCCGCTGACGCTGCCCGAGCACGGCGGGATCCAGGTGCAGGTCTCCGTGGGGGCGGACGACGCGGGCCTGCGTACGGTGGCCGTCCACTCCCGGCCGGAGAGCGGTGAGGACGCCTGGGTGCGGCACGCCTCCGGCCTCCTCGGTCCCGGGGTCCTCGAACCGCGCGCCGACCTGGCCGACTGGCCGCCGCCGGGTGCCGAGCCCGTCGATCTCGACGGCTTCTACGACCGGCTGGCCGAGCGGGGATACGCCTACGGGCCCGCGTTCCAGGGACTGCGTGCCGTGTGGCGGCGCGGCGACGAGGTGTACGCCGAGGTCGGGCTGCCCGAGCGGGACCGCGTCGAGGCCGCGAGGTTCGGCGTGCACCCCGCGCTGCTCGACGCCGCCCTGCACGCCGGTGGGGCCGCCGCACCCGAGCGTGTCGAGGAGGTGCGGCTGCCGTTCTCCTGGTCGGAGGTCACGCTCCGGCCCGCGGGGGTGGGCGGCCTGCGCGTGCGGCTGGTACCGACCGGCGCCGACTCCCTGACGCTGGATCTGGCCGACGAGGCCGGCGAACCGGTGGCGTCGATCGGCTCCCTCACTCTGCGGCCGGTCTCCGGGGAACAGCTCCGCGCGCCCGACTCCCTCTTCCGCACGGAGTGGACTCGCGTCACCGGCGAGCGGGAACCCGCCGGGGAAGTCAGGGAAGTCGGTGAAGTCGGGGAAACCGTCTGGGAACCCGCCGCCACGGTGCTGCGCGTCCGCCCGTCGTCGGGCGACATGCCCTCCTCGGCCCGTACGGCGACCCTGGAGGCGCTGGCCGCGATACAGAACCACCTGGCCGACGAACGGCCCGGCCCGCTGGTCATCGTGACGAGCGGCGCGACGGTCGTACGCCCGGACGAGACCGTGGATCCGTCGGCCGCGGCCGTGTGGGGGCTGGTGCGCTCCGCCCAGCTGGAGCATCCCGGGGCGTTCACCCTGCTCGACCTGCCCGAGGGGGACGAACCGCCCGCCGCCCTGCCCCCCGGCGAACCCCAGCTCGCCCTCCGCGGAGGCGCCCTGTACGCGCCGAGGCTGGTCCGGGCGCGCGTGCTCCCCGCCCCGTCCCCCTGGAAGCCCGACGGCCCGGTGCTGGTCACCGGTGGTACGGGGGCGCTGGGCGGCTTGGTGGCCCGTCATCTCGTCACCGAGCATGGGGTGCGTGATCTGCTGCTGGTGAGCAGGCGGGGTCGCGACGCCGACGGGGCCGCCGAACTGGAGGGTGAGCTGGCGGCGCTGGGCGCCCGGGTCACCGTCGCGGCCTGCGACGTGGGTGATCGGGTGGCGTTGCGCGGGTTGCTGGGGGGTCTGGATCGGCCGCTCGGTGCGGTGGTGCACGCGGCGGGTGTCGTCGATGACGGGCTGGTCGGTGGGTTGACGCCGGAGCGTCTTGATCGGGTGCTCGCGCCGAAGGCGGACGCGGCCTGGCATCTGCACGAGCTGACCCGGCAGATGCCGCTGACCGCGTTCGTGTTGTTCTCCTCGGCTTCGGCGACCTTCGGCAACGCGGGGCAGGGCAACTACGCGGCGGCGAACGCGTTCTTGGACGGTCTCGCCGCGCATCGCAGGGCTGAGGGGTTGGTGGGGGTTTCTCTGGGGTGGGGGTTGTGGGAGGAGCGTAGTGGGATCACGGGTGGGTTGGGTGAGGGTGATCTGGCGCGGATGGGCCGGGCGGGGTTCGGTGCGTTGTCCTCGGCGGAGGCGCTGAGACTCCTCGACACCGCCCTGACCGTGGACGACCCGGTCCTGCTCCCGCTGCCGCTCGACCTGACCGCTCTCCGCGCCCAAACCGGTGACGTCCCCACGCTGCTGCGCGACCTGGCGCGTCGACCGGCACGCCGTACGGCGAGGCGGCCGGACACGCTCGTCCGGGGACTGGCCGACCTCCCCGACGCGGAACGGACCGCCGGACTCCTGCAGCTGGTGTCCAGGAACGTCGCCGGAGTGCTGGGCTACACCGGCCCCGTCGACGTTCATCGGGCGTTCGGCGAGCTCGGCTTCGACTCCCTCACCGCGATCGAACTGCGCAACCGGCTCGGCGACGCCGTCGGCACGCGTTTGCCCGCCACGCTCGTCTTCGACTATCCGACCCCGGCGAGCCTGGCCGCCTACCTGGCGAGCGAGCTCTTCGGCACGTCCACGGACGCCCCGGCACCGGCCGCCCCGGTCAGGACCGACGACGATCCGGTGGTCATCGTGGGGATGGCGTGTCGTTTCCCGGGTGGGGTGTCGTCTCCGGAGGAGCTGTGGGAGCTGGTGGCGTCGGGCCGGGACGCGGTGTCGGGGTTTCCGGTGGATCGTGGGTGGGATCTGGAGCGGTTGTTCGACGATGATCCCGATCGTGCGGGTACGTCGTACGCGCGGTCGGGGGCTTTCCTCCATGAGGCGGGGGAGTTCGACGCGGGGTTCTTCGGGATCTCTCCGCGTGAGGCGCTGGCGATGGATCCGCAGCAGCGGTTGTTGCTGGAGACCTCCTGGGAGGCGTTCGAACGGGCCGGGATCGACACGCCCTCGTTGCGCGGCACCGACACCGGGGTCTTCGTCGGGCTGATGTACCACGACTACTCCGCGCGCCTGCTCACCACACCCGCCGATCTGGAAGGGCACATCGGCATCGGCAACTCCGGCAGCGTCGCCTCCGGCCGCCTGGCCTACACGTTCGGCCTGGAAGGACCGGCGGTGACCGTGGACACCGCGTGTTCGTCGTCGCTGGTGGCGTTGCACTGGGCGATGCGGGCGCTGCGGCAGGGGGAGTGCTCGATGGCGCTCGTCGGCGGCGTCGCGGTCATGGCGAAGCCCGACGCCTTCGTCCAGTTCAGCAGGCAACGCGGCCAGGCCCCCGACGGTCGGTGCAAGTCGTTCGCGGGGGCTGCGGATGGTACGGGGTGGGGTGAGGGGGTGGGGGTGCTGGTTGTGGAGCGGTTGTCGGATGCGGTGCGTCATGGTCGTCGGGTGTTGGCGGTGGTGCGGGGTTCGGCGGTGAATCAGGACGGGGCGTCGAACGGGTTGACGGCGCCGAACGGTCCTTCTCAGCAGCGGGTGATCGGGCAGGCGTTGGCGGACGCGGGGGTGGCGGCGTCGGGGGTGGATGTGGTGGAGGGGCATGGGACGGGGACGCGGTTGGGTGATCCGATCGAGGCGCAGGCGTTGATGGCGGCTTACGGTCCGGGGCGTGAGCGTCCGTTGTGGCTGGGGTCGGTGAAGTCGAACATCGGTCATACGCAGGCGGCTGCGGGGGTGGCTGGTGTGATCAAGATGGTGATGGCGATGCGGGCGGGGGTGTTGCCGAAGACGTTGCATGTGGATGAGCCGTCGCCGCATGTGGATTGGTCGTCGGGTGCGGTGTCGTTGTTGACGTCGTCGGTGCCGTGGCCGCAGACGGGTGGGCCGCGCCGGGCGGGGGTGTCGTCGTTCGGGATCAGCGGCACGAACGCGCACGTGATCGTGGAGGAGGCGCCCGCGCAGGAGGAGACCGTCGCTCCCGTTGACGGGATGCCGGTGGTACCGCTGGTCGTGTCGGCGCGGTCGGCGGGGGCGCTGGCCGAGAGCGTGCGCCAGGTGTCGGAAGCGGCCGTGAATCGCGTGGACGTGGGGTGGACGCTGGCCCGGCGCACGGCTTTCGAGCACCGGGCGGTGCTGCTGAACGACGAGGTGATCTCCGGGACGGCCGGTCAGGGTGGGGTCGGGTTCCTGTTCACCGGTCAGGGTGCGCAGCGGGCAGGGATGGGCCGGGAGCTGTATGAGGCGTTCCCGGTGTTCGCGACCGCTTTCGACGAGGTCGACGCTCACTTCGACGGGTCGCTGAAGGAGGTGGTGTTCACCTCCTCGGACGGGGAGCTGGATCGGACGGAGAACGCCCAGATCGCGCTGTTCGCGGTTGAGGTGGCGCTGTTCCGGTTGCTGGAGTCGTGGGGGGTGCGGCCGGATCTCCTGCTGGGGCATTCGATCGGGGAGCTGGCGGCGGCTCATGTGGCCGGGGTGATGTCGCTGGAGGACGCGGCTGCTCTGGTGGTGGCGCGGGGCCGGTTGATGCAGGCACTTCCCGCGGGCGGGGCGATGGTGGCGTTGCAGGCCAGCGAGGCAGAAGTGCTGCCACTTCTCCCCGGCACCGTTTCGGTGGCGGCGGTCAACGGCCCGAACGCCGTCGTCGTCTCCGGCGACGAGAGCGCGGTGACGGAAATATCGGCTCATTTCACCGCTCTGGGGCGTAAGACCCGTCGCCTGCGGGTCAGCCACGCCTTCCACTCACCCCTGATGGAACCGATGCTGGAGGACTTCCGCCGGGTCGCCGAAACCGTGACCTACCGTCCCCCCTCGATCCCGGTGGTCTCCAACCTCACCGGCGAACCGGTCACGGAGTTCTCCGCCGCTTACTGGGTGCGCCACGTCCGCGAAGCGGTGCGGTTCGCCGACGGCCTGACCTACCTGCGGGCTCAGGGAGTGGAGACGTTCGTCGAACTGGGACCCGACGGTGTGCTGTCGGCGCTGGGTGAGGAGGGATCGTTCCTCCCGGTGCTGCGCAAGGACAGGCCAGAGGCGGAAAGCCTGGTCACCGCACTTGCGAGAGCGTTCGTGGCCGGTGCGGAGGTCGACTGGAAGGCGTACTACGCGGGCAGCGGCGGGAGGCTCGTCGACCTGCCGACCTACCCCTTCGAGCACCGGCGCTACTGGCTGGAGGCCACCGCGGGCGGCGGGACGCGGCCTGGCGGGCATCCGCTGCTGGACGTGGTGGTGCCGCTGGCCGACGGTGACGGTGTCGTGCTGACCGGTGAGCTGTCCCGGACGGGACGGCACGGATGGCTGGCGGACCACACGGTCGCCGGGAGCACGGTGGTCCCGGCGACGGTCCTGGTCGAGCTCGCGGCGCACGCCGGTGACCTGGTGGGCTGCGAGCTGCTTGAGGAGCTGAACCTCGAACTCCCGCTGGTCCTCCCCGAGCGCGGTGCCCGCCAGGTGCAGGTGTCCGTGGCCGCGCCGGACGAGCGAGGGCGGCGCGCCCTGACCGCGTACAGCCGCCTCGACGACGAGCCGTGGGCGCGGCACGCGACCGGCACGCTGGCCCCGGCCACCCCGGTGGAACCCGTCGAGCTGTCCGAGTGGCCGCCGAGAGGAGCGGAACCGATCGACGTGGACGCCCTCTACGACGGTCTCGCCTCGGCCGGTCTCGAATACGGTCCGGTGTTCCAGGGGCTGAGGGCTGCTTGGCGGCGGGACGGGGTGCTCTACGCCGAGGTGGCGCTGCCCGCAGAGCGGGACACGACCGGGTTCCGCGTCCATCCGGCCCTGCTCGACGCGTGCCTCCACGTCCTCGCGGCGGACCGGGAGACGGCCGCGCTGCCGTTCTCCTGGCGTGGCGTGCGGCTGAACGGCACGGACGCGACATCCCTGCGCGTACGGATCGACGACGCGGGCGACGCGGGTGTGTCCCTGGCCGTGGCCGGCGACACCGGGCGGACGGTGCTGACGGCCGAGTCCCTTCTCCTGCTGCCACCGGCCATGGACGAGATCGCCATCGCTGGAGCCGCCCGTCGCGACTCGTTGTTCCGGGTGGGGTGGGTGCCGGTGGTGGGTGGTGAGGTGGTGTCGCCGGGTGTGGTGGTGCGGGTCGGTGCGGGTCGTGAGGGGGACGTGGTTTCGGGGGTGCGGGGTGTGTTGGGTGAGGTGTTGGGGGTGGTGCGGGGGTGGGTTGGGGATGGTCGTTCGTCGTCGTCGCGGTTGGTGGTGGTGACGTGTGGTGGGGTGGCGGTGGTGCCGGGTGAGGGGGTGGATCCGGTGGCGGCGGCGGTGTGGGGGTTGATGCGGTCGGTGCAGGCGGAGTATCCGGGGTTGTTCGCGGTGGTCGACGTGGTGCGGGGGGGTGAGGTTCCGGACGGGGTGCCGGTGGGCGAGCCGGGGATGGCGGTGCGTGATGGTGTGTTGTACGCGCCGAGGCTGGTGCGGGCCGGTGCCGCAGGGGCGGCTGGACCGTCCTGGGGTGAGGGGACGGTGCTGGTCACCGGTGGTACGGGGGCGCTGGGCGGCTTGGTGGCCCGTCACCTCGTCACCGAGCACGGCGTGCGAGACCTGCTGCTGGTGAGCAGGGGCGGGGAGAAGGCGCCGGGTGCTTCGGAGCTGGTGGCGGGTTTGGAGGCCTGCGGTGCGAGGGTGGTGGTCGCGGCCTGTGACGTGGGTGATCGAGCGGCGTTGCGTACGCTGCTGCAGGGTCTGGACCGGCCGCTGACCGCCGTGGTGCACGCGGCGGGTGTCGTCGATGACGGGCTGGTCGGTGGGTTGACGCCGGAGCGTCTTGATCGGGTGCTCGCGCCGAAGGCGGACGCCGCCTGGCATCTGCACGAGCTCACCCGGGAGATGCCGCTGACCGCGTTCGTGTTGTTCTCCTCGGCTTCGGCGACCTTCGGCAACGCGGGGCAGGGCAACTACGCGGCGGCGAACGCCTTCCTCGACGGTCTCGCCGCGCATCGCAGAGCCGAGGGGCTGCCCGCCACCTCCCTGGCCTGGGGACTGTGGGAACACGGCATGGGCGCTGGCCTCGGGGAGACCGAACGCGCCCGGTTGGCCCGCTCGGGTGCCGTGCCGCTGACCGAGGCCGAGGCACTCGCCCTCTTCGACGCGGCACTCGCCCTGGACGACCCGGCGCCGCTGCCGGTCCGGCTGGACCTGGCCGCGCTGCGCGTGCGACCGGATGACGTACCTCCGCTGTTGCGCGGCCTGGTACGGCGCGCGGTGCGGCACACCGCCGAGACCCGCGGTGTCCGTCCCCTGGCCGACCGGCTGGCCGGGCTGCCCACGGACGAACGGCGGCGAGTGGTGCTGGACATCGTGCTCGGGCACGTCACCGCGGTGCTGGGCCACGGGGAGACGGAACGGATCGAGGAGGACCGGCCGTTCAGGGAACTCGGCTTCGACTCGCTCATGGGAGTCGAACTCCGTAACAGACTCACCGCTGACAGCGGGCTGACGCTACCGGCCACGCTGGTCTTCGACCATCCGACTCCCGCGGCGATCGCCGAGCTTCTCCACGAGCACCTGTCCGCCAAGGACACCGAGCCGATCGACCAGGTCCTGGCCGTCCTGGAGGGGCTCGGCGCCGACGACCGCCCGGCGGTCGCCGAGCGGCTGCGCGCGCTCCTCGCCGGATGGAAGGACGGTGACGGCGGAGCCGCCGATCTGGCGGACGCGAGCGACGACGACCTTTTCGACCTGGTCGAGAACCTGGGGAGCTGACACCACATGTCGAACGAGCAGCAACTCCGCACCTACCTCAAACGGGCGATCACCGAGGCGCAGGACGCGCAGCGGCGGTTGCGGGAGGTCGAGGAGCAGCACCGCGAGCCCGTCGCGATCGTGGGGATGGCGTGTCGTTTCCCGGGTGGGGTGTCGTCTCCGGAGGAGCTGTGGGAGCTGGTGGCGTCGGGCCGGGACGCGGTGTCGGGGTTTCCGGTGGATCGTGGGTGGGATCTGGAGCGGTTGTTCGACGATGATCCCGATCGTGCGGGTACGTCGTACGCGCGGTCGGGGGCTTTCCTTCATGAGGCGGGGGAGTTCGACGCGGGGTTCTTCGGGATCTCTCCGCGTGAGGCGCTGGCGATGGATCCGCAGCAGCGGTTGCTGCTGGAGACCTCCTGGGAGGCGCTGGAGAACGCCGGTATGGCGCCCACCACCCTCAAGGGCAGCAGGACGGGCGTCTTCACCGGCCTGATGTACCACGACTACCACTCGCGGCTGAAGTCCTTCCCCGAAGAACTCGAAGGCTTCATCGGCAACGGCAACGCGGCCAGCGTCGCCACCGGCCGCGTCGCCTACACGTTCGGTTTCGAGGGCCCCGCCGTCACCATCGACACGGCCTGCTCCTCCTCGCTGGTCGCGCTGCACCTCGCGATCCAGTCACTGAGGCGGGGGGAGTGCTCCCTCGCGCTGGCCGGTGGTGTCACGGTGATGGCCTCCCCTGACACCTTCGTGGAGTTCAGTCGTCAGCGGGGGCTGGCGGCGGATGGTCGGTGTAAGTCGTTCGCGGGGGCTGCGGATGGTACGGGGTGGGGTGAGGGGGTGGGGGTGCTGGTTGTGGAGCGGTTGTCGGATGCGGTGCGTCATGGTCGTCGGGTGTTGGCGGTGGTGCGGGGTTCGGCGGTGAATCAGGACGGGGCGTCGAACGGGTTGACGGCGCCGAACGGTCCTTCTCAGCAGCGGGTGATCGGGCAGGCGTTGGCGGACGCGGGGGTGGCGGCGTCGGGGGTGGATGTGGTGGAGGGGCATGGGACCGGTACCACGCTGGGTGATCCGATCGAGGCGCAGGCGTTGATGGCGGCTTACGGTCCGGGGCGTGAGCGTCCGTTGTGGCTGGGGTCGGTGAAGTCGAACATCGGTCATACGCAGGCGGCTGCGGGGGTGGCTGGTGTGATCAAGATGGTGATGGCGATGCGGGCGGGGGTGTTGCCGAAGACGTTGCATGTGGATGAGCCGTCGCCGCATGTGGATTGGTCGTCGGGTGCGGTGTCGTTGTTGACGTCGTCGGTGCCGTGGCCGCAGACGGGTGGGCCGCGCCGGGCGGGGGTGTCGTCGTTCGGGATCAGTGGCACGAACGCGCATGTGATCGTGGAGGAGGCGCCCGCGCAGGAGGAGACCGTCGCTCCGGTTGAGGACGGCGGGGTGGTGGTGTGGCCGTTGTCGGCGAAGAGCGGGCTGGCGTTGCGCGCGCAGGCCGAGCGGCTGGGTGCGTATGTGAAGACGTCGCAGCTGTCGGCTGTGGATGTGGCGCATTCGCTGGTGGCGGGTCGTGCGGTGTTGGAGCACCGGGCCGTGGTGGTCGGCCGGGGCCGGGATGAGCTGGTGGGGCGGCTGGCGGAGCTGGCGGCGGGGGATGTGTCGGCCGGGGTGGCCGGGCGGGGTGGGCTGGGGTTTTTGTTCACCGGTCAGGGTGCTCAGCGGGCAGGGATGGGCCGGGAGCTGTATGAGGCGTTCCCGGTGTTCGCGACCGCTTTCGACGAGGTCGCCTCCCATGTCGACGGTCACCTCGGGCGGTCGTTGAGGGATCTGGTGTTCGCTTCGTCGGATGGCGAGCTGGATCGAACGATGTTCACGCAGACAGGGTTGTTCGCGATCGAGGTGGCGTTGTTCCGGCTGCTGGAGTCCTGGGGGGTGCGACCGGATCTCCTGCTGGGGCATTCGGTGGGAGAACTAGCGGCCGCCCATGTGGCCGGGGTGATGTCGCTGCAAGACGCGGCCAATCTGGTGGTGGCGCGGGGCCGGTTGATGCAGGCACTTCCTGCGGGCGGAGCCATGGTCGCGTTGCAAGCCACCGAAGCAGAGGTAGTGCCCCTCCTGCCCGGCACCGTCTCGGTGGCGGCGGTCAACGGCCCGAACGCCGTCGTCATCTCCGGCGACGAGGCCGCGGTGACGGAAATATCCGCTCATTTCGCAGCCCTGGGGCGTAAGACCCGTCGCCTGCGGGTCAGCCACGCCTTCCACTCACCCCTGATGGAACCCATGCTGCGGGACTTCCGCCGGGTCGCCGAAACCGTGACCTACCGTCCCCCCTCGATCCCGGTGGTCTCCAACCTCACCGGCGAACCGGTCACAGACTTCTCCGCCGACTACTGGGTGCGCCACGTCCGCGAAGCGGTGCGCTTCGCCGACGGCCTGACCTACCTGCACTCCCAGGGAGTACGTACCTTCGTCGAACTGGGACCCGACGGCGTGCTGTCGGTGATGGGCCAAGACTCCGCAGACGACAGCCTGTTCCTCCCGACACTGCGCAAAGAACGACCCGAAGCGGAAAGCCTGGTCACCGCACTGGCGAGAGCGTTCGTGGCAGGCGCGAAGGTCGACTGGAAGGCGTACCAGGCAGACAACGGCGGGAGGCTCGTCGGCCTGCCGACGTATCCGTTCGAGCGTGAGCGTTTCTGGTTGTTGCCGTCGGGGTCGGCCGATCTGGCGGGTGCGGGTCTGGGGTCGGCGGATCATCCGTTGCTGGGGGCGGCGGTGTCGCTGGCCGACGGGGACGGTTTCCTGCTGACCGGGCGGCTCTCCACCCAGGCGCAGCCCTGGCTCGCCGACCATGCCGTGGCCGGTATGGCGATCCTCCCCGGTGCCGCGTTCGTCGAGCTCGCCGTCCGGGCGGGCGATCACGTCGGATGTGACCGGCTCGACGAACTGACCCTGCACGCCCCGCTCGCCCTCGCCGCCTCCACAGGTGTGCAGGTGCAGATCCTCGTCGGCGCCTCGGACGAGGAGGGACGTCGCACGGTCGGCGTGTACGGATCGCCCTCGGGTGAGGACCACTGGACGCACCACGCCGGCGGCGTACTCTCCTCCAGCGGCCCCGGTGGATCCGGCACGTCCGCCGTACCGGTCGCCGATCTCGGGGTGTGGCCGCCGCCGGGGGCGCGGCCGGTGGACCTGGACGGCTGTTACGAGTCGCTCGCGGACAGGGGGCTGGTCTACGGCGCCGCCTTCCGGAGGCTGCGGGCCGCCTGGCGGGCCGGGGAGACCGTCTATGCGGAAGTGGGCCTGGCGGAGGACGCGGAGGCCGGCCGTTACGGTCTGCACCCCGCGTTGCTCGACGCCGCCCTGCACGCCCTCGCGGCGGTGCACGACACCGCCGGGACCCGGCTGCCGTTCTCCTGGGAGGGGGTGCGTCTGCACGCCTCCGGCGCCTCGGCCCTGCGCGTACGCCTGACGCCCACCGGAGACGGCGCGCTGTCGATGGAGATGGCCGACACCACCGGAGCGCCGGTGGCCTCGGTCGAGACGCTGGTCATGCGGCCCGTCGGAGCCACGGCGTCCGGACCGTCCCCCATCGGCCACGACTCCCTGTACCGGCTCGACTGGCAGGCGATTCCGGCGCCGGGCGACGGCACGCGAACCGGCCCGACCGGCCCGACCGGCCGGATCGTGACGATCGACACCGGCGGGGTCGTGGCGACGGACACCGAGCGGATCATGACGGTCGACGCCGGCCGGGCCGCGACAACAGACGCCGAGCGGACCGCGGCGATCGACGACAGCGGGACCGCGACAGTCGACGGCGTGACGGTCAACGGCGTAACGGGCGACGGCGTGACGGTCGGCGGCGGCTCCGGGGACGACATTCTCGCGGCGACCCGCGCCGCCACCGGCCGGGCTCTCGCCGCCGTACAGGAGTGGCTGGAGCACGACGACCAGGAGCCGCTCGTCGTGGTCACCCGAGGGGCCGTCATGCCCGGAGGACCGGCGGGCGCGGCGGTGTGGGGGCTGATCCGCAGCGCCCAGGCGGAGCATCCCGGCCGGATCACCCTGGTCGACACGGACACCGACGACCCCGGCGCGCTGGCGCGGGCCGTGGCGACCGGTGAGCCGCAGCTCGCCATCCGGGACGGCGAGGTCTACGTGCCCCGCCTGGCCACCCTGGCCTCGTACGACGGATTGCTGCCGCCCGCCGGGGAGGGAAACTGGCGGCTGGACGTCTCGCCCCGCGGCAGCGTCGACAACCTGGTGCTCGCCGCCCACGACGACGTACCGCTCGCCCCGGGACAGGTGCGTATCCAGGTGCGGGCCGCCGGACTCAACTTCCGCGACGTGCTCCTCGCGCTCGGCATGTATCCGGACGACGTGCCGCTCGGCGGCGAAGGCGCGGGCGTCGTCACCGAGATCGGCCCCGGGGTCACCGGTACGGCACCGGGCGACCGGGTGTTCGGCCTGTTCGGCGGGGCGTTCGGCCCAAGTGCGGTCGCCGACCACCGGGTGGTCACGCGTATCCCGGACGGCTGGTCGTTCGAGCAGGCGGCCTCGGTGCCGATCGCCTACCTGACCGCGTACTACGGGCTGGTCGAACTCGCCGGTCTGCGGCTCGGCGAGGCCGTGCTCGTGCACGCCGCCACGGGCGGGGTGGGCACGGCCGCCGTCCAGCTCGCCCGGCACCTCGGCGCGGAGGTGTTCGCCACGGCGGGCCCCGCCAAGCACGACGTCCTGCGCGGGCTGGGCTTCGACGACGCGCACATCGCCTCCTCGCGCACCCTCGACTTCGAACGGCGGTTCCTGGAGGCCACCGGCGGCAGAGGCGTCGACGTCGTGCTGAACTCCCTCGCCGGAGACTTCGTGGACGCCTCGGCGCGGCTGCTCCCGCGCGGCGGCCGGTTCCTGGAGATGGGCAAGACCGACCTCCGCGAACCCGGTGACATCGCGGCCGACTATCTGCCGTTCGACCTCATGCGCGCGGAGCCGGAACTGGTCCGGCGCATGTTCGCCGCCGTGCTCGCCCTCTTCGCGGACGGCGCGCTGAGGCTCCCCCCGATCGACACCTGGGACGTACGGCGGGCACCCGACGCCTTCCGCCTCGTCAGCCGGGCACGGCATGTCGGCAAGGTCGTCCTCACCCTGCCCAGGCCGGTCGGCCCCGACGGCACCGTGCTGGTCACCGGCGGGACGGGGGCGCTCGGCGCCGTGGTGGCGCGGCATCTGGTGGAGGCGTACGGGGTGCGCCACCTGGTGCTGGCGAGCCGGAGCGGCGAGCGGGCGGCGGGCGTGCCGGAGCTGGTGGCGGAGTTGCGGGGGCTGGGGGCCGAGGTCGGCGTGGCCGCCTGCGACGTGGGTGACAGGGAACGGCTGCGGGCGGTGGTCGAGGGGGTCGGCACCGACCTGGTGGGAGTGGTGCACGCCGCGGGGGTCGTCGACGACGGCGTCGTGGGCTCCCTGTCGCGGGAACGGCTGGACGGGGTGCTGCGGGCGAAGGCCGATTCCGCGTGGTACCTGCACGAGCTGACGCGAGATCTGGACCTGTCGTTCTTCGTGCTGTTCTCCTCGGCGTCGGGGACGCTGGGGAGCGCGGGGCAGGGCAACTACGCGGCGGCGAACGCGTTCTTGGACGGTCTCGCCGCGTGTCGCAGGGCTGAGGGGTTGGTGGGGGTTTCTCTGGGGTGGGGGTTGTGGGAGGAGCGTAGTGGGATCACGGGTGGGTTGGGTGAGGGGGATCTGGCGCGGATGGGGCGGGCGGGGTTCGGCGCGTTGTCCTCGGCGGAGGCGCTGAGACTCCTCGACACCGCCCTGACCGTGGACGAGCCGGTCCTGTTGCCGACGAAGCTGAACCTGAACGCCCTGCGGAACCGCGCCGACGACGTCCCCGCGATGCTGCGCGGCCTGGTGAGGGCCCCCGAGCGCAGGGTGGCGAGGCGGGCGGACCCGGGCACCACGTTCGCCGCGACCCTGGCCGCCATGGCCGAGCCGGAGCGCGGGCGCGCCCTCCTCGACGTGGTACGCAAGAACGTCGCGGCGGTGCTCGGCCACTCCTCCCCGGAGGCGGTCGGCGTCGACAGCGGGTTCAAGGATCTCGGGTTCGACTCCCTGACGGCCGTGGAGTTCCGCAACCGGCTGGGCGCCGCCGTCGGCACGCGGCTGCCCGCCACGCTGATCTTCGACTACCCGACACCATCCGGCCTGGCCGCCTTCCTCCGCGAGGAACTGCTGGGCACGACCTCGCCCCCGGCCACGGCTCCGGCCCCGGTCTCAGCCCGTCCGGTGGACGACGATCCGATCGTCATCGTCGGCATGGCCTGCCGCCTTCCCGGCGGAGTCACCTCTCCGGAGGAGCTGTGGGAACTGGTGGCCTCGGGCCGGGACGCGGTTTCGGACTTCCCCACCGGCCGGGGCTGGAGCCTGGACGCGCTCTTCGACGACGACCCCGATCGTGCGGGTACGTCGTACGCGCGGTCGGGGGCTTTCCTCCATGAGGCGGGGGAGTTCGACGCGGGGTTCTTCGGGATCTCTCCGCGTGAGGCGCTGGCGATGGATCCGCAGCAGCGGTTGTTGCTGGAGACCTCCTGGGAGGCGTTCGAACGGGCCGGGATCGACCCCTCGTCCCTGCGCGGCACCGACACCGGGGTCTTCGTCGGCGGCATGTACCAGGAGTACGGCCCCCGCTACGACCAGGCGGACAAGGGATCGGACGGCTACCTGCTGACCGGCGGTGCGACGAGTGTGATGTCGGGACGTCTCGCCTACACGTTCGGCCTGGAGGGAGCGGCGGTGACGGTGGACACGGCGTGTTCGTCGTCGCTGGTGGCGTTGCACTGGGCGATGCGGGCGCTGCGGCAGGGGGAGTGCTCGATGGCGCTCGTCGGCGGCGTGACGGTGATGGCCTCCCCCGGCATGTTCGTGGAGTTCAGTCGTCAGCGGGGGCTGGCGGCGGATGGTCGGTGTAAGTCGTTCGCGGGGGCTGCGGATGGTACGGGGTGGGGTGAGGGGGTGGGGGTGCTGGTTGTGGAGCGGTTGTCCGATGCCCTGCGCAATGGTCGTCGGGTGTTGGCGGTGGTGCGGGGTTCGGCGGTGAATCAGGACGGGGCGTCGAACGGGTTGACGGCGCCGAACGGTCCCTCTCAGCAGCGGGTGATCGGGCAGGCGTTGGCGGACGCGGGGGTGGCGGCGTCGGGGGTGGATGTGGTGGAGGGGCATGGGACGGGGACGCGGTTGGGTGATCCGATCGAGGCGCAGGCGTTGATGGCGGCTTACGGGCAGGACCGTGAGCGTCCGTTGTGGCTGGGGTCGGTGAAGTCGAACATCGGTCATACGCAGGCGGCCGCCGGGGTGGCTGGTGTGATCAAGATGGTGATGGCGATGCGGGCGGGGGTGTTGCCGAAGACATTGCATGTGGACGAGCCGTCGCCGCATGTGGATTGGTCGTCGGGTGCGGTGTCGTTGTTGACGTCGTCGGTGCCGTGGCCGCAGACGGGTGGGCCGCGCCGGGCTGGGGTGTCGTCGTTCGGGATCAGTGGTACGAACGCGCATGTGATCGTGGAGGAGGCGCCCGCGCAGGAGGAGACCGTCGCTCCGGTTGAGGACGGTGGGGTGGTGGTGTGGCCGTTGTCGGCCAAGAGCGGGTCGGCGTTGCGGTTTCAGGCCGAGCGGCTGGGTGCGTATGTGAAGACGTCGCAGCTGTCGGCTGTGGATGTGGCGCATTCGCTGGTGGCGGGTCGTGCGGTGCTGGAACACCGGGCCGTGGTGGTCGGCCGGAGCCGAGATGAGCTGGTGAGTCGGCTGGCGGAACTGACTACTGGAGATGTGTCGACCGGGGTGATCTCTGGGACGGCCGGTCAGGGTGGGGTCGGGTTCCTGTTCACGGGTCAGGGTGCTCAGCGGGCAGGGATGGGCCGGGAGTTGTACGAGGCGTTTTCGGTGTTCGCGACCGCTTTCG
>NZ_JBPJSR010000053.1:0-14574 GCF_051390675.1 Streptosporangium heterodermiicola
GTTGGTGGGGGCCTTCATGCTTTTAGGGGTTCTTTTCCGTGCTCACGGGTTCCTCTCGCGTACAGACTCGCTCACGGTCCGCTCACGGTCCACGCAGGTCCCCGAGGCCCGTTCGCCGGCCTTCTCGCGGGTCCTGATTTCGCGGGCCCTGCCGAGTCCGACTGCACGGGCACTCCGGGGTTCAACGGGCCTTCCCGAGCTCCCCCGGGTTCCGGCCGGACAACGGAGAAGCCCCGGCCCAGAAGGGCCGGGGCTTCTCCGTTCGGTCACCGCTCCTCAGGGTGCGATGAAGAGTCGACGAAGCGTCAGGGCGTGATGAAGAGACCGTCGCCCACGGTTCGCTCCGCTCCGTCCGAGGGCCGGTTCACGGCCTTGTGACCGACGACCATCACGCTGGAGCCGCCGCCGTCGAAGTTGATGGCCTGCTTGGCTCCCAGCCACCGCATCAGCCGGGCCGCCTCCACCATCGAGGCGCCCACGGTGACTCCCGGGTTGCGCCCGTCGACGGTGGCCAGGATCAGCCCGCCGGACCTGTCGATACCGACCATCGTGCGCGGGTGGCGCCGGAGCATCATGTTGATCGAGGCGTGTCCGTCGGCCGCCGCGGTGATGCGTACCCGCCCGTTCCTGACCAGGCCGACCCCGCCACCCATGACGTATGTCTCGGGGGTGAGCGGAACGGCCTGCTGCGTGCGCATGTCGATGACTTTGTTGTCCACCTTCATCCAGGTTCCCTGTGCGTGTTCCTGGAGCCAGACGGCCATGAGACCGGTGCCGTGGAGCAGGTAGGTGCCCCGGGCGACGATGCCACCGGCCTGACGGACCTTGATGACCGTGCCCTGGGCGGCGTCGACGACGACCTCGATACCGCCGTTGGCGGCCGTCTTGCCGCCGAACTCCTCGGTGTAGAGGACGAGCTCCTCGGCACCGGCGGCCCGGTTGATGCCGTTGACCTCGATTTTCGCCCCGTCGGAGGAGATCGCGGTGACCGTCGTCCTCAGCTCGGTGATCCGCGCCTTGCGGCCCTGGGTGATGACGAGGCCGCTACGGCCGGGTACGGCCTCGCTGAGGAGTCTGCCGCCCACGACGGACACGCCGACCGGGTCGCCCTGGAGCGCCTTGGCCGTGTGGATGTTGAAGAAGCCACCGTTGACCCCGGCGATGGCGCCGGTCAGCTTCGACATCGAACTGGTGCTCTCGCGCTTGGCCACGCTCTTGCCGACGCTGGTCTTGAAGGATCCCTTGAACACCTTCGGGTTGACCATCAGCACGCGCATGTCCCAGGGGCCGGTGGTCTCCGTCCCGTCGTCCCCGAGATAGTCGGTCTTGGCCCGGATGTCGAACTCCTTGAGCTCCTTCACGACCTTGTCGGCCTTGGCCCGCTGGCCGAACGACCACAAGCCGGTCCGGACCATGTAACGCTCCACGGCGGGGGCGTCCGCGGCGGGGGGTTGCACGATCCTCAGGATCTCCGGGGTGAACCCCGCGGCCTCCACCGCCTCGGCCACCGTCTGCGCGGTGACAAGGGAACCGGCATCATGCCCGTTAGGCATAAGAGCGGAGACTGTCCACCCTTGGGTGGATTTGCCGTGTTTCACACTAAAAAGGGTGATTCCCGGTGCCACGTTCTGCTGGTTCTTCACCGGCGCCATGCTCACACCCAGGGGGAACGCGGAGGATGGAAACCCCGAACTCGCCTGCTCCGCCTCGGCGGGAATCGCCACGGTGGTGAGTGTCAGGGCTGTCAATCCGGCGACAAGGTGTCGCGACATGTGCATCTCTCCCCGGTGGTCTCCGACTTCGTGCACCATCGTGCCGAGATCCACGGGGGTAAGGGAGCGAAACACGCGAAACATCCCAAGAAAGTGTCATTACTCACGCGAGAACACGAGGCTGGAGGGGAACGGGCGAAGGGGAATTCGTATGCCCGTGAAGGCTCCGGCCGGGTCAACGGGCCTGGTCAATAAGGATTAGTCCCCAGATGTTTCGCCGCGCGGGCGGGAAAGCGGCGCTACGGTGCGGTAGGCCGCATTTCCTCAGATCAAGCGGCACATCTTTACGAGAGGCAGCCGTCATGGGGCTGAGCATTCTCATCGTGATCATCGCGAGTGTGTTCCTCGGTGTCATCCTCGGGGCGATCCTGACGCGTCCGCGCCGCTGGGATCTCCACATCTGCGACTACCCCGTCGACCACGTCCGCATGGACACCGCAGTGGACACCGCAGTGAACACAGCGATGAACACCGTAGTGGACACCGCGTCCGACAGACACGGCTGAACAGAGGGCACGGTCGACCGGACACCGTCGATCCAGGCGGGCCCGGCCACCGGGAAAGCCCGGGAAAGCCCACGGAGGTCACCGCACGACTTCGAGGTGCCGCACACCTTCGGGAAGTCGTAACGCGACAGGCCGGAGCACGGGCCGTGAGACGTGGTCACCGTGAAGACGGTGACCACGGAGGACGGCCGGACATCCGCGGGTCGTGCGGCATCGAGGTGCCGTGCGACCCGGGCCCCCGATTCGGTTCAGCCCACGCAGTGGTACACCTTGCGCAGGGTCTCGTGGACGATCCAGACGGTCTTGGCGCCCTCGGCGAGCAGGCAGACCGACCCGGGGACGAGCTCCAGGGTGGCGCCTCCGTCGACCTCCAGGGTGGCGCGGCCGGACAGGACCACGAACATCTCGTCACGTTCCACGTCGATCACCGTGCCCGGCGTGATCTCCCAGATGCCCCGGCTCTGCCTGCCGTCCGGCGAGGACCACAGCTCGATCGACGAGACGCGCGGGGAGCCGGCCAGGATCTGGTGGGGCTCCAGCTCGTCTGGTGACAGCCGTACGTCGTCGGTGGGGACGGAGAACGCCCCGGCGGCGGTGACCATCCGGGCCAGATCGGCGGTCTCGGGGACGAAGATCTCGGTCATGGGGGCCTTTCAGGAACGGGGACTGTCTCTTCGGAAGGACTCCAGCGCCAGGAGGGCGACGTGGAGGGAGAGACAGGATTCGACATCGTCCAGATCGGTGTCGAGGACGCGCTCCAGCCTGCGGAGGCGGTCGTAGAAGGCGGGCCGGGACAGGTGGGCCCGCTGGGCGGCGACGGCCTTGTTGCGGCCCGCGTCGAGATAGACCCGCAGGATCCTGGTGAGATCGCCGCCGCGCTGGGCGTCGTGGGCGAGCAGCGGGCCGAGCTCGCGTTCGGCGAAGGTCTGCAGCCGGGCGTCGTCGCGCAGGAGATGGAGCAGGCCTCTCAGGCGGAGGTCGGGCAGCCGGTAGAAGGCGCGGCCGTCGGGCTGCCTGACGGCGACGTCGGCTACCTGCTCGGCCTCCAGGAAACTCCTCCGCACGTCGCGGACCGACTCGACCACGGAGCCGGCGGCGAGGACGAAGGGGATCGTGAAGGTCACGCGCAGGTGGTCGGCGAGCGTGGTCAGCGCGGCCTCGGGGAGGACGCGCGGCGGCAGTGGGAGCAGGACGCCGACCCGGTTCTGGTCCAGGGCGCCGATCAGGGCGGGGAGACGGGCCTCGCGGCAGGCGGCGGAGGCCGCGTCGGCCAGCTCGCCGAGCTGGGCGAGCTGCTCCTGGCCGTCCGGCGGGTTCTCCGCGGACTCGGCCAGGCGGAGCACCACGCTGACGAGCTTGCGGCCGGTGAGCGGCACGCCGACCGCGCGGGCGCGTGCCGCGGCCTCCTCGGGGTCGGCGTACGCGTGGGTCAGGATGCCGGTGATGATCGTGCCGTGCGCCTGGCGTTCCAGTGACTCCTGGTGACGCTCCAGCAGGCGGCCCAGGGCGAGGGTGGTCGCGGCGCGCTCGGCGAGCACGATGTCGCGCGGGCCGGGCTCCGTGTCGCAGAGCAGGATCAGGCGGCCCCAGTCCTGGCCCCGCGCGCCGACCATGGTGACGAGCCAGCCGGAGGCCGCGTCGTAGGCGGTGCGCAGGTCGGGGGCGACCGCGCGGGAGCGGGTCTCCCAGCCCGCCAGCAGCGAGCCGGTGTCGCGCCCGGCGGTCTCGCAGGCCAGCACCTGGTGCGCGAGGTTCTCCAGCAGCGCGGGGTGGCCGGACAGCCGGGTGACCTGGCCGAGGACCTCCGCGGGGGAGGCGCCCTCGACCGACAGCTCGGTGAAGACCTCGTGCAGCTGCTCGGAGGCGCGGAGCTCCTCCAGCTGGCCGTCGATGATCCGGGCGTGCACCGACTCGGTGATCTGCACGAACGGTGTCTCCCTGGCCAGGGTGACCAGGGGAAGGCCGTGGTCCTCGGCGGCGCGGACCACGGGGCCGGGCAGCTCGCCGATGAACTTGCGGCCCAGCTCCACGATGAGCCCCGACGCGCCCACGGCGACCAGCTCGGCGATGTAGTCGGCCAGCTTGCCGGGGTCGTCGGGCAGCGCTATGCCGGTGGTGAGCACGAGCTCGCCGCCGCGCAACAGGTGCGCGATGTCGGTGACCTCGCCCACGTGCACCCAGCGCACCCGGCTGTCGAGCCGGTCGGCTCCCGCCACGACCCGTGGGTTGCCCCGGCGGACGGTGTCCAGGGCGAGGACGTCGGCGACAGTAGGGAGCACCCGTCGAGAATATCCGATCAGCATGTAAGCGCGAGAGGAGTGTGCTTTACAGCCTGTTTGATCCGGCCCGTTTCCGGCCTGCCCTCCCGCCCACATCCCCCCTTTCCCCCGTTTCCCGCCTGCTTTTCGCCAGCCTAGGATTACCTCACCTTTTACGGCCGAGGGGCGCGATGGTGGACATGGTTGAGACCGCCGGCACGGTGCGGGGCAGGGCCACGAAGGGTTCCTCAGGTGTGGAGGAGCTCGATCTCCGGCAGCTCCTGGCGGGCCTGACCGCCGTGCGCGACGGCGACTTCGGCACGCATCTGCCCGAGGACGGCGACGGGCTGCTGCAGGAGATCGCGACCGTCTTCAACGGGATGGTGGACCAGCTGTCGCTGTTCACCTCCGAGGTGACCCGGGTGGCCCGCGAGGTGGGCACCGAGGGGCAGCTGGGCGGGCAGGCCGAGGTGCCGGGGGTCTCCGGCACCTGGAAGGACCTCACCGACTCGGTGAACGCCATGGCGGGCAACCTCACCGACCAGGTGCGCGACATCGCGCAGGTCGCGACCGCCGTCGCCACCGGCGACCTGTCGCAGAAGATCACCGTGGACGTGCGCGGTGAGATCCTGGAGCTGAAGAACACGCTGAACACGATGGTGGACCAGCTGTCGTCGTTCGCCGACGAGGTCACGCGGGTGGCCCGTGAGGTGGGCACCGACGGCAGGCTGGGCGGCCAGGCGGAGGTGACCGGTGTCGCCGGGACCTGGCGCGACCTCACCGACTCGGTCAACTTCATGGCGGGCAACCTCACCGACCAGGTGCGGAGCATCGCGCAGGTCACCACGGCCGTCGCCAAGGGAGACCTGTCGCAGAAGATCACCGTGGACGCCCGGGGCGAGATCCTGGAGCTGAAGAACACCATCAACACGATGGTCGACCAGCTGTCGTCGTTCGCCGACGAGGTCACGCGCGTGGCGCGTGAGGTGGGCACCGACGGCAGGCTGGGCGGGCAGGCCGACGTCAAGGGCGTCTCCGGCACCTGGCGCGACCTCACCGACTCCGTCAACTACATGGCGGGCAACCTCACCGACCAGGTGCGCAACATCTCGCAGGTGGCCACCGCCGTCGCCAGGGGCGACCTGTCGCAGAAGATCACGGTCTCGGCGCGGGGCGAGATCCTGGAGCTGAAGAACACGCTGAACACGATGGTGGACCAGCTGTCGTCGTTCGCCGACGAGGTCACGCGCGTGGCGCGTGAGGTGGGCACCGACGGCAGGCTGGGCGGGCAGGCCGACGTCAAGGGCGTCTCCGGCACCTGGAAGGCGCTCACCGAGTCGGTGAACGTGATGGCCGACAACCTCACCGCCCAGGTGCGCAGCATCGCGCAGGTCACCACGGCCGTCGCCAAGGGCGACCTGTCGCAGAAGATCCGGGTCGACGCCCGGGGCGAGATCATGGAGCTGAAGGAGACCATCAACACGATGGTCGACCAGCTCTCGGCCTTCGCCGACGAGGTGACCCGGGTGGCGCGCGAGGTGGGCACCGAGGGCAACCTCGGCGGCCAGGCCACCGTGCGAGGGGTCTCCGGCACCTGGAAGGACCTCACCGACAACGTCAACTCGATGGCCAACAACCTGACCAGCCAGGTGCGGAGCATCGCGCAGGTCACCACGGCGGTCGCGAGGGGCGACCTGTCGCAGAAGATCACCGTCGAGGCGAAGGGCGAGGTCGCCGCGCTCGCCCAGACCATCAACACGATGGTCGACACGCTGAGCGCGTTCGCCGACGAGGTGACCCGGGTGGCCCGCGAGGTGGGCACCGAGGGCGAGCTGGGCGGCCAGGCGCGCGTGCCC
The DNA here is from genome assembly GCF_051390675.1 of Streptosporangium heterodermiicola. Classification (NCBI taxonomy): domain Bacteria; kingdom Bacillati; phylum Actinomycetota; class Actinomycetes; order Streptosporangiales; family Streptosporangiaceae; genus Streptosporangium; species Streptosporangium heterodermiicola. The sequence continues at coordinate 6,393 of NZ_JBPJSR010000053.1, forward strand.
AACGTGGCCGGTACGTGGAAGGACCTCACCGACAACGTCAACTCGATGGCCAACAACCTGACCAACCAGGTGCGGAACATCGCGCAGGTCACCACGGCGGTCGCGCAGGGCGACCTGACCAAGAAGATCGACGTCGACGCCCGGGGCGAGATCCTGGAGCTGAAGACCACGATCAACACGATGGTCGACCAGCTGTCGTCGTTCGCCGCGGAGGTCACCCGGGTGGCGCGCGAGGTCGGCAGCGAGGGGCGGCTGGGCGGGCAGGCCGAGGTCGAGGGCGTGTCCGGCACCTGGAAGCGGCTGACGGAGAACGTCAACGAGCTGGCCGGGAACCTCACCCGCCAGGTGCGCGCCATCGCCGAGGTGACCAGCGCGGTGACCTCGGGCGACCTCACCCGCTCGATCACCGTCGACGCCTCGGGCGAGGTGGCCGAGCTCAAGGACAACATCAACTCCATGGTGAAGTCGCTGCGCGAGACCACCCTGGCCAACCAGGAGCAGGACTGGCTCAAGTCGAACCTGGCCCGCATCTCCGGGCTGATGCAGGGCCACCGAGACCTCGCGGTCGTGGCCGAGCTGGTGATGAACGAGCTCGCCCCGCTGGTCTCCGCCCAGCACGGCACGTTCCTGCTCGCGGAGGAGAAGCCGGACGGCTCGGAGCTGCGGGTGGTCGGCTGCTACGGCCACCGGGAGACCGCGCGCCGCCACTTCTTCGGGGACTCCCTGGTGGGACAGGCCGCCGTCGCCAAGCGGTCCATCCTGGTCGAGGACATCGCCGCCGGATACATCACCGTCTCGTCGAGCCTGGGAGCGGCCGGTCCGGTCAACCTCATCGTGCTGCCGATCATCGTCGAGGACCAGGTGCTCGGGGTGATCGAGCTGGCCAGCCTCAACCGTTTCACCCAGGTGCACCGGGCCTTCCTGGAGCAGCTGGTGGAGACCATCGGCGTCAACGTCAACACGATCGTCGCCAACGCCCGTACCGACTCCCTGCTCACCGAGTCGCAGCGCCTCGCGACCGAGCTCCAGGTCGGGCAGGAGGAGCTGCAGCGCTCCAACGCCGAGCTGGAGGAGAAGGCGGAGCTGCTGGTCCGGCAGAACCACGACATCGAGACGAAGAACCGGGAGATCGAGCAGGCCCGGCAGGAGCTGGAGGACCGGGCCAAGCAGCTCGCGCTCGCCTCCAAGTACAAGAGCGAGTTCCTCGCCAACATGAGCCACGAGCTGCGCACCCCGCTCAACTCGCTGCTCATCCTGGCCCAGCTGCTGGCCCAGAACCCGGCCCGCAACCTCACCGCCAAGCAGGTGGAGTACGCCAACGTCATCCACTCGGCGGGCACCGACCTGCTCCAGCTGATCAACGACATCCTCGACCTGTCGAAGATCGAGGCGGGCAAGATGAACATCAGCCTGGAGCCGCTGCCGCTGCGCCAGCTCCTGGACTACGTCGAGGCGACCTTCCGCCCGCTGACCACGGAGAAGGGGCTGCGGTTCGACGTCGTGGTCGCCCCCGACGTGCCCGAGGAGCTGCTCATGGACGAGCAGCGGCTCAGGCAGGTGCTGCGGAACCTGCTCTCCAACGCGGTGAAGTTCACCGAGAGGGGCTCGGTGGAGCTTCGCATCGAGCGGGTGGGCACGATGAACCCGCCGGGGGCGTACGGGCAGGAGGCGCTCGCCTTCCAGGTCGTCGACACCGGCATCGGCATCGCCGAGGAGAACCTCTCCCAGATCTTCGACGCCTTCCAGCAGGCCGACGGCACGACCAGCCGCAAGTACGGCGGCACCGGCCTGGGGCTGTCCATCAGCCGCGAGATCGCCGCGCTCTTCAACGGCGAGATCCGGGCGGTCAGCGCCCTGGGCTCGGGCAGCACCTTCAGCCTCTACCTGCCGATCGCCGAGCTCACCCCGGGCACCGCTCACGCGGCCACCGGAAGGAGCCCGGTCTCCGCCTCGGTCCTCCCGGCGCTTCCCGCGCCGGTGGCCGTACCCATGGAGAGGTTCCCGGGAGCGGACGGGCGGCGGCTGCTCGTCGTGGAGTCCCGCCCCAACGGGCTGCTCTCGCAGCTGGCCGAGAGCGTCGTGGCCGACCTGCCCGAGACGCACGGTCCCGTGCAGGTGTCGACCGCCAACGACCCGGTCTCCGCCCTGGAGATCCTGGGCGCGGACGACCACCACTGCATCGTGCTCGACCTGGGCATGCGCCAGGACGCGGCGGCCGACTTCCTGCGCATGCTGGACGACGACCCGGTGCTGCGCGGGCTGCCGGTGCTCGCCCACCACACCCGCACGCTCACCCGGCCGCAGGAGAACCTCCTCAAGGGACGGTCCAACACCCAGCCGCTGGAGCGCCTGCCCAGCCTCGACGAGCTGCGCGAGCGCATCACCCTGCACCTGTCGGCGCCGGAGCCGGGCGACGTGCTGCCGCTGGTGCAGCCCAGCCCCGACGAGCGGCCGCAGCAGGTGGAGGAGATGGACACGGTGCTGGTGGACAGGAAGGTCCTGGTCATCGACGACGACGTACGCAACGTCTTCGCGCTCACCAACATCCTGGAGCTGCACGGCATGCAGGTCCTCTACGCGGAGAACGGCCGCAAGGGCATCGAGATCCTGTCGCGCAACGAGGACATCGACCTCGTCCTGATGGACATCATGATGCCGGAGATGGACGGCTACGCCGCGACCGCCGCGATCCGCAAGATGGCCGACTTCGCGGACCTGCCGATCATCGCGGTGACCGCCAAGGCCATGCAGGGCGACCGGGAGAAGACCCTGTCCGCGGGGGCCAGCGACTACGTCACCAAACCCGTCGACGCCCAGGAGCTGCTCCGCCGCATCCAGCGGTGGCTGGAGATCTAGAGCCATCCGGCCCGCCCGCCGTGACCGCGCCACGCGCCGCGTCGCCCACGTGCTCAGCGGGTTCGCCGTGGCCGTGCCGGGCGGCTTCGGGGTCTCAGTGTGAAGCGGGGCCGTCGTCTCCGTCGGGTGAGCGGACCCGGGCCGCCGGGGGGAGGCGGTTCGCCGGAGGTGAGGCCGCGCGGCTCAGGCGGGCCTCCAGGCCGTCGAGGAAGCAGGTCAGGCCGAACTCGAAGTTGAGCGCCCTGGAGGTGTCGACGTCCATGTGCCTGAACTCGGCGTAGCGGGCGGCCAGCTCCGGATGGGCGGCCGCGGCCTTCTCCACCACGGGCTGGATGGACGCGTTCAGCTCGTTGGAGCTGAGGCCCGTCTGCTCCAGCATGGAACGCCAGGAGAGCTCTGGCGCGGTGACCCCGAGCACGTAGGCCAGGAGCGTCGAGGCGGCGTAGTCCTGGTCGGGGCCGCGGAACCCGGCGCGGTCGAAGGTGGCGACGAGCCCGCTCATCATCCGCATCGCGTTGGGGCCGATGGCGGGGGTCGTCCCGATGAAACTGATGACCCAGGGGTGCTTGAAGAGCGCCTGGCGGATGCCGTACGCGAAGGAGGAGGCGGCGTTGCGCCAGGTGGTCTCGACGTCCAGGACGCTGAACTCGCCGTAGACCTCGTCGAGGACGAGTTCGAGGAGCTCGTCCTTGTTGGCCACGTGCCAGTAGATGCTGGTGGCCCCGGAGCCGAGCCTGGCGCCCAGGCGGCGCATGCTCAGGGCGTCGAGCCCCTCGGCGTCGAGCAGCTCCATCGCCGCGCGCACGATCTGCGCGCGGCTGAGGGTGGGACTCTTCGCGGCGCGCTGCTCGCGCGTCCAGACGGAGCTGAAGTGCTCTTTCACGTTTCCAGCATAAATCCGATGACACGGTGTTCGAGGTTATCGTACAGTGTGCGAGTGGAATCGAACACTGTACGAGTCGAACGCGATCCGAGGCGCTGGTGGATCCTCGGAGTGCTCTGCCTGAGCCTGCTGGTCCTCGTGGTGGACAACACCGTGCTGAACCTGGCGATCCCCGCCCTCATGGTCGACCTGGGGGCCAGTCCGGCGGACATCCAGTGGATCATCGACGCCTATGTCCTGGTCTTCGCCGGTCTGCTGCTCACCTCGGGCAGCCTGTCCGACCGCTACGGCCGCAAACGCTTTCTGATCATCGGCCTGGTGCTGTTCGGCGGCGCCTCGCTGATCGCCGTGCTGGTCACCGAGCCCTGGCACCTGATCGGCGCCCGCGCGCTGATGGGCGTCGGCGGCTCCATCCTGATGCCGAGCACCCTGTCGATCCTGATCACCGTCTTCGACGAGGAGGAGCGCCGCAAGGCGATCGCCGCGTGGAGCGCGGTGGCGATGGTCGGCGTGATCGCCGGTCCGACGCTGGGCGGCTTCCTGCTCGAACACTACTGGTGGGGGTCGATCTTCCTGCTCAACGTGCCGGTCGCGGCCGTCGCCGTGATCGCGGCGGCGCTGCTGATGCCCGAGTCGCGCGGCCCGGCGCGAAGGCTCGACCCGGCCGGCGTGGTGCTGTCCACGGTCGGCGTGAGCGCCCTGGTCTACGTGGTCATCTCCGCGCCGAAGGCGGGCTGGACCTCGGTGGAGTCGCTGGTCGGCGCCGGGGTGGCGGTGGTCGCGCTGGCGGCCTTCGTGACCTGGGAGCTCAGGTCGGAGCACCCGATGCTCCCGCTCGAACTGTTCCGCAACCGGAACTTCAGCGGGGCGTCGTTCTCGATCGTGCTGATGTCGTTCGGCACGGGCGCGCTGCTGCTGATGCTCACCCAGTACCTGCAGTTCGTGCTGGCCTACGGTCCCATGCGGGCCGGTCTCGCGTTGCTGCCGTACGCGATCGCCGCCGCGCTGTTCAACGGGGTCGGCGCCGGGCTGGGGCAGAAGGTCGGCAACCGGGTGCTGGTCGCCGTCGGTCTCGCCGTGATGGCCGGCGGTTTCGGGGTGCTCGCCTTCATGACCGCCGACACCGGGTACGGCCTGCTGATCACCGGTCTCATGCTCATGGGGATCGGCGGCGGCCTGGCCGGGCCCGCGGCCTACGCGACGCTGATGGGAGCGGTGCCGCCCGCGCACGCGGGTGTCGGGTCGGCGCTCAACGACACCGTCCAGCAGGTCGGCATGGCGCTGAGCATCGCCGTGCTCGGCAGCGTGCTGGCCGGGGTCTACACCTCGTCGATGCCCGCCGACGCCCCGGCCGCCGCGCGCGAGTCGATCGGCGAGGCGCTGCGGCTGGGGGACGCGGGAGTGATCGGGACCGCGCGCGAGGCGTTCGTCTCGGCCATGTCGTTCGGCTCCTGGGTGGGGGTCGGCTTCACCCTGGCCGCCGCCACGCTGGCGTTCCTGGTGCTGCGCCCGGCGCCCGCGCCCGGGGCCGGTTCGGACGCGGACCTGGTCAAAGCGGAGAGCTGAGAGGTCCTCCGGGCCGCCGGTCCCGGGCTTTCGCCCGCCGGTGGCCGAGTTCGCCGATGGCCGATCCGCCGGGGCAGGTCGGCCATCGGCGCGGGTGGCCGGGAGCGGTGCCGGGAGCGCCGTGTACTCGCACCGGTGACGGATGAGCCATGAGAACCGGACATGATTCATGTATTTCAGGTTGCTTTGATAGGAAATCTGGGCGATGCTGGACTTTACCCGACCTCATGACTACCGAAGCTCGGGCGGGGAACCTGGGGGGTGCTCCGTCCGGCCCTCCTGTGCGGCTCGCGCCATCCGTCGCGTGGCGCGAGCCGCATGGGACGCGTCACGGAGCGCGAGCCGCACAGACCCTCACGAAGCCCTCACGAAGCCCTCGCGAAGAGCGATTCGTGTCGGCGGGACCTGACAGTGTGATGGGTTCGGGGTAATTATCCCGACATGTTGCAGGTATGAGCGGTGGCGCCGAGAGGCGATACTCGATGTATGTCGGACCTCCTTGCGCGCCATCGCGCGGTAATGCCCAACTGGCTGGCCCTTTACTACGACGAGCCCATCGAGATCGTCTCTGGCAAGGGAAACCGTGTCGTCGACGCGTCGGGCAAGAGCTATCTCGACTTCTTCGCGGGCATCCTGACCAACATGATCGGGTACGACGTGCCCGAGGTGCGGGAGGCCGTCGAGCGGCAGATCGCCACCGGCGTGGTGCACACCTCCACGGTCTACCTGCTGCGCGGCCAGGTCGAGCTGGCCGAGAAGATCGCCAGGCTCTCCGGCATCCCGGACGCGAAGGTCTTCTTCACCAACTCCGGCACCGAGGCCAACGAGACCGCGCTGCTGCTCGCGACCTACGCGCGAAAGTCCGACCAGGTGCTCGCCATGCGGCAGAGCTACCACGGCCGCTCCTTCGGTGCGGTCAGCGTCACGAGCAACCGCGCGTGGAAGAACAACTCGCTGTCGCCGCTGAACGTGCACTTCCTGCACGGCGCCGACCGGCACCTCACCCAGTTCCGCGGCCTGTCCGACGGCGACTACATCGCGGCCTGCGTCGACGACCTGCGCCACGTGCTCTCCACCGCCGTCTCCAACGACGTGGCGGCGCTGATCGCCGAGCCGATCCAGGGGGTGGGCGGCTTCACCATGGCCCCCGACGGGCTGTTCGCCGCCTACAAGGAGGTCCTCGACGCCGAGGGCGTCCTGTTCATCTCGGACGAGGTGCAGACCGGCTGGGGGCGCACCGGCTCGGCCTTCTTCGGCATCCAGGACCACGGCGTCACGCCCGACATGATGACCTTCGCCAAGGGGCTGGGCAACGGCTTCGCGGTGGGGGGCGTCGTCGCCCGCGGCGACCTGATGGACGGCCTCCACGCCGTCGGGCTGGCCACCTTCGGCGGCAACCCGATCTCCATGGCCGCCGCCAACGCCACCCTGGACTACGTCCTCGACCACGACCTGCAGGCGAACGCCGCCAGGACCGGCGCCGTGATCATCGACGGGCTGCGCGAGGCCGCGCCACGCCTGCCGATCGTCGGCGACGTCCGGGGCAAGGGCCTGATGTTCGCCGTCGAGCTCGTCGACCCGGCGACCGGCGAGCCCTCGCCGGCCCTCGCCACCCGGTTCATGGAGGAGACCAGGAAATCCGGCCTGCTCGCGGGCAAGGGCGGCCTGAAGGGCAACGTGCTCCGGATGGCCCCGCCGCTCACCCTCACCCTCGACGAGGCCGCCGAGGGACTCGGGATCATCGTCAGCGCGCTCGAAACCGTCAACGCCGAGGTGGCCCCGTGAAGAACGTCACCCACTGGATCGGCGGCGGTCCCGTCGAGGGCTCCGGCCGTACCTCGGAGATCTTCGATCCCGCGACCGGGGAGGTCTCCGGGCGGGTTCACCTGGCCTCCGTCGCCGAGGTCGACGCGGTCGTGGCCGCCGCGGTCGCGGCCTGGCCCGCGTGGCGGGACGCCTCGCTGGTCAAGCGCTCGCAGGTGCTGTTTCGCTTCCGTGAGCTGATGTACGCCCACCGCGACGAGCTCGCCCGGCTCATCTCCCAAGAACACGGCAAGGTCCATTCCGACGCGCTGGGCGAGGTCGCCCGGGGGCTGGAGGTCGTGGAGTTCGCCTGCGGCATCCCGCACCTGCTCAAGGGCGGCTTCTCCGAGGGGGTCTCCACCCGGGTCGACTCCTACTCCATCCGCCAGCCGCTGGGCGTCGTCGCCGGGATCACCCCGTTCAACTTCCCGGCCATGGTGCCGATGTGGATGTTCCCGATCGCGATCGCCTGCGGCAACGCCTTCGTGCTCAAGCCGTCGGAGAAGGACCCCTCGGCGTCGCTGCTGATGGCCCGGCTCTGGACGGAGGCAGGGCTGCCCGACGGCGTCTTCGGCGTCGTCCAGGGGGACAAGGTGGCGGTGGACCGGCTGCTGGAGCACCCGGACGTGCGCGCGGTCTCGTTCGTCGGCTCCACCCCGATCGCCAGGTACGTCTATGAGACCGCCACCGCCCACGGCAAGCGGGTCCAGGCACTCGGCGGCGCCAAGAACCACATGCTGGTCCTGCCCGACGCCGATCTCGACCTCGTCGCCGACGCCGCGGTGTCGGCCGGGTTCGGCTCGGCCGGGGAGCGCTGCATGGCGATCTCCGTCGTGCTCGCCGTGAACCCGGTCGGCGACGACCTGGTCGACAAGATCGTCTCCCGGGTGTCGGAGCTGACCGTCGGCCCCGGCGACGACCCGGCCTCGCAGATGGGCCCGCTGGTCACCGGGGTCCACCGCGACAAGGTCGCCTCCTACCTGGACGTGGGCGTCTTGGAGGGCGCGAAGCTCGTCGTGGACGGCCGGCTCACCCCCGTCCTGGGCGGCGCCACCGCCCAGGAGAGCCCTGGCT
>NZ_JBPJSR010000054.1:0-9432 GCF_051390675.1 Streptosporangium heterodermiicola
TCACGCCTGCACTAATCAGGCTGGAACTCGACGCTGGGCTCGCCCCGTATGATTTCAACCGAGGTCGGTTCTCCCTCCATTACGGCGGTAGCTGCTTCGATGCCGTTGACGACTTCATACTCGAGGTCGACGATCCCAATACTGGCCTTGACGGCCTGGAAGTGCTTACGCGCGGAAGCGATCTTCCCAGCCTCGGCAGGGCGCAGCAGAGCGGTCTCATTGACACCCTTAGTTTCGAAGACGATGTAGCGGCTGCCGTCGGCGCGCTCGATGGCCATGGCCCAGTCGGGGTTGTAGCTGCCCAGCGGGGTGGAAATCTGGAACGAGGATGGGAGTTTCACGAAGACCTTCACCTCCGGACGCTGCATCAGCGCGTGCGCAAAAACCCGCTCCACGTGGGAGTCGACGACTATGTACTGGTAGACGGACTTCTCCGCGAACGATTTCGCGTTTCCGTCCGTGTCGGAGATGAGGTTTCCATCGGGGCCTGTGTATCCAGAGACGTTGGCCTCGTGAAGGAGACTGAGGGCGTACCTGCGGTCCGCTTCTGGACGGGAGGCGTCTACCAGTTCATAACGCAGTCCATCGATCAGGAACCTTTCCTTGGTGACCTTGAGTTGGTGGGCCACCTGGTCGATGTAGGCCTGCGGGTTGTAGCGGAACTGTCCGAGTGTGCCGGACTCAGTGAGCACGTGAGCGAGCGTGGCCCGGGTCAGCTGCGTACGGTCGGCGAGGACGGAAAGGATATCGGGCAGGTCCTCGCTGTCGGCGTAGGTGACGTCCACCCTGCGCACCGTCGACACCTCAGAGGCGAGACCGCTCTGGTCGATGCCCTCCACGCGGTGCGTGACCCACTCGCCTTTACGCTTGGCCACGGGGAGCATCTCGCGCAGCGCATCGACCATTGCGGCACGGAGCTTTGCCTCGTTAATGTCGACGCGGTACTCGGTGCGGATCCGGATACGCTCCCACAATGCCTGAAATTCAGGGCTCTCCAGACGCTCCTTGACGAGGGGCGCCGAGACGTGTGAACCAGACTTCTTGATATTGACGGGCCGGGCGAGACGCTTGATGAGTCCGAGTACCACCTTCACCGCGGCCGGACTGTCTACGGCGCCTTCGACTAGTAGCGCGAGGTTCGCATCGCCGTTCTGTACGGCTTGGCGCAGGCTGTCCTGGATCTTCCCCTTGGCGTCGATATAACCGCCAGACAAAAGAGTTCGGTACAGCAGTTGCCCGGCGGCCGAGCCGATGGGGGCGACTTTCCCGTCCGCTCCCTTGAAAGACAGCCGTGCGAAACCGTCCACAGTGATGACCCCGAACTGGATGTCCAGGTCTTCAGCCAGCTCGCGCTGGAGGCGGTCGGCGAACTCCTCGTAGGACTCGTTTGCGATCACTGTGAGCCGGTTGATGTCAAAGCCGCGCACCCGGTTACCTGATCCGTCCACACACAGACGCAGGCCACGGCCGATGGACTGGCGCCGCCACCGTTCGGTGCCCATGTTCCGTAGGACGCAGATCTGGAAGACATTGGGGTTGTCCCAACCTTCCTGCAACGCAGAGTGGCTGAAGATGAACCTAATCGGGGTACCGGGAGTGGTCAGTCCGACCTTGTCCCGCATGATCTGCTCGTAGGCCAGCCCGGCCTGCTGGCGCCCCTTGTCGGTGGTCTCCTTGGTGTCCACTAACACCTCGCCGCCCCCTTTTCGGCGGTCCACGGAGAAGTACCCCTGGTGGGCCTGCTTCGCGATTTGCTCGGCGGAGGACGGGCCCAGCAGGGTGTTGAACTGTGGTTCGGCGGCGATCTTCGCATACTCCTCCTCGAAGGCCCGCGCGTACTCACCAGGCGCTGCCTCGCCCTCGGGGCCATACTCGCGATACTTGGCGACCGAGTCGACGAAGAGGAGGCTGAGTACCTTGATGTCACGTCCGTGCACTGCAAACTCCTGCTCCTTGAGCAGGTGCTGTCGGATGGTCTGGGCGATCATCTGACGGACACGCTCGCCGAGACCGACCTCGGCGCCGATGCTGTCACCGACCTTCAGCGGCTTCGCGACGGTGTCGAAGGAAATGCTCTCCTGACCCTCGGCGGCGTTAATGGCCACGACAGAGAGGTTCTTGTATAGGTCGCGCCCGGTTGCGTCCGCGAGGTTGTTGAGCGACGAGGTGTTCACCGTGACGGCCTTGCGTCTAATCTCGTTGCCCTGCTCGACGTCTACCTCGACCTTTGCCGAGATCACGCCACCCTTGCCTCGCGTCACTCCGAGCAACTTGACGTACGGCGTCGTCCCGCTGGCGGAGGTAACCAAGGAGTCCACCTCGATCTGCTTGACCAGCTGGTTCTCGTATGCCGCGATGGCGTCCAGCCGGTAAATGAGGTTCGCTTTGTCGTGCTTGGAGTGGGTAGCCGAGTAGCGGAGAGCAGCTGTGGCATCGAACTTCTGGAGCGCTTTGCGGCCCGCGCCCACCTTCTTGCCTGCGCCGGTGTCGCCGTACACGCTCTGCGGCTCGTCGATGATGATGATCGGATTGGTCGCCCGGATCAGGTCAGCGGGAACCTCGAAGTCGAGGGCCTCGACCTGCTGGTAGATCTTGTTAGTCTCCTTGTTGATCGCCGCGGCGGTGAGAATCATGATTTCAATGTTCGATGATGTGGCGAATGACCGTATCCGGGACGGGTTGTTGCCGTCGAACTGGAAGAAACTCATCGGCGGGTTGCCGTACTGGGCTCCGAGATGGTCGCGCAGCATCCGGATGGAGGTTTCGACACCCTCCTTGATGGCCACAGACGGGACGACGATCATGAACTTGGTGAAGCCGTAGAGCTGGTTGAGTTCGTAGATGGTGCGCAGGTAGACATAGGTCTTGCCGGTGCCCGTCTCCATCTCGATGGTGAAGTTCATGGACTCCAAGGACGATTCCGGTGCCAGGCCAGTGCGATTCTGCACCTCATGCAGGTTCGAAAGAATCGTCTCCGGATCCAAGCGCAGCTTGTTGCCATAGCCCCTGTCGGTGAACCCCTCGAGGCCCGAGTGCGCGGCCGGGTGGGCATAGACCGTGAAATGAGAGCTCAAGGCCTCCTGGCCTTTGAACAAGCCGGTGACCGCTTCTATGGCACGGAGCTGATAGTCGAGGTTGGCGTCGAACGAGAACTTCACGTCAGATGCTCCGCAACGTGGAGAAGCCAGCCTGCTCGAGCGCAGCGGCGAAATTGAGCTTGGCTGCGGAGTCGAGGAAACCCGTGTCGCGGACGACGACCGTGGTCTCGGAGTCGACTGGGGCCTCGTCGCGCCAGACCACAAGCGCCTTAGCGACCTCGTTCGCACGTGCGACGGTGATGTCAGTGCCGAAGTAGGCGAACAGCGTGCCCACCAGGTTGTACAAAGTGCTGCCCGCGATCTCCCTGGTCTCCACGGGCGTGGTCAGGTCCAAGCCCAGCCGCAACATCATCTCGACCAGCAGGTCGTCTGTGGTCCGCCCGGCGACGAGATTGTCGACGGCTTCGACGAGGTCAAGCTGGTCAGCAGTGCCGTCCCATGGCCGTACATTGCTGGCCGCCAGGCGGTACGACCGAAAGCCGGTGTCAATATCCGCGGCCTCGAGGGGCTTCTTTGCAGCGATCTGCTGGCCCGCACGACGAAGCCGCTCGCGAGTGATATCCGCGATTGTATTGTAGCCGTCTTGGTCTACAGGCTCGTCAAGCTGAATCAGGATGTACTTGCGGCAGCCACCGTCTCTAGCATTGAGATCCATTACCGCGTGGCCCGTTGAGCCAGAGCCTGCAAAAAAGTCCAGTATCACCGCTTCCCGCGATCCATAAGTAGCCAGGTCGATCCATCGAGAGAGGACGCCTGCATCTTTAGGGAAGCCGAATATGCCGGCACCCAGGAGCGTGTCAAGCGCATTTGATGCGCTGGCCCGTTTCTTCTCAAAGACCGACGATGGGACCATTCCGTCTTCGGAATCTAGATATGTCTTTCCGTTAATATATTCGTTATGATCTTTGCCCCAAATGATGCGGTTGGCATCGATTTCCTGCTGCATTCGCTCTGGGCTTGCGTACCGCCAGCCACGCTCGGGCACCTTAACGGGAAGGCCCGTAACCGGATGGATTACCTCATATTTGGGACCGCCCTTGTCGGGCCATGAGATGTCCCGTTTGCGGGAGACTCTTCCGTCTGGATCAAACTCGTAGAACCGGTTATTCTCCTTCGCGGGATGGCCCTGGGGTAGGGATTTTATCCACTCTTTCATCAGCTTGGTTGCTTTTTCGGTGTCGCCACCAGAATTATTCCATGCGACCTTTGCTGCTTCTCGGATAATTCCATCTGTTGGCCGCTCTTCACGCCAGCGTACGTTGTTGCTGCGGAGCATAGCTTCGTTCTTAGCATATACAAGCATATAGTCATGGCCAACTGAGACATATCGAGAATCGTTCTTACGGCCACCCTGCCAGATGAGGTTAGCGATGAAGTTCTCGGCACCGAAAACACGGTCCATAAGCAGCTTGAGACGTGCATGTTCGGTGTCGTCGATGGCAACGATGATGACGCCTGTCTCCGTGAGGAGCTGATGGGCGACGAGCATGCGGGGGTACATCATCGACAGCCAGATACTGTGCCTGGAGGCACCCGCTTTGCGGTCTTGGGCTCGGTCGGAGGCCTCGCCGATCTGGAGGATGCCTTCTTCGTCGCGCTGGCCGGCGGCCGCCTCGTGTGCAGCCTGCGTGGTGGTGCGCTTGTCATCGTAAACGAAGTCGTTGCCAGTGTTGTAGGGCGGGTCGATGTAGATGACGTCGACCTTGTTGATGTAGTGGCGGCGCAGCAGGCGCAGAACCTCGAGGTTGTCCCCCTCGATCACGATGTTCTTGGTAGTTTCCCAGCCCACGGACTCCTCGGGCTTGGGCAGCAGCGTGCCAGTGGCCGGGACCGTGGACAGGCTGCGGGCCTCGGCCATGCCGGGCCAGCGTAGGCCGAAGGCTTCGGCGGTGGTGGGTGCGGCGTTCTCGCCCAGCAGGTTCCGGAGTGCGTCAAAGTCGACGCTCCCGTCGACGACGGCGTCTGGGAAGAGACGAGCTAGGAGGTCGATGTTCGACTTGGCCTCGCCGGGTCCGGTCAACTCATCCACCGGTTCGAAGCTCAGGGGCATGGAGGTTTCTTCCTCTGAAAGGGCGTGTCGTCAGGTCACATCGTGGCTGCGTTCAGCACTGTAGAGGGTGCCTCGGACACCCTCAATCTGGTCGCGCAACGACCGACCGTTCGTGTTGAGCTCAATACGGCGTTGCAGGCTCTTCGCCTGTTTCGCCTCGCGCACTACAGCGACCAGATCCAACTCCAGGTCGATGAGCTTCCGCCGTAGCGCGATAGCGTCGGCGGCGGACAGAGAAGTGCTCGCGGGCCGCCCGTCCGCCGCGGCGGTTCGTACGAGATCGCTGTACAGCGCCCACATGTTCGTGTGGTCCAGTCGGTCCAGGTGAAGAGTACCGGGCTCAAGCTGCGAGACCGGAACCATGACATGGGCGTCGATCACGGAGGTCTCCCTGCGGGAGTCGGTCTGGCTGACATGACTGAGGGCCAGGGAGAGAATCGTGCTGCCGTCGGGTAGACACGCCAGCAGCACCACCGGCCTGGGCATGCTGCGGTGTATGAGCTCGGCTACCCGGGTGCGGTTGGCTGGCATTGTTCGTTCTGCCAGGACGATCTCGAGGATGGAGATGTCAACGACCGTACGCTTAGCATCCTGGTACTTGGGCGCCCGGATCGTCTCCGGCCGAAGGATCCCGAGCAGTTTCACCGAGAGCACAGACTTCGTGATGATTCGTGCGTCAGCGGGCGAGCGTTCCTCGAACTGCTCGGCGAGCATCTTCTTCGTGATGCGGTGCTCCATGCGCGCCGCGTCGGGCAGCCTGAACAGGTCGTGGGCGCTCATGGGATGAGCGCCACCCAGGCGATGACGTCCACCGCTCCCAGTCCGGGCACGCTGAGGTCTGTGCCCAGTTGGGAGGGGCCGGCAGAGAACAGGGAGGCCACCATACTCTCCTCAGCCCGGCCGGAAGCCGCCTGGACGGCCGCGTTCAGCAGGTCGCGGTAGTGGTTCATTGAGCGGCCCGCCCTGGTCACCCGGTCGAAGTCCGCGAGGGAGGCCGGGTCGGGTGTGGTGCTGCCCAGGCAGTGGTGGCGTAGGACGTCGAGAGCCAGTTTCGGCTCCTCGATCGCGTGCGCGAGCTCGCCGTCCTCGCGCACATAGACCAGTACGTACGGTGCCAGCGGATAGGCCTTGGAGAAAGCGAACGCATCGTCACGCACCCGAAGCAGGAAGACTGCACCAGGGGACAGCCCCTCCTCGGCTAGGGTCTCGTCGAAGCGGGCCACCCCGAACAACGCCAGCGGCCAACCGGTGATCGCCTGGATCTCTTCGGGCTCCCGGGCGGTGGCGTCTGCGCGGAAGTCCGAGAGTGTCAGGTCGGTGATGCTCAGGCCGCCAGCGAGGTCCTCCATGGTGGGAGCGGCCTCCTGCATCTGCTCGAGCTGTTTGCGCCGGTAATCGAGGTCGTTCATCTCGCCGGGCGTCACGTCCAGGAGGTGCTCCTCACCGGTCGCGGAAACGTCCAGGAGCGTCATCCGGCTGGACACCCGGTTCTCGAGGTTGATGTAGGTGTCCAAGTCAATGTCGGGCCAGAAGTTGACTAGTTGGACGCTGGCGTTGGTGGTGCCCAGCCGGTCCACCCGACCGAAGCGCTGAACGATCCGCACAGGGTTCCAATGGATGTCGTAGTTGATCACCGTGTCACAGTCTTGAAGGTTCTGCCCTTCGGAGATTGTGTCGGTGGCGATCACGATGTCGATCTGCGGGGCCTCCGGGTCGCCGCCCTTGGACCTGGGGGAAAACGCGGCGAGCACGTCGCTCATGTGGGTGCGTCTCATCGCTAGGGTGGCCCGGGAGGTCTCCCCGGTGATGAGGGCCACGTGCACTCCCAGCTCGTCGCATGCCCAGCGGGCAATGTTCTCGTAGAGGTATCCGGCGGTGTCGCTGAACGCGGTGAAGACCAGGGCCTTGCGGTTGCCCTCGTTGGTGGGATGCTCCACCTTTTCGCGCAGGAAATCCTTGAGCCGCCCCAGCTTGGCGTCGCGGGTGACGTCGACCGCTCGGGCCTCGGCGAGCAGGGCGGCCACGGTGTGTTGGTCCTGTTCGAGTTCCTGCCGCCACCGGATGCGGTCGACGTCGGCTAGGAACACTTTGACGTTGCCGCCGACGGTGTCCTCGAACTGAGGGTCGTCCAGGTCGAGGTTCTCCAGGTCGGTGAGGCTGCCGATAGATATCCCCTCGCTGCCGTTGGCCTCGTAGGCGTCAATCTTGGCGATCGACTCGTCGATCCGAGAGAGAATCTTCTCGAGGGTCTTGGCCAGGGAGCTGACCGAGGACTCCAACCGCTTGAGCAGGCCCACCCGCAGCAGATGAACCACGTTGTTCTCGCGGTCGGTCTGCCGCCACACGCGCTTACCGCCTGTCCGCAACTTTTGGTCGTACAGCGCGGCGTACTTGGCCTCGTGCTTCGGGCTGACGTAGGACGTGGGTTTGTAGGCCGCCAGATTCAGCTGCAGGATCGATCGGTTGATCTGTTCCAGAGGGATCATGGCGCCTGCCGCATCGATAGGCGGAACGAGGTTGATCGGCGGGAGCCGGTCGGGGAATCTGCCCACGTCCTTGGTGCCGTAGTACTTCTCGATGTGTTTGCGCGAACGGGCGATGGTGACCAGGTCGAGCAGCCGGATGTAGTCCATACCTAGCGTGCCGACCAGAGACTTCGTGCTCCGGGCCGTGGCGGGTGTGCGCTGCCATTCGTTGAAGTGCTTCTGTGCCTTAACCAGGGTGGCCTCGATGCTCTTGATCCCATCGGAGGCCAGGGCCTGGTCGTCGCCCTCGGTGGCGAACAGCACCTGGTTCTTCAGGTCGGCCAGCCGGGTGTTCACCGGGGTGGCGCTGAGCATCAGGACCTTGGTCTTCACCCCGCTCTTAAAGACCTCGTCCATGAGCCGCGAGTACCGGGTGGTCCGGTCCTTGACCTGCGGATTGTTGCGAAAGTTGTGGGATTCGTCGATGACGACGAGATCGTAGTTGCCCCAGTTGACATGAGCCAGGTTGATATCCCCGGACAGGCCGTCGAGGCGGCTGAGGTCCGTATGGTTAAGGACGTCGTAGTTGAGCCGGTCCTTGGCCAGGGGGTTCCGGACATCGTTGCCGCGGTAGATCGTCCAGTTCTCTCGCAGCCGCTTGGGCGCCAGCACAAGGACGCGGTCATTGCGTAGCTCGTAGTATTTAATGACGGCGAGCGCCTCGAAGGTCTTTCCGAGGCCGACGCTGTCGGCGATGATGCAGCCATTGTGGCGTTCGAGTTTCTGGATCGCGCCGAGCACCCCGTCGCGCTGGAACTTGTAGAGCTTGTTCCAAACGACGGAGTCGTAGAAGCCGGTCCTGCCCCGGTCGGCGCTGTGCCCGGATTCCTCGACGAAGTCGTTGAACAGGGCGGTCAGGACACGCAGGTAGACCGACTCGGGAGCCCGGTCCTCGAAAAGGGCCCTGGCCGCGTCGAGGAACTCCTCCTGGATGCTGCGGCTGGTCCCGTCGTTGAACCACATTCGTTCGAAGTTGACGACGGCCTGCGCCACCTTTTCAGCGTCCGTGGACTCCTGGGGGAAGTACAGGTTCGGGGATGCCACCAGACCGAGGCTCTCGGCGGCGAGACCCGCATTGTCGACCACGTAAGGGAACGATCCGTCGACGCTGGTCCAAGTACTGGGAGTACGCCTGGTGAGCGTCCTCGCCTGCAGGTGTCGCTCAGCCCAAACTGCGAACGCGCGGGCGATGCGATGCTGATTCAATCGGGAACGCCTGAGGTTCTCCTCCTCGAGCCCATTGAGCGGGAACATCTCAAGGCTGTGGCTGTGCAGCAGCAAACGCAGGTCCACATCGGTCAGCTGGTCCTGGAGCGCCTCGTAGACGAAGAGAGAGAACGACTCCGACAGCGAGTCCAGCCGCGTGGCGCCGCCGGTCAGATGCTTGCGCAACCGGTCAATTGCCTGGCCAGTATCGCTGGGAACCATAATGCGGAGCCTCCGAAGCGTGCATGTGCGGGCCGGGCCTCCCCTGCTCCCTGACCACATGATCTAGAATGACCGTAAAGTCTAAGAGTATCTAGATCGTCATTCGTCATGGTAAGTCGATCCCACAGCCCCGGAGACCGGACTTGTCGAACAGTTCCTCCTGCCCCTTGGTCGACCAGTCCGACTGATGCGACGATAAGCAGCGCTCCAGGTCGCCGCAGAGCATGTGCTCTTTGATGCAGGGGCCGACCATGATGATCGTGCCCGCGCCAAGGTCATCAGCCCAGGACGAGCCTCACCAGGGACCGCCGCGCCAGACGAGCGGGTATGT
>NZ_JBPJSR010000055.1:0-9064 GCF_051390675.1 Streptosporangium heterodermiicola
CCGTAAACGCGAGGCGACGATCGGGGCCGTGCGCGGCGCACGGCCCCGGCCGGGCCCCCTCCACCGCCGCGCCGAGCCGTCCGGCCACCGCTGGGCCTTCCCCGCTGAGCGCTGCCACGGCGCCTCGTGACGAACGCGACCCGCGCCCACGGCAGGAAAGCAACCCTCTTTCCACCGCCTCCGGCACTCACGCCGGAGCTCATACCAGGCCCCCCACCTGGAGCCACGCCATGTTCCCTGTCCGACCGTCGGCTGACGCCACAGCTGGCACCCCGCCCCCGCCAGACGCGAGCGGCCGCCCGCGCCGCTCCGGCGCGAGCACGGGGATACGCGCCTTGATGCTGGCCCTCGTCCTCGTGGTGACACCGATCATGGTTCTTTCGGCTCCCGCTGCCCAGGCCACTCCCCTGGGTCCCACGGTGTGCGTGCTGCACAGGGACAGGCTGGACCGCTCAAGGGCTCAGCGGAAGACCTTCCCGGCGCCGGAGAAGCAGATCAACGGCAGGCGCCTGGTGCTGCACGTGTCCGATCCGGACGGCATGGCGTGGGGCAGCATCGACAACGGGATCACCGGCGACTCGGTCTGGCGAAACCGCTCATGGGACGGCGGCGCCACCTGGGAAGAATTGCTGGGCAAGGCCAGCATCCCGGGCACCTGGGCCGGGACCAGAACGTTGATGTACAACCTCACCGACCCCGCACTTCATCACCGCGGCATGATCCGTGCGTGCGGTGATGCCAGGGGGACCGACTGCACGGACTGGGTCTACCCCACGGTTATGCGACGTCCACTGCGACCGCACCGACACCACCTGGGCCGCCACCATCCCGCTGTGGCACAGCGGGGCCGGCCTGCCGCTGGACCAGGCGCGTTCCTTGCGCGTCACCACGCCCGGCCACACCAACCGCTACCTGCGCCACGCCGACAGCCTGGCCCGTACAGACGTCGTCGACGGCGAGAGCCCGGGCCTGCTGAAGGCCGACACGACGTTCATCGTGCGGCGTGGTCTGGCCGACCCGGCCTGCTACTCCCTCGAATCGCGCGACTACCCCGGCCGCTACCTACGCCACTCCGCGTTCCGTGTCCGGCTCGACCCTTCCGACAACACCGATGTGTACGCCGCGACGCGACCTTCTGCGCGCAACCGGGAGCGGCCGGCGGCAGCGTGCGCCTGGCGTCGATCAACGAGCTGGGCACGAACGTGCGGCACTACGCCGATGAGGTCTGGGTCGCCTCCAGCGGCGGTCAGCACACCTACGACACCCCCGACATGTGCGCGGAAGACACCAGCTGGGCCGTGGAAGCCCCTGGGGGTAGGCGCAAGCCACCCATCGGCTCAGATCCACCGGGGGTGACGGCGCCCCTTCCCGCCGCCACCCTCGCTCCCTCACCTCGCCACGCACCATCGAACAACGATGGAAAAAGGAGTTTCGAGCATGACCATCGACCGACGTGACCTGCTGAAGATCGGGCTGACCGCCGCGGGCGGCCTGCTCACCACGGTATCCACCACCCAGGCGGCCCAGGCGGCGCCGGTTCCCTACCTGCCCAACCGTGCTCCGCTGCAGCCGGCCGCCTTCCTGCGGCTGCCGCCCGGGGCCACCCGCCCCCGCGGGTGGCTGGCCACCCAGCTCCAGCGCCAGGTCGACGGGATGTGCGGGCGGTACGCGCAGGTGTCGCACTTCCTGCGCTACGACGACACCGGCTGGATCCGCAGCGAGCTCGGCGGCTGGGAGGAGGTGCCGTACTGGCTGCGCGGGTATGTCGACATGGCCTATGTCAGCGCGGATCCGACCGCACTGAGCACCGCCAGGCGCTGGATCGACGGGGTGCTCGCCACCCAGGCCGACGACGGCTTCTTCGGGCCGCGGGCGCTGCGGACGTCGCTGAACGGGCACGCCGATCTGTGGCCGCACATGCCGATGCTGCACGCGATCCGTTCCCACGCCGACTACACCGACGACGGCCGCGTCAACCCGTTCCTGCTCAAGTTCTTCGACTTCGTCAACCGCCAGCCCAACGGGGTGTTCCGGGACGGATGGGGGACCTGGCGCTGGGCCGACACCATCGACGTCGTCCACTGGCTGTACAACCGCACCGGGGAGAGGTTCCTGATCGACCTGGTACACAAGATCCACGCCAACTCGGCGAACTGGATGAACGGCTTGCCCAACCTCCACAACGTCAACATCGCCCAGGGCTTCCGCGAACCCGCTCACTACTGGGTCTTCACCGGCGACACCGCTCATCGCAATGCGACCTACGATGTCTACGGCACGGTACAGAACACCTACGGGCAGTTCCCGGGCGGTGGGTTCGCCGGTGACGAGAACGCCCGCCCCGGTTTCGGCGACCCCCGGCAGGGCTTCGAGACCTGCGGCATCGTCGAGTACATGCAAAGCCACGAGATCCTCACCCGGATCACCGGGGATCCGGTGTGGTCTGATCGCACCGAGGAACTGGCGTTCAACATGCTGCCCGCGGCGCTGGACCCGCTCGGCCGCGCCATCCACTACGTCACCTCCGCCAACAGCGTCGACCTCGACAACAGGCCGAAGACCCTGGGCCAGTTCCAGAACGGCTTCGCGATGCAGTCCTACCGGCCGGGCGTGGACCAGTACCGGTGCTGCCCGCACAACTACGGGATGGGCTGGCCCTACTACGTCGAGGAGATGTGGCTGGCCACTCCGGACGGTGGCCTGTGCGCGTCGCTGTACGGGCCGTGCGTCGTGTCGGCGAAGGTCGCCGGCGGCTCGAACGTGACGATCACCGAGTCGACCGGCTATCCCTTCGCCGACACCATCACGCTGACCCTGCAACTCGGGACCCCCGTGGCCTTCCCTCTCGTGCTCCGTATCCCCGCGTGGTGCTCGGCACCGGAGGTGCGGGTCAACGGGGCGCCCGTGACCGCCGCCGGGGGACCGCGGTTCGCCACGGTGCGCCGCACCTGGTCCAACGGCGACACCGTCACGCTGCGCCTGCCCATGCAGGTACGCAAGCGCGTCTGGCCGGCTCAGCGCAACGCGGCGTCGATCTACTACGGGCCGCTCGGCCTGTCCCTGCGCATCACCGAGAACTGGGTGCAGACGGGCGGCAGCGCGCAGTGGCCCGAGTACGACGTGCACGCCGGATCCGCGTGGAACTACGGCTTGGCGCCCAACCCGTCGTACAGCGTCTCGACGGGCGGGAACACCAACGATCCGTTCACCGTCGCCAACGCGCCCGTGCGCATCACGACGCAGGCGCAGCGCATCCCGCAGTGGCAGGCGGACAGCCAGAACGTGATCACACCGCTGCAGGACGGTCCGGTCGCCGCGACAACCCCGATCGAGCAGGTGACCCTCATCCCGATGGGAGCCGCCCGGCTGCGCGTCACCTCCTTCCCGCAGACCGGTGGGACCAAGCCGTGGGTGCCGGCCGGAGCGGCGTTTCGCCTGCAGAACCGCCACTCGGGCAAGGTCCTCGGGGTCGACGGCATGTCCACCGGCAACTCCGCCAACGTGGTGCAGTTCGACGACAACGGGACCGCCGACCACCTGTGGCGCATCGTCGACGCGGGCAGCGGCACCATCAAGGTGTACAACGTCCACTCCGGCAAGGTGCTGGCGGTGGAGAACATGTCGAAGGACAACTCCGCGCGTATCCAGCAGTTCGACGACGTGGGCACCCCGGACCACCTGTGGCGGCTCATCGACACCGGCGACGGCTACCTGCGTCTCAAGAACGTCAACAGCGGCAAGGTCGTCGGTGTGGCGGGCATGTCGACCGGCAACTCCGCCCAGGTCGTGCAGTTCGACGACAACGGCTCGGCCGACCACGACTGGCGGCTCATCCCGGACGGCACGGTGAAGCTCCGCAACATGAACTCCGGCAAGGTGCTGGCGGTGGAGAACATGTCGAAGGACAACTCCGCGCGCGTCCAGCAGTTCTCCGACGTCGGCACCCCCGACCACAAGTGGGAGTTCCTGCCCGGCGCCAACGGCTACTTCCGCATCCGCAACCAGCACTCGGGCAAGGTGCTCGCCGTCGACGGCATGTCCACCGCCGACTCGGCCCAGGTCGTGCAGTTCGACGACAACGGCGCCGCCGACCACCTGTGGCGCATCCGCGTGTTGCCGGACGGCGGCGGTGCCCTGCGCATCCAAAACGCCCACAGCGGCAAGGTACTCGCGGTTCACCATGCCTCCACCGACGACTCCGCCAATGTGGAGCAGTTCCAGGACAACGGCACACCGGACCACAACTGGATGATTATCCCGGGCGCCTGACCACACCCCTTCGGACAGGTCCGGCGCGTCCGGGCGGGGTGAGGGATTGTACAAAGAACGGCTCTGGCTCACTTTCGGTGGTAACGGAACGTGCGCATCAAGCTGACGTCGTAGAGCTGGGCGGTTTTCTCACCAGATGCCCGTGGAACCGCGCGGTCGCCCGTGTCTCTACTCGCCGGACCGCGTCACGACATCCTTCTGGCCGGCTGATTGTCTCCAACGCGTTTTCATCATCTGTGACTACGCTCGGTCACCACCGAAAGTGAGCCAGAGCCGAAAGAGAGACAGGGCCGTTTACTGGACAGACCTCGATATAGATCAAGTCTTCACAGTGCCACCCGACCAGGTCGCGCAGCTCGTTCAATCCCTTGACGATGACTTCGGTCGCTGCGGGCGTGAACCACCGGTTGCTCAAGCGGTGGTCGCCGGGGCGGAGATGACCGCCAGCACGCAGAGGCCTCAGGTGACAGCTACAGCGGTTACCAGCAGGTCAGCTGAAGGACGGGCCGGAGGCAGCGCACCAGTGGTAAGGAGCCCAACCCCGTGGGAGAAATACAAGCAGGTGCTGTAAAAGCGCTACTCGGCTTCGGTCAGGGGCAGGCGGAGCTCGAAGCGGGCGCCGCCGGCGGCCGACCGCCCGACCCTGATGGTTCCGCCGTGGGCGTGCACCACGTCGTTGGTGATCGCCAGGCCGAGGCCGGTGCCGCCGTGGTCGCGGCTGCGGGCCGCGTCCAGCCGGGTGAACCGCTCGAAGATCCTCTCGCGGTCGGGTTCGGCGATCCCGGCGCCGTCGTCGGAGACCGCCAGCAGGGCGTTGTCGCCCTCCCGGCACACCTCGACACGTACCGAGTGCTCGGCGTGCCGCTGGGCGTTGTCCAGCAGGTTGGCCAGTGCCCGGCCGAGCTGATGGCCCACGGCCTGCACAATCACCCCCTCCCGCAGGACGATCTCGGTGGGCAGCCGGTCGCGGGCGGTGCGCGGCTTCAGCATCAGGCCTCGCCCGGCGCTGCCGCTGCGGTATCGGGTTCACCGCGACCAGCCCACGCCTCCACGCCCAGACATGGAAGGAGTTGACCGCCGCCACCTCACGAGCCCATGTCGAACCCGCCCTGCGCAACACCCTGGTCCGCCACGCCTTGTAGGCCAGATGGTCCGTCTCGACCGCCTGTCACCAACTCTTCTCGCCCCGCGACGTCCACAAGAATGTGAAGAACCCCGCCATGTCCCGCGCGTAAGCCTCTAGCGTGTTCAACGATGCCCCTCCGATCGACCCCGACACGAAGAACTCGTTCATCGCGACGTCGTACTCGAACGTCGGAGACAACAAGAACGGCGTCCCCTCCAGGACGTCGTGTTGATCGAGGCACTGGTCCAGGTCCTCAAGCCACTCGGAGAACACCCCGCCCACGGGCAGCCCCCGCTGAGTGAAGGACACGTGCCATCGCTCTTCGACCATGCGTACGACACTGTATGAACAGTGTTCAGTAGTGCATAAGGCGGGACCAGCCCGACATCGAAGGGCTGGCCACGAGCCGTATCCAGCAGACGCTGGACGCCGGGCTGATCGCCGACTTCGCCGACCTGTTCTACCTCACCCGCGAGCAGGTGCTGGGCCTGGAGCGGATGGGCGAGACCAGCACCGACAACCTGATCGCCGCCATCGAGCGGGCCAAGGCCCAGCCGCTCAGCAGGGTGTTCTGCGTGCTGGGCGTGCGCGGCACCGGCCGGTCCATGAGCCGCCGCATCGCTCGCCACTTCGGCGGCATGGACGCCGTCCGCGCGGCCGACGCCGAGGCGATCGAGGGCATCGGCCCGGAGAAGTCGCCGGTGGTGGTGGCCGAGCTCGCCGACCTCATCGACAAGCTGGTGGCGGCCGGGGTCACCATGACCGAGCCCGGCTGGATACCGCCCGTCGCCGCCCCTGCCACCGGCACCGAGACGAGTGGCGGATCCGAGCTGCCGCTGGCCAGGATGTCCGTCGTGGTCACCGGCTCCTTCCCTGTCAAGTTCTTCTGTTCACCCTCGTGCCTCGGAGCGAGGAGCCAGAGGCAGCGATGCCCTGCTCCACGCGGCATCCCCGAGACGCTGGCGGCTGAGAAGGACCGCTCTTCGTTTGGGGTGTCCCGGAGCGTGGGTGGATTCAATTCCGCAAGGGGACATCGTCCCGTCACGTCGGAGGCCGAGGGAGACGGGTCGGCTCAGGCCATGGACACCCTCACTGTCAGTGGGCTGTGATTTTCTGGTAGTTGTCTTGCGCACACCCGGGCACTGCAAGGGAGCAGTCCGATGGCAATTTCCGACTTGGAGCGGCTCAAGGTATGGGTGCGTGCGGGAGGCAGGTGCGAATTCTGCGGCGCGTACCTCCTCGAAGGAAAACTGACCTACAAGAACTACACCCTCGGCGAACTGGCGCACATCGTGGGCAGGGACACCACACCGGGGTCTCCCCGCGGCCAGGACCTGCTGCCGACCGACCAGCGTGATCTGGCCGAAAACCTCATGCTCCTGTGCCGCGGCGAGCACAACGAGATCGACCGTGCTGGCTCGCTGGACCTCATGACGGTGGAACGCCTACGCCAGATCAAGCGCGAGCGTGAGGAGTGGATCCGCAGGATGACAGGTCTCAATCCTGCGGACAGCACTGTCGTCATCCGCCTCATTGGCAAGGTTCGGGGCCGAGAAGTCGAGCTCACCAAAGCCACCACAGCCGAGGCGGTGATCCGCTCCGAGGGTCGATTCCCTGAGTTTCCGTTGAGCCTGCACGGTGACGGCTTCGAAGTGGACCTGCGCCAGGTGTTCGGCGAGGAGCACGGAGATGCCACATACTGGCAGCAGTGCTGCCGACAGATCGACCAAATCTTCGAGTACCGGCTGGCGGAGGCCCTGCGACAGGACTTGGTGCGTCACGTCAGCGTTTTCGGATTCGCCCGCCTCCCGCTGCTGGTGTACTTCGGCTCCCGTCTCGATGACACCTTCGCCGTAACCATCTACCAGCGTCACCGCAGCACCGAGGCCTGGTCATGGCCAGAGACCCCAACTTCGCCTGTTGACTTCTATGTTGAGTCCACGTCGGGCGCCTGCGAGCAGTCGGCCGAGGGGGTCCTGGTGCTGAACGTCTCAGGCAGCATCCAGGAGACCGAGCTGCCCGTTGAGCTGTGCGACCTGCCCCGCTGGCACGTCAGCCCGCACGGCACCACGCCGTCCGTCGACGTCATCAACTCCATGGACTCCCTCAACGCGTACACCTCCACGCTGAGGTCGCTGATGTCCACGCTCGAAGCCCGGCACAAGCACATCAGGCGTCTCCATGTGCTAGCAGCAGCCCCCGTGTCGGCTTCCGTGGCGCTCGGCCGCCTCCACGACGCCCATGTCCACCCGGCCCTCATCATTTACGACCGCACCGACGGCAATTACACCGCTGCGCTGGAGATTCAATGAAACTGCTCGCCTACTTCAGCGCCTTCCTCAAGAACGCCGTCAACCTCAACCAGACCCGCCTGAACCAACTCGACGACCGCGTCGCAGCCATCGTCTCGGCGCTGCGCGCCGACCAGCAGCTCGGCGAGCTCTACCATGATCACGTGCCCCAAGGATCATGGGCCCATCGCACGATCATCAAGCCCTTCAACGGGCACGAGTTCGACGCTGACTTCCTGCTCCACCTCCAGGAAGTCGACGGCTGGAGCCCCCGGGACTACCTGCGCGAGGTCCGCGCAGCGTTCAAACGGTCCAGCACCTACAAGACGATGGTGACGAAGAAGAACCGGTGTTGCCGCATCGTCTACGCCGGTGACTGCCATGTCGACGTCGTGCCCTACCTCGTCCTCGCCGACGGCCGGGAAGTCATCGTCAACTACGCCGCCAACGAGTTCGAGGAGACCAACCCTCAGGGCTTCACCGACTGGATGAAGGAGAAGGACGACCTCGCTAACGGAAACCTGCGCCGGGTGATTCGCCTCCTGAAGTACCTGCGTGACTACAAGCAGACCTTCACGGTGCCCTCAGTGATCCTTACTACACTGCTGGGCGAACGCGTCCAGACTTGGCACGAGCAGGCGCGCTACAGCGATACCCCCACGGCCCTGAAGTCGCTACTCGACGACCTTGCGGCGTGGCTCGACCTCTATCCGACGATGCCTACCCTGCCCGACCCCAGCTGCCCGGGGACTACCTTCAACCACCGATGGGACCAGGACCAGTACGCCAACTTCCGCAACAAGATCAAGCTGTACAGCGGCTGGGTGACCGAGGCCTACGAGCACGAGGACAAGACCCAGAGCCTCGCCGCATGGCAACGTGTGTTTGGCACCGCATTCCAGCCGCCCACGACCACCGAGGCAGCCCTGGCGAAGGCCGCAACAATCCAACCGATCCGCGAGAGCCGTGCTCCGCACGAGCAGTACATCGAGGACTTCGGCTTCGTGTGGAAGGGTGGCCGCAGCGTCCGCATTAACGCGGAGGTCCTACCGAAGGGCGGTTTCCGTCACGGCTCGCTGCGACGCCTCCGCAGGGTCAGCCCCTTGCAGAGCCTCCAATTCACCATCAACACCGATGTACCGGAGCCCTACGATCTCTACTGGAAGGTTCGCAACCGCGGCAGTGAGGCGGCCGACGCCGGTCAGCTCCGCGGTGAGATCGTGCTAGACAAAAAGCGGACCCGCACACGCCGAGAATCGACCTCGTGGCGAGGCCGCCACTATGTAGAGGTGTATATCGTGAAGGATCGCATGATCCTCGCCACCGATCACCACGATGTCGCAATCGCCTGAGCATCGCGCTATTCCGCGTGCCTCGC
>NZ_JBPJSR010000056.1:0-8039 GCF_051390675.1 Streptosporangium heterodermiicola
AGAGGGGGGGGGGGGGGGGGGGGGGGGTGGGGGGGGGGGGGGCGGTGACCTTCCCGATCCAGGAGGGGCGGCCCACCACGGGCAGGCTGGTCATCGACCCCGACACCTCCAAGGTGCTGACCTTCGACGTCATCGGCATGCCGAAGAAGGGCGACCGGGTTGAGGTGGTGCTGGAGTCCGGCTGGACCGACACCAGGCCGTCCCCGCCCTCGGCCGACTGAAGACACCGGGCGGCGGCTCGCCGTACGGTCCTTGAGCCGGGAGCCTGGACAGGTGCCGCCGACGGGTGCCGCCGTGATGGCCGTGCCGGTTCTCGCCGGTTCTCGCCGGTTCCCGTCGGCTCCTCGGCGTGAGAGCTCGTGGGCTCGGAGCTATAGCAATGCAATGCTATATATTCTGGTGCCATGGTGAGGACGAAGGATCCGGCGGTCCGCACCCTGCTCATCGAGCGGGCCGCGCACATGCTCCGCACCCGCGAGCCCATCACCCTTCGCTCCCTGGTGGCCGGGACGGGTGTCTCGACGATGGCCGTCTACACCTACTTCGGAAACATGGACGGCATGTGGAAGGCCCTGCGCCAGGAGGGCTTCACCCGCCTGGCGGCCAGGTTCACGACGGTGACGATGTCCGAGGACCCGGTACGGGACCTGGCCGCCATGGTCGCCGCCTATCTCCGCAACGCCCTGGACCACCCCGACCTGTACCGGGTCATGTTCGACGCGAACTTCGACCTCGAAGACCTCGGGGCCGCGGACGCGACCCTGGAACATCTGGTCCAGGCCGTCGAACGGGGCAGGAGGACCGGCCGTTTCCACGCCGGCACCGACCCGCTGGAGCTGGCGATCCAGAGCTGGACCGTCGCCCACGGGCTGGCCTCCCTGGTCGCCAACGGCCCCCTGCCGCGCGAGACGCTCGCTCACGGCGTTCCCCTGCTGGCCGCGCTGTTCGCCGGCGCGGGAGACGACCCCGGCAGGTGCCGCCTGTCGGTCGAGGACGGCTGGAAGCACCTGCGCCCGCCCGGCTGACAACCCCGCCACCGGACGTCGACAGTGGTGGCGGAGCGGTACGGGCGCCCGCCCTTCTCGACCACCTCGGCTCCGAGGGCTCGCGTCTCCTCGAAGGCGTGCCAGCACGGCGCGGTGCCCGCGTGGTGCCGGCGGTGCCCGGCCGAGACGGCGAGATGCGAGACGGTTCCGTTCCTGCGAACCGGGCGGACATCCCGGCTGCACGCCGATCGGCCGGGCCCGGCGTCGGTCAGGTTCAGAGTCGGTCAGGTGCGGAGTCAGTCAGGTCCGGCGGTCATCAGCAGGGTCACAAAGGCGATCATCGCGAGCAGGAAAGCGACCATGACCGCTGTGAGGGCGAGTTGCACGGCCGCGGTGAGCCTGGCCCACCGGAGGTTCTCGCGCTGGTTCACCAGCACACGGTAACAGCCACCTGCCCGCTTTCCCAGGATGGAAGAACCGCGGGCGATGTCCGCCCGTGACCCTGACACGGCGGGCAGAGTGACAGGTGTCAAGTGTGGTCGTGGTCGCGGGGAGGACATCATGACCGGACGTACCGGAGGCGGATCGGGGCGCGGGCGAAGACGTGCGCCCGCCGTCATGCTGTGGGCGGCGTTGTGGCTGCTCAACACCTATGACCTGCTGCTGGCGATCTGACCGGTTCCTCGGTGACGTCTCCCGGGACAGTAGACACAGCGGGCATGCCCGTCATACACCGGCAAACCCATGCGCCCGAGCCGCGCGCCAGGTGAGACGCGCTTTTTTACCTGCCGATCCGGTATGGAGCATCGGGAACCCTGGCCGTGTAGTGATCGTTTTCCTCTCGATCATCACACGACGCACGAACAAGAGGGGAAACCGTGATCTTCAAACGGATGCTGGGGGCTTTCGGGGTCGGAGCTCCCTCGGTGGACACCGTGCTCGCCGCGCCGCGGGCGCGGCCCGGCGAGCTGTTGCGGGGCGAGGTGCGTGTCAAGGGCGGCGACTTCGACGCCGACATCGAGTACATCGCCCTCGGCCTGGTCACCAGGATGGAGTCCGAGCACGGCGAGGGTGAGCAGACCGGTCTGGTGGAGTTCTTCCGCACACAGGTCAGCGGACCGTTCCGGCTGCGCGGCGGCGAGGACAAGGTGGTGCCGTTCCAGTTCCCCGTCCCGTGGGAGGCTCCGGTCACCGAGGTGATGGGTCAGCGCCTGCACGGCATGGTCATGGGAGTGCGCACCGAGCTGGCGATCGCCGCGGCCATCGACAAGGGCGACATGGACCCGATCGAGATCGCGCCGCTGGCCTCCCAGCAGGCGGTGCTGGACGCCTTCGTACGGCTCGGCTTCCAGTTCAAGAGCGCCGACCTGGAGCACGGCCACCTCTACGGCGTCAGCCAGCAGCTGCCGTTCTACCAGGAGATCGAGTTCTACCCGCCCGCCCAGTACTCCGGGCAGATCAACGAGGTGGAGCTCACCTTCGTCGCCGGTCCCGCCGGCCTGGACATCGTCGCGGAGGCCGACAAGCGCAGCGGCCGCTACGGCTCCAGCACCGACGCCTTCGGCCGCTGGCAGACGAGCCACGACCAGGCCCCGCACCGCGACTGGGTCTCCGAGATCAACACCTGGCTGGCCGCTCTTTCCCAGTACGGCTCCGGCGGCTTCCACCCCGGTGGCCACCACGGGGGGCATCACGGCGGCCACCACGACGGCCACGGCGGACCCGGCTGGGGCGGTGTGGCCGCCGGTGTGGCCGGTGGCTTCGTCGCCGCCGAGGTCATCGAGGAGATCTTC
Source organism: Streptosporangium heterodermiicola (assembly GCF_051390675.1). Lineage (NCBI taxonomy): Bacteria > Bacillati > Actinomycetota > Actinomycetes > Streptosporangiales > Streptosporangiaceae > Streptosporangium > Streptosporangium heterodermiicola. The sequence continues at coordinate 2,780 of NZ_JBPJSR010000056.1, forward strand.
GAGGGCGACGAGGGAGACGAGGGCGGGGACGAGGAGTGAGGCAGGAGTGAGATCGGGGTGAGATCAGGTGAGATCGGCGCGCTGATCTCACCCCGGTCTCACCCCGGCCGCGACGATGCCGGCCCGCCCCGCACACGCCGCGGAGCGGGCGGTCGTCGCGGTGCCGCCGTGCCCGCCACCGCCTCGATCGTTGTGCTACGGTCGTGCCCGCCTCCGTCTCGCTCATTGTGCTGTCGTCGTGCCCGTCACCGCCTCGGGCATCGCGCTACGGTCGTGCCCGCCACCGCCTCGACGGAGGTTTCGCCTCGTCCGGTACCCGCCGCCCGTCCCCGGGGACCGTGTGTCATGTCGAACCCTGAGGGCCGTGTGTCACGCGGGGCGGTAATCGCTTCTAAGCTCAGGGGGTGGCGAAATACCTTGACGTGCATCCGAACAGTCCCCAGCCCCGGCTGATCGGCCAGGTGGTCGACCTTCTGCGTGCGGACGGGCTGATCGCGTACCCGACGGACTCGGGTTACGCGCTGGGGTGCCGGATGGGCAACAAGGAGGGGATCGACCGGATCAGGGAGATTCGCAACCTCGGCAGTGACCACCACTTCACCCTGGTCTGCAGAGATTTCGCGCAGTTCGGCCAGTTCGTGCACGTAAGCAATGCGCTGTTCCGCTCGATCAAGGCGGCGACCCCCGGCGGTTACACGTTCATCCTGCCCGCGACCAAGGAGGTGCCGCGGCGGTTGCTGCACCCCCGGAAGAAGACGGTCGGCGTCCGGATCCCCGACCACGTCGTCACGCAGGCGCTGCTCGCCGAACTCGGCGAACCGCTGCTGTCGAGCACCCTGCTGCTGCCCGACGAGACCGAGCCCCTGACGCAGGGCTGGGAGATCAAGGAGAGGCTCGACCACGTGGTGGACGCCGTCATCGACTCCGGCGAGTGCGGCGCCGTCCCGACAACGGTCGTCGACCTCTCGCACGACGAGCCCGAGATCCTCCGCCGGGGCACCGGAGACCCGTCTCTTTTCGAGTAGTGGGCCGACTGTCATGCGCCGGCGAGGCCGTTTCAGCGGTCTGACCGGGGCACGAACGGCGCCCGCCGAAGCGGAGCGGGCCCGTGACTCCTGTAGCGTTGTCGCATAGGGGGTGAGCTGCTTTGAAGGCGAAATCGAACGACGGCCGGTCGCGCTCCAGACCCGCGGTGCTGGAAGACGTCGCCGCGCTCGCCGGAGTGTCGGCGATGACCGTTTCCCGGGCGCTCAACGCGCCCGAGAGGGTGCACACCGAGACCCGGGCGCGCGTGCTGGCCGCGGTACGGGAGCTGGACTACCGGCCCAACGCCGCCGCCCGCCAGCTCGCCACGGGACGGTCCGGGGTGCTGGGCGTGGTGAGCATCGACACCACCCTGTACGGCCCGGCCTCGACCCTCTACAGCATCGAGCGCGCCGCCAGGCTCAACGACTACTCCGTGAGCATCGCGAGCCTGAGCACGCTCAACCGTCGCTCGATCGAGGAAAGCCTCCGCCAGCTGCGGTCCCAGTCGGTGGACGGCGTCATCATCGTCGCGCCGCACGAGTCGGCGGCCGACGGCCTGCGCCACCTGTCGTCGGAGATCCCCGTGGTCGCGGTCGACGCCGGGGCGGGCCTCGCCGTTCCCGTCGTCATGGTCGACCAGCGGGCGGGAGCGGCGCGGGCGACCAGGCACCTGCTCAGCCTCGGCCACAAAACGGTGTGGCACGTGGCGGGCCCGGCCAGCTGGATCGACGCCAACGGCAGGGTCGAGGGCTGGCGCGAGGTGCTGAAGGCCGGGGGGCACGGGGTGCCCGAGGTGCTGCGCGGAGACTGGAGCTCGCGATCGGGCTACCAGCTCGGCCGCCGCCTGGCACAGGATCCCGAGGTCACGGCCATCTTCGTGGGCAACGACCAGATGGCCCTGGGCGTGCTGCGAGCGCTGCGCGAGGCCGGGCGGCGCGTTCCCGAGGACGTCAGCGTGGTGGGCTTCGACGACGTGCCGGAGTCCGCCTACTTCTGGCCCCCGCTCACGACGGTCCGGCAGGATTTCGAGGAGGTCGGCGGTCACGCCTTCCACGTGCTGCTCGACCAGATGGCGGGCAGGCCGAGCCAGCCCCGGCGGCTCGTGGAGCCCGAGCTCATCGTGCGGGAGAGCACCGGGGCCGCACCGAGCTGACGCGGCCGTCGAGCGTACGGCCGTCGGAGCGTACAACCGGTGAGCGCACGAAGTCGTCGAACACGGCCACCGGCGCGGCCGACTTCAGCGCGGCGATCGTGGGAGCCCTGCGCGTGGTGAGGGGGCCGTTCCACGGTGTGGACATCAGATGGTAGTCACCGTTGTGGTGGGTCATCCACGGGTCGGGTCCCGTGCTGTTCAGCGGGTTGGTGAACGTCGCGGCGGCCGCCCGCGCGCTCGTGCCGGTCAGGCTCATCCCGGCGAGCGTCGCGAGGACCAGGCCGACGCGCGGCAGGTGCGAGCGCCAGAGCGGGCGGGGGATGGGCATCGGCTCCTTCTAGTACGTGACCTGGAAGGTGGCGTCCTGCCTGACGGCCGGGGCGGAGCCGGGGCCGAGCTGGTCGACGCGCAGCACGTAGCCGGAGTGCCGGACGTAGCGGTCAGGGAAGTTGTGCGACCGGAACGACGCCCACGCGCCGTCGGCCAGTCCGGCGGTCCGGTGGAACGTGGCGTCGGCGCGGAACGTCGAGGTGTTGTCGTTCGGATCGAGCCTGAGGGCGTAGTTCGCGTGCCGGAGATAGCGGCCGGGGAAGTTCACCGACTCGAACGACACCCCGGCCGAATCGGCCAGGCCGGGCACCAGCCGCCACTGCTGGTCGGCCGTCGGATCCATCGGGAAGGGGTCGATCCGCGCGATGTCGCTCGCGTGCCGCACGTACCGGTCCGGGAAGTTGTACGACTTGAGCCGGTTCCACCGCGGTGCTCCCCAGCGGCCGGAGGAGCCCATGGTCGAATCGGGGTGCCGGTGGAGCGCGTGGATGTTTGCGCTAACATTTCCTCTGCCCGGGATCCCGGTAATCCATGGGTGATGACCGGATCCCCGGAGTATCAATGGGATGGCGAGGCCTGGACCGCGTACATGTTTCTGGCGCGTTTCGCAGAGTGTTAACGCTCACAGCAGGGTTGTCAATACCCGGATTGCAGGGCGAGGCTGGGCATCGGGCCGTCCGAGGGCCGGAGAAATGCCGATGACGTGCTCTTTCTTGACGGCTCGCGCCGCTCGTCGGCTCGCCGGTGCCGGTCGCTCGTCGGCCGGGTGTCATGAGGGTATTGACCGACTGCATGTTAGCGATCACACTGATGTCACGCCGATGTAACCTCTGTCCGGCCTGGGTTGCGCGCCGTGTGTCTCGGCGCCCCGGCGATCACATATCGCTGCGACAGATGAATTTCCGTGATGCATATTGTTAGCGCTAACACTCATAGTTCGGTAAGCGGGACGAAATGTGACGCGCTCACGTGCCCATTCTCGAAGCGTGCCCGCGCTCGAAACGTGTCCACTCCCGAAGCGTGTTCGCCCCGAAGCGTGTCCCCCGAAGAAGCGTGCCCACCCCCGAAGGAGAAACGCATGTCGAAAGCCCTGTCCCGGGTGGGCGCGGTACTCGCCGCCTGCCTGATGTTCACATCGTGGTCGCTCGCCGTCCCGAAGAAGGCGGCCGCCCTCGAACCGTTCACCGGATACCTGATGGCGCACTTCACCGGGGAGTCGGCGAGCGGCGAGCAGATCTACCTCGCCCACAGCGACGACGGGCTGCGCTGGACCGACCTGAACAACGGCGCGGTGGTCCTGCGCTCCACGGTCGGCACGCGAGGGGTCCGCGACCCCGCCCTCGTCCGCTCTCCCGCCGGTGACCGGTACTGGATCGTCGCGACGGACCTGCGCATCGCCGCCGGAACCTCGTGGAGCGACGCCGCGAACCGGGGCAGCACCTCGCTCGTCGTGTGGGAGTCGGCCGACCTGGTGAACTGGTCGGCCCCGTGGCTGATCAACGTCGCGGGCGGCATCCCCGGCGCCGGCAACGCCTGGGCGCCCGAGGCGATCTACAACCCCGCGACCGGTGACTACGTCCTGTACTGGGCGACGAACTCGCTCCGCGACGGCGTGACCAAGCACCGCATCTGGTACGTGCGCACCGGCGACTTCCGCGGCTTCACCGCGCCGCAGCTCTACATCGAACGTGGCGGAAACCAGGGTCTCATCGACACGCAGATCGTCGATGTGCCCGGCGGCGTCGGTGGCTACCGGTACTACCGGGCCTCGGCGGACGGCCACATCACGATCGAGGCGAGCAACTCGATCCTGGGCTCCTGGACGACCCTCGGGAACCTGTCGCACCTGGGGATCTCCAACGGCACGGGCGGTGGCAACGTCGTGGAGGGCCCGATGTGGGCGCAGTTCAACGGCCGGAACGAGTGGGCCCTGTGGCTGGACCAGTACGCCACCGGCCGAGGCTACATGCCCGTCACCTCCACCAACCTGGGCAGCACGCGGAACTTCCGGACGCGCTCCGACTACGGCATGGGCGTCAACCGCAAGCGCCACGGCTCCATCCTCAACCTGACCGCCGCGGAGGAGAACCGCGTCCTCGGCCGCTGGGGCGCCACCGTGCCGGTCAACCGCATCCAGTCGTACAACAACCAGACCCGGTACGTGCGGCACGCGAACCTCGACGTGCGCATCGACGCGAACGTCAGCCCCGCCCAGGACGCGCAGTTCCGGCTGGTGCCCGGCCTGGCGAACGGCAGCGGTCACGTGTCCTTCGCGTCGGTGAACTACCCCGGGTACTACCTGCGCCACTACGGGTTCGACTTCGTCCTCGCGCCCGACGACGGCACCGCCACCTTCGCGGCGGACGCCACGTTCCGCCAGGTCGCCGGGCTGGCCAGCTCGTCGTGGACGTCCTTCCAGTCGTACAACTACCCCGACCGGTACATCCGGCACTACGACTACCTGCTCCGGCTCGACCCGATCACCGACGCGCAGGGCCGAGGCGACGCCACCTTCCGCGTGACGACGTGATCTCGGGCGGGCCGCCGCGCCGCCCGCCGGGCACGGGGAAGGAGCGGGTGAGGAGACAGGAGCCGGAGCCGGTTTCCCGCTGATCTTTTCGGACAGAGGGAGTCAGCACAACGCTCCCAAAACTGTCGGTATGGTCACAGAGGCCGACGATCACCTCATCTCGGAAACCCCGCGGACGATTCCCCCTTGGAGAACCGGTGCGAACACCCCCCTCGATCAAC
>NZ_JBPJSR010000057.1:0-7729 GCF_051390675.1 Streptosporangium heterodermiicola
ATCGTACAACCTCGCCAGGTCCCAGCCCCGGTCGGTCGGGAAGTCGCCGATGGCGTCCGTGCCGGACGACACCAGATCCCACAAACCCTCGGGCGAGGAGACACCTCCAGGGAACCGGCACGCCATCCCCACGATCGCGATCGGCTCGTCGACCACCGAGACATCGGCCACGACCGCCCGCGAGACCTGACCACCGGCCAGCTCCCCGGCCAGGTAATCCGCCACCGCCTCAGCCGTCGGATAGTCGAAGATGAGCGTGGCCGGGAGCCGCAACCCGGTCGCCGTGCTGAGCTGGTTGCGGAACTCGACCGCGGTCAGGGAGTCGAAACCGAGCTCCTGGAAGCGCTTGGCCGACTCGACCGCCTCCGTGTCGGAGAAGCCGAGGACCGTCGCCGCCTGGGTACGCACCAGCCGGAGGAGGTCGGTCGGATCCGTCGCGGTCGTACTGGCGCGTCGGGTGGGCACGCGGACCAGCCCGCGAAGGGCCGCGGGGAGGGTTCCGGCGTGGGCCTGGGCCTGCAGCGCCGGGAAGTTCAGCGAGGCCGGGACCAGCAGGGCTTGCTCGTGGCCGATCGCGACGTCGAACAGGGCGAGACCGTCGTCGACGGGCAGCGGCGTGATGCCACCGCGCTCAAGACGGTTCAGGTCGGATTCGGTCAGGTCGCCCGCCATGCCGCCCGAGGCCCACAGGCCCCAGGCCAGCGACGTGGCCGGCAGCCCCTGCGCCCGGCGCCGCTCGGCGAGGGCGTCCAGGAAGGTGTTGGCCGCGGCGTAGTTGCCCTGGCCCGCGCTGCCCAGCACGCCGGAGAGCGAGGAGAACAGCACGAACGCCGACAGGTCCAGCTCCTGGGTCAGCTCGTGCAGGTACCAGGCCGCGTCGGCCTTCGGCCGCAGGACCGCGTCGAAGCGCTCCGGGGTGAGGGAACCGACGATGCCGTCGTCCAGCACGCCTGCCGTGTGCACGACACCGGCGAGCGGGACCGACGCGACCAGTCGCGCCAGATCCTCTCGATCGCCGACGTCGCAGGCCGCGACCGTGACCGTGGCCCCCAGCTCGGACAGCTCGGCCACCAGGTCGGCGGCTCCGGGCGCCTCGGCACCGCGACGGCTGGCCAGCAGCAGGTGACGCACCCCGTGGGCGGTCACCAGATGCCTGGCCACCAGCGCGCCCAGCCCGCCGGTGCCACCGGTGACCAGCACCGTGCCCTCCGGACCGAACACCGGACCGGCGTCGCCGGAAAGCACCGGCTCCGCGACCGCGCGCTCGGCCACCCGGCTCAGCCTCGGCGCCAGGAACCGCCCGGCCCGCACCGCCACCTGCGGCTCGCCCGTGGCCAGCGCCCGGCCGACCGTGCCCTCGTCGAGGGGGTCGGTGTCCAGGTCCAGCAGTACGAACCGGCCGGGCTGTTCCGCCTGTGCCGCCCGTACCAGGCCCCACACCGCCGCCTGCGCCAGGTCCGGCACCTCGCCCGCGACCGCCACCACCGCGCCACGCGTGACGACGACCAGCGGCGACGTGCCCGGTTCCGCCTGCAGGGCGGCGAGGACCGCGTTCGTGGCGCTCCTGATCGCCTCGGGAACGGGCGCGTCGTCCGAGGGCACGTCGAGGAGCGCGTACGAGAGATCCGTCTGTCCGGTACGACCGGCCTGTACCCAGTCCAGCTGGAACAGGGAGTTGTGACGCGCCGACGACTGGTCGGCGGACCGGGGACGGAGGATGAGCGACCCGACCTCCGCGACGGCCGTCCCCGCGGTGTCCGCCACCGCCAGGACGAACACGCCGGTGCCGCCCGCCGGGGTGATGCGAACCCGCAGGGCGGTCGCTCCCTCGGCGTACAGCGCCACGTCGTTCCAGGCGAAGGGGATGAACGGCCGGCCGGGTTCCGCGTCGGGCAGGAGCCCGGCCATGGGGATGGCGTGCAGGGAGGCGTCGAGCAGCGCCGGGTGCAGCCCGAACCGCCGGGCGTCGGCGCCGGACTGCTCCGGCAGGGCGATCTCGGCGTAGACGGCGCCGTCCTGCCGCCAGGCGGCCTGGAGGCACTGGAACGTCTCGCCGTACTCCATGCCGATCGCGGTGAGGTCGGCGTAGACGTTGTCGACGTCGAGGGCCTCGGCGCCGGGCGGCGGCCACTGCGCGAGATCGAAGGCGGGCGCGACGGCGGCAGCCGGGGCGAGGACACCCTGGGCGTTCTGCCGCCAGTCCGCGGTGTCCCCGGCGCGCGAGTGGATCGTCACCTGGCGGCGGCCGGAATCGTCGGCGCCCGCGACCACGACCTGAAGCTGCAGGCTGCCGTCCGGGGCGAGCACCATGGGCGCCTGGAGGGTGAGCTCGTCGAGCACCGGGCAGCCGGTCTCGTCCCCGGCGCGTATCGCGAGCTCGACCTGCGCCGCGCCAGGTACGACCACCTGGCCGTTCACGAGGTGGTCGGCCAGCCACGGCTGCGCGGACAGGGACAGGCGGCCGATGAGCGTGAGCGTTCCGGCACCGGGGGCCGGGACGACGGCGGTCAGCAACGGGTGGTCCACCGCCACCAGCCCGCCACCGGAGGCGACCTCGGCGGTGGCGTCGAGCCAGTAGCGACGGCGCTGGAAGGCGTAGGTGGGCAGCTCGACGTGACCGGCGGGCACCGAGGCGAAGTAGGTGTCCCAGTCGACCATGACGCCGTGCGTGTGGAGTCGGCCGAGTGCCTCGACCAGTGCCCGGACCTCGTCACGGTCCTTGCGCGCGGTCGCGACGAACACCCCGTCCTCGACGCTCTGCTGAGTCAGACCGGTCAGCACCCCATCCGGGCCGACCTCGACGAACACGTTCGCCTGGCAGGCGGTCACCCCGTCGGCGAACCGCACCGCCTCGCGCACATGCCGCACCCAGTAGGCCGGGTCGGTCAGCAGACCGGGCTCGGCAAGCAGGCCCGTCATGTTGGAGACGACGGCGATGGTCGGCTCGGCGAAGGTCAATCCCGAGACGATCTGCTCGAACTCGGCCAGCATCGGCTCCATCAACGGCGAGTGGAAGGCGTGCGAGACCCGCAGCCGTCGGGTGCGAGCACTCACCAGGCCCGCGATCTCCTCCACCGCGACCTCGCTACCGGAGATCACCACCGAGGTCGGGCCGTTGACGGCGGCGACGCTCACGTCCTGGCGGCCTTCCAGCAGGGGAAGGATGTCCGCTTCCGGGGCGGCGATGGCCAGCATCGCCCCACCCTGCGGAAGCCCCTGCATCAACCGGGCACGTGCCGTGACCAGCGTGCAGGCGTCGGGCAGTGAGAGCACCCCGGCCACATGAGCGGCCGCGATCTCCCCGACCGAGTGACCCACCAGAACGTCCGGGGTGACACCCAGCGAGGTGAGGAGCCGGTAGAGAGCGACCTCGAAGGCGAAGAGGGCCGGTTGGGTCATCCCGGTCTCGGCCAGTACCTCTTCTGGGCCGGAGAACATCGCCTCACGCACCGAGCCCGGCAGCAGCGCGCAGATCTCCTCCAACGCGTCCGCGAACACCGGGAACGCCGCCGCCAGCTCACCGCCCATCCCCACCCGCTGACTGCCCTGACCGGCGAACAGCATCGCCAGCCTGCCTCCAGCTGCGGCACCGGGCGTCGCCGTACCGTCGGCCAGGGCGCGCAGGCCCGCCACCAGCTCGGCCCGGTCCGCGCCCATCACCACCGCGCGCTGCTCAAGCACCGAACGGGCCGATACGAGTGCCTTGCCGACGGTGGTCGGCGGGACGTCGTCCTGTGACGCCCAGTCCGCGAGCCGGGCGGCCTGCGCCCGGAGGGCCTCGCCGTCGTTGGCGGAGATCAGCCACGGAACGACGGCCGGTTCGGCATCGTCGGCGGAGGCGTCGGCGACCGGGTTCTGCTCGGCGGGCGCGGTGGCGATCGGGCTCTGCTCGACGGATGCGGTGGCGGCCGGGCCCTGCTCGATGATCACGTGTGCGTTGGTGCCGCTGACGCCGAAGGACGACACACCCGCGCGGCGCGGGCGGTCCTCGACGTCCCACGGGCGAGCCTCGGTCAGCAGCTCGACGGCTCCGGCCGTCCAGTCCACGTGCGGCGACGGCTCCTCGGCGTGCAGCGTCCGGGGCAGCGTCCCGTGCCGCATCGCCATCACCATCTTGATCACACCGCCGACACCGGCGGCGGCTTGAGTGTGGCCGATGTTGGACTTCAGCGACCCCAGCCACAGCGGCCGGTCCGCGGGCCGGTCCTGGCCGTACGTGGCCAGGATGGCCTGCGCCTCGATCGGGTCGCCCAGCACCGTTCCCGTGCCGTGCGCCTCGACCACGTCCACGTCCGCGGTCGACAGACCGGCGTTGGCCAGGGCCTGCCGTATCACCCGCTCCTGCGAGGGGCCGTTCGGGGCGGTGAGGCCGTTGCTCGCGCCGTCCTGGTTGATCGCGCTGCCGCGCATGACCGCGAGGATCTGGTGACCGTTGCGCTCGGCGTCCGAGAGCCGCTCGACGAGCAGCATGCCGACGCCCTCGCCCCAGCCGGTACCGTCGGCCCCGGCGGAGAACGCCTTGCAGCGCCCGTCCACCGCGAGCCCGCGCTGCCGGGAGAACTCGATGAAGACGCTGGGCGTGGCCATCACGGTCACACCGCCGGCCAGCGCCAGGTCGCACTCGCCCGACCGCAGGGACTGCGCGGCCAGGTGCAGCGCGACCAGCGACGACGAGCACGCCGTGTCCACCGTGACCGCCGGGCCCTCCAGCCCGAAGGTGTAGGCGACCCGGCCGGAGGCGATGCTGCCCGCGCTGCCGTTGAGGACGAAGCCCTCGAAGCCCTCGGGCGCGTGCGGCAGACGGCCGCCGTAGTCGTGGTACATCACCCCGGCGAAGACGCCCGTACGGCTGCCGCGCATCGCCTTAGGACTGATCCCCGCCCGTTCGATCGCCTCCCACGAGGTCTCCAGAAGCAGGCGCTGCTGCGGGTCCATCGCGGTGGCCTCGCGCGGCGAGATGCCGAACAGGGCCGCGTCGAACCGGTCGGCGTCGTGGAGGAAGCCGCCCTCACGCGCGTAGCTCGTACCGGCGTGGGCGGGGTCGGGGTCGTAGAGCCGCTCCAGGTCCCAGCCGCGGTTGCCGGGGAAGGTGGTGATCGCGTCGTCGGCCCGGACGAGGAGACGCCAGAGGTCGTCGGGAGAGACCACGTCGCCGGGGTAGCGGCAGGCCATGCCGACGATCGCGATGGGCTCGTCCGCGGGACCGGTGTGGGCGCTCACCCGCTCGGCGCGCGAGGCGCCGGTGAGCTGCTCGTGCAGGTGCTCGGCGAGCGCGTCCGTGGTGGGGAAGTTGAACAGCAGGGTCGCGGGCAGCCGCAGCCCGGTGGCGGCGTTGAGCCGGTTGCGCAGCTCGACGGAGCTCAGCGAGTCGAACCCGAGGTCCTTGAAGGCCGCCTCGGCGTCCACGGCGTTCGCGTCGGTGTGCCCGAGCACGAGCGCGATGTTCGTCCTGATGAGCGAGAGCAGCGCCCCCTTGTCGGCTCCCGCCCGCACGGGCCTGGCCGTCGCGGCCCGTCGCGCCTGGGGCTTGACCAGCGCCCGGAAGACCGCGGGGATCTCGTCCTGGCGGCGCAGCGCCGCGGTGTCGAGGCGGGCGAGGATCTGCACGCCCCTGTCGAGCGTGAGCGCCGCGTCCAGCAGGGACATGCCCTGCGCCGCCGGGAGCGGGGCGAGCCCGATCCTGCCGAGCCGCGCCACGTCGGCCCGGCTGAGCGCGCCCGCCATGCCGTTGTCGGTCTCCCACAGCCCCCACGCCAGGGAGAGGGCGGGCAGCCCCCGCGCGCGGCGGTACGACGCCAGCGCGTCCAGGTAGGCGTTGGCCGCGGCGTAGTTCGCCTGGCCTGCGCTGCCGACGATGCCGGCGACGGAGGAGTACATCACGAAGAACGACAGGTCGAGCTCGCCGGTGAGTTCGTGCAGGTACCAGGCCGCGTCCGCCTTCGGCGCGAAGACCCGGTCGATCCGTTCCGGGGTCAGCGACGTCACGGCGCCGTCGTCGACGACTCCGGCCAGATGGATGACACCGGTCAGCGGCCGGTCGTCGGGAACGGCCGCCAGCAGGGCGGCGAGCTCGGCCCGGTCGGACACGTCGCAGGCGGCGATCGTGACCTGCGCGCCGAGCGACGTGAGCTCGGCCAGCAGGTCGTCGGCTCCGGGCGCCGACGGGCCTCGGCGACCGGCCAGCAGCAGGTGCCGGACCCCGTGCTCGGTGACGAGCCTGCGCGCGGCCAGGGTGGCGAGCTCGCCGGTGCCCCCGGTCAGCAGCACCGTACCCGCCGGGGTCCCGAACGAGCGCTCGACCGCCGGCCCGCCGGCCAGCGGCACGATGCGCGGCACGCGGACCGTACCGGATCGCAGGGCCAGCTGCGGCTCGCCGGAAGCGCAGGCGCGAAGCAGCGCGGCCTCCGAGTCGGGGTGGCCGTCGGTGTCCACGAGGACGAACCGCCCGGCGTGCTCGGACTGGACGGACCGCATCAGTCCCCAGACCGGCGCGGTGGACAGATCGGGTACCTCTCCCTCGTCCACGCCGACCGCGCCGCCGGTCACCAGCACCAGCTGCGACCGCGCCGACCGCTCGTCCGCGAGCCATTCCCGGACGAGCGCCAGCACCTCGTACGTCCGCTCGCGGCCCGCACCGGCCGGTACGCGCACGAGGACCTGCTCCGCGCCGGCCGCGTCCCCCAGGGACTCCAAGGACTTCAGGGACTTCAGGGACTTCAGGGACTTCAGGGACTTCAGGGATGAAAGGTCGTGGAGTTCCACCACCCGTCCGGGCTCCGCGCCGCCGGGGCGCACGCTCACCCAGTCCAGCACGTACGGCGTGCGCTCCGGGGACAGTTCCGTCGCCACGGGCCTGACCACCAGGGAGTCCACCGTGAGGATCGGCGCGCCGGTGTGGTCGGCGACGCTCAGCGAGAGCTCGCCGGGCCCCTTGGCCGTGGTCCGTACCCGCGCCATGGTCCCGCCCGCAGCGTGCGCCGAGACGCCGGACCAGGCGAAGGGCAGGAACGGGTGGCCGGGCTCGCTGGGCGGCAGGAGGTCACCGAGCGTGATGGAGTGCAGTACCGCGTCGAGGAGGGCGGGGTGGAACCCGAACCGCTCCGCGCCGGCCTGTACGTGGTCGGGCAGGACGATCTCGGCGTAGACGGCGCCGTCCCGCTGCCAGGCGCCGACCAGGCCCTGGAAGGCACTGCCGTACTCCAGGCCCGTGACGGCCAGGTTGTCGTAGAGGTCGTCGATGCCGACCGGCTGCGCGCCCGGCGGCGGCCACTGTGCCAGGTCGAAGCCGGGTTCGGCAGCGGCGGGGCCGAGCGTTCCCTGGGCGTGCCGCTGCCAGGTGGTCGTGCCCTCGGGCCTGGAGTACAGGGCCAGGCCGCGCTGACCGCCGCCGTCGGGGGCGTCGATGACGACCTGGAGCTGGACGGGGTGGTCGTGCGTGAGAACGAGGGGAGCCTGCAGAGCCAGCTCGGAGACCGTCTCGCAGTCCTCGACCTCGGCCGCCGCACGCAGCGCTATCTCAAGGAAGCCCGTACCGGGAAGGATGGCCGTGCCGTTGACCGCGTGGTCGGCGAGCCAGGGCAGCGTGGTCAGGGAGAGCCGCCCGGTGAGCGTGAGGCTGTCACCGTCGGGGGCCGGGACGGCGGCGCTGAGTATCGGATGGTCGATGGCGCTGAGCCCGGCCGCCGCCACGTCACCGCCGGACCTGCCTGATTCCAGCCAGTAACGCTGA
>NZ_JBPJSR010000058.1:0-6983 GCF_051390675.1 Streptosporangium heterodermiicola
CCACCACCACGGCACCAGCTCCTCGTGGTAACCCCGGCGCAGATACTCCCAGGTGAGCTTCTCCGGCCGGTTCTCCGCCATGTCGAACGGCGGCGGCCCGTCCGGGTCGAAGCTCGCGCCGTGCGTGAGCAGCCGCTGCAGCATGTGGTCCTTGCCGACCGGCACGGCCGTGAGACCGGCGCCGGTGATGACGCCGGTCAGCTCCGGCTGGCTCGCCACCCGCACCTCGTGACCGGCGTTGCGCAACGCCCACGCCAGCGGGACCATCCCCAGGAAATGGGTCCGCTCCGCGTGGGTGACGAACAGCACGCGCATCGGCCGGTCCCCGCCCCCCACCGTCACAGGGCGGCCAGCACCTTGAGCAGCGACTCGACGACCCTCGCCTGGTCGTTCCTCGTCAGCGACGGGTACATCGGCAGCGAGAAGATCTCCTTGGCCGCCGCCTCGGTGACGGGCAGGCTCCCGGCCTCGTACCCCAGCTTCGCGAACCCCGACATCGTGTGCACCGGCCACGGGTAGCTGATGTTGAGCGACACGCCGTAGGCCTTGAGCCCCTCGATGACGTCGTCACGCCGAGGGTGGCGGACCACGTACACGTAGTACGAGTGCTCGTTGCCCGGGGCGACCGCGGGCAGCACGACGTCGGTGCCGGCGAGCGCCTCGGCGTACCCGGCCGCGACGGCCCTGCGGGCCTCGACGTACCCGTCCAGCCTGGTCAGCTTGCGGCGCAGGATCTCGGCGTGCACCTCGTCCAGCCTGCTGTTGTGGCCGGGGGTCCGCTCCACGTAGTAGCGCTCCCGCATCCCGTAGTAGCGCAGCTGCCGCAGCGCCGCGTCCACCGCCGGGTCGGAGGTGATCGTCGCCCCGCCGTCGCCGTACGCCCCGAGCACCTTGGTCGGGTAGAAGGAGAACGCGGCGGCCGCGCCCATCGAGCCCGCGATCCGGCCGTGGTGGCGGGCCGCGTGCGCCTGCGCGCAGTCCTCGAAGATCACCAGATCGTGCCGTCCGGCGATCTCCCGCAGCGGCTCCATGTCGACGCACTGGCCGTACAGGTGCACCGGGAGCAGGCAGCGGGTCCGTTCGGTGACCGCCGCCTCCACCTGGCCGACGTCCATGAGGTACGTGTCCTCGTGCACGTCGACGAAGACCGGGGTGGCGCCGACGGCGTCGATGGCCACGATCGTGGGCGCCGCCGTGTTCGACACGGTGATCACCTCGTCACCCGGCCCGATGCCCAGCGCCTGGAGCCCCAGCACGATCGCGTTCGTCCCGTTGTCGACGCCCACGCAGTGGGAGACGCCGTGGTAGGCGGCGAAGGCGGCCTCGAAGTCCCGCACGCCGCGGCCGAGCACGAGCTGGCCCGAGCGGAACACGGTGTCCACCGCGTCGAGGATGTCCTCCCGCTCGTTCTCGTACTCCTGCAGGTAGTCCCAGACGTAAAGGGGCCTGTTCATACATCACCTCCGGAAGGGAAGCCACTTCGGCTCAGCGGTCGAACTCCCCGCGGAGGTACCGCTCCCGGCAGGCACCACGGCGGATCTTTCCACTGGTCGTCCGCGGCAGGGTGCCGCGCCGTACGAGGACGAGGTCGTGCGCGGTCAGCCCGTGGTTGCGGGTGATCTCCTGGCGCAGGTCGCGCAGGATCACCTCCACGTCCGGTCCTCCGGCCGCCAGGAGCGCCGGTTCGGCCTCGACGAGGACGACGAGCCGCTCCTCGCCGTCGATCTCGGCGGAGAACGCGGCGGCCGTCCCCTCGGAGGCGACGTCGCGCGCGGCCTGCACGGTCGCCTCGATGTCGTCCGGGTAGTGGTTCCGGCCCCGAACGATGATCATGTCCTTCGCCCTGCCGACCACGTGCACCCGGCCCTCCAGCAGGAAGCCGAGGTCGCCCGTGCGCAGCCAGGGGCCGGGAAGCAGGTCGCCGTCCGGCTCGGCGAGGTGTTTCTCGAAGACGTCGGCCGACCGCTCGGGCCGGTTCCAGTAGCCGTCCGCCACGTTGGGCCCGCTCACCCAGATCTCGCCGACCCGGCCGTCCGGCAGCGGGCCGCGGTCCTCCCGGTGCCGGATCCGCACCGACACTCCCAGGCTCGGCGTCCCGCACGACACGATGCGCACGGTGTTCGGGCTGCCGGGCGGGAGCTCGCGGGCGACTCCGGCCGCGAGGGCGTCGCGGTCGAAGGACCGGTCGGTCATGCCCTCGCCGACCGGCGGCGCGCTGACCGGGAGGGTCGCCTCGGCCAGGCCGTAGCAGGGGGACGGGGCGGTGGCGGAGAGCCCGCCGACCGCGAACGCCGAGGTGAACGCCTCGGTGGACTCGGCGTACACCGGCTCGGCGGCGATCGTGAGCAGCCGCAGCGAGCTCAGGTCGAGCTCGCTCCTGCGCTCCCCGGTCACCCGGCGCACGCACTGCACCAGGCTGGAGCTCGGCGTGATGCTCCAGTCGGCCCGGTAGTCGGAGATCATGCGCAGCCAGCGGTAGGGGTCCTGCACGAAGGCCATCGGGCTGAGGTTCACCGAGTGCGCGCCCGCGCCCAGCGGGTTGGTGATCCCGCAGACGAGGCCGAAGTCGTGGAAGAACGGCACCCACGACGCGATGACCGACGACGGCCAGTGCGCCCTGATCTGGTGGTTGGTGACGGCGAGGTTCAGGTGCGTGACGCGGACGCCCGCGGGGGCGCCGGTGGAGCCGGAGGTGTACTGCAGGTACGCCACGTCGTCCGGCCGCATCCGCGGCCTGCGCCAGTTCCCGGCCCCGTCCGAGGAGACCTCGTCGACGCAGACCAGGTGGGCGGGCGGGTCGTCCATCCCGTCCAGCAGCCGCTGGACGGACGGGCGTACGGCGGAGACGGTGAGCACGCACCTCGGCGCGCAGTCCCCCATCACCGAGAGCAGGCGCTCGTTGCTGCGCAGCGCCTCGGGCGCGTACAGCGGCACCGCGACGAGCCCCGCGTACAGGCAGGCGAGGAAGGCCACGACGTAGCCGGGCTCGTGCGGGCAGAGCACCGCCACCCGGTCGCCCGGCTCGCACCGTCCCTGCAGGTCCGCCGCGACCGCGCGGGCCCGCTCGTCCAGCTCGGCGTAGCCGATCGTCCGCGCGCTCTTCTCCCGGCGGCCGGTGTCCCGGCGCATCCCGTACTCGACGAAGGTGACCGCGGGGGAGGAGCCGGCCGTCCGGGCGAACAGGCCGACGCTGTCGGGCAGGTAGCGGAGGCGGAGGTGCCGCGATCCCCCGGCGGTGGTGACGGCGGTCTCGATGACCTCCTCGGGAGGCTCGCCGGAATCGGGGCTCAAGCTGTCTTCTCCGTCCGGTGGGTGAGGTCCTGCGACCTCGGGGGTCAGGCGGACTGGGGGAGCGCGTCCGACCGGGCGGCGGTCTCCCTGGCCTCCAGGGCAGCCAGCGCCGCCCGGTCCAGGTTGGAGACCATCCAGACGAGCAGGTCCTGCTCGGTGCTCTCCGCGGCCTCCTGCCAGCGCTTCTTCTGCTCGGCGATGACGTTCATCTGGATGTGGGTGACCTCGTCGGCGACCCCGCCGTTGCGCTCCGCCTTGATGCGCCGCCGCAGCTCGTTACGGGACCAGGTGCCCTTCTCCGCGCGGTTGAGCCAGATCTCCTGCTCGGGCTCGGGCAGGCTGGCCACCTCCGCGTGGTGCTGGAAGCTCAGCTTCTCCCGGCGCCGGGGCAGGCTGAACTGCCGGGCCACCCAGGCGTAGTTGCGCAGGGTCTGGTAGTCGAGGGAGGTCTCGGCGATAGCCCGCTTGTAGCGGTCGGGGTACTGGGCCTGGCCGTAGATCAGCCAGTCTCCCAGCCACCAGGCGGACGAGTCGGAGATGATGAAGATCTGCCGGCCCAGGCGGCTCCAGGCGTTCAGTGACATGCCGGGGGGCAGGGAGAGGGCCGTTCTCCTCGTCATGCCCGGTGCGTCCATGGCCATTCGCGGGTTGGGGGCGGGCCTGGCCTGTCCGTGATGCGTGGTCTGGCCGTGATGTGTGGTCGCAAGACTCGGGTAGCCGTTCACGTCTGTCGTCACGTCTGTCACACCCTTTCGCCTCGACGGATCCGTCGATGGCTGAGAGTTTGCCCTAGGTGCCACGGGAGAGTTCTAGACGAGATCTAGACGCCCTGACAGGAGCGTGTGAGGAGCCCGGTCGACACCGTTCTCCCCGCTCACCGGTGTCGTACCGCGCGTCGCAGGCCGTCACCGGCCGTCGGCTCCGGGGGGGAGACGTTCGATAACGAAGTCCGCCAGGTCGTCGAAGTTCCGGCCGCCGAAGCCGGCCATGTCGTCCAGGAGCGGGACGCCGTAGGCGTCCTCCAGGGCGAGGATCAGGAGGATGATGGAGAAGGAGTCGAGGTTGCCCAGATCGCTGGGCTCGCTGATCTCCCCCAGGTCGGTCAGCTCGGGGATGGCGAGCTCGTTGGAGCTGAACAGAACGATCTTCAGCGCCTCACGCTCGATCCGCTCGCGTACGCCCTTCTTCTGGTCGGAAACGAACATCTCGGTCAACTGATCTCTCCTGACGACGTTTCGGCGGAATCGGTGGACGTAGTGGATCCGGCGGACGCCGCGTTCCGGCGTTCGAGCGGGCTCTGCACGAGTTTGTTGAGGAGATCGGCGCCGTGCTCCTCCCAATACTCGCGGTAGACGGCGTAGATATGCACGTCCCGCAGCTCGCCCCGGTCGTAAAGATGCTCGGGAAGAGTCGCCTCTTTGTGGTCGGAGTCGTAGTTCGTATGAAGAATCTTGAAATCCGGCTCGACGGTCCAGAAATATATCTTCCTGACGTTCCACATCGCGAAGGCGTAGTTGATCGTCAGCAGAATGACCTCCGCGCCGACCCCGTTGCCCGCGGTGGCCGGATCGGTGAGGAAGCTCGCCCGCACGTGCCTGCCCGACAGGTCCAGGTGATGGAACGAGACGTATCCCACGACCTGGTCGGTGTCCTGGCGCTCCACGGTGAACTGGGCGGACACCTCCTTGGCGTACAGCGCGGCGAACACCTCGGACGAGGGCAGGTCGTTCAGCCCGGCCTTGAGGAGAAGGTCGTGCGCCGTGACGCCCTCCGGGGGGTTGGCGTGGCGCAGCAGCGTCCTTCTGGTCTTGGTGTGGGGAAAGAGCACGTTCTTCCACCTTCAACTCGGCGTCGCGGCTGAATGGGATTACCCGGAGGCTTATTCGGGCTGGCCGGGCGGCCGTCGTCCCCGTATCAAAGAGGCGGGCCCGTCTCGCCAGCGGGACAGATGCTAGTTCCGGGTGATCTATGGGTCAAGTTATTCTCCGGTGGTCCCAATGTCCATGCGAATGGCCTTTTTCGGGGCGCGGGCAATTTCCCGGTTGATTTCTTAGGCCGGTCGCGGAAAGGTCGTTTATGGTGCATGCGGCGGCAGTGGGCCGACGTACGAACGAGGGGAAGCGGGATGGGCCGATGACAGTGCACACCGAGGACGCCGCGATGCAGGGAGAACTCCTCGAACCGATCACGTCCGAGGGCCGCGACCTGCTCCATCTCATCGATACGCACCGGCCGGCGATCGCGGAGGCCGCTCCGGGCAACGACCGGGACGGGACCTTCCCCCACGACGTCTTCGAGGGGCTGCGCAAGGACGGCGTCCTCGGCGCCACGGTGCCCTCCGCGCTCGGCGGGCTGGGAGTCGAGCGGATGCACGACGTCTCCCTGGCGCTGCTGAGGGTCGCCGAGGCCGACGCCTCGACGGCGCTCGCCCTGCACATGCAGCTCAGCCGGGCGCTGACGCTGACCTACGAGTGGAGGACCGGCCCCGCCCACGCGCGGGCGCTGGCGGAGCGGCTGCTGCGCGGCATGGGCTCCGGCGAGGCCGTGGTGTCCACCGGCGTCAAGGACATCCCGCGCGACCGGCGCCCGACCACGCTGACCCCGACCGGCGACGGCGGCTGGCTGCTGTCTGGCGGCAAGACGCTGGTGAGCATGGCGCCCATCGCCACCGACTTCGCGGTGTACGCGCAGACGCGCGTCCCCGGGCAGCGCCCCCAGTCCGGGATGGCGGTGCTCACCCGGCAGACCCCTGGCCTCACGGTGACGGACAACTGGGACGGGCTCGGCATGCGGGCCTCGGGCAGCGTGGACATCGTGTTCGAGGACTGCCCCATCGCGGCGGAGGACGTCGTGCTGCGCGGCCCCGCCGGGGAGCAGGACCTCGCCATGCTCGCGGGCCAGACGGTGAGCTCGATCACCATGCTCGGGATCTACACGGGCATCGCCCAGTCGGCGCGCGAGATCGCCGTCTCGACCCTCCTGCGCAGGGGGGCGGCGGGGGCCGCCGCCGCGCGGACGATCGTGGCCGAGATGGACGCCAGGCTCTTCACGATGAGGTCGACGGTCGCGGCCGCCCTGGCCAGGGCCGACCGGCTCTCCTACGACGACACGGGCGACCCGCGGGAGCGCGGACCGGCGATGATGACGCCGTTCCAGTGCGCCAAGATGGTGGTGAACCAGCTCGCGCCCGCGATCGTCTTCGACGCGCAGACCCTGATCGGCGGCGCCTCCTTCTCCGCCACCCACCCGCTGGCGCGCCTCTACCGCGACGTGCGCGCGGGCGGCTTCATGCAGCCGTACACCTTCGTCGACGCCGTCGACTACCTGAGCGCCCAGGCGCTGGGACCCGTCAGGAACGGTTAGGGGAGTCCATGCGCGTTCTCCTCACCGCGTACGCGGAGAAGACCCATTTCCTGGGGATGGTCCCGCTGGCGTGGGCGTTGCGCAACGCCGGTCACGAGGTGCGGGTGGCGAGCCAGCCGGAGCTGACCGATGTCATCACCGGCGCCGGTCTCACGGCCGTGCCGGTCGGCAAGGACCACATCCTGCACCGGCTGGTGGGGCGGACGAAGGAACTGCCGGCGACGGCGCCCCGGGCGCCCTCCTACGACCTGGCCGAGGATCGTCCCGAGGTGCTCACCTGGGAGTATCTGAAGAACGGGTACGGCGGGCAGTTCGTGCCGTGGTGGGCC
>NZ_JBPJSR010000059.1:0-6617 GCF_051390675.1 Streptosporangium heterodermiicola
ACTGCGCAGCGTGCCGATGCCCAGGTGGCCTTCCAGCTCCTCGGGCGCGCCGGGACCGGCGCCGTAGTCGCCGCCCGCGAGGCCCGCGAACACCGCCGTACGGCTGCCCCGGAGCGAGGCCGGGTCGATTCCGGCGTGCTCGAACGCCTCCCAGGCGCTCTCCAGGAGCAGCCGCTGCTGCGGGTCGGTCGCCAGCGCCTCACGCGGCGAGATCCCGAAGAACTCCGCGTCGAAGCCCGCGACGTCGTCCAGGAAGCCGCCGTGCCGGGTGTACGACGTACCGGGGTGGTCCGGGTCGGGGTCGAACAGGCCCTCCAGGTCCCAGCCCCGGTCGGACGGGAACTCCGACACCGCGTCCCGGCCCTCGGCGACCAGGTCCCACAGGTCCTCCGGCGAGCTCACCCCGCCGGGGAAGCGGCACGCCATTCCCACGATCGCGATCGGCTCCCTGCGTCCCGACTCGACCTCGTGGAGGCGGCCTCGCAGGTTCTGGACGTCGGCGATCGCGCGTTTCAGGTATTCGCGCAGTTTCTCGTCGGCCATGGCGGATGTGCTCCTCAGCGTCACAGGGAATCGATGTCGTGGTCGAGAAGCCGGAACAGCTCCTCGTCGGTCGCGGAGTCGAGGTCGACGCCCGCGACCGCGGGTGGCGCGGTCGTCCCCCACCGGTCGAGCAGGGCCCGCATCCTGGTGAGGAGTTCCGCGTTCCCGGGGGCGTCCCCGGCGCCGGAGGAGAACACCGTCTCCAGGTAGTCGAGCGAGGCCGAGGCGGAGGGGAAGCGGACGGTCTCCCCCGGCGACGACAGCTCGTTCCTGAGGTATCCGGCGATCGCGGCGGGCGTCGGGTAGTCGAAGACCAGGGTCGCGGGCAACCGCAGGCCGGTGGCCGCGCCGAGGCGGTTGCGCAGGTCGACGGCCGTCAGCGAGTCCAGGCCGAGCTCCCTGAACGCCTTCCCGAGGTCGATGGCGCTCGCGCCGTCGTGTCCCAGGACGACGGCGGACTCGGCGCGGACCAGCTCGACCACGGCCTCGTCGAGTTCGGTTCCGGCCAGCGTGGCGATGGACCTGGTCACCGGTTCCGCCACGGGCACCTCCTGGACCGGCCTGCCCCCGGTGGGCGCGGCGTCGAGCCAGAAGCGGCGGCGGCGGAAGGCGTAGGTCGGCAGCGGCACCCGGCGGGCGCCGGGGTACACCGCCCGCCAGTCCACCGGGACACCCCGGACGTACACCTCGGCCAGGGAGGTGAGGAACCGGTCGAGGCCGCCCTGGTCGCGGCGTAGCGAGCCCGCCACGACCGCGCCCGGCGCGGCGGTGTCGAGGGTCTCCTGGATGCCCGAGGTCAGCACCGGGTGCGGGCTGACCTCGATGAACACGTCATGCCCCTGCTCGGCCAGCGCGCGGGTGGCCTCCTCGAACCGGACCCGCTCGCGGAGGTTCGCGTACCAGTAGTCCGCGTCCATCGGCGTCGTGCCGATCCAGTCCCCGGTGACGGTCGACAGGATCGGCACCTCCCCGGCGCGCGACCGGACGGGCGCGAGGGCCTCACCCACCTCCGCGCGGACGCGCTCGACGTGCGCGGAGTGGGAGGCGTAGTCCACCGGGACGATCCGGGCCCGTACGCCCTCGGCCTTGTAGTCGTCGACGAGACCGGCGACCGCGTCGGGATCACCGGAGATCACCACCTGGGAGGGGCCGTTGACGGCGGCCACCGAGACGCGGCCCGCCGACCCGGCGATCCGGGCCTCCACCTCGTCGGGCGGCAGCGCGATCGACGCCATGGCGCCGCTCCCGGCGAGGGCCAGGATGGCGCGGCTGCGGAGCGCGACGACCCGCGCGGCGTCCTCCAGCGACAGGGTTCCCGCCACGCACGCCGCGGCGATCTCACCCTGACTGTGCCCGACGACGGCGGCGGGGCGGACGCCGTAGGACTCCCAGAGCGCGGCCAGCGACACCATCACCGCCCACAGCAACGGCTGGACCACGTCCACCCGGTCCCGCTCCGGCGCGCCCGGCGCACCGCGCAGGACCTCGGCGGGCGACCAGTCCACGTACGGGGAGAGCGACTCCTCGCAGGCAGCCAACCGGTGGGCGAACACCGGTGCGGTGTCGAGCAGTTCGACCGCCATCCCCGCCCACTGGGAACCCTGCCCGGGGAAGACGAACACCACCTTGCCGTCGGCGTCCGCGACACCGCGCACGACCCTCGGCGAGGAGATACCGGCGGCCAGCGCGCGCAGGCCCGGCACGAACCCGTCGCCGTCGCCGTCGCCAGCGTCTGCGTCTGCGTCTGCGTCTGCGTCTGCGTCTGCGAGGACGACGGCTCGGTGCTCGAAGGCCGACCGTGTGGTGGCGAGGGAGAGCCCGACGTCCCTCGGATCGAGATCCGCCGCGACCTTCCGGCCCTGGCCGGCCTTCTGATCCTGGCCGGACGCGACTCCGGC
Source organism: Streptosporangium heterodermiicola (assembly GCF_051390675.1). NCBI lineage: Bacteria > Bacillati > Actinomycetota > Actinomycetes > Streptosporangiales > Streptosporangiaceae > Streptosporangium > Streptosporangium heterodermiicola. The sequence goes on from NZ_JBPJSR010000059.1 coordinate 2,442, forward strand.
CCCCACCTCATCCAAGTCCTCGGCGACTCCAGCCTCGCCCGGGTCCTCGACGAAGGCCGCCAGGCGGGCGGCCTGGGCGTGCAGGGCCTCCGGGGTCCTGCCTGACACCGTCCAGAGAAGCGGGCCGCCGTACGGCTCCGCCCCTGCGGCCGCCACCTCCGACGAAGCCCGTGCGGACACCACCTCGGACGACACGCGTACGGACGCCACCCCGGACGACGGGGCCCGCTCGGTCAGGTGGGCGGGTGCGGCCTCGCCCGGCGGGGCCTGTTCGATGATCACGTGGGCGTTGGTGCCGCTCACCCCGAACGCCGACACCCCCGCCCGGCGCGGCGCGCCCGTGTCCGGCCACTCCCGCGCCTCGGTGAGCAGCTCGACCGCCCCGGCCGACCAGTCCACGTGCGGCGACGGCTCGTCCACGTGCAACGTCCTCGGCAACACCCCGTGCCGGATCGCCTGCACCATCTTGATGATCCCGGCCGCTCCGGCCGCCGCCTGGGTGTGCCCGATGTTCGACTTCAGCGAGCCCAGCCACAGCGGCCGCTCACCGGGCCTGTCCTGGCCGTACGCGGCGATGAGCGCCTGCGCCTCGATCGGGTCGCCCAGCGTGGTGCCGGTACCGTGCCCCTCGACGGCGTCCACCTCCGAGGGCGCGAGCCCGGCGTTGGCGAGCGCCTGCCGGATGACCCGCTGCTGCGACGGGCCGTTCGGCGCGGTAAGCCCGTTGGAGGCGCCGTCCTGGTTGACCGCCGTGCCACGTACCACGGCCAGCACCTCGTGGCCGAGCCGCCGGGCGTCCGCGAGGCGTTCGACGAGGAGCAGGGTCACGCCCTCGGCCCAGCCGGTGCCGTCGGCGGCCCCCGCGTACGCCTTGCAGCGGCCGTCGGCGGCGAGCCCGCGCTGGCGGGAGAACTCGACGAACACGGAGGGCGAGGCCATCACCGCGACCCCGCCCGCGAGGGCCAGGTCGGACTCGCCCGAGCGCAGCGACTGCACCGCCAGATGCAACGCCACCAGCGACGACGAACACGCCGTGTCGACCGTGACAGCGGGACCCTCGAACCCGAACGAGTACGCGATCCGCCCCGACGCCACGCTGCCCGCGTTGCCGTTGGCCAGGTAGCCCTCCAGCGGGGCGGGCGCCTCCCCGACCCGGGGGGCGTAGTCGTGGTACATGACGCCGGTGAAGACACCGGTCCGGCTGCCCCGCAGGGTGGCCGGGTCGATGCCCGCCCCCTCCAGGGCCTCCCACGCCGTCTCCAGGAGCAGCCGCTGCTGCGGGTCGGTCGCCAGCGCCTCACGCGGCGAGATCCCGAAGAACTCCGCGTCGAAGTCGGCGGCCTCGTGCAGGAACCCGCCGTGCCGGGTGTACGACGTGCCGGGGTGCGCGGGGTCGGCGTCGAACAGCGTCTCCAGGTCCCAGCCCCGGTCGGACGGGAACTCCGAGATCGCGTCGCCGCCCGAGGCGACCAGCCGCCACAGGTCGTCCGGGGAGCCGATCCCGCCGGGCAGGCGGCAGGCCATCCCGACGATCGCGATCGCGTCACCGGCCACCGGGGTGGAGACGGCCTCGGCCGCCTTCTCCCGTTTCCCGCCGAGCTTCCCCTGGAGGTACCCGGCCAGCGCGGAGGGCGTGGGGTGGTCGAAGGTCAGGGTGGCGGGCAGCCGGAGCCCGGTCACCGTGTTGAGCCGGTTGCGCAGCTCGACCGCCGTCAGGGAGTCGAGTCCGAGGTCGCCGAAGGCACGCCGGGCCGGCACTGCCTCGGCACCGGCGCCCAGGACCGCCGCGACCTCGGTACGCACCAGGTCGAGCAGGAGCTCTCCTCGGCGGTCGTCGGTGAGCCCGGCCAGCCGCCGTACGAGCGGCGATCCCCCCGCCGCGTCCCGCGCGGCCCGGCGCGAGGGCCGGACGAGGCCGCGCAGCAGCGGCGGGATCTTCTCCCCGGCGCGCACGGCGGGCAGGTCGAGCGCGGCGGGTACCAGGGTCGCGGGGCCCAGCCGCAGCGCGGCGTCGAACAGCTCCAGCCCTTCCGTGGTGGGCAGCGGCCTGACCCCGCCGCGCGCGGCCCGCGCCCGGTCGAGGCCGGTCAGGTGCGCGGTGACGCCGGTGCTCCGTTCCCAGAGGCCCCAGGCCAGGGAGAGCGCGGGCAGGCCTTCTCCCCTGCGGTGCTCCGCGAGGGCGTCGAGGAAGGTGTTGGCCGCCGCGTAGCTCGCCTGCCCCGCGCTGCCCAGGACTCCGGCGACCGACGAGTACAGCACGAACCACGCCAGATCGTGGTCGCGGGTCAGCTCGTGCAGGTGCCAGGCCGCGTCGACCTTGGGACGCAGCACCGCGTCGACGCGCTCTGAGGTGAGCGAGCCGACCACGCCGTCGTCGACGACGCCCGCCGTGTGCACGACGGCGGTCAGCGGGTGTTCGGCCGGGATCGCCGCCAGGACTCCTTCCAGGAACGCGCGGTCGGCCACGTCTCCCGCCACGATGTCGACCCGGGCGCCGAGCCCGGCCAGCTCGTCCCGCAGCTCGGCCGCGCCGGGGGCCCACGCGCCCCGGCGGCTGGTGAGGACCAGGTGCCGGGCGCCGTACTCGGTCACGACATGCCGGGCGAGCAGGCCGCCGAGCCCTCCCGTGCCGCCGGTGATCAGTACGGTCCCCTCCGGGTTCAGCGGTACGGCTCCGGCGGCCGGGCCCGTCGCCCGGACCAGGCGCGGCACCAGGATCCGCTCTCCTCGCACGGCCAGCTGCGGCTCACCCGCGGCCAGTGCGCGAACGGCCTCCGCGCCGAGGTCGCGATCACCGTCGACCAGGACGATCCGCCCCGGCTGCTCCGACTGCGCCGAACGTACGAGCCCCCACACGGCGGCCGCACGCGGATCGGCGGTCTCCTCGCCGGACACCGCCACCGCGTTCCTCGTGACCACGACCGCGCGGGCGGACGCGGGGCGCTCCTCTTCCAGCCAGCGCCGCAGCTCGGCCAGCACCCGGTTCGTCACCTCGTGAACGGCGTCCGCCACGCCTGCCGACGGATCGGGACCGGCGACGCCGGAGATGACGACGACATCATCGATCTCGGGGGCGTCATCTCCGGCGGGCGGCTCGACCCAGCCGACCTGGAAGAGCGAGTCGCGTGCGGCCGACCGCGCCTCGCGCAGCCTGCCCGTCTCGATCAGGCGGGAACGCAGCCCCTCGACGGACGCGACAGGCGCTCCCGTGGTGTCCGCCACCTGGATCGCCCACTCCTCCGTCCCGGCCGGGGTGAGCCGTACCCGGACGGCGGACGCGCCGGAGGCGTGCAGGCGGACACCCCGCCAGGCGAAGGGCAGCCGGTTTCCCCCGGCCGGGGTGTCCGGCAGGGTTTCGTGCGCCGCGACGTGCAGGGCGGCGTCGAGCAGGGCGGGATGCGCCCCGAAACGCGCGGCGTCCTCCCGTTCCCCGTCCGCGAGCGACACCTCCGCCAGGAGCGTCTCGCCCTGCCGCCAGGCGGCCCGCACCCCCTGGAACGCGGGGCCGTAGTCCAGACCGGCGCCGGCCAGGGTGTCGTAGAAGTCTGCGACATCGAGCGCGGTGGCGTCGGCGGGAGGCCACTCTGCCAGGCCGAAGGTCTCCTCCCGCGAGCCGGGGACGACACGGCCTTCCGCGTGCCTGGTCCACTCGATGTCCCCCTGCCCGTTCTCGGGACGGGAGTTCTCGGGACGGGAATGGATCGCGACGGCACGGCCGCCCTCGTCGTCACGGGCTCCGACGGACACCTGGACGTGCACCGCACCGCGTTCCGGGAGCACGAGGGGGGTCTCGATCACCAGCTCGTCCAGCGCCTCCGCGCCGACCTCGTCACCGGCTCTGATCGCGAGCTCGACGAAGGCGGTGCCGGGAACCACGACCGTCCCGGCGATCGCGTGGTCGGCGAGCCAGGGGTGCGAACGCAGCGACAACCGCCCGGTCAGGAGTACGGCGTCGGCGTCCGCCAGCCCGATCGCGCCGCCCAGCAGCGGATGGTCGGCCGCGCCGAGGCCCAGCCCGGAGGCGTCCACCGTGCCCGCCGGTGAGGCGTCGAGCCAGTAGCGCTGCCGCTGGAAGGCGTAGGTGGGCAGGTCGATCCTGTTCGCGCCGGGGAAGATCGTCTCCCAGTCGATCGGGCTGCCGTGGATGTGGGCCTGCCCGAGTGCCAGGAACGCGGT
>NZ_JBPJSR010000060.1:0-4301 GCF_051390675.1 Streptosporangium heterodermiicola
AGGTCGACCTCGGTTCGGCGGCGTCGGTCGGCAGGGTGGTGCTGAAGCTGCCGCCGCAGGCGGCGTGGCAGGCCCGCACGCAGACGCTCTCGGTGCAGGGCAGCACGAACGGCTCGTCGTTCGCGACGCTCTCGGGATCGGCGGGCCGTTCCTTCGACCCCGGCTCCGGCAACACCGTCACGATCACGTTCTCCGCGGCGTCCACCCGGTACGTCCGGGTGAACGTCACCGGCAACACCGGCTGGCCGGCCGCGCAGCTGTCCGAGTTCGAGGTCTACCAGGCCTGACACCTCGGGGCCGGGTCCCGGGCGGCGCGACACGCCACCCGGGACCCGGCCCCGCCGCCGCGGCCTGACGGCCTCAGCGGAGCTCGCGCTTGAGGATCTTCCCGGTCGCGGTCATCGGCAGCGCGTCACGGAACTCGACGATCCGCGGGTACTTGTACCCGGCCATGTTCTCCCTGCCCCAGGCGATGAGCTCGTCCTCGGTGATCGTCGCGCCGGGGGTGCGGATGACGTACGCCTTGACCTCCTCGCCGTGCGAGTCGTGGGCGATCCCGACCACCGCCGCGAGGGAGACCTCGGGGTGGGTGATAAGGACCTCTTCGAGCTCACGCGGGTAGACGTTGAACCCACCCCGGATGATCATGTCCTTGGCCCGGTCGATGATGGAGTAGTAGCCGTCGGTGTCGCGGGTGGCGATGTCGCCGGTACGGAACCAGCCGTCCCGCATGACCTCGGCGGTCGCCTCGGGCCGGTTGTAGTAGCCCTTCATCACGTTGTGGCCGCGGATCGCGATCTCGCCGGGCCCCTCGCCCTCGATCGTCTTCCAGTCGCCGTCGACCAGCTTCATCTCCACCCCCCAGACCGGCGTGCCGATCGTGCCGGGCTTGGTGGGCCTGCCCAGCTGGTTGAAGCTCGCCACCGGGGAGGTCTCCGACAGGCCGTACCCCTCCAGGATCCCGGTCCCGAAGGTCTTCTCGAAGTCCTTGAGCACCTCGACGGGGGAGGAGGCGCCACCGGCGACCGCGATCCTGAGCGAGGTGGGCACCTCGTCGCCGTCGGCGTGGATCTTCGTCAGCATCGCCCAGTACATGGTCGGTACGCCCGCGAACAGCGTGATGTTCTCGGCGCGCATCAGCTCCAGGGCGGGCCCCGGCTCGAAGCGCGGCACGAGCACGACGGTCGCCCGGCGGCGGAACCCGGCGTTCATCACGACGGTCTGCCCGAAGGAGTGGAACAGCGGCAGCACCGCGAGGTAGGCGTCACCGCCCTCGGTGCGCGGGAACATCTCGTCGGAGACCATGGCGTTGAGCAGCATGTTCTGGTGGCTGAGCTCGGCGCCCTTGGGCTGGCCCGTGGTGCCGCTGGTGTACAGGATCACCGCGGTGTCGTCGGGCGAGGTCTGCACGGTCTCGAACTCGCCGGACACGCCGTCCAGCGCCGCCCACAGCGTCTCCCCGTACTCGGACTCGGTGGCGAACGCGGTGGCGGGCAGCACGAAGAAGTGCTCGGCGGAGGCATTCTCGAAACCGGCCTTACCGCGCTCGCCCAGCGGCAGCTCGGGGGTGCCCTCGAAGCAGAACAGCGCCTTGGCCTGAGAGTCGTCCAGGTGGTAGGCGATCTCCCTGGACTGCAGCAGCACGTTCAGCGGCACGACCGTGGCGCCGGCCTTGAGGATCCCGTAGTAGACGAACGGGAAGTAGGGCAGGTTCGGGCAGGCCAGCGCCACCTTGTCGCCCTTACCGATCCCGCGGGAGACCAGCAGGTTGGCAACCTGGTTCGCGACGGTGTTGACCAGGGAGTACGGCAGCCGCAGGTCACCGAAGACCAGCGCGGTGCGGTCGGGGGCCTCCCTGGCGCTGTCCTCCAGTGCGATCGACAGGTTGAGCATCGTGTACGTCCTCCTCCGAGCAAGCTCTGACCCGCTCATACTGGCAGCCCGAGATACCGACCGGTAGGTAGCGCGATGACAAATTGACGGGCAAAGCATGGGGGAGTAAGCAGAACAGGAGCGCGCTTACGGGGAGGCGAGCTGGCCGGCTGTGCGATGAAAGGTCAGTGAGCGTGGAGTACGACTACGTCATCGTGGGCGCGGGGTCGGCGGGATGCGTGCTGGCCAACCGCCTCTCCGCCGACCCCGGCACGCGGGTCGCCCTCATCGAGGCGGGCGGCTCCGACCGGAAGCTGGAGGTCCGGATGCCCGCCGGGTTCTCCAAGCTGTTCAAGACCGAGCGCGACTGGGACTTCACCACCGCCAGGCAGCCCGAGCTGTCCGGCAGGGAACTCTACTGGCCGCGCGGCCGGATGCTCGGCGGATCCTCCTCGATGAACGCCCAGATGTGGGTGCGCGGGCACCGCGCCGACTACGATGGGTGGAACGTGCCAGGCTGGTCCTACGAGGAGGTCCTCCCGTACTTCCGCAGGGTCGAGCGCCGCGCCGGCTCCAACCGGGGCGGCGTGTACGGCACGGAGGGCCCGATCCACATCTCGGAGCTGCGCTCCCCGAACCCCGCCACCGCGCTCTTCCTGCGGGCCTGCGAGGAGCTGGGCATCGCCCGCCTGGAGGAGCTCAACGGCCCCTCCAACGAGGGCTGCTCACCGACCCCCGTCACCCAGCGCGGGGGGCGTCGCTGGAGCTCCGCGGACGCCTACCTCACCCCCGCGGCCAGGCGGCCCAACCTCACCGTGCTCACCTCCTCGCGCGTACGCCGGGTGCTCGTCGAGGACGGGCGCGCGACCGGGGTGGAGTACGGTGACGACGGCCTCGTGGTCGCGCGGGCGCGCCGGGAGGTCATCCTGTCGGCCGGGGCGATCGGCTCACCGCACCTGCTGATGCTGTCGGGCATCGGCCCGGCCGACGAGCTGCGGGCCGCCGGTGTCGAGCCGGTCCACGAGCTGCCAGGGGTCGGCGCGAACCTCCAGGACCACCTCGCGTCGGGCGTCTTCCTGCACTGCCTCAAACCGATCACCCTCGCCGGCGCCGAGTCGACCGCCAACCTGCTGCGCTTCCTGGCCGGGGGCCGGGGCATGCTCACCTCCAACATCGGCGAGGCCGTGGCGTTCATCCGCACCTCCGAGGAGGAGCCCGCCCCCGACATCGAGCTGATCTTCGCCCCCGGCTCCTTCGTCAACCACGGCCTCACCCCGCCGCCCGGCCACGGCCTCACCATCGCCTCGATCCTGCTCCGGCCGGAGAGCCGCGGGCGCCTCTCGCTGGACGGCCGGGAGGTCGTCATCGACCCCGGCTACCTGACTGCGGCGGCCGACGTCCGGCGGCAGGTAGCCGGGCTGCGGAAGGCCCGGGAGCTGTTCGCCACCGAGGCGCTCCGGCCGCTCGCGGGGCCGCCGATGGACCCGTACTGGAATCCGAGGACCGAGGAGGAGCTCGTCCGCTGGATCCGCGAGCGCAGCGAGACCCTCTACCATCCGGTCGGCACCTGCCGGATGGGCGACGACCCCGGGTCGGTGGTGGACCCCGAGCTGCGGGTCCGGGGGATCGCCGGCCTGCGGGTGGCCGACGCCTCGGTCATGCCGCTCATCGTCCGGGGGCACACCCACGCGCCCACCGTCATGATCGCCGAAAGGGCCGCCGACCTCATCGCCGCCGGCCGCTGAGCCGCGAGCCGCTGAGCCGCGAGCCGCTGAGCCGCGAGCCGCTGAGCCGCGGGCCGCTGAGCCGCGGGTCTCGTCTCCGCCGAGTCACCGACCGTCGAGTCGCCGTCGGGTCACTGACCGTCGAGTCGCCGAGTGTGTGGTGGCCGGGCCGCCGGGGCGCCGAGCGTGTGGTTGCCAGGCCGCCGAGGGGCCGGCCGCCGGGACGCCTTCCGGGCGCGGGCCGCGTACGCGGACCAGCTTGGCCAGGCGGCGGCCTTCCTTTCGCCGGGTTCCAGGGTGGAGCATGTTCCCATGCCGGGCGCCTCCCACATGGGGAGCGCTCCCGGAAGGTCAACAACCCCGTTCTGGCTGGGCTGGTTGCGCCGAGGGTCCTGTGGCAGGATCCATAAAACAGAATGCGGTTCTAGTGGAGGCTGGCGTGACGGTTTCACTCGCGGACATCGATCTGTCGGACATCTCCTTCTGGGAGCGGCCGATGGCCGAGCGGGAGGCCGCCTTCGCGGTGCTCCGCGCGCAGCCCGGCCCCATCCTGTTCGCCGAGCCCGAGATCCCCTTCGCCCCGCCCGGCCCCGGTTACTACGCCCTGGTGCGGCACGCGGACATCGTCGAGGCCAGCCGCCACCCCGACATCTTCTCCTCGGGCCGGGGGGCGACGTCCGTCCAGGACCTCGGCCCCGAGTTCGG
>NZ_JBPJSR010000061.1:0-3838 GCF_051390675.1 Streptosporangium heterodermiicola
GCTGAAGACCACCGACTCACCCCCGGCGACCTCCGTCACCGCGCTCAGCAGCGGGTGATCGACCCCCTCCAGCCCGGCCGCGTCCATGTCCCCGGCCTCGGCCTGCGCCGCCACCCAGAACCGCTCCCGCTGGAAGGCATACGTCGGCAGATCCACCCGCGCCGGCCGAGCCGGAGCGAAGAACGCCTCCCAATCAACCGCGACCCCACGAACCTGCAACTGCCCCAGAGCCCTGACCAGCGTCCGAGCCTCATCCCTGTCCTTACGGGCGGTCGAGACGAACACACCGCCCTCGACACTCTGCTGAGCCAGCGCGGTCAGCGTGGTGTCCGGCCCGATCTCGACGAACACGTTCGCCTGGCAGGCGGCCACACCATCGGCGAACCGCACCGCCTCCCGCACATGCCGCACCCAGTACGCCGGGTCGGTCAACAACCCCGGCTCCGCAAGCAGGCCCGTCACATTGGAGACGACCGGGATGGCCGGCTCGGCGAAGGTCAACCCCGAGACGACCTGCTCGAACTCCGCCAGCATCGGCTCCATCAACGGCGAGTGGAACGCGTGCGAGACCCGCAACCTGCGCGTCCGCGCGCTCACCAAGCCCGCGATCTCCTCCACCGCGACCTCGCTACCGGAGATCACCACCGAGGTCGGGCCGTTGACTGCCGCGACGCTCACGTCCTGGCGGCCTTCCAGCAGGGGAAGGATGTCCGCTTCCGGGGCGGCGATGGCCAGCATCGCCCCACCCTCCGGAAGCCCCTGCATCAACCGCGCCCGCGCCGTGACCAGAGCACACGCGTCAGGCAACGAGAGCACCCCGGCCACATGAGCGGCCGCGATCTCCCCCACCGAATGACCCACCAGCACATCCGGAGTCACCCCCAGCGAAGCCAGCAGGCGATAGAGAGCGACCTCGAAGGCGAACAGGGCCGGTTGGGTCATTCCCGTCTCGGCCAGTGCCTCCTCCGGACCGGAGAACATCGCCTCACGCACCGAACCCGGCAGCAACGCGCAGATCTCCTCCAGCGCCTCGGCGAACACCGGGAACGCCGCTGCGAGGGACGCCCCCATGCCCACCCGCTGGCTGCCCTGACCGGCGAACAGCATCGCCAGCCGACCGCCACCGGCCGCAGCGCCAGGCGCCGTCGTACCGTCAGCCAAGGCGCGCAGGCCCGTCACCAGCTCGGCCCGGTCGGCGCCGATCACCACCGCGCGCTGCTCCAGCAGTGCCCGGCCCGTCGCCAGCGTCCAGGCCGCGTCGGCCGGGTTCAGCTCAGGCCGCTCCTCCACCCAGGACGCGAGCCGGGAAGCCTGTCCCCGCAGTGCCTGGGGGGTCTTGGCCGAGACCAGCCACGGCGTCACCGGAAGCTCGACGGCGTCAGCCTTGGCCTCGGGCTCCGCCGGGCCCTGCTCGATGATCACGTGCGCGTTCGTGCCGCTGATCCCGAAGGAGGAGATCGCCGCGCGGCGCGGGCGGTCCTCGATGTCCCAGGGACGGGCCTCGGTCAGCAGCTCCACCGCGCCCGCCGACCAGTCGATGTGTCCCGACGGCTCCTCGGCGTGCAGGGTTCGCGGCAGCGTCCCGTGCCGCATCGCCATCACCATCTTGATCACACCGCCGACGCCCGCGGCGGCCTGGGTGTGGCCGATGTTGGACTTCAGCGAGCCCAGCCACAGCGGCCGGTCCGCGGGCCGGTCCTGGCCGTAGGTGGCGATCAGCGCCTGCGCCTCGATCGGGTCTCCCAGAACGGTCCCGGTGCCGTGCGCCTCGACCGCGTCCACATCCGCGGGCGACAGGTTCGCGCTGGCCAGCGCCTGGCGGATCACCCGCTGCTGTGACGGACCGTTCGGGGCCGTCAGGCCGTTGCTCGCACCGTCCTGGTTGACCGCGCTGCCCCGTACGATCGCGAGGACCTGGTGGCCGTTGCGCCGCGCGTCCGACAGCCGCTCGACGAGCAGCACGCCGACGCCCTCGCCCCAGGCGGTGCCGTTCGCCGCCTCGCCGAAGGACTTGCACCTGCCGTCGGGGGCCAGGCCACGCTGGCGGGAGAACTCGATGAAGGTCCCGGGCGTCGACATGACCGTGACACCGCCCGCGAGGGCCAGGTCGCACTCGCCCGAGCGCAGTGCCTGCGCCGCGAGGTGCAGCGCGACCAGCGACGACGAGCACGCCGTGTCCACGGTCATCGCGGGCCCCTCGAACCCGAAGGTGTAGGAGATCCGGCCGGACACCAGGCTTCCGCCGCTGGTCGAGGCGGGAGCACCGAGGCCGTAGTCGTGGTACATCAGGCCGGCGAACACGCCCGTCCGGCTGCCGCGCAGCTCGACGGGACTGACACCGGCCCGCTCCAGCGCCTCCCACGACGCCTCCAGCAGCAGCCGCTGCTGCGGGTCCATCGTGAGCGCCTCGCGCGGGCTGATCCCGAAGAAGCCGGGGTCGAACTCGGCGGCGTCGTACAGGAAGCCGCCGTGCTTCACGTAGGAGGTGCCCTCGCTCTCCGGGTCCGGGTTGTAGATCCTCTCCATGTCCCAGCCACGGTCGGCGGGGAACTCGGAGATGGCGTCCGTACCGTCGGCCACGAGGTCCCACAGCCCCTCGGGCGACAGCACGCCGCCGGGGTAGCGGCAGGCCATGCCCACGATCGCGATCGGCTCGTCGTCGTTCGGCGTCCTGGTCGTCGTGACCGACGCGATCGCGGACGCGGCGCCGGTCAGTTCCGCCCCCACGTAGTCCGCCACCGCTTCGGCGGTCGGGTAGTCGAAGATCAGCGTGGCCGGCAGCCGGAGTCCGGTGACGGCGCTGAGCCTGTTCCTGAACTCGACCGCGGTGAGGGAGTCGAAGCCGAGGTCCTGGAAGGCGCGATCCGGCTGGACGGCCTCCTTCGAGGCGTGCCCGAGCACCGTCGCCACTTCCTGGCACACCAGGTCGGACAGGACCGACCGGCGTTCCGCGGGCTCCATCGCGGCCAGCCGTCCCGCGAGGCCGTTGAAGGTTCCCGCTCGTGGCAGCGTCGTCCGGGCCGGGTTCCTGCCCTGGGCGAACCGGGCGGCGACCAGCGTCGGCCGGTCGTGGCGCAGAGCGGCGTCGAACAGCGCCAGCCCGTCGGCTGCCGACAGCGGCTTCAGGCCCACGCGCTCCATGCGGCGTACGTCGGCCTCGGTCAGCTCCTCCGCCATCCCGCCGATCGCCCACAGGCCCCAGGCCAGCGAGGTGCCCGCCAGGCCCTGTGACCTGCGGTGCTCGGCCAGGGCGTCGAGGAAGGCGTTGGCGGCGGCGTAGTTGCCCTGCCCGGGACCACCCAGCGTTCCCGCCACCGAGGAGAACAGCACGAACGCCGACAGATCCAGATCCCGGGTCAGCTCGTGCAGATGCCAGGCCGCATCCGCCTTGGGCCGCATGACCCCATCCAGCCGCTCGGGGGTGAGCGCAGTGATCACACCGTCGTCCAGGACCCCGGCCGCGTGCACCACACCCCTGAGCGGATACTCCGCCGGGATACCCGCGATCAGCTGCGCCAGCGCGTCCCGATCACCGACGTCGCAGGCCGCGACCTCGACCGTGGCCCCCAGCTCGGCCAGCTCCGCCACCAGCTCGGCCGCCCCCGGCGTCCGTACGCCACGACGGCTGGCCAGCAGCAGCCGCCGCACACCATAGGCAGTCACCAGATGCCTGGCCGCCAACGCGCCCAGACCACTCAAACCGCCGGTGACCAGCACCGTGCCCTCCGGCCCGAACACCGGTACACGATCCTCCTCGGCCGGCGCCACCACCGCACGCACCAGACGCGGTATCCACACCGCACCGGCGCGTACCGCGACCTGCGCCTCACCCGAAGCC
>NZ_JBPJSR010000062.1:0-3761 GCF_051390675.1 Streptosporangium heterodermiicola
GGCAGGTCCACATCGCCGGACAGGTCGCCTGGAACGAGAACGGCGAACTCGTGGCACCGGGCGACCTCGCCGGGCAGGTCACCCAGGTCTACCGCAACGTCGCCAAAGCGCTGGACGCGGCCGGAGCGACGTTTCCCGACGTCGTCCGCGTCACGTGGTACGCCGCGGGCTGGAAGAGAGAGATGTACGACGCCTTCAACGCGGGCATCGAGCAGGCGGCCCGCGAGTTCGACATCGCCACGCCACCGGCCGCGCTGATCGGGGTGGACGTGCTTTTCGAGCCCGGCATCCTCATCGAGGCCGAAGTCACCGCGATCATCGACTGAAGCGGGCGCGAGCAGCGAGGGTGCCTCCTGGTGCGGGTCGCCCACCACGCCGGGACACACCCGGCCGGCCCATCCCGTGCAGGCACGGGACGCTGCCGAAACCACACATTGTGGTGGGGTTTGTTACCAGGATCGGAGGAGAATTGTGGTGAGAAAAGCGGTGGTCACCGGCGGCACGGGAGGCATCGGCTTCTACGTGGCGAGTCAGCTGGCAGAAGTAGGCTTCGCCGTGACCGTGGTCGGCCGGGACGCCGGCCGTGGCCAGGAGGCGGCCGGCCTGATCGGGGAGGGCGCTCGGTTTCTCCAGGCCGACCTTTCCTCGTTGCGGCAGACGCGGGAGCTGGGCGCACGCCTCGCGCAGGAAGGGCCGTTGCACCTGCTGGTGAACAATGTCGGTGGCATGTGGTCGACACGGTGGGAGACGGTCGACGGGATCGAGGCGAGCTTGGCCGTCAACCACCTCGCTCCGGTCGTTTTGACCCGGGAACTTCTCGGTGTGTTGCGGGCGGGTGCGCCCAGCCGGATCGTCGAGGTCACGTCGTCGTCGATCACGGTCGCGGCGGCCGATGGGCCGTTGGACTACGAAGAGATCGAGCAGGCCGGGGATTATTACGGCATGGCGGTGTGCGGCCGGGCCAAGCTCGCCCGGCTCGCACACAGTCAGGATCTGGCCGAGGAGCTGAGGGGAAGCGGGATCACGGTGCTCTCCGTAGATCCGCTCGGTCCGGCCGCAGCCGCGACGCCGAACGCGGCGGCGATGACCCCGCAGATTCTCCCGCCCGCGGTGCGGCACCTGTGGGATGCGATCCAGGCGGGAATGCGGCCGGCGTCGCAGAGCGCGGGGCCGATCGTCGCCGCTGCCATCAATCCGGCCTTCGACGACGCGGCCGGCCTGATTGTCGGTCCGGATGGCGTTCCGTCGCAGGATCTTTTGACGTACCTGAGTCCGGAGATCTCGGCATCCGTCCGCACGCTGACCCATCGCGTGCTCGCCGAGGCCGAGCGCCCACGAGCCTGGGATGAGCCGAGACGACCGTCGGCTGAGTATGTGGCGGGAACATGGCGTTGACTTCCCCCATGCTTCCGCTGATTCCGGTGGCCGGGATCGCCTCCGGCCTGCTTTGGTTAAACCGCAGCCCCTGGTGGGGATGGGCCCTGGTCGCGGCCATGTTGGCTGGGCTCGGCCTGACCGCGCGGTGGTGGCGGCCGAAGCGGCTGGTACTTCAGGCCGGGGCGTGGCTGCTGGCGGGAATTCTGGTCGCCGCCACGGCAGTCCTCGCCTACCCGCCAGCACAGACCCGCCCGGCCGGCGGCGAGGAACCACGGCGGACCGCGGCGGTCAAAACCGGGGAAGGTCCTGTCACGGGCGTTTCCAATGACGATCGAACGGTCGAGATCTTCGCCGGCATCCCGTACGCGCGGCCGCCGGTCGGCGATCTGCGGTGGCGCGCCCCGCAGCCCCCATTGCGGCGCAGCGGGGTGTTCACCGCCGACCGGTTCTCCGCCGTTCCGGTGCAGAGCTCGTCTTCCTTCCGCAGCCGGGCTCTCGCGCAGATCGTGGACATCCCGCTGGAGGACACCTTCCTCAACCCCTATCCCACCAGTGAGGACAGTCTTTCTCTCAACATCTGGCGAAGCACCAAAAGCGCCGCCACGAACCGGCCTGTCCTGGTCTACATCCCGGGCGGCGGTTTCGCGACCGGCTCCGGGGCCTTGCCGCTCTATGACGGCGAGGCCCTCGCGGCCCGGGGGGACATCCTCACGGTCACCGTGAACTTCCGGCTGGGTGTGCTCGGCTTCCTGTCCCACCCCGACCTCGCGGCGGAATCGACGCTGAATGCCTCGGGCAACTACGGAATCATGGACCAGCTGGCCGCACTGCGGTGGGTCCGGGAAAACATTGCGGAATTCGGCGGCGATCCCAGCCGTATCACGGTCGCGGGAGAGTCGGCCGGCGGCGAAAGCGTATGCATTCTGGGCGCCACGCCACTGGCCGAGGGACTGGTGCACGGCATCATCGCCGGCAGCGGCGCGTGCATGGGCACCAGCGGCGACACGGACAATGGGGACCAAAGCGACACCCGGGGCGTGGCCGAGCAGGCCGGACGGCGTCTTGCCGAGCGATTGGGCGGGGCGACGATCGAGCAGATGCGCGCGATGCCGGTGGAGCGGGTCGTCAAGGCGGCTGAAGCGATCAGGTCACATTGGCGCCCGTCGGTCGACGGGCACGTCCTGGCCCGGCCACCCGCGGAGATCTATGCCGCGGGCGAACAGCTTGACGTGCCCATCCTGGTCGGCAGCAACGCCGATGAGGCCTCGCTCGCCCTGGTAAGCCCACCTGACACGGACGTCACCGTCTACGAGCAATGGGTGCGGGAGACATACGGGCGAGAGGCCGACAGATTCCTGGCCCTGTATCCGGGCGGTACACCGGAGCAGGTGCTCCAATCACGCCTGCGCGCCGACACCGACCGCGTCATGACCCGCGGCATGCACCGCTGGGCGCGGCTGCAGACACAGACCGGCGAATCGGCGGCCTATCTCTACTTCTTCACACGCGTGCCGCCGGAAATCGGCCTCCAGAAGTTTGGGGCCTATCACGGGGCGGAGGTAATGTACGCGTACGACAACCTGAGCCGTGGCGGCAGTCCGGACTACGAGCCGGCGGACTACCGGCTGCGCGACGCCATGAGCGCGTACTGGATCGGTTTCGTACGCCATGGGGACCCGAACGCGCCGGGTCTGCCCGGCTGGCCCACCGTGGAACAGGCGCCCGGCCGGGTGATGCAGTTCGGTGACGACACCGCGGTCATACCGCATCCGCGGGCGGCAGCTGTCGACTTCTGGATGGCATACCAGGGACCGATCGCCTGACCCAGCTCACCTGACGCTAGAGGATCGATTCCCACGACACGGTCGGCCGGGGCGGCACCGAGCATGGCGGCACCGACGGCCCGGTACTCCGCCCAGGCGTCGCCGTGGCCGACCGTGGTGACGGCCCCGGACTCGGCGGGTGAGGCCTCCCCCCGTTTGGTGGACACGCTGATACTGGATCTTGCTTGATCCGGAGGAAGCGAGATACCGCCGATGGCGTTGAAGGACTACTCAGACGAGTTCAAGGCCGATGCTGTGGCCTTGTACGAGTCCAGCGAGGGGGCGACCTACAAAGGCATCGCCGCCGACCTGGGCGTGGGCCGGGGCAGCCTGCGTGCGTGGGTGCTGCGGGCGCGTGAGAGGAACGGCGGCGTGCCCTCTGCAGCCCGGTCTGCAGCCCGGTCTGCTGCTCGGGACCCGATGCCGGTCGGTGCCGATGACGCTGCTGAGCGTATCCGGGAGCTGGAGGAGCAGGTGCGTCAGCTGGAGGCCAGCGAGCGGAAACTGACCACCGAGCGCGACATTCTGCGTAAGGCGGCCAAGTATTTCGCCGGGGAGACA
>NZ_JBPJSR010000063.1:0-2493 GCF_051390675.1 Streptosporangium heterodermiicola
TTGTTTGTGATGTGACTGCGTGCCTTTTGAAGAATGAGCCTGCGAGTTATGGTGTGTGGCGAGGTTAACCCGTGTGGGGGAGCCGTAGCGAAAGCGAGTCTGAATAGGGCGTTTGAGTCGCATGCTGTAGACCCGAAGCGGAGTGATCTAGGCATGGGCAGGTTGAAGCGCGGGTAAGACCGCGTGGAGGACCGAACCCACCAGGGTTGAAAACCTGGGGGATGACCTGTGTTTAGGGGTGAAAGGCCAATCAAACTCCGTGATAGCTGGTTCTCCCCGAAATGCATTTAGGTGCAGCGTTACGTGTTTCTTGCCGGAGGTAGAGCACTGGATGGCTAATGGGCCCGACAAGGTTACTGACGTCAGCCAAACTCCGAATGCCGGTAAGTGAGAGCGTAGCAGTGAGACTGCGGGGGATAAGCTCCGTAGTCGAGAGGGAAACAGCCCAGACCACCGACTAAGGCCCCTAAGCGTGTGCTAAGTGGGAAAGGATGTGGAGTCGCAGTGACAACCAGGAGGTTGGCTTAGAAGCAGCCACCCTTGAAAGAGTGCGTAATAGCTCACTGGTCAAGTGATTCTGCGCCGACAATGTAGCGGGGCTCAAGTACACCGCCGAAGTCGTGGCATTCACACTTTAACCCGGCAGCTTGTCTGTCTAGGTGTGTGGATGGGTAGGGGAGCGTCGTGCGGCCGGGGAAGCAGCGGAGTGATCCAGCTGTGGAGGCTGTGCGAGTGAGAATGCAGGCATGAGTAGCGAATCAGAAGTGAGAAACTTCTGCGCCGGATGACCAAGGGTTCCTGGGGCAGGCTAATCCGCCCAGGGTAAGTCGGGACCTAAGGCGAGGCCGACAGGCGTAGTCGATGGACAACGGGTTGATATTCCCGTACCCGCTACGATGCGCCAATACTGAATCCAGTGATACTAAGGGTCCTTAACCCCTCCGAGCCTTCGGGTTTGGGGTGAGGGTGAACGCCTGGCCTGAACTGGTAGTAGGTAAGCGATGGGGTGACGCAGGAAGGTAGCCCAGCCCAGGCGATGGTAGTCCTGGGGTAAGCATGTAGGGAGAACCGTAGGTAAATCCGCGGTTCACGTATCCTGAGATGTGATGCCGAGCCGATTGTGGCGAAGTGGGTGATCCTATGCTGCCGAGAAAAGCCTCTAGTGAGTGTCGTGGCGGCCCGTACCCTAAACCGACTCAGGTGGTCAGGTAGAGAATACTAAGGCGATCGGGTGAACTGTGGTTAAGGAACTCGGCAAATTGCCCCCGTAACTTCGGGAGAAGGGGGGCCTTCGCTGGTGACGAACCTTTGCGTTCTGAGCTGGTGGGGGTCGCAGAGGCCAGGGGGAAGCGACTGTTTACTAAAAACACAGGTCCGTGCGAAGTCGTAAGACGATGTATACGGACTGACGCCTGCCCGGTGCTGGAACGTTAAGGGGACCGGTTAGTCGCACGTGTGTGGCGAAGCTGAGAACTTAAGCGCCAGTAAACGGCGGTGGTAACTATAACCATCCTAAGGTAGCGAAATTCCTTGTCGGGTAAGTTCCGACCTGCACGAATGGCGTAACGACTTCCCCGCTGTCTCAACCGCAGACCCGGCGAAATTGCACTACGAGTAAAGATGCTCGTTACGCGCAGCAGGACGGAAAGACCCCGGGACCTTCACTATAGCTTGACATTGGCGTTTGGAACGTCTTGTGTAGGATAGGTGGGAGACGGTGAAGCTGTCACGCTAGTGGTGGTGGAGTCATTGGTGAAATACCACTCTGGTCGTTTTGAACGTCTAACTTCGGTCCGTGATCCGGATCAGGGACAGTGTCTGGTGGGTAGTTTAACTGGGGCGGTTGCCTCCTAAAGAGTAACGGAGGCGCCCAAAGGTTCCCTCAGCCTGGTTGGCAATCAGGTGTCGAGTGTAAGTGCACAAGGGAGCTTGACTGTGAGACCGACGGGTCGAGCAGGAGCGAAAGCTGGGACTAGTGATCCGGCGGTGGCATGTGGAAGCGCCGTCGCTCAACGGCTAAAAGGTACCCCGGGGATAACAGGCTGATCTTCCCCAAGAGTCCATATCGACGGGATGGTTTGGCACCTCGATGTCGGCTCGTCGCATCCTGGGGCTGGAGTAGGTCCCAAGGGTTGGGCTGTTCGCCCATTAAAGCGGTACGCGAGCTGGGTTTAGAACGTCGCGAGACAGTTCGGTCCCTATCCGCTGCGCGCGCAGGAGACTTGAAAGGAGCTGTCCCTAGTACGAGAGGACCGGGACGGACGAACCTCTGGTGTGCCAGTTGTTCCGCCAGGAGCACGGCTGGTTGGCTACGTTCGGAAGGGATAACCGCTGAAAGCATCTAAGCGGGAAGCTCGCCTTGAGATGAGGTCTCCCACCATGAGAGTGGGTAAGGCTCCCGGTAGACGACCGGGTTGATAGGCTGGAAGTGGAAGCGCAGTAATGTGTGGAGCTGACCAGTACTAATAGGCCGAGGACTTGACCACAAAGCAT
>NZ_JBPJSR010000064.1:0-1990 GCF_051390675.1 Streptosporangium heterodermiicola
CGCCCAGGCGGTGGCCGATCACCTGGCGAGCGAGCTCGGCGGAGCCGCCTCGGCCGGTGCGGTCACCGTGGCGAGGACGATGGTCGACGACGAGCCGATCGCGATCGTGGGGATGGCCTGCCGCTACCCCGGCGGCGTCTCCTCGCCCGAGGGACTGTGGAACCTGGTGTCGTCCGGCACGGACGCCATCGGCGACTTCCCCACCGATCGCGGCTGGGACCTGGACAGACTGTACGACCCGGACCCCGAGGCCCACGGCACCTCCTACGTGCGGCGCGGCGGCTTCCTGGGAGAGGCCGGTGACTTCGACCCCGGCTTCTTCGGGATCAGCCCGCGTGAGGCCCTCGCGATGGACCCGCAGCAGCGGCTGCTGCTGGAGACGTCGTGGGAGGCGGTCGAGCGGGCCGGTATCCGCCTGAACCACCTGCGCGGCAGCCGTACGGGCGTGTTCACCGGCGTGATGTACCACGACTACGCGAGCCAGCTCACCTCCATACCGGAGGAGCTGGAGGGCCTGATCGGCACCGGGAACTCCGGCAGCGTCGCCTCCGGGCGGGTGTCGTACACGTTCGGGTTCGAGGGGCCCGCGATGACCGTGGACACGGCGTGTTCCTCGTCGCTGGTCGCGCTGCACCTGGCCGTGCAGGCGCTCAGGAACGGCGAGTGCGACCTGGCCCTGGCCGGTGGCGTGACGGTGATGGCGACCCCGGGAACGTTCATCGAGTTCTGCAGGCAGCGCGCCCTGTCCGTCGACGGCCGGTGCAAGGCGTTCTCGGCGGACGCCGACGGCGCGGGCTGGAGTGAGGGCGTGGGCATGCTGCTCGTCGAGCGGCTGTCGGACGCTCAGCGCAACGGCCACCAGGTCCTCGCCGTCGTACGGGGCAGCGCGGTCAACCAGGACGGCGCGAGCAACGGCCTGACCGCTCCGAACGGTCCTTCGCAGCAGCGGGTGATCCGCCAGGCCCTGTCCAACGCGGGCCTGTCGCCCGCCGACATCGACGCGGTCGAGGCGCACGGCACCGGGACGCCGCTCGGCGACCCGATCGAGGCGCAGGCGTTGATGGCCACGTACGGCCAGGACCGGCCTGAGGACCGGCCGCTGTGGCTGGGGTCCATCAAGTCGAACATCGGTCACGCCCAGGCCGCCGCGGGCGCCGCCGGAATCATCAAGATGGTGATGGCGATGCGGCACGGCGTGCTGCCTCGGACCCTGCACGCGAACGAGCCGAGCCCGCACGTGGACTGGTCGGCCGGTGCCGTGGAGCTGCTCACCGAGGACCGCTCGTGGACCTCCGGGGACCACCCGCGCCGGGCCGCCGTCTCCTCCTTCGGGGTCAGCGGTACGAACGCGCACGTGGTGCTGGAGGAGGCCCCCGCCCAGGAGGCGGCCGAGGCCGAGGTGCCCGCAGAGCTGCCGGTGCTGCCGTGGGTGCTGTCGGCGAAGACGGGCGACGCGCTCCGGGCCCAGGCCGAGCGGCTCGGGACGTGGCTGGAGGCGGGAACCGACTCCGACGCCGACGTGGCCCACTCCCTGGCGTCCTCCAGGTCGGTGTTCGACCACCGCGCGGTGGTCGTGGGCGCGGATCGGGGTGAGCTGCTCGCCGGTACGGCGACGCTGGCCTCGGGTGGCGTCAGCGCCGGAGTGGTGACCGGCGCGCCCGGCTCGGACGGTAAGACGGTGTTCGTCTTCCCCGGTCAGGGGTCGCAGTGGCTGGGGATGGGGGTTGAGCTGCTGGAGAGCTCTGCGGTGTTCGCGGGGCGGATGGCGGAGTGTGAGGTGGCGCTGTCGGGGTTCGTGGACTGGTCGTTGACCGGGGTGTTGCGGGCCGAGGCGGGTCAGCCGGGGTTTGACCGGGTGGATGTGGTGCAGCCGGTGTTGTGGGCGGTGATGGTCTCGCTCGCCGAGGTGTGGCGTTCGCTGGGGGTGGAGCCGGCGGCGGTGGTGGGTCACTCCCAGGGGGAGATCGCGGCCGCGGTGGTGGCGGGTGCG
>NZ_JBPJSR010000065.1:0-1794 GCF_051390675.1 Streptosporangium heterodermiicola
TCAGGGCCCGTTAACTAACTACTGCCCGAGTTGATGTTGGTTTCGTAGGCGGTGATCTCGTTGTGGAGGGCCTCGATCGAGCGGGGCGGGTGGGTCCGGCGGCGGGGCTGGGCGAGGATTGCGGCCAGGTCGGGAGAGGCGAAGCCCAGCAGGGGCCTGGTCCGGTGGGCGTGGTAGCTGAGGGTGTTGCGGTCTCGGCCGAGTAGCCGGGCGGCCAGGGTGAGCGTGACGGTGTTGCGGTGGCTTAGCACCGCAGCCAGGACGCGGTGCTGGTGGTCGAGGAACCCGAACCCGGGGTTGTATCCGCGCCGGTTGATGCCCTTGCGTTTCTCACGTTCGGCCTCGGCCAGGGTCTGGCGCCAGGGCTGGAGTTCGGTCACGAGCCGGTCGAACTGGTCGCGGGACATGCCGGTCACAGCGGGGTGGGTGAGCAGGTAAGTGCCCTCGGCCGGGATCGGGGGCGCCTTCGCCTGTTGCGGCTCGGCCGGTGGCGCCGTGCTGGGATCGTAGGGCGCGATCGTGTAGTTCCACTCGCCGTGGAAGTCGTCACGCTGGACGCGCCGCAGGAGTACCTGGCGCTGCTCCTTGGTGAGGGTGCGGCCGGTGGGGTAGTCGCCCTCGTCCAGGACGGCGCTGACGGTCAGGCCGGTACTGGTGCGGGTTGCCGAGATGCTCTGCAGCAGCACCTCATAGCTGGTCAGGGGCCGTCCGCGCAGGCTGTGGGTGATGCGGGAGAACAAGCGGTGCTCGACCTTGTTCCACTTCGATGTCCCGGGCGGAAAGTGCAGCACGGTGACGGCCAGCCCGCATTCGTCGGCGAAGTCGGCCAGGTCGTTCTTGAACAGGTGGGAGTCAGCGGAGTTCGCCCCTCCGGAATCGGCGGTGATCAGAAGCCGAATCGCGTCCGGGTAGCCATCTCGGCCTTGCTGGTTCCACCAGCGGCGGATCGACTCCACCGCGAACGCCGCGGTGTTGCGGTCGGTGCCCACATTCACCCAGCCGACGTCTTGGCCCAGGTCATAGATGCCATAGGGGATCGCGACGGGGGTATCGGCGAAGGTGAAGTCGTGATCTGGGGCCGTGATCGGGTTCCCCTTCGGCCGGTAGGTGCGGCCGGCTCGGGCGAAGTCACCGATCGGTTCCTTCTTCTTGGCATCCACGCTCACCACCGGCAAGCCCTCAGCTAGAAACTGCTCGACCTTGGTGTTGATGTGCTGGAACTGGGCGTCGCGGTCAGGAACCTGGTTGCCGGCACGTTTCTTGGCCATGCTCTGGAGACTGAATCCCATCGAGCGCAGCAGATCGCCTACCGCCGGGGCGCTGATCGGATGGCCCGTCTCGGTCAACTCTGCGGCCAGGTCCCGCAGTGAGGCGGTGGTCCAGCGCAGCGGAGAAACCGGATCACCGATCTCCCGCGGCTCGATCAACGCCTCGAGCGCCGCAACCAGACCAGGATCCCGCTCAGCAGCCGACTTACGTCCACCACCAGGACGGCGCACCCGTCCCAACACCGGCGCACCGCTCGCGAGCTCGAGACGTCCCCGCGTGATGGTCGACTCCGATACTTCTGCCAGTCTGGCCACCACCGCGATCCCGCCATGCCCGAGCGCATCCGCCTCAGCAGCCAGATACAAACGACGCTGCCGCTCGTCCAGATGCGGAAGCACAGCCGCGAACTTCACATCCAGGACCGCCAACCCCGCCTCCGACATCGCCATGGAAAGCCAGCTAGCACACCACTCACCGAAGTCGCACCGAAACCAGCAGTAATTGCCTTACGGGTCCTCACCAGTT
>NZ_JBPJSR010000066.1:0-1778 GCF_051390675.1 Streptosporangium heterodermiicola
ACCCCGGCCGACACCTCGACCAGCACACACTCCGCGACCCCACCGTCCAGAGAGTCGGCCACCACCCACTCGGGCACCCCGGCCGAACCGGCAGGAGCCTCGCTCCACTCGACGTGGAACAGCTTGTTCCTGAGTCCGGTGGCGCGGGTGGCCTCCGGCCCGCCGACGGAGACCGGGCGTACGGCCAGCGACGCGACCGTCGCCACCGGGAGGCCCGCGGTGTCCGTCAGCTTGAGCGAGACCGAGCCCTGGGCGGTCAGCGAGATCCTGATGCGGAGCTTCGTGGCTCCGGAGGCGTGCAGCGCGACCCCGTTCCAGGCGAACGGCAGGGAGGGCCGGCCGGGCTCGGAGTCGGTCGCGAACTCACCGAGGGCGGTGGCGTGCAGGGCGACGTCGAACAGCGCCGGGTGCAGCCCGAACCTGGCGGCGTCCCGTGCCATCTCCTCGGGCAGCGCCAGCTCGGCGAAGACCTCGTCGCCCCTGCGCCACGCGGCCCGCAGCCCGCGGAAGGCGGGTCCGTAGTCCAGGCCGATGGCGGCGAAGTTCTCGTACAGCCCGTCCATGCCGACGGCCCGCGCGCCCTCCGGGGGCCAGGTCTCCTCGGCCTCCGGCACGACCACGCCGACGCGGGCCAGGATGCCCGCCGCGTTCTGGGTCCAGGGCTCGTCCTGCTCGTCGTGCGGGCGGGAGTAGATCCCCAGCTGCCTGCGCCCGTCCTCGTCGAGCGCGCCGACGGCCACCTGGAGCTGGACGGCTCCGCGCTCGGGCAGGAACAGCGGCGCCTGCAGCGTCAGCTCCTCCAGCAGGTCGCAGCCGACCTCGTCGCCCGCCCGTACGGCCAGCTCCACGAGACCGGTTCCCGGCAGCAGCACCTGCCCGTTGACCGCGTGGTCGGCGAGCCACGGGTGAGTGGCGATCGACACGCGTCCGGTGAGCACCGCCGCCCCGCTCTCCGCGAGCCCGGTGGACGCGCCGAGCAGCGGGTGCCCGGTCGCCCAGAGGCCGAGGCTCTCCGCGTCGCCCGCGCCACTCGTCCCCAGCAGCCAGTAGCGCTGGTGCTGGAAGGCGTAGGTGGGCAGGTCGACGGCGCTCGGCCTGGCCGGGGCGATGGCCCGCTCCCAGTCGACCTCGCCGCCGCGTACCCACACCTCGGCCGCGCTCGTCCACAACCGGCGCAACCCACCGTCGTCACGCCGCAACGTGCCCACCACCACACAGGCATCCGCGACCCCGGCGGCCTCCACACTCTCCAGCACCCCGATCCGCAACACCGGATGCGCACTGCACTCCACGAAGAACCGGAACCCCTCACCCGCCAGCGCCTCCACCGCCGGACCGAACCCCACCGTCTCGCGCAGATTCTCGTACCAGTACGCGCCACCGGCCTCCACACCCTCCAGCCAGCACCCCCGCACCGTCGAATACCACGGGGTACGGCCGATGCGCGGCGCGACCGGCGCCAGCAGCGCGGCGAGCTCGTCCTCGATCGCGGTGACGTACGCGGAGTGCGAGGCGTAGTCGACCTCGATCCGCTTGGCCCGCACCCCCGCCGCCTCGTACTCGGCGAGCAGCCCGTCCAGCGCGTTCACCTCACCGGAGATCACCGTCGAGGCCGGGCCGTTGATCGCCGCCACTGACACCCGGCCGTTCAGTCCGGCCAGCCGCCCGGCAACCTCCGCCGACGGCAGCGGGACCGACACCATCCCGCCCCGACCCGCCAGCGCCACGATCGCCCGGCTGCGCAACGCCACCACCCGCGCACCGTCCTCCAGCGACAG
>NZ_JBPJSR010000067.1:0-1774 GCF_051390675.1 Streptosporangium heterodermiicola
GCGCCGACCGCGCCGACCGCGCCGACCGCGCCGACCGCGCCGACCGCGCCGACCGCGCCGATGGGGCCAAGGACACGCGACGCGAACAGCCCATATGACCCTAAGTAAAAGAGACACGCGGCTTGAGCTGCAGTTATCCGAACTTGCGTGCTAATGACCTAGCTGTAGTGCATCATGAACCTGCAAACCACTACATCTGGTGGTTCGTATCGTCCCAGCGGTGACGCTCTGCGACCCTGAAGCGGTCCGGAGCCGAACCCGGGCTGGTGTTTGGAAGGAGTTCCACACTTGACCCACCTCCGCTCGACTTCCGGAGCAGCGCAAGATCGCCGCCTGGTGCAGACGGCCGTCAAAGGTCTGACGGCCGACTCAGGGGACGCCGTCTTCCTGCCCTACGAACACGACGCCGCCCGAGAGTTCCGCCAGGAGCACGAGGGCGTGCATTTCTGGTGCGGGACGGTCAACGGGTGCGGGCGCCCGCTCTTCACTCGCATCGGCGAGGAGAGGATCCCGCACTTCTATCACCTCGGTGAAAGCGAGGCGCAGTGCCGCCTGGCGAAGAAGAGCCGGGGTCGGCTCGACATCGAGGCCCCGATGATCTCGGCCGAGCTGAAGCGCTGGCGCCAAGGCCGTGACCTTCCCGAGGGACACGTCGACTTTTTCGACCCCATCGATCGCCACGACGCCCGTTACATGCACATCACCGGCCCTGCCGGTACCAGGGAAACCCGCATCGTGCTCGGCGACGTCACGATCGTGCAGGTCCAGCAGGACGCCGCGTCCGCGCAGGGGCGTGAGTGGGACTGGTTCGTGCACGAGCGCAACACCGAGGTGACGGCGATCCTGGACAGGCAGGGCGTCGCTTACGGGCGATTCAGGTTCGTCATGCACGCGACCTCGGCGACCCTGCAGGTCTTCCTGTCCACCCCGGACAACGTGGGGGACTGGGGCCGCATCAGCCGGTACGTGCCCGCGCCCAACCGGGCTCCCCGGCTGCCCAAGCCCGCACCGCCTGTGAGAGCCGACTCGAGGCTGGCCCCGGCGCGTGCCCCTGTTCCGCAACAGACCGCCGTCTTCGGCCCTGCCCGCGAACAGGTCGATGATTTCGCGCGCAGGGCTCCCCGCCCACGTGCGTCAGAGCCCACTCAGTGGTACGCCCCCGCACCGAGGGTGCCCGCGCCCCGCTCCGAAGAGCAGATCGCCAACGAGTTCAAGGACGCCATCGCACGCCTGGAAGAGGCGCTGGCCCAGGAAGACCGCAAGAACAAGACCCGGTGCGCACGGCGCCTGCGCGCACTACGCAAGGCCCACCTCAAGAGCCTGTCCAGTGACGACAACCGAGCGGTCAAGGATCTACTCAGGCGAGCCAGTACCAGCTGACCGCCTGCCCTCCCATACCGGTCCGTGCTGGCCTACAGAGCATTGAGGCGGGCCAGCAGCACGGCGGCGGCCGCCGATCGGGCGGCCGCCTTACTGGCTCCGCTCCCTTCGCCGCGGATCGGTGTGTTCGTGGCGAGCAGGCGGGTGGCGGCGGCCGCGGTGAAGGCCGGGGCGTGCGACGGCCCGGTCGATTCCACCGTCCAGGTGACCGCCTCGATGCGGCCTTGCTGGGTCAGCTCGTTCAACACGCTCACCGGATGACGCTCCCCCGGCCCCACCCCGCCCGACAACCCTGACGAGCCCACCGCCACCGGCGCGGCCGCGGCCGGGCTGATCTGGATGCCCGCTTCCTTCAGCCACGTCTTCAGCGTGAAGGTCTCCACGTTCAGGCTCT
>NZ_JBPJSR010000068.1:0-1711 GCF_051390675.1 Streptosporangium heterodermiicola
TTCCAGCAGGGGAAGGATGTCCGCCTCGGAGGCGGCGATGGCCAGCATCGCCCCACCCTCCGGAAGCCCCTGCATCAACCGCGCACGAGCCGTAACCAGAGCACACGCGTCGGGCAACGAGAGCACCCCGGCCACATGAGCAGCCGCGATCTCCCCCACCGAGTGACCCACCAGCACATCCGGGGTCACCCCGAACGAAGCCAGCAGCCGGTACAGGGCCACCTCGAAGGCGAACAACGCAGGCTGCGTCACCCCCGTCTCGGCCAGCACCTCCTCCGGACCGGAGAACATCACCTCACGCACCGAACCCGGCAGCAACGCGCAGACCTCGTCCAGTGCCTCGGCGAACACCGGGAACGCCGCCGCGAGGGACGCCCCCATCCCCACCCGCTGGCTACCCTGACCGGCGAACAACATCGCCAGCCTGCCTCCAGCTGCGGCACCAGACGTCTCCGTACCCTCGGCCAGGGCACGCAGGCCCGCCACCAGCTCAGCCCGATCCGCACCCACCACCACCGCGCGCTGCTCCAGCAGGGCACGACCGGTCGCCAGCGTCCAGGCCGCGTCGGCCGGGTTCAGCTCCGGCTGAGTCTCCACCCAGGACGCGAGCCGGGAAGCCTGTCCCCGCAGCGCCTCCGGAGTCTTGGCCGAGACCAGCCAGGGCGTCACCGGCAGCTCGACAGCGTCAACCTGGGCCTCCGCCGGACCCTGCTCGATGATCACGTGTGCGTTCGTGCCGCTGATCCCGAAGGACGAGACCGCGGCCCGGCGCGGACGGTCCTCCACATCCCATGAGCGCGCCTCGGTCAGCAGCTCGACGGCGCCCGCCGACCAGTCCACGTACGGCGAGGACTCCTCGGCGTGCAGCGTGCGCGGCATGACGCCGTTGCGCAGCGCCATCACCATCTTGATCACACCGGCCACGCCCGCGGCGGCCTGCGCGTGACCGATGTTCGACTTGATGGACCCCAGCCACAGCGGCCGGTCCTCAGGACGGTCCTGACCGTACGTAGCCAGCAGCGCCTGCGCCTCGATCGGGTCGCCCAGCACCGTTCCGGTGCCGTGCGCCTCGACCACGTCCACATCCGCGCTGGACAGGCCCGCGTTCGCCAGTGCCTGGCGGATCACCCGCTGCTGCGCCGGGCCGTTCGGGGCGGTCAGGCCGTTGCTCGCACCGTCCTGGTTGATCGCCGACCCCCGCAGGACCGCGAGGACCTGGTGACCGTTGCGCCGCGCGTCCGAGAGCCGCTCGACGAGCAGCACACCGATGCCTTCTCCCCAGCCTGTGCCGTCCGCCGACGCGGAGAACGCCTTGCAGCGCCCGTCCACCGACAGGCCACGCTGCCGCGAGAACTCGACGAAGGTGCTCGGCGTGGCCATCACCGTGACGCCACCCGCCAGGGCCAGGTCACACTCGCCCGACCGCAGGGACTGTGCCGCCCAGTGCAGCGCGACCAGCGACGACGAACACGCCGTGTCCACCGTGACCGCGGGACCCTCCAGGCCCAGGGTGTAAGACACCCGGCCCGAGGCGACGCTGCCCGAGCTGCCGGTGCCGATCAGGCCCTCCAGCTCGCCCGGCGCGTCAGAGAGGTGCGGCGCGTAGTCGTGGTACATCACCCCGGCGAAGACACCCGTACGGCTGCCACGCAACCCCACCGGGTCCAGGCCCGCCCGCTCGATCGCCTCCCACGAGCTCTCCAGCAGCAGA
>NZ_JBPJSR010000070.1:0-1553 GCF_051390675.1 Streptosporangium heterodermiicola
ACCGCCGCTGAAGCGTCAGTTGGGGCTGGTTCAGGGCGGGCCGCCGTAGCTGAAGCACCGCTGACAGGACCCAGTCCAGGGCTGAGGCGCCACAGGCCGCCAAGGCTCATCGATGTCCGAGGTGCCCTTCTCAGGATCTTCTCAGGGAGATTCAGGGGCCTCTCAGGTCGTTCGTGATGTTGTTGTGCCAGCCGCCGCCACCAGACCCGCGACGTCCGGGGAACGGGACGGGGGGCCGCGTACGCCACCTCCCCCAGGAGCCTCACGACCATGACGCCTCTCGCGATTCACGCCGGACTGATGTTCGACGGCACGAACCTGTCCGGGCCCACGACGGTTCTCGTGGAGGGCGGGCGGATCACCGGTGTGGACACGACAGGCGCTCCTCCGCCGGACGGGGTGGACCTGATCGACCTGGGCGCGGACACCTTCCTGATGCCGGGACTCGTCGACCCTCACGTGCATCTCGGCTTCGACGCCGGCCTCGACCCGGTGACCGCGTTCACCGCCGCCGACGACACGGAGTTGCTGGCCAGGATGCGGACCGCGGCCGACAGGGCGCTCCGGGCCGGTATCACGACCGTGCGCGACCTCGGTGACCGCGACTATCTGGCGCTGAGGTTGAGGGCGGAGTTCGGGGAGGGGCCGGAGATCCTCGCCGCCGGGCCCCCGATCACCACGCCCGGCGGCCACTGCCATTTCATGGGCGGAGCGGCCGAAGGAGCCGCCGCCCTGCGCGCCGCGGTACGGGAGCGGCACGAGCGGGACTGCGCGGTGGTCAAGATCATGCTGAGCGGCGGCAACATGACGCCGGGCTCGCCGCCGCCGCACGAATCGCAGTACTCACCGGCCGATCTGCGGGTCGTCGTCGACGAGGCACATCGGCTCGGCCTGCCCGTCGCCGCCCACGCGCACGGTACGCAGGCGATCAGGGACGCGCTGGCGGCGGGGGTGGACAGCATCGAGCACGCCACGTTCGTGACCGCGGACGGCGTCGACGCGGACCCCGCCCTGCTCGCCGCCATCGCCGAGAGCGACACCTTCGTGAGCGTGACGATCGGAGTCGTCCCCGGCGACTCACCGCTCGTCCTGCCGCCGGAGGTCGCCAAGCGTGTGGAGGCCGTACACGAGGCCCTCAGGAGCCTCTACAAGCTCGGGGCCCGCATCGTGCTCGGTACGGACGCCGGAATCATGCCGGTCAAACCGCACGACGTGCTGCCGTACGCCATCGCTCAGTTCACCGTGGAGGGGCCGTCTCCGCTGGAGGCACTCACGGCGGCGACCAGCCTCGCCGCCCGGGCGTGCGGGGTCTCCGGCCGGAAGGGACGGATCGCGGTGGGCGCGGACGCCGACCTGCTGGCCGTGACCGGGAATCCCCTCGACGATCTCGACCGGCTCCGGGACGTCCGGGCGGTCTTCCGCGCGGGAGTCCGGGTCAGGTGACACGGGCATGGGTGGCTTTCGGCGCCCAGCCCTGGACTGGGTCCTGTCAGCGGTGCTTCAGCTACGGCGGCCCGCCCTGAACCAGCCCCAACTGACGCTTCAGCGGCGGC
>NZ_JBPJSR010000071.1:0-1549 GCF_051390675.1 Streptosporangium heterodermiicola
TCGCACCCGACGGCTGCGGGTCTCGCACGCCTTCCACTCGCCGTTGATGGAGCCGATGCTGGCCGAGTTCGAGCAGATCGTCTCGGGATTGACCTTCGCCGAGCCGAGCATCCCGGTCGTCTCCAATGTGACGGGCCTGCTTGCCGAGCGCGGTCTGCTGACCGACCCGGCCTACTGGGTGCGGCATGTGCGCGAGGCGGTGCGGTTCGCCGACGGGGTGACCGCCTGCCAGGCGAACGTGTTCGTCGAGGTCGGCCCGGATGGGGTGCTGACCGGTCTGGCTCAGCAGAGCGTCGAGGACGGGGTGTTCGTCGCGACCGCGCGCAAGGACCGTGACGAGGTCCGGGCACTGGTCGAGGCACTCGGCCGACTCCACACCCATGGCGTGGGAGTCGACTGGACGTCGATCCTCACCCCGGCACGGCATGTCGATGTGCCGACGTACGCCTTCCAGCGGGAGCGCTTCTGGATTCCGGTGCGCGCCGGGGTCGGGGAGATGAGTGCCGCCGGGCTGGGCGCGATCGATCACCCGCTGCTGAGCGCGGTGACGGAGGTCGCCGGGGGTGAGTCGGTGGTCTTCAGCGGTCGCCTGTCGGTCGCCGCGCAGCCGTGGCTGGCCGATCACGTGGTCAACGGGACGGTGATCGTGCCGGGGACCGGATTGCTGGAGCTGGTGCTGCGAGCCGGGGCTGAGGTGGGCTGGCCGCTCGTACGGGAACTGACGCTGCAGGCTCCGCTGGTGGTGCCCGCCGAGGGCGGGGTGCAGGTCCAGGTCGTCATCGGGGCGGCCGAGGAGTCCGGTGGCAGGGCGGTCTCGATCCACTCCCGCCCGGAAGGCGACGTCACGGCTCCGTGGACGGGTCATGCCGAGGGGCTGCTGAGCGCGGAACCACTGCCGGTGGCGGCGTTCGAGCTGGCGCAGTGGCCGCCGGTGGACGCGCGGCCGGTGGCGGTCGACGGTCTGTATGACGATCTCGCGGCGGTCGGCTTGGAGTACGGCCCGACCTTCCAGGGGGTGACGCGGGCGTGGGCACGCCCCGGTGAGGTGTTCGCCGAGGTCGTGTTGCCCGAGCAGGCGCACGCTGACGCGGCGCGGTTCGGGGTGCATCCGGCGTTGTTGGACGCGGTGTTGCACGCCAGCGCGCTGGGTGATCTGCTGCCGGAGCCCGAGCCGGGACGGCCCTTCCTGCCCTTCTCCTGGTCGGGTGTGTCCCTGCACGCCACGGCGGCGACCAGCCTGCGGGTCAGGCTCACCACCAACGCGGACACCGGTGGCCAACCGACGGGGGCCGGTGTCGCCAATATCACCCTGTTCATCGCCGATGGGAGCGGTGTGCCGGTGGCGGAGGTCGAGGCGCTCACGTTGCGTCCGCTGTCGACCTCGGATCTGGCCGCCTCAAGTGGTCAGGGCTGGTTGCATCAGGTGGGCTGGAGCGTGGTCGCGGCCCCGACGGGCACGGCAGCACCCTCCTGGGTGGTGCTGGAGGCGGGAGCGGGCCTGGCTTCGGTCATCGAGGTGCCCGAGGCGGTGCTGGTCACCGTACCGGCG
>NZ_JBPJSR010000072.1:0-1533 GCF_051390675.1 Streptosporangium heterodermiicola
AGCCGCCGAGTGTGACGTGCAGGATTCTCTCGTTGCTGTTGTTGGGGGTGCTGTCCTTGTCGCCGGTGTTGGAGGTGGTCAGCCACAGGCCGCCGTCCGGGGCGGGCTCCACGGTCCGCAGCCGGCCGTAGGTGCCGTTGAAGTACTCCTGCACGCTGGGCAGGCCGCTGCCGCTGATCGGCGAGCGGTACATCCGGGTGCCGCGCTGGCAGGCCACGTAGAGCACGTCACGCACGATGGCGATGCCCGAGCAGGAGCCGGCGGCGGTGGAGTAGGTGCGCTTGGGAGCGATGAACCCGGCGGTGCCGCAGGCGCCGCTGGTGCCCTCACACGCCGGCCAGCCGTAGTTGCCGCCCCTGGTGATGAGGTTGGTCTCGTCCATGACGCTGTTGCCGAACTCCTGCTGCCACAGCCGGCCCTGGGAGTCGAACGCGAGCCCCTGCGGGTTGCGGTGCCCGTAGCTCCACACCTGGTTGCCGAACGGGTTGTCCGACGGCACGCTGCCGTCCGGGTTGATCCGCAGGATCTTGCCGCTCAGGTTGGACGTGTTCTGCGCGTAGTCGCCGTTCTGCGCGTCGCCGGTGGCGACGTACAGCTTGCCGTCGGGGCCGAACCGCAGGCGGCCGCCGTTGTGGAACTTGTTGCGCAGGATCCCGCTGAGCAGGACCTGGGAGGTGGAGGTGTCGAGCCTGTCGTTCTCCAGCCTGATCCGCACGATCCGGTTGTCGGTCGGCGAGGTGTGCATGATGTAGACCCAGCGGTCGCTGGTGAAGGTGGGCGAGATCTCCAGGCCCATGAGGCCGCCCTCGCCATCGGTGCCGGCCACGTTCGGCACGGTGCCCACGGTCGTCTTCGCGCCGGTGGCGGGGTTGAGGCGGATGATGTCGTCGGCGTCGCGGCGGCCGTAGAGGATCGTGCCGTCGGGAAGCGTGACCAGGCCCCACGGGATGTCGGTGTCGGTCGCGACCTGCCGCACCGTGCACACCGGGTTGGCGCACGCCGCGCCGGTGGTCGCCGTCGCGGTGTTGCTGCGCGCCGAGACGTTGGCCTGCCCGTCACGGGCCACCACGTAGTACTGGTAGCTCGTGCTGCCCGCCAGCCCGCTGTCGACGAAGGTGGTGACCGGCGGGGTGCCGTTGACCGCGCCGACCCTGCTGCTACCGCGGTAGACGTCGTAGGCGCGGACCCCGACGTTGTCGGTCGAGGCGCTCCACCGCAGCGTCACCGTGGTTCCCGACGCGGAGGCGGTGAGCTGCGTCGGGGCGCTCGGCGCCTGGGTGTCGGCCTGGCACTGCGGCGGGGTGATCGTCACCGTGGTGCTCGCCTGCGAGACGTTGCCCGCGGCGTCGCGCGCGTTGACGTACAGGCCCCAGGTCGCCCCGGGGACCACGGTGAGGCCGGTGGACAGCGTGGTGCCGCTCACCGTCTTCATCTGCTGGCCGTCGTGGTAGATGTCGTAGAAGGCCACCCCCACGTTGTCCGTCGAGGCGTTCCACGCGAACGTCACCGTGTCGCACGTCAGGTTGCTCACCC
>NZ_JBPJSR010000073.1:0-1447 GCF_051390675.1 Streptosporangium heterodermiicola
CCAGGGTTAATGGCTTTGTCCCGTAATCGGTGGTAGCCGTGCGTCACTGGTGCCAGGCTGGGGTGTGCTGGAGATCGACGCTCTTGCGGGTGTGGTGTTTTCGGGGTTGTCTGCCCTGGTCATCGAGGGTGTGGTGGACGAGGGCGATCTGATCCGGGTGGTGGCGCGGACTCGGGACGATCCCGTGCTGTGTCCGGTGTGCGCGACGCCGACCGGCCGGGTGCATGGGTTTTGCGGCCGGATGGTCGCGGACCTTCCCGTGGATGGCCGGCGGGTATCGGTGCGGGTGCGGCGGATGGCCTGCCCGGTGTGGAGTTGCTCGCGGCGGACGTTCCGGGAGCAGGTGCCCGGGCTGCTGGAGCGCTACCAACGCCGGACGAACCGACTCGCCGACCAGTTGGGCGCGGTGGTCAGAGAGCCCGCGAGGCAGGGCGAGTGCCCGGCTGTCCCGGGCCTTGGGCGTGCAGGTAGCGCGGTCGACCGCGTTGCGGCTGCTCAGGCGACTGCCGCTGCCTGCGGTCAGAGTGCCGCGAGTGCTGGGCGTCGATGACTTCGCGTTGAGACGCCGCCACCGGTACGCCACGATCCTCATTGACGCCGAGACGGGGACGCGGATCGACGTGCCGCCAGGTCGCGGCGCCGAGGTGCTAGAGGTGTGGCTGCGTGCCCATCCCGGCGTGGAGATCGTCTGCCGGGACGGTTCCCTCACCTATGGGGTTGGCCTGCTGGAATGCGCCCGCCGACTCGACGTGTCCCTGAACACCATCAAACGCTACGCCCGCAGGAGCGAGCCTGAGGAAGTCCGCCGTGCTCCGCGCTACCGACAGACCCTCGTCGACCCCTACCGCGACCACCTGCGCGCCCGCCGCGCTGAGGATCCGGCCGTCCCGGTGATGCGGCTGTTCCATGAGATCAAGGAACTCGGCTACACCGGCAGCCTCAACCTCCTCTACCGCTACCTCACCCAGGGCCGAGCCGAAGGCGACCGGCCCGTCATCACTGCCCGCCGTCTCACCCGGCTCTTGCTCACAGGCCCTGACCGGCTACGCGACACCGACACCGATCTGCTGCGAGATCTCACCGCCGCATGCCCCGAGCCGGCCGCATTCGCCCGTCTCATCCCACGCCTTCGCTGAGCTGATCACCCCCGCCGTCGGAAACGACACCCAGCTCACCGCATGGATCACCGCCGCACGCGCTGCCGACCTACCTCACCTGCACAGCTTCACCAACGGACTGGAGCTCGACCGCACAGCCGCCAATGCCGCTCTCACCCTGCCCCGCCACAACGGCCGGACCGAAGGCGTCAACACCCGCACGAAAAGGATCATGAGACAGATGCACGGCCGCGCCGGATTCGACCTCCTTCGCCACCGCATCCTCCTCCCGTGACCATCACCCAGCGCTACCACCGATTACGGGACAGAGCCGTTCGCTGGACAGACCC
>NZ_JBPJSR010000074.1:0-1178 GCF_051390675.1 Streptosporangium heterodermiicola
GTACTGAGCGAGAAAGCCGAGCGTTACATCGGCTCGGAGATCATGAGGCCGGTCTGGGCGATGAACCCGGCCAGGAGCTCGGGCTGGTACTGCATGTGATTGAGCCGGTGCTTGATCAGAGCGGTGAGCTCGTCAATGCTGCGGACAGCGAAGTTGAGCATGGCGATGCGCAGGTTGGACCAGATGCCCTCGGCCGGGTTGAGGTCAGGCGCGTACGGCGGTAATCGATAGACCACCAACCAGTCGGCCTGGGCGCTGATCCACGCGCGCATCTGCGCGCTAACGTGCTCGGGCAGGCTGTCCCACACCAGCGAGATCGAACCACCCAACTGGGCATGAGCCGCATGCAGCAAAGCCTTGAAGTCGGCCGCGACGAACCCTTTCCGCTCACCCCGGCGCTGGTGGTAAGTGATCGTGCGGTAGATCAGCCGAACGCGATGACCTGGCTTGATGCAGATCAGAGCAGCGATCGAGACGCGGCCCCGATCACCGTAGGAGACCTCCAGCACCGGCGTCTGGCCTTTGCGGGCCCAGGTCCTTCCTCGGGGCGGTCTCAGGCTCTGGCCGGATTCGTCGGCGAAGACCAGCCACGATCCCCAAGCCGCCCAGGTGCTTTTATCGCCGGCCACACCATCCTCGTCCACTCGGTGACCCGCGCCTCGTCACGCCGGGCGGCTCGATGCACCGGCACCTGAAACGACCAGCCCAGCCGCCTCAGCAGATACACCACCCCACGGGCGGTGTAGGACACGTGAAACGTCTCCGCGATCAACGTGGCGACCCGTGGTGCCGTCCAGCGCTGGTCACTCCACCCATAGACGGCGGCTCCCCGCTCCAAGGCCGTCTCCAGGTGCATCAGCTGTTCATCGGTCAACTTGCAGCCGTTACCGGTGGCTCCCTTGGAGGCCAGTGCGGCCTTGCCGCCGGCCCGCCATGCCCGATGCCACTCATAGGCCGACTTACGCGTCACGCCCAGCAACTGGGCCACCCGCGGCGGCTTAATGTTCCCGGCGAACATGTCCGCCGCCCGCAACCGCAGTTCCTGCCGCTGTTCCCGGACCCGCGCAGACAGCCCTCCGCTCCTGTCTGAATACCTCATACATCCAGGCTGTCACCCGCGAAAATGATCCCGATCAACGGGGCACAAGCTTGTCACGCCTACGTTTCTTGATCAGTAC
>NZ_JBPJSR010000075.1:0-1121 GCF_051390675.1 Streptosporangium heterodermiicola
AATGGTGGGGGCCTTCAGGTTTTTCCGTGGTTTTCATGGGGGGAGGGGTCTCCACCAACGGTGGGGGCCCTTTTCGCGTTGTGGCGGTGTTCTCCGGGCGCCCTTCGGCTCTGTTTTCGCCCTCATGGCAACGCTGTGGTCGTCGAGTCGGATGGCTTCGTGGCTCTCTTCAGAAACGCTCTCAACGGATCCACCGCCATGGCCATGATCATTTTTGGGTGCCGGTGGAAGGGCGTATGGACTTTCAGGGGCTTGCTAGGCTGGAGAGGCCGGGCCACCCCACCTGCGGGTGGCCTTCGTCGCGCCAGACCACGATAGGGCGGGGCAGCGATAGCGAACGGGGCGCACCCCGCGGCCGGAGACCGCCCGCACAGCGAATCGTCCCATCCGATCGAAGAGACGGGACGCGCTCGCAGAGTGAGCCAACGAATGGACCAGAAGTGAACAGTGACAACGGGCCTGAGGGCGCCGGTCGACGCGAAGAGGGCGAAAACCGCGGATCCGGTGGCCAGGGAGGCCACCGCAACGATCGCGCAGGTGGTGACAGGGGACGTCCGGGCGACGGTCCCCGATATGGTGAGCGTCGAGAGGGGCGCCCAAGCGGTTCTTACGGCTCTCGTGATCGTGGCGACCGGCCGTCCTACAACCGTGACGACCGTGGTTCCGGCCGTCCCGCGTTCAACCGCGACGACCGTCCGGGTGGCGGGCAGAGGCCCTCAGGGCCGCGTGGCGAGGGTCAGCGTTCTTATGGTGACCGTGACCAGTCCCGTGGTGGCTCCTACGGCTCCCGCGATCGTGGCGACCGGCCGTCCTACAACCGCGACGACCGTGGTTCCGGCCGTCCCACGTCCAATCGTCCCGACAGTGGTGAGCGCAGGCCGTTCAATCGCGATGACCGTCCCGGTGGGGGGCGTCCGCCGTTCAACCGTGATGACCGTCCGGGTGGTGGTTATCGGGGTGATCGCGGTGACCGTCCTTCGTTCAACCGCGACAACCGTGGTGGGGACCGGCCGTCGTTCAACCGCGATGACCGTGGTTCCGGCCGTCCCGCCTTCAATCGTGATGATCGTCCCTCGTTCAACCGCGATGATCGTGGTGGTGAGCGTCGTTCGTACGGAGAT
>NZ_JBPJSR010000076.1:0-1054 GCF_051390675.1 Streptosporangium heterodermiicola
TGAGGGGACGGTGACCAGCACCGCCTCGGGCACCTCGATGACCGAAGCCAGGCCCGCTCCCGCCTCCAGCACCACCCAGGAGGGTGCTGCCGTGCCCGTTGGGGCCGCGACCGCGCTCCAGCCCACCTGGTGCAACCAGCCCTGACCGGTTGAGGCGGCCAGATCCGAGGTCGACAGCGGACGCAACGTGAGCGCCTCGACCTCCGCCACCGGCACACCGCTCCCATCGGCGATGGTCAGCGCCATGCTGGTGCCACCCGTACCGATGATCTTCACTCGCAGGCTGGTCGCCGCCGTGGCGTGCAGGGACACACCCGACCAGGAGAAGGGCAGGAAGGGCCGTCCCGGCTCGGGCTCCGGCAGCAGATCACCCAGCGCGCTGGCGTGCAACACCGCGTCCAGCAACGCCGGATGCACCCCGAACCGCGCCGCGTCCCCGTGCGCCTGCTCGGGCAACACGACCTCGGCGAACACCTCACCGGGGCGTGCCCACGCCCGCGTCACCCCCTGGAAGATCGGGCCGTACTCCAAGCCGACCGCCGCGAGATCGTCATACAGACCGTCGACCGCCACCGGCCGCGCGTCCACCGGCGGCCACTGCGCCAGCTCGAACGCCGCCACCGGCAGCTCGGCGGTCACCAGGCCCTGGGCGTGCTGCGTCCATTCGGCGGCGTCCTGGGAGCGGGAGTGGACGGTGAGCG
Source organism: Streptosporangium heterodermiicola (assembly GCF_051390675.1). Taxonomy (NCBI): domain Bacteria; kingdom Bacillati; phylum Actinomycetota; class Actinomycetes; order Streptosporangiales; family Streptosporangiaceae; genus Streptosporangium; species Streptosporangium heterodermiicola. The sequence continues at coordinate 702 of NZ_JBPJSR010000076.1, forward strand.
GACGTGCTCCCGACTCCTCCACCGCCCCGACGACCACCTGGATCTGGACGCCGCCCTGGGCGGGCACCACCAGCGGCGCCTGGATGGTCAGCTCCTGCAGGTAGGAGCACTCGACCTCGTCACCCGCCCGGATGGCCAGCTCGACCAGCGCCGCCCCCGGGACCAGCATCCGACCACCCACGAGGTGATCGGCCAGCCACGGCTGCGTGGCGGGTGACAGACGGCCACTGAAGATCACCGACTCACCGTTGGCGACCTCGGTCACGGCGCTGAACACCGGGTGGTCGATCGCGCCCAGCCCGGCGGCGTTCATGTCCCCGGCATCGGTCAGCGCGGGGATCCAGTACCGCTCG
>NZ_JBPJSR010000077.1:0-893 GCF_051390675.1 Streptosporangium heterodermiicola
GGTCTCGGCCTTGGCCCACGCGGCGGCGGTCTCGCCACCGTGCAGGTCGACGGTCTTCTGGTACTCCGCCTCGGTGATCGGGACGTCCTTGGCGAACTTCGCGCTGCCGAACGCCTCGTAGTCCTTCTGGCTGACTTCCTTGGCGTTGCCGCCACCGATCTGGACACCGTTGTACACGGTCACGAACGCGTAGTCGCGGTCGAAGTCCTCGTAGTTGGCGAAGTCGTAGTGCGTGTAGGCGGTCTTGCCGACGTAGATGCCCCACGGGGTCTTGCCCTGGTAGTAGCCGGGGACGAAGACCCAGTTGTCCATGACGCTGGCGTCAGCCTTGTCGTCGTAGACGCAGTGACCGGCGGTCGCGACCAGGTTGCGGTACTTGCCCTGGATCGAGGTGGCCGAGCACCACTTCAGGTCGCCCTTCTCGTCCACGAAGAACACCTTGCCGATGGACTTCGGCAGGTTGATGTTCTTGACCTTCGCGGCGACCTTGCCCTCTTCGCCGATCGGCTTGACAACGCCCGGCTTGCCGTCGGGAACGTAGCCGCCGCTCGCGCTCAGCTTCGGCGTGGCCTTGGTCTCCCAGGTGTAGGGGGTCGCCTTGGCCAGGTTGTTGGTGTGGCCGTTGGCCGCGAGCCAGAACTCGGCGACGTCAACCGCGGCCGGGGCGTCCTTGGCCAGGGTGTCGTAGGCCCAGTCCGGGACGGCGTTCGCGGTACCGGCGAGGCCGGCGGCCAGCAGACCGGTGGCCAGAACGGCGCCACCGGCGGGGAGGAGGATGCGCTTCAAGGGGAACTCCTTGGTCTGATGTGGAACGCTTCTTGCGTCCCATGCGTCAGTAAAGGGAATGCCAGAAACATACAGCGTGGATCTTGATGGCCGGAAGCCGTTCTGAG
>NZ_JBPJSR010000078.1:0-887 GCF_051390675.1 Streptosporangium heterodermiicola
AAGGAGTTCACGTGGCCGTCTCGCGTCGGAGGTTCATGACCTCCGTGGTGTCCGGGTCCGCTCTCGCCGCGGTGTCGTCGTCGCAGCTACTGACCGCCCTGGGCAGCGCCGCTCACGCCGCGAGCCCGCCCGGCGACGTGGTCGGGAAGATCACCGTCGGCTACCAGGGCTGGTTCGCCTGCAAGGGCGACGCCGCCCCCATCAACGGCTGGTGGCACTGGAGCCAGAACATGGCCCAAAGCCCCTCACCCTCCAACAACACCATCGTCGCCTGGCCCGACACGCGCGAATACACCAACACCTACCCCACCGCCTACGCCAACCTCAACAACGGCCGCCCGGCCACCCTGTTCTCCTCCTACGACCAGCAGACCGTCGACACCCACTTCCGCTGGATGCGCGAGAACAACATCGACACCGCCGCCCTGCAACGCTTCAACCCGACGGGCGGCGAAGGCCCCACCCGCGACGCCATGGCCACCAAGGTCCGCGCCGCCGCAGAGGCCAACGGCCGCAAGTACTACATCATGTACGACGTCACCGACTGGACGAACATGCAGCCGGAGATCAAAACCGACTGGCTCAACAAGATGAAGGCCCACACCACCTCCCCCGCCTACGCCATGCAGAACGGCAAACCGGTGGTCGGCATCTGGGGGTTCGGCTTCAACGACCCCAAACGCCCCTGGGCACCCGGGCCCTGCCTGGAGGTCGTCAACTGGTTCAAAGCCCAAGGCTGCTACGTGATGGGCGGCGTGCCCACCCACTGGCGCCGCGGCGTCGAGGACTCACGCCCCGGCTTCCTGGACGTCTACCACGCCTTCCACATGATCTCCCCCTGGATGGTCGGCCGCATCGGCACCCTCGCCGACGCCGACCACTTCTAC
>NZ_JBPJSR010000079.1:0-880 GCF_051390675.1 Streptosporangium heterodermiicola
TTGCTGCTCCAGGATCTGGACGGTCGCCTGCCCGGTGCCGTCGAGGAGATCGTCCGCCTCGCCTCGCCCGTCGCCTGGATGCGCCGCAGCCTCACCCGCGACCACGAGATGAACGGCCACCTCTACCGCGCGGGCGAGAAGGTCCTGCTGTACTACTGGGCCGCCAACCGCGACGAGAGCGTCTTCACCGACCCGTACCACTTCGACATCCGGCGTACCGAGGGACCGCACGTCGGCTTCGGCGGCCCCGGACCGCACTTCTGCCTCGGCGCCCACCTCGCCCGCCGCGAGATCACCGTGATGTTCCGCGAGCTGTTCACCCGCCTGCCCGGAATCCGTTCGGCCGGGGAGCCCGACCGCCTGCGTTCCAGTTTCATCAACGGCATCAAGCACCTCGATTGCGACTTCTGAGAAGGCGTCGGGCACCTCGGCTGCGATTTCCGGCTTCCGGGAACGGCGTCGGGCACCTCGGCCGTGACTTCCGGTTTCCGAGGACGGCGTCGAGCGCCTTGGCCACGGCTTCCGGGCGCCGCCCGGGGGCGTCGTGTTGACTCAAGCGTTTGCTTTCCCAAATGATGGGTGCCATGAGCGTGACGCCGGCCGAGCGGAAGCCGATCGTCTCCGCGGGCGACTTCGACCTGTCCGACCATGACTTCTGGGCCAGGCCCATGCCGGACCGGGAGCACGCCTTCCGGCTCCTGAGGGAGCTGGAGCGTCCCGTCTTCTACCAGGAGATGGAGAACACGCTGGTCCCGCGAGGGCTCGGCTATCACGCGCTGGTCAGGCACGCCGACATCCTGGAGGCGAGCCGCAACCCCGAGGTGTTCTGCTCGGGGGACGGCGGCGCCACCAACATCCTCGACATGCCCGCCGAGTTCGC
>NZ_JBPJSR010000080.1:0-812 GCF_051390675.1 Streptosporangium heterodermiicola
GGTCGTCTGTCGGTGGCCGCGCAGCCGTGGTTGGCCGATCACGTGGTCAACGGGACGGTGATCGTGCCGGGGACGGCGTTGGTGGAGCTGGCCGGTCGCGCGGGTGAGGAGTTGGGGTGCCCGCTGGTGCGGGAGTTGACGTTGCAGGCCCCGCTGGTCCTCGCCGAGGACAGTGGCGTGCGGGTGCAGGTGGTGGTCGGCGCGTTGCAGGAGTCGGGTGGGCGGCCGGTGGCGATTCACTCGCGAGCCCACGATGTCCAGGACTGGAGTCTGCACGCGCAAGGCGAGCTCGCCGAGCAGACAACCGACGAGCCGGGTTTTGCGGTGGCGGTGTGGCCTCCGGCTGATGCGGTGGCGGTCGCGGTCGAGGACTTGTATGAGCGGCTGGCGGAGATCGGCCTGGAGTACGGGCCTGTCTTCCAGGGGTTGGCGCGGGCGTGGGTGCGGCCCGGTGAGGTGCTGGCCGAGGTCGTGTTGCCTGAGCAGGCGCATGGGGACGCGGGACGTTTCGGGGTGCATCCGGCGTTGCTGGACGCGGCGTTGCACGCCAGCGCGCTGGGTGATCTGTTGCCCGCTCCGGAGCCGGGTCGGCCGTATCTGCCGTTCGCCTGGAGTGGGGTGTCGGTCCACGCGGTCGGCGCCACCACCCTGCGCGTCAGAGCGACCAGGAACACCAGCGCAGGACTCACCGGCATCACGCTGAACATCGCCGACGGCAGCGGCGCGCCCGTGGCCGACATCGAGGCGCTCATCGTGCGTCCCCTGTCGACGGCCAACCTGACCCCCGGCCTGAACTTCCTGCACCGGGTGAC
>NZ_JBPJSR010000081.1:0-789 GCF_051390675.1 Streptosporangium heterodermiicola
CGTACCGGCGGGCGCACACCGGTGCGGCGGGCGGGCCAGGCCGGTGGGCTCGCGCAGCGCCTGGCCGCGCTGGACCCCGCCGAACGGCGTTTGACGCTGGCCAACCTGGTCAGAGGGCATGCCGCGACGGTGCTCGGCTTCGCCGACGGGTCGGCGATCGACCATCGGCGCCAGTTCCAGGACCTCGGCTTCGACTCCCTGACCGCGGTCGAGTTCCGCAACCAGCTCAACGCGGCGACCGGGTTGCGGCTCCCGGCCACGCTCATCTTCGACTATCCGACGGCTGAGGCGGTGGCGGACTACCTGGCCGGGGAGTTGGCCGGTGGTCAGGTCTCGCAGGCGGTCGTGGCCGATGTGTCGGTGGCCGACGATCCGATCGCGATCGTGGGCATGGCCTGCCGCTATCCCGGCGGCGTCTCCTCGCCAGAGGGCCTGTGGGACCTGGTCGCGCAGGCCCGGGACGCGGTGGGCGACTTCCCGTCCGATCGCGGCTGGGACGTGGAAGGGGTGTACGGCCCGGAACCGGGCGCACCGGGGAAGAGCTACACGCGGCAGGGCGCGTTCCTGTACGACGCCGCCGACTTCGACCCCGTGTTCTTCGGGATCAGCCCGCGCGAGGCCCTCGCCATGGACCCGCAGCAGCGCCTGCTTCTGGAGGCGTCGTGGGAGGCGATCGAGCGGGCGGGCCTGGACCCGGTTGGACTGCGTGGCAGCCGTACGGGCGTGTTCGCCGGGGTGATGTACCACGACTACGGCCTCGGCACCCCCGCCGCGACCAGCGGTGGAAGC
>NZ_JBPJSR010000082.1:0-748 GCF_051390675.1 Streptosporangium heterodermiicola
ATGAACAGTGCCGCGTCGTCGACGTCGACCTCGCCCATCTCCGCGCCGCTTCCGTTTCCGGTGTCGGCCGACAGGCCGGCCGAGGTCCCCGCGATGGGCCGCTGGGTGATGAACGTCTCGGTCAGCCCCGAGACCTGGGTCAGGCGCTGGCCGGTGATGAACTGGGCGGTGTCGATGATGTGCGCGCCGATGTCACCCAGCGCGCCGGAACCGGCCAGGTCCTTTCGCAGCCGCCACACCAGCGGGAAGTCCGGATCGACGATCCAGTCCTGCAGATACTGCGCCCGCACGTGACGGATCGCGCCCAGACGGCCCTCGGCCACCCAGCGGGCGGCCTGCGCCACGGCCGGCACCCGGCGGTAGTTGAACGCCACCATCGCGTACACCCCCCGCTCGGCCGCCGAACGCGCCGCCGCCGCCATCGCCTCGGCCTCGGCCACCGTGTTGGCGAGCGGCTTCTCGCACAACACGTGCTTGCCGGCCTCCAGCGCGGCGATCGCGATCTCGGCGTGGGAGTCACCCGGCGTGCAGATGTCGACCACCTGCACGTCGTCACGGGCGATCAGCTTGCGCCAGTCGGTCTCGACCGCGGCCCAGCCCATCTGCTCGGCCGCCGCCGCCGTCCCCTCCGCGGAACGGCCGCAGACGGCGGCCATCACCGGCCGGGCCGGCAGGTCGAAGAACGCCGACACACTGCGCCAGGCCTGGGAGTGCACCCGGCCCATGAAGGCGTATCCGACCATGCCGA
>NZ_JBPJSR010000083.1:0-715 GCF_051390675.1 Streptosporangium heterodermiicola
CCGGTGCGGACCTTGGCGTCCTTGCAGTCGACGTGGTAGATGCGGTCGGCGAAGTCCAGGATGAAGGCGACCGGGTCGATCTCCTGCCAGACCATGTGGGAGGGGTCCCAGTTCAGGCCGAACGCGGGGCGGTGGCCGATGGCCTGCAGGGTGCGCACGGTGGTGTGGTAGTCGTAGGCGATCTCGCTGGGGTGGACCTCGTGGGCGAAGCGCACCCCGACCTCGTCGAAGACGTCCAGGATGGGGTTCCAGCGGTCGGCGAAGTCGGCGTAGCCGTCTTCGATCATCTGGGGTGGGACGGGGGGGAACATGGCGACGGTGTGCCAGATGGAGGAGCCGGTGAAGCCGACCACGGTGTTGACGCCGAGTTTGGCGGCGGCGCGGGCGGTGTTCTTGATCTCCTCGGCGGCGTTGCGTCGGACCTGCTCGGCGTCGCCGCCGCCCCAGATGCGGGCGGGCAGGATGCCCTGGTGGCGGGCGTCGATGGGGTTGTCGCAGACGGCCTGGCCGACCAGGTGGTTGGAGATGGTGTGGACCGACAGGTTGTGCTTGGCGAGGAGTTCTTGTTTGCGGGGGATGTAGTCGTCGTCGCTGAGAGCTTTGTCGATCTCGAAGTGGTCGCCCCAGCAGGCGATCTCCAGTCCGTCGTATCCCCAGCCCGAGGCCAGGCGGCAGACCTCCTCGAACGGCAGGTCGGCCCACTGGCCGGTGAACA
>NZ_JBPJSR010000084.1:0-709 GCF_051390675.1 Streptosporangium heterodermiicola
CGATCCGCGCCCGCACCTCGACCGCCCCGGCCGAATACAAGCTCACCCCCGCCCAGGAGAACGGCAGAACCGTCTGCCCGTCACCGACCACCAGCGGCGCGTGCAACACCGCGTCCAACAACGCCGGATGCACCCCGAAACGCGCCGCGTCCCCATGCGCCTGCTCGGGCAACACGACCTCGGCGAACACCTCCTCACCACGCCGCCAGACCGCCCTCAGCCCCTGGAAGACGGGCCCGTACTCATACCCCATGCCCAGCAACACCTCATAGGCGTCGCCCACCTCCACCGCCACCGCACCCACCGGCGGCCACTGCGCCAACTCAGCTGCCGCCACCGGCAGCGGCCCCGCACCCAGCAGCCCTTCGGCGTGCCCCGTCCACGGAGCCGCGACATCGCCTTCCGGACGCGAATGGATCGAGACCGGCCTGCCACCGGACTCCTCCGCGCCGATGACGACCTGAACCTGCACCCCACCCTCGATGGGCAACAGCAGCGGAGCCTGCAACGTCAGCTCCCGCACCAGCGGCCACCCCACCTCACCCCCGGCCCGCAACACCAGCTCCAGCAACCCGGTCCCCGGCAACAACACCGTCCCGTTCACCGCATGATCAACCAGCCACGACTGCGTGGCAGAGGACAACCGACCACTGAAGATCGCGGACTCGTTGCTGGCGACCTCCGTCACCGCGCTCAACAACGGGTGATC
>NZ_JBPJSR010000085.1:0-703 GCF_051390675.1 Streptosporangium heterodermiicola
ACGCGCCGAGATCGAGGCCATGCCCACCCCCAACGAGCTCGTCCCCCAGCTGGAAAGACTCACCGCCGAACACCGCGGCACCACCGCGAACTGATCGGCGAGGCCCCAGGAAGGAAAGACCATGCGCGTCCTGTTCACGTCGTACGCCGAGAAGAGCCATTTTCTGGGGATGGTTCCGCTGGCGTGGGCGCTGCGCAACGCCGGCCACGAGGTACGGGTGGCGAGCCAGCCGGAGCTGACCGACGTCGTCACCGGCGCGGGCCTCACGGCCGTGCCCCTCGGCACGAACCACGGCCTCGGCAGGCTGCTCCAGCTCGCCAAGGACACCGGCCAGGAGAAGGATTTCGACATGGCGGAGAACCGCCCCGAGATGCTCACCTGGCAGCAGATCAAGACCGGCTACCAGGGGCACGTCCTGTGGTGGTGCCGGGTGGTGAACGACTCGATGATGACGGAGCTGACCGAGTACTGCCGGGAGTGGCAGCCGGACCTGGTGATCTGGGAGCCGCTCACCTACGCGGGAGGGGTCGCGGCGAAGGCGTGCGGAGCGGCGCACGCCCGCTTCATGTGGGGGCTGGACCTGTTCGCCCGGATGCGCGGCCACTACCTGCGGGCCAGGCAGGAGGCGGGGGTCAGCACCGACGCGCTCGGGCAGTGGCTGGGGCTGCACGCCAGGCGCCTGGGGGTCCCGTTCTCGGAGGAT
>NZ_JBPJSR010000086.1:0-699 GCF_051390675.1 Streptosporangium heterodermiicola
CGTACACCTACACCGTCCGCGCCCGCGACGCGGCGGGCAACCGTTCGGCGGCGAGTGCGGCCGTCACCGCCCAGACCGCGACCGGCGGCGGAGGCAACGAGGACCAGCTCATCTCCCGGGGCAAGCCCGCCACGGCGTCGTCGATCGAGGGGCCTGGGTTCGAGGCCGGTCTGGCGGTGGACGGGAACACCACCAGCCGGTGGGCGTCGGCCGAGGGCGTCGACCCGCAGTGGATCCGGATCGACCTGGGAGGTTCGTACACGATCTCCCGGGTGAGGCTGGACTGGGAGGCGGCCTACGGCTCGGCCTACCGGATCGAGGTCTCTCCCAACGGCACCGACTGGACCAGTGTCCACTCCACCACTTCGGGGGACGGCGCGATCGACGACCTGACGGTGTCGGGAAGCGGCCGGTACGTGCGCCTGTACGGCACCGCGCGAGGCACCGCGTGGGGTTACTCCCTGCACGAGCTCGACGTCTACGGCTCCCCGGGCGGGGGCAATCCCGGTGACACCACCGCTCCCAGCGTGCCTGGTAGCCCGCGTTCGACGGGTACGACGTCGAGCAGCGTGTCGCTGGCCTGGAACGCGTCCACCGACAACGTCGGGGTGACCGGTTACGAGGTCTACCGGGGCGGCAGCCTGGTGGCGACGGTGACCGGCACCACGCACACCGACACCGGCCTGACGGCGTCGACCT
>NZ_JBPJSR010000087.1:0-686 GCF_051390675.1 Streptosporangium heterodermiicola
GGTCGCTGTTTGTTGTTTGAGATTTGCATAGTGGACGCGAGCATCTTTGTGGCCAAGTTTTTTAGGGCACACGGTGGATGCCTTGGCATCAGGAGCCGATGAAGGACGTGGGAGGCTGCGTTAAGCCCCGGGGAGTCGCCAACCAGACTGTGATCCGGGGATGTCCGAATGGGGAAACCTAGCACCAGTCATGTGGTGTTGCCTCCGCCTGAATGTATAGGGCGGTTGGTGGTAACGCGGGGAAGTGAAACATCTCAGTACCCGTAGGAAGAGAAAACAAATTAGTGATTCCGTGAGTAGTGGTGAGCGAAAGCGGATCAGGCTAAACCGTAGGCGTGTGATAGCCGGCAGGCGTTGCGTTTGCGGGGTTGTGGGACCCTCTGATGGTTTCTGCCGAGACCATAGGCAGTAAGAAATCCTTCCGATAGTCGAAGCTTCTGGGAAGTTGCGCCGTAGACCGTGAGAGTCGGGTAGGCGAAATTGGTTGGACTGTTTGAGGGGATCCCAAGTAGCACGGGGCCCGAGAAATCCTGTGTGAATCTGCCAGGACCACCTGGTAAGCCTAAATACTCCCTGATGACCGATAGTGAACAAGTACCGTGAGGGAAAGGTGAAAAGCGCCCCGGTGAGGGGTCGTGAAATAGTACCTGAAACCGTGTGCCTACAAGCCGTAGGAGCGTAAACGA
>NZ_JBPJSR010000088.1:0-666 GCF_051390675.1 Streptosporangium heterodermiicola
CTGACGACCGGGCATTTCACGATCGACTACACCCCGACCTCACTGCGGCTGGACCTGCCGCTCACCTACCTGCCGCTGCGCTACATCCCCTACAACGGCACCGCCGTCATCCCCCCCTGGCTCCACACCCCGCCCACCAAACCCCGCGTCTGCCTCACCCTGGGCACCTCCGCCACCGAACGCCTCGACGGCTACTCCGTCGACGTCCAGGACATCCTCACCAACCTCGCCGACCTCGACATCGAGATCGTCGCCACCCTCCCCGAGAAACAACAGGCCGAGCTCCAGCACGTCCCCGACAACACCCGCCTGGTCTCCTTCGTCCCCCTGCACGCCCTCGCCCCCACCTGCTCGGCGATGATCCACCACGGCGGCGGCGGCTCCTTCTCCACCAGCCTCGTCAACGCCGTCCCCCAGCTCATCCTCGCCGACATGTTCGACGCCCCCCTCAAAGGCCACCTCCTCACCCGCCAAGGCGCCGGACTCACCCTGCACAGCAGCCAAGCCACCGGCCCCCGGGTCCGCGAACACCTCCTACGCCTCCTCGACACCCCCTCCCACACCCACGCCGCCCAACAACTCCGCCAAGAGGCCCTCGCCACCCCCGGCCCCAACCAACTCGTCCCCCACCTCGAACGACTCACCGCCCAGCACCGCGGGTAGCGA
>NZ_JBPJSR010000089.1:0-657 GCF_051390675.1 Streptosporangium heterodermiicola
AGGGAAAGATCTCGTCGATCCTCACGTGACCGTTCCGTGATGTTTGATCGGTTCTGAAACTCATGTTGTGGTCAGAGTCATGTGGCGCGTTTCCGCAGATAGGCTTGACTGTGGGGCAAAAGTGACTCGTGTGGCGTATTGGGGTCACTACCTTGAGTGACCAACATCGTGTGACGCAGATCACATCAAATCGATGGCACCGATTTCGGTGCGAGTACGTCTAAAACGCCGACACTTCCGAGTCCGGCCGCCATCCGCGCCCGTGTGGAGGTGCCCGCACCACTCCTCGGAGGCTCCTGAAGGTCCTGTCCGCGGCCGCACGGAGGCTTCCTCGGCCGCGATCTCGCGACGCGGGCGCGAGGGCCGGGACGCCCGCCGGCGAGGTGCACGGTGATCCTTCGCCCTCGCCCCTTCCCGTGCCGCCTCATCCGCGGGGCGGGACCACACCTCCGCCTCGATCGCGTCTGGACGGGCGGGACGGGCGGGACACATAGGCATCGAAACGACGAGGGGCCCGGCATCGGCCGGGCCCCTCGTCGTCGTCACCGCGCCACTTCGGCATCGTCGAGGTGCGCGGTGGGAAATCGTCGGGAATGGCCGAAGGGGCCCGGCTGGTGCCGGGCCCCTTCGGGTGAAGCTGGTGAAGCGTTTGGTGCT
>NZ_JBPJSR010000090.1:0-649 GCF_051390675.1 Streptosporangium heterodermiicola
TACGGCCCGCTCCTCCAACACCCCCCGACCACGCGCCAGCGAATACCCCACATCCCGCGCATCGAGACGAGAGCCGGCCCCCACGAACCCGGCCAACCGCTCCACCTGACCCCGCAACCCCGCCACCGACCGACCCGACACCACCCACGGCACCACCCGGTCGACCGTGGCGACATCGCCACCCGGCCCGACACCGACCGTGCTCTCAGCCGCTTCGACATCCCGGCCCCCAACCGGAACAGACTCATCCGAAGCCGACTCGTCCGGGGCCTGCTCAACGATCACGTGAGCGTTCGTGCCACTCACCCCGAACGCCGACACCCCCGCCCGACGCGGCACCCCCACCCCCGGCCACTGCCGCGCCTCGGTCAACAACCGCACCGAACCCGCAGACCAATCCACATACGCCGACGGCTCATCCACATGCAACGTCCTCGGCAACACCCCATGCCGAATCGCCTGAACAAGCTTGATCACACCCCCCACCCCCGCCGCCGCCTGCGCATGACCGATGTTCGACTTCAACGACCCCAGCCACAACGGCCGATCGACCACCCGCCCCTGCCCATACGTCGCGATGATCGCCTGCGCCTCGATCGGATCACCCAACGTCGTACCGGTACCGTGCGCCTCCACCAGATCAACATCA
>NZ_JBPJSR010000091.1:0-623 GCF_051390675.1 Streptosporangium heterodermiicola
GCCGGGAAGTCCACTTTGATCAAGACCTTGGCGGGCGCTCACCAGCCCGACGAGGGGACGATCACGCTGAACGGTGAGGAGGTGCGGCTGTCGAGCCCGATCGCGGCGATCCGGCTCGGGATCTCCACGATCTATCAGGAGCTGGACCTGGTGGACGGGTTGAGTGTGGCCGAGAACGTGTTCTTGGGTCATGAGCCGTCGCGGATGGGGTTCGTGGGCCGGGGGGAGGCGGCGCGGGCGACGCGGGAGTTGCTGGCGCGGCTGGGGCACGCGGAGATCCGCCCGTCGGTGGAGGTGGGCCGGTTGTCTCCGGCGGCCAAGCAGGTGGTGAGCATGGCGCGGGCGTTGTCGCACGACACCCGGTTGATCATCATGGACGAGCCGTCTGCGGCGCTGGCCCATGACGAGGTGGGCAACCTGTTCCGGATCATCCGGGAGCTGACCGCGCAGGGGGTGGCGGTGGTCTACATCTCGCATCGGCTGGAGGAGATCCGCGAGATCGGGGACCGGGTCACGGTGCTCAAGGACGGCCGTACGGTCGCGGTGGGTCTGCCGGCCAAGGAGACGCCGACCTCGCGGGTGGTGTCGCTGATGACCGGCCGCAACGTCGAGTACGTCTTCCC
>NZ_JBPJSR010000092.1:0-614 GCF_051390675.1 Streptosporangium heterodermiicola
TCCAGGCCAAGAACGTAACCGTCAACTACTCCGGCTCGCTGGTCTACGGACTCACCCAGACCTCCGCCTGCGCCCAGGGCGGCGACTCCGGCGGCGCCTGGATCACCGGCGACCAGGCCCAGGGCGTCACCTCCGGCGGCTCCGGCAACTGCACGACCGGCGGCAACACCTTCTACCAGCCGGTCAACGAGATCCTCGGCGCGTACGGCCTCACCCTGACCACCACCGGAGGGGGCGGCGGCGGCCGGCTCATCGGCTGGCAGGACAGGTGCATCGACGTGCCCAACAGCAACGCCGTCGACGGGCAGCGCCTGCAGCTGTGGGACTGCAACGGCACCGGCGCGCAGAACTGGACGTGGCCCGGCGACGGCACCGTCCGCGCCCTCGGCCTCTGCATGGACGTGGCCTGGGGCTCCACCGCCAACGGCGCCGCCATCCAGCTCGCCACCTGCAGCGGCAACCCGGCGCAGCAGTTCGTCCTCAGCGGCGCCGGTGACCTGGTCAACCCGCAGGCCAACAAGTGCGTGGACGTCAGCGGCTTCGGCGGCGGCGGCACGCCGCTGCAGCTGTGGGAGTGCAACGGCGGCGCCAACCAGAAATGGCGGCGCGGCTGA
>NZ_JBPJSR010000093.1:0-611 GCF_051390675.1 Streptosporangium heterodermiicola
CCGCCGCGCGGCGCGGGCGGTCGCCGCTGTCCCAGGGACGGGCCTCGGTCAGCAGCTCGACGGCGCCCGCCGACCAGTCCACGTGCGGCGAGGGCTCCTCGGCGTGCAGGGTCTGCGGCATGACGCCGTTGCGCAGCGCCATCACCATCTTGATCACACCGCTCACGCCCGCGGCGGCCTGCGCGTGACCGATGTTCGACTTGATGGACCCCAGCCACAGCGGCCGATCCTCAGGACGGTCCTGGCCGTAGGTCGCGATCAGCGCCTGTGCCTCGATCGGGTCTCCCAGAACGGTCCCGGTGCCGTGCGCCTCGACCACGTCCACGTCCGCGCTGGACAGGCCCGCGTTCGCCAGCGCCTGGCGGATCACCCGCTGCTGCGCCGGGCCGTTCGGGGCGGTCAGGCCGTTGCTCGCACCGTCCTGGTTGATCGCCGACCCCCGCAGGACCGCGAGGACCTGATGGCCGTTGCGCCGCGCGTCCGACAGCCGCTCGACGAGCAGCACACCGACACCCTCGGCCCAGCCGGCTCCGTCCGCGGTGGCGCCGAACGCCTTGCACCTGCCGTCGGGCGCCAGCCCGCGCTGCCGGGAGAACTCGATGAACATGCCC
>NZ_JBPJSR010000094.1:0-611 GCF_051390675.1 Streptosporangium heterodermiicola
TGGCCGCGCGACGGGCGTGCCCGTTCTCCTGCCAGGGCACGGGCTCGGTGAGCAGTTCCACCGCACCGGCCGACCAGTCCACGTGCGGGCTCGGCTCGTCCACGTGCAGGGTCTTGGGGAGGAGTTCGTGGCGAAGGGCCATCACCATCTTGATGACGCCACCGACACCGGCGGCGGCCTGGGTGTGACCGATGTTGGACTTCAGCGACCCGAGCCGGAGTGGCCGGTCCTCCGGACGGTCCTGGCCGTACGTGGCCAGGATGGCCTGGGCCTCGATCGGGTCGCCGAGGGTGGTACCCGTACCGTGCGCCTCCACGGCGTCGATGTCCGCGGTCGACAGTCCGGCGTTCGCCAGCGCCTGGCGGATCACCCGCTGCTGCGCCGGACCGTTCGGGGCGGTGAGGCCGTTGCTCGCGCCGTCCTGGTTGATCGCGCTGCCGCGCATGACGGCGAGGACCTGGTGACCATTGCGTCGAGCGTCCGACAGCCGCTCGACGAGCAGCATGCCTACACCCTCACCCCAGCCTGTGCCGTCCGCCGACGCGGAGAACGCCTTGCAGCGCCCGTCCACCGACAGGCCTCGCTGCCGGGAGAACTCGATGAACATGCCG
>NZ_JBPJSR010000095.1:0-610 GCF_051390675.1 Streptosporangium heterodermiicola
ACAGCTCGCGGACTGGGTGGAAGCTCAGCCGGAGCTGAACCCGGCCGACGCGGCCTGGACGCTGGCGACCGGCCGCGCGCTGCTGGAGCAGCGTGCCGTGGTGGTGGGCGCCGACCGGGCCGAGCTGGTGACGGGCCTGCGCGCCCTGGCCGACGGTACGACGCCACCGGAAACGGCTGACGGCAGGCTGGCGATGCTGTTCACCGGCCAGGGCAGCCAGCGGGTGGGCATGGGCCGTGAGCTGGCCGCCGCCTTCCCGGTGTTCGCGGACGCACTGGACGAGATCTGCGCGCTGCTGCCCGGCTCGGTGCGTGAGGCGATGTTCTCCGGTCCGGAGGAGGCACTGGCCGAGACGGGAATGACCCAACCGGCCCTGTTCGCCTTCGAGGTCGCTCTGTACCGGCTCCTCACCTCGCTGGGTGTCACTCCGGACGTTCTGGTGGGTCATTCGGTGGGGGAGATCGCGGCTGCTCATGTGGCCGGGGTGCTCTCGTTGCCTGATGCGTGTGCTCTGGTTACGGCGCGTGCCCGGTTGATGCAGGGGCTTCCGCAGGGTGGGGCGATGCTGGCCATCGCCGCCCCCGAGGCGGACGTGCTCCCGCTGCTGGAG
>NZ_JBPJSR010000096.1:0-606 GCF_051390675.1 Streptosporangium heterodermiicola
GCGCTCACCAGGCCCGCGATCTCCTCCACCGCGACCTCGCTACCGGAGATCACCACGGCCTGCGGGCCGTTGACGGCGGCGACGCTCACGTCCTGGCGGCCCTCCAGCAGCGGGAGCACGTCCGCCTCGGGGGCGGCGATGGCCAGCATCGCCCCACCCTCCGGAAGCCCCTGCATCAACCGGGCGCGGGCGGAGACCAGCGTGCAGGCGTCGGGCAACGAGAGCACCCCGGCCACGTGGGCGGCGGCGATCTCCCCGACCGAGTGACCCACCAGAACATCCGGAGTGACACCCAGCGAGGTGAGCAGCCGGTAGAGAGCGACCTCGAAGGCGAACAGGGCCGGTTGGGTCACCCCCGTCTCGGCCAGCACCTCCTCCGGACCGGAGAACATCACCTCACGCACCGACCCCGGCAGCAACGCGCAGATCTCCTCCAGCGCGTCCGCGAACACCGGGAAGGCGGCGGCCAGCTCACGGCCCATCCCCACCCGCTGGCTCCCCTGACCGGCGAACAACATCGCCAGCCTGCCGCCAGCTGCGGCACCAGACGTCTCCGTACCCTCGGCCAGGGCACGCAGGCCCGCCACCAGCTCAGCCCGATCCGCA
>NZ_JBPJSR010000097.1:0-601 GCF_051390675.1 Streptosporangium heterodermiicola
AGGAAAGAAGATGCGCGTCCTGTTCGCCACCCACGCCGAGAAGAGCCATTTCCTGGGGATGGTCCCGCTGGCGTGGGCGCTGCGCAACGCCGGCCACGAGGTACGGGTGGCCAGCCAGCCCGAGCTGACCGACGTCGTCACCGGCGCGGGCCTCACCGCCGTCCCCGTCGGCAGGGACCACGAGCTGCGGCGCCTGTCCAAGGTCCTGGAACGGGTGGCGCCCGAGGCCCCGGTCTTCGACATGGCGGAGGACCGCCCCGAGGTGCTCACCTGGGAGCACCTCACCTGGGGGTACGGCGGGGTGGTGCCGTGGTGGTGGCGGGTGGTGAACGACCCCATGGTGGAGGAGCTGACCGCGTTCTGCCGGGAGTGGCAGCCGGACCTGGTGATCTGGGAGCCGCTCACCTACGCCGGGGCGGTCGCGGCGAAGGCGAGCGGAGCGGCGCACGCCCGCTTCATGTGGGGGCTGGACCTGTTCGCCCGGATGCGCGGCCACTACCTGCGCGTCAAGGAACAGCGGCCGCCCGGCGACCGGCAGGACGTGCTCGCCCAGTGGCTCGGGGGCTGGGCCGCCAGGACCGGCACCGCCTTCTCCGAGGAC
>NZ_JBPJSR010000098.1:0-588 GCF_051390675.1 Streptosporangium heterodermiicola
GGATCTGGTCTTACTCCCGGGGTAATCTTTCGCGTTCACGGCCTGACCAGGCAAGAGTCTGAGGCCTGATGCAATGGCGAAGAAGCGGAAAGCTGTTCGGAACGGCGGCTCCGCGATAAATATTTTTCGTGGCCTTTGGCGTGCTGTGCCGGGTCGCCCTCGATCTCCGGTGCGTCGGTGCGGTCACCCTTGAAGACCATGCTCTGTTTCGCCGTCAGGGCGGTTTGGCGGCTATGAGAATAACTGACGGTTTGTGATAAAGTCATCACGATCTGTGTCTGCTCAAGGATAGGCGCCCCGCGTATTCTATTCTGCCGATTCGTTCCGGATGATGGTAAGGGCAGGGTTGCCGACTGCGAATCATAGGGATCTTGTGCTGGACGGCGAGTGCATTGCCGGAAGTTCGGCATTCTGACGGCTGGTAACGACAGGATGGCGCTACGTGCGATTATCCGCCATTGAAGCCGAGTCGCTCGCGCGCATCCAGTCGGTATGACAGCGAGTCACAAGAGCGCCACAGAATTCCATGGAAAACCGTCGGGTCAAGCCGCCGAGATGAATGGCCTGTCCGGGCATAACATCAGGCCT
>NZ_JBPJSR010000099.1:0-580 GCF_051390675.1 Streptosporangium heterodermiicola
CACCGCCCGCTCCTCCAACACCCCCCGACCACGCGCCAGCGAATACCCCACATCCCGCGCATCGAGACGAGAGCCGGCCCCCACGAACCCGGCCAACCGCTCCGCCTGACCCCGCAACCCCGCCACCGACCGACCCGACACCACCCACGGCACCACCCCACCAGCCGAAACAGACTCGACCAGAACAGACTCCTCCGGGGCCTGCTCAATGATCACGTGAGCGTTCGTACCGCTCACCCCGAACGCCGACACCCCCGCCCGACGCGGACCCCCCACCCCCGGCCACTCCCGCGCCTCGGTCAGCAACCGCACCGAACCCGCAGACCAATCCACATGCCCCGACGGCTCGTCCACGTGCAACGTCCCGGGAAGGACACCATGGCGGATCGCCTGCACCACCTTGATGACCCCGGCCACTCCTGCCGCCGCCTGCGCATGACCGATGTTCGACTTCACCGATCCCAGCCACAACGGCCGATCGACCGGCCGCCCCTGCCCATACGTCGCCAGCAACGCATGCGCCTCGATCGGATCACCCAGCGTCGTGCCGGTGCCATGCGCCTCGACCAGGTCCACCTCC
>NZ_JBPJSR010000100.1:0-580 GCF_051390675.1 Streptosporangium heterodermiicola
GCGGGGTGGGGTGGCGCCGTTGACGTGGGGTCAGGCGTCGATCTGGCGGTTGACGACGTGGCGGGGTGATGGTGATCCTTATTTCAATATGCCCTGGTCGTTGCCGGTGTACGGCAGGCGTGACCTTGACGTGGTTTTGGGGGCGGTGCGGGGGTTGCTGGAGCGGCACGAGACGTTGCGGACGAACTTCCGGCCGGGGGCTGAGGGGATGGAGCAGCATGTGGCGCGTTCGGGGCGGCTGGTCGTGGGGGTCGTCGAGGGCGGGGATGTCAGGCCGATGACGTTGGCCAGGCGGGTGGCGGTGGAGTTGGCGGCGGAGGTGTTCGATTACGCGGGGGAGATGCCGGTGCGGTGCGCGGTGGTGGTGGTTGGGGGCCGGCCGCGGGCGGTGGCGTTCGGGGTGTCGCATCTGGCGGCTGATGGGGGCGCGCTGGATCTGCTGGCGGCTGATTGGCGGGATCTGCTGGCGGGGGTGGCGGGGCCTGCCCCGGGGTGGCAGCCGATGGATCAGGCGCGGTTTGAGCGGGAGGGGGCGGGGGTGGCGCGGGGGGAGCGGGCGTTTCGGCATTGGCGGGGGGTG
>NZ_JBPJSR010000101.1:0-576 GCF_051390675.1 Streptosporangium heterodermiicola
GGGTCGATCTGGGC
This sequence comes from Streptosporangium heterodermiicola, assembly GCF_051390675.1. Lineage (NCBI taxonomy): Bacteria > Bacillati > Actinomycetota > Actinomycetes > Streptosporangiales > Streptosporangiaceae > Streptosporangium > Streptosporangium heterodermiicola. The sequence continues at coordinate 15 of NZ_JBPJSR010000101.1, forward strand.
GCGGCGGCGTCGGTCGGCAGGGTGGTGCTGAAGCTGCCGCCGCAGGCGGCGTGGCAGGCCCGCACGCAGACGCTGTCGGTGCAGGGCAGCACGAACGGCTCGTCCTTCACCACGCTCGCCGCGTCGGCGGGCCACTCCTTCAACCCGGCCTCGGGCAACACCGTCACGATCACGTTCCCGGCGGCCTCCACCCGGTACATCCAGCTCACCTTCACCGGCAACACCGGCTGGACGGCCGCGCAGCTGGGCGAGCTTGAGGTGTACGGGACCGTCGCCGGAGGCGACACGCAGGCGCCGAGCACTCCGGGCAACCTCACCGTGACGGGGAAGACGGCGAACAGCGTGTCGCTGTCGTGGTCGGCCTCCACCGACAACGTGGGGGTGACCGGCTACCAGGTGCGCCGAGACGGCACCGTCGTGGCCACCGTGCAGGGCACCACGCACACGGTGACCGGGCTGAACCCCGCGACGGCGTACGCCTTCACCGTCACCGCCCACGACGCGGCCTCCAACGCCTCGTCCCCGTCGAACACGGTGAACGCGACCACGGACGCCGCCCCCA
>NZ_JBPJSR010000102.1:0-558 GCF_051390675.1 Streptosporangium heterodermiicola
TCCCCATGGGTGGAGGAACCCGTCGTGGTCCTGGCCATGATCAAAACCGCCGCGATGCCACAGCACAACCCCGACAACGCGTACAACATCACGGTGTGCCGGCGCACGTCGATACCCGCCAGCCGCGCCGCCTCCGGGTTACCGCCCACCGCGTAGGTGCGGCGGCCGAACGTGGTGCGGTTCAACAGCACCCACCCGGCGATCACCACCAGCGCGAAGATGTAGACCAGCACCGGAATGCCCAGCACCCGGCTGGTCGACAACTCCACGATCATCTCGTTGCCCTGCTGCACCAGCTGGGTCCGACGATCCGACATCCGCTGCGCCAGCCCCCGGGCGGCCACCAGCATCGCCAGCGTGGCGATGAACGGCACCATCCGCCCATACGAGATCAGCAACCCGTTGACCAGACCCGCACCCGTGCCCACCAGCACCGCGCACAGGATCATCACGAACGGCCCATAGGCCTGGGTGGCCAGCGTGGTCGCCCACACCGACGCCAGCGCCATGATCGCACCCACCGACAGGTCGATACCCCCACCGATGATCACGAACGTC
>NZ_JBPJSR010000103.1:0-550 GCF_051390675.1 Streptosporangium heterodermiicola
GTGAGTCTGAGGTTTGGACGCTCAGGCTCGGGTGATCGTCAGGGAGCTACTACTACTTGACGATCGAGCCGGACCACACGTTCTCGGCCTTCTTGTAGATGGCAGCGGTCTCGCCATCGAAGTAAGGCGTGGTGATGAGGTCGTAGCGGCCGTTGCTGTCCTGGTCACCGAAGAGGCTGGTGACACCGTTGACGTAGCCCAGACGCTTGGCGTTGCTGTACTGCGCGAGCCAGGGGCCACCGTCGGCGCCGGGGGTGAAGGAGCTCTTGAGGCCGATGTGCTCCTCGACCTTCGACGCCGCCTGCACGTAGGTCTTCGTGGTGGTCTTGCCGTAGGTCCACTTGGGGGTAACGCCGGTGTAGGCCTTGTTGCCGTCGGGGTGCGCGTCGGCCGGGTAGCCGAACACGAACACCGTCTGCTGCGGCTTCTGGTTCCAGGTGAAGCCCTGGCCGCCGACGTTGTCACCGAGCTTGCCGGTGTCCTTGATGAAGCCCTCGACGATGTAGAAGACCGTCTTGTAGTAAGACTTGACGGCGGTCTTCTTCACCCA
>NZ_JBPJSR010000104.1:0-548 GCF_051390675.1 Streptosporangium heterodermiicola
TTCTCGGGGAGGGTGGCGACGATCTCGATGTCGAGGTCGGCGAGGTTGGTGAGGATGTCCTGGACGCTGACGGAGTAGCCGTCGAGGCGTTCGGTGGCGGAGGTGCCCAGGGTGAGGCAGACGCGGGGTTTGGTGGGTGGTGTGTGGAGCCAGGGGGGGATGACGGCGGTGCCGTTGTAGGGGATGTAGCGCAGCGGCAGGTAGGTGTGGGGCAGGTCCAGCCGTAACGACCCCGGGGTGGGGTCGATGGTGAAGTGGCCGGTGGTCATCTCCTCGGAGAAGGTGGTGCCGGCCTTGGCCGCGCGGGCTCCTAACCATTCGGCCATCGCGTCGCGCTCGTCGGGGGCCTGTTCCTGGCGGACGCGTTGGTAGTGGCCGCGCATGCGGGCGAACAGGTCCAGGCTCCACAGCAGCCGGGCGTGCGCGGCGCCGCACGCCTTGGCCGCGATCGCTCCGGCGTGGGTGACCGGCTCCCAGATCACCAGGTCCGGCCTCCAGTGCCTGCAGAACGCGGTCAGCTCCCCGATCATCGGATCGTTCACCACCCG
>NZ_JBPJSR010000105.1:0-534 GCF_051390675.1 Streptosporangium heterodermiicola
ACGAGGTCGACGCTCACTTCGACGGGTCACTGAAGGAGGTGGTGTTCACCTCCTCGGACGGGGAGCTGGATCGGACGAAGAACGCCCAGATCGCGCTGTTCGCGGTTGAAGTGGCGCTGTTCCAGTTGCTGGAGTCCTGGGGGGTGCGACCGGATCTCCTGCTGGGGCATTCGATCGGGGAGCTGGCGGCCGCCCATGTGGCCGGGGTGATGTCGCTGGAGGACGCGGCCGGTCTGGTGGTGGCGCGGGGCCGGTTGATGCAGGCACTTCCTGCGGGCGGGGCGATGGTGGCGTTGCAGGCCAGCGAGGCAGAAGTGCTGCCACTTCTGCCCGGCACCGTTTCGGTGGCGGCGGTCAACGGCCCGAACGCCGTCGTCATCTCCGGCGACGAGAGCGCGGTGACGGAAATATCGGCTCATTTCACAGCCCTGGGGCGTAAGACCCATCGCCTGCGGGTCAGCCACGCCTTCCACTCACCCCTGATGGAACCCATGCTGCAGGACTTCCGCCGGATCGCCGAAACCATCACCTACC
>NZ_JBPJSR010000106.1:0-529 GCF_051390675.1 Streptosporangium heterodermiicola
GCAGCTCGCGGACTGGGTGGAGGAGCGGCCGGAGCTCGACGTGGCCGACATCGGCTGGACGCTGGCGAGCGGTCGTGCCCTGCTGGAGCAGCGCGCGGTGGTGATGGGTTCCGACCGGGCCGAGCTGGTGGCGGGCCTGCGTGCCCTGGCCGAGGGTACGGCGACGCCTGGTGCGGCACGTGGTGGCGGGCTGGCGATGCTGTTCGCCGGTCAGGGCAGCCAGCGGGTGGGCATGGGGGCGTCCCTCGCGGCGGCGTTCCCGGTGTTCGCCGAGGCGCTGGACGAGGTCTGCGCGTTGCTGCCGGGGTCGGTGCGTGAGGCGATGTTCTCCGGTCCGGAGGAGGTGCTGGCCGAGACCGGGATGACGCAGCCTGCGTTGTTCGCCTTCGAGGTGGCCCTGTACCGGCTGCTGGCTTCGTTCGGGGTGACTCCGGATGTGCTGGTGGGTCATTCGGTGGGGGAGATCGCGGCCGCTCATGTGGCCGGGGTGCTCTCGTTGCCTGACGCGTGTGCTCTGGTCACGGCGCGT
>NZ_JBPJSR010000107.1:0-526 GCF_051390675.1 Streptosporangium heterodermiicola
ATACCGACGGTGATCACCCCGATGGTCGCCGCCAGCGACAGGATGCTCACCATGTTCGAGGTCGTGGCGAAGGTGTCGGGCACCGTGACCAGGCCCACCACGGCGAGCAGCACCAGCGCGACCACCAGGCCGAGATGACGCGTCTCCCCGAGGCGGGAGAGCGGGCTCGCCGTGACGGGCTTGCGAGCGGGCGCCTCGACGCGGTCGCTCTCTTCCACGGGCGGCTTCACCGGAGCACCGCCGAGACGCTCGGGGCTCCGTAACGGAGAGAGGTGACGTCCATGAAGACCTGTCGGTTCCTTTCACTGGTTCCTGCGCGTCCGGGGCTTCCGGCGCTATCGGCGTTTCCGGGATTCCCGGCGCTTCCGGTGTGCCGGGGGGCTCCGGGCTCCCCGAATCTCCCGGCGGCGAGGGAGGCCACCGGGCGCTCTCCGGAGGAGGCCACCGGACTCTTCCTGGAAGAGGCCACCGGACGCTCCCCGAAGGAGGTCGCCGGGCACCTCTTGGAGGGGGTCACAGGGCGCTC
>NZ_JBPJSR010000108.1:0-511 GCF_051390675.1 Streptosporangium heterodermiicola
GATGGCGACGAGCCCCACACCGGCCATGTCGCCGGACTCGATCTGTGTGGGGACCCAGAACCGCTCCCGCTGGAAGGCGTACGTCGGCAGGTCCACTCGGTGGGGCCGCGCCGGAGCGAAGAGGGCGTCCCAGTCGAGCGAGACACCGTGCGTGTGCAGCCGGTCGAGTGCCTCGACCAGCGTCCGGATCTCGTCGCGGTCCTTGCGCGCGGTCGCGACGAACACGCCGTCCTGCACGCTCTGCTGAGCCAGCGCGGTCAAGGTCGTGTCCGGCCCGATCTCCACGAACACACTCGCCTGGCAGGCGGCCACCCCATCGGCGAACCGCACCGCCTCCCGCACATGCCGCACCCAGTACGCCGGGTCGGTCAACAACCCCGGCTCCGCAAGCAGGCCCGTCACGTTGGAGACGACCGGGATGCTCGGCTCGGCGAAGGTGAGTGCGGAGACGACCTGCTCGAACTCCGCCAGCATCGGCTCCATCAACGGCGAGTGGAACGCGTGCGAGACG
>NZ_JBPJSR010000109.1:0-509 GCF_051390675.1 Streptosporangium heterodermiicola
ACCTCCTCGGAGACCGGGTGTTCGACCTGCAGGCGGGTGTTGACCTCCAGGAAGGAGATCGTGCCGTCCTGGCCGACCAGGAACTCGCACGTGCCCGCGCCGACGTAGCCCGCCTCCTTCAAGATCGCCTTGGAGCTGGTGTGGAGCAGGTCGAGCTGCTCGGGCGACAGGAACGGGGCCGGGGCCTCCTCGACCAGTTTCTGGTGGCGGCGCTGCAGCGAGCAGTCGCGGGTGGAGACCACGACCACCGTGCCGTGGGCGTCGGCCAGGCACTGGGTCTCCACGTGCCGGGGCCGGTCCAGGTAACGCTCGACGAAGCACTCGCCCCGCCCGAACGCGGTGACGGCCTCACGGACCGCGCTGTCGTACAGCTCGGGGATCTCCTCCAGGGTGCGCGCGACCTTCAGCCCGCGCCCGCCGCCGCCGTACGCCGCCTTGATCGCGATCGGCAGGCCGTGCTCGGTGGCGAAGGCGACGACCTCCTCGCTCCCGGAGACCGGATCCTTGGT
>NZ_JBPJSR010000110.1:0-505 GCF_051390675.1 Streptosporangium heterodermiicola
GGTCTCGCACGCGTTCCACTCGCCGTTGATGGAGCCGATGCTGGCGGAGTTCGAGCAGGTCGTCTCCGCACTTACCTTCGCCGAGCCGAGTATCCCTGTCGTCTCCAATGTGACGGGCCTGCTTGCGGAGCCAGGGCTGCTGACCGACCCGGCGTACTGGGTGCGGCATGTGCGGGAGGCGGTGCGGTTCGCCGATGGGGTGGCCGCCTGCCAGGCGAACGTGTTCGTCGAGATCGGACCCGACACCACCCTGACCGCGCTCGCCCAGCAGAGCGTCGAGAACGGCGCCTTCGTCGCGACCGCGCGCAAGGACCGCGACGAGGTCCGGGCGCTGGTCGAGGCGCTGGGCCGGTTGCACGGCCATGGCGTGGGAGTCGACTGGACGTCGATCCTCACCCCGAGGGCACGTGTCGATCTGCCGACGTACGCCTTCCAGCGGGAGCGGTTCTGGATCGCGGTGCGTGCCGGGGCCGGGGAGATGAGTGCCGCCGGACTGGGGGCGCTT
>NZ_JBPJSR010000111.1:0-465 GCF_051390675.1 Streptosporangium heterodermiicola
CCCTTGTCGAAGCGCATGCCCTCGGTGAGCTCAAGCTCAAGACCGAAGGTGTTGCTCTCCTCGACGGTGATGACGCCTTCCTTGCCGACCTTGTCCATCGCCTCGGCGATCATCTCGCCGATCTGCGGGTCACCCGCGGAGATGGAGGCGGTGGAGGCGATCTGCGCCTTCGTCTCCACGTCCTTGGCGAGCTTGGACAGCTCCTCCGACACGCGCTCGACGGCGGCCTCGATGCCCTTCTTCAAAGACATCGGGTTGGCGCCGGCGGCGACGTTGCGCAGCCCCTCGCGGACGAGAGCCTGGGCGAGCACGGTGGCGGTGGTGGTGCCGTCGCCCGCGACGTCGTCGGTCTTCTTGGCGACTTCCTTGACGAGCTCGGCCCCGATCTTCTCCCACGGGTCCTCAAGCTCGATCTCCTTGGCGATGGAGACACCATCGTTGGTGATGGTGGGGGCGCCCCACTTC
>NZ_JBPJSR010000112.1:0-464 GCF_051390675.1 Streptosporangium heterodermiicola
TGCTTCCCCTCGCCACCGCGACGTGGTGGTAGAGCGGGACCTGGACGTGCCCGCCGGGGTTGATGAGTGAAATAGCCATGAGATCTCCTGATCGGTTGTGTGATCGAGACGCAAGAGGGCCCCCGTGCTCTCTTGTGGTTACTCGGAAACCATAGGAGAGTGTCCGCTGACATGGAAGAACGCACTTTTTAGAGACTGGGGAACCTCATGGTGACCAAGCAGTTCGCGGGCACGGCCGACGAAGCGGACCTCAGGCGCGCGGACTCCCTGGCGCGGGAGATCTTCTCGGACGTCGCCAACAAGTGGGCGCTGCTCATCATCGAGGCTCTCGGTGAGCGCACCCTGCGCTTCGGCGAGCTGCGCGACGAGGTCGAGGGCATCAGCCACAAGATGCTCACCCAGAACCTGCGCATGCTGGAGCGCAACGGCCTGGCCGAGCGGACGGTGTATCCCACCGTGCCGCC
>NZ_JBPJSR010000113.1:0-448 GCF_051390675.1 Streptosporangium heterodermiicola
GTAGATCAGCTCCAGGGCGACCGTCCCCGTCCACTGGGTGAAGGTCGCCGCCGGGTAGACGGCGTGGAAGAGCGTCCCCGGCTCGGCCCGCACCTCCAGCGGGGCGAAGTGCCCGGCGTTGGTCTGCTCCCCCGGCGTGGTGATCGCCTTGAACGCGACCCGGCAGGTCGCGATGGTCGCGCCGAACGGGAGGTTGACCGGCCCCGCGGTCGCGCCGGACGACCCGGCGAAGTCGACGGTGAAGGTGCCGTCGGCGACGGTGACGGTGACCTGCATGCGGACCGGGTCCTCGGTGACGCCGTCGTCGTCCAGCCAGTCGACCGCCGTCCACGACCCCTGCGGGAGGCGGGCGACGGCCTCGGCGGTGGACTCCGCGGCGGCGGCGATCACGGTCTCGACGACGGAACCGACGACGTCCGCGCCGTAGCGGGTGTAGAGCTCGCGGACG
>NZ_JBPJSR010000114.1:0-448 GCF_051390675.1 Streptosporangium heterodermiicola
GTTCCTGGAGATCCTGGAGAAGTTCGGCCGCCCGACCGTGGACGCCGCCGTGCGGCGGATGGTCGAGGACGGGGAGGCGCGCACCCGCGCCGCGCTCGCCGAGCTGCCGCAGGGGTCGTGGACGGCGGTCGACTGGCTGGACGACGACGGCGTCACCGAGGACCCGGTCCGGATGGAGGTCACCGTCACCGTCGCCGACGGCACCTTCACCGTCGACTTCGCCGGTTCCTCGCCCGCCACGCCGGGTCCCATCAACATGCCGTTCGGCGCGACCATCGCGATCTGCAAGGTCGTCCTCAAGGCGCTCACCTCGCCCGACGAGCCGTCCAACTTCGGCACGACCGTTCCCCTGGAGGTGCGGGCAGAGCCGGGCACGCTCTTCCACGCCGTCTACCCGCAGCCGACGTTCACCCTCTGGACCGGCATCGTCGCGGTCGAGCTCATCCTG
>NZ_JBPJSR010000115.1:0-437 GCF_051390675.1 Streptosporangium heterodermiicola
CGGTGGTTGGTGAAAGGTGTTCGGTGGAGGTGTTCCGTGAGGGGAGAGAGGGGGTTAGAAGGCGTCGCCCCAGCGGCCGCAGTCGTCGAACTTGTCGGTGCCCTCGCAGACGCGGATCTTGAAGTCGTCGAAGCCGTTGCTCTTCTTGAAGCCGCCGAAGTGGTCGATGTCGCCGTGGCCGAAGGTCTTGAAGACCTTGGTGTGGGAGCCGAAGCGGTCGTGCCACTTGAACCACACGTAGCTGTAGGAGCGGTCGCGGTCACGGTCGAACAGGTCGCCGTAGAACCAGTAGCGGCCGTTGTCCTTGGTCCAGTAGCCCTTGAAGGAGGAGCGGTGGCCGAAGTCCTCGCCGCGGCCGAACCCGGAGTAGTAGGGGCCGAAGAAGTGCTTGCTGGAGGTCTGTGCCTGCTGCGTGGCGACCGTCGCCGAAGCCGCGG
>NZ_JBPJSR010000116.1:0-433 GCF_051390675.1 Streptosporangium heterodermiicola
GGCGCGGGCTCGCGGTCCGGAGGTTACCCGTTGGTCGGGAAGCCGAGGTTGACGCCCCCGTGGCTGGGGTCGGGCCATCGGGAGGTGACGACCTTGCCCCGGGTGTAGAAGTGCACGCCCTCGGTCCCGTGGACATGGGTGTCACCGAACAGCGAGGCCTTCCAGCCACCGAAGCTGTAGAAGGCCATCGGCACCGGGATCGGCACGTTGATACCGATCATGCCGACCTCCACCTCGTTCTGGAAACGCCGGGCCGCGCCGCCGTCGTTGGTGAAGACCGCGGTACCGTTGCCGAACTCGCCGCCGTTGATCAGCGCCAGGCCCTCCTCGTAGGAGGAGACGCGGACGATCGCCAGGACCGGCCCGAAGATCTCCTCCCGATGCACCCGGGAACCGGCCGGCACATGGTCCAAGACCGTGGGCCCCAGCCAGA
>NZ_JBPJSR010000117.1:0-429 GCF_051390675.1 Streptosporangium heterodermiicola
CTGGGAGCCCGCCACGGCGACGTTGCCGCCGCCGTAGTTGTTGACCCACGGGCGGGGCGTCCAGTTGCCGTTGGTACGGACCCAGGCGTAGTCGTTGCCGGGGAACGACGACCCGGCGAAGGTGCCCTGGGCGACGTTGTTGTAGCCGAGGGTGGGGCTGCCGGTGCCGCCGCAGTGCCCGGCGGTGACGAAGCCGCCGTTGTTGACCGAGAAGCCCACCGAGCAGAGCGTGTTGCCGTTGATGACGTACTGGTCGCCGCCGCGGATGTCGTACAGGGGCTTGGGCGCCTCGCTGAGGGAGATCCGCACCTCGGCGGCGTCGACGGCGCCCGCCTTGACGAACCGTTCGGCGGCGGCGCGGTCGGCCGCCGACACCGTCACGGTGTTCGCGGCGACGTCCACGTACCAGCTGTGGACGTCCTTGCCCGC
>NZ_JBPJSR010000118.1:0-421 GCF_051390675.1 Streptosporangium heterodermiicola
CCGCGCCGTGACCAGAGCACACGCGTCAGGCAACGAGAGCACCCCGGCCACATGAGCAGCCGCGATCTCCCCCACCGAATGACCCACCAGAACATCCGGAGTCACCCCGAACGAAGCCAGCAGCCGGTACAGGGCCACCTCGAAGGCGAACAACGCAGGCTGCGTCACCCCCGTCTCGGCCAGCACCTCCTCCGGACCGGAGAACATCACCTCACGCACCGACCCCGGCAGCAGCGCGCAGATCTCCTCCAGCGTCTCGGCGAACACCGGGAAGGCGGCGGCCAGCTCACGGCCCATCCCCACCCGCTGGCTCCCCTGACCGGCGAACAACATCGCCAGCCGACCACCACCGGCCACCACACCCGACGTCGTACCCTCGGCCAGGGCACGCAGGCCCGCCACCAGCTCCTCCCGATCCGCG
>NZ_JBPJSR010000119.1:0-404 GCF_051390675.1 Streptosporangium heterodermiicola
TGGCCTCTCTCACCCCCGAGCGCATCGACGCCGTCCTGCGCCCCAAGGCCGACGCCGCCCGCCACCTGCACGAACTCACCCAACACCTGAACCTGTCGGCGTTCGTGCTGTTCTCCTCCCTGGCCGGAGTCCTGGGCAGCGCCGGACAAGCCGGCTACGGCGCCGCCAACGCCTACCTCGACGCCCTGGCCCACCACCGCCACGCCCAGGGCCTGGCCGCCACCTCACTGGCCTGGGGACTGTGGGCCACCGGCGGCATGACAGGCGACCTGAGCGAAGCCGACCTGCGACGGATGGAACGAGCGGGCGTCACCCCCCTGTCCATCCCCGAAGGACTCGCCCTCCTCGACACCGCCCTGCGCACCGACCACCCCACCCTCGTCCCCGCACGATTCACCAAGGCC
>NZ_JBPJSR010000120.1:0-389 GCF_051390675.1 Streptosporangium heterodermiicola
CGGCGACGTCGGAAGACGGGCCTCTGGAGTTCGGGCCGGAGGGCACGGTGCTGGTCACCGGCGGCACCGGCGGCCTGGGCGCGCTGGTGGCCAAGCATCTGGCCGCTACCTACCAGGTCAAACATCTGCTGCTGGCCAGCCGGCGCGGCGAGCAGGCCCCGGGCGTCACCGACCTGGTGGCGGAACTGTGGGAGCTGGGCGCCACGGTCACGGTCGCGGCCTGCGATGTCGGTGACCGGGACGCGCTGGCGCAGCTGATCGCGGGTATCCCGGCGGAGTATCCGCTCAGGGGTGTGGTGCACGCGGCCGGGGTCGCCGACAACGGGCTGGTCGGTTCGCTCAGTGCGGAGCGGTTCGACGGGGTCCTGGGTCCGAAGGCGGATGCGGCG
>NZ_JBPJSR010000121.1:0-389 GCF_051390675.1 Streptosporangium heterodermiicola
GGCCGCATCCGCCTTCGGACCCAGGACCCCGTCGAACCGCTCCGCGCTGAGCGAACCGACCAGCCCGTTGTCGGCGACCCCGGCCGCGTGCACCACACCCCTGAGCGGATACTCCGCCGGGATACCCGCGATCAGCTGAGCCAGCGCGTCCCGGTCACTCACATCGCAGGCCGCGACCTCGACCGTGGCGCCCAGCTCGGTCAGCTCCGCCACCAGCTCGGCCGCCCCCGGCGCCTGCGCGCCACGACGGCTGGCCAGCAGCAGCCGCCGCACACCATAGGCAGTCACCAGATGCCCGGCCACCAGCGCGCCCAGGCCGCCGGTGCCGCCGGTGACCAGCACCGTGCCCTCCGGCCCGAACTCCGGCCGCTCACCCCGCGAAGCGGAGA
>NZ_JBPJSR010000122.1:0-386 GCF_051390675.1 Streptosporangium heterodermiicola
CCGCCTTCGTCCCGTAGGTATTTGGGCCGGTACCGGGCGCGCATTTCGCCACAGACCAGAGAGGGATGAGGCGGTTTCCTTGGGTCATCGGCCCGACGGGGGCCGGGATCACCGAATCGAAGGACTGAATGAAATGCGTCGTCACATCGCCGCCCTCGCCCTCACCGTCGCCGGTCTGGCCGGCATGGTGTCGCTGTCGGCTCCCGCCCAGGCGGCCGCGCCGATCAACGTGACCGTGAGCCTCGGCGGCCTGTCGGTCACCGGCACGACCGGATCCGACCTGATCACCCTGGCCGAGGGCGGCAGCGGTCTCATCAGGGTGACCGGGGCGGGCGTCACCTCCACCGACACCGACTGCCAGCCGATCTCCGGCGGGGTCAGCTGCA
>NZ_JBPJSR010000123.1:0-382 GCF_051390675.1 Streptosporangium heterodermiicola
TCCTTGGCGAACGCCTCCTCCACGTCCCGGACGACGCCGCGCCAGCGGTCGCGGTCGGGCAGCAGCTCGAAGAGCGGCGGCTCGTGGGCGACCAGGACGCGCACCCGCTCGGGGTGGCGGGCGGCCAGCTCCAGGCCGATGATCGCCCCGGAGCTGTTGCCGAAGACGTACGCGGGATCGGCGGCGGTGACCCCCGCCTCCACCAGCACGCGATGCGCGTCGTCGGCGTGCGTCTCGACGCTCTGCGACTCCGGCGGCCCGTCCAGGGGACTGCGCGAGTTACCGCGCCGGTCGTAGGTCACCACCGTGTAGCGGTCGGCGAGCCGCTGGGCCAGGCTCGCGTACCCGGCGGCGTCGTAGACCCCACCGCAGATCAGCAGCA
>NZ_JBPJSR010000124.1:0-377 GCF_051390675.1 Streptosporangium heterodermiicola
CGCATCAGGCGGGCGGTCTCGCTCGGGGTCCTGCCGACGCGGACGCCGACCTTCTCCAGGGCGTCCTTCTTGGCTTGTGCGGTGCCGGCCGAGCCGGACACGATCGCGCCGGCGTGGCCCATGGTCTTGCCCTCGGGGGCGGTGAAGCCCGCCACGTAGGCGACGACCGGCTTGGTGACGTGCTGCTCGATGTAGGCGGCCGCGCGCTCCTCGGCGTCGCCGCCGATCTCGCCGATCATCACGATCGCGTCGGTGCCCGGGTCGTCCTGGAAGGCCTGCAGCGCGTCGATGTGGGTGGTGCCGATCACCGGGTCGCCGCCGATGCCGACCGCGGTGGAGAAGCCGATGTCACGCAGCTCGTACATGAGCTGGTAGGT
>NZ_JBPJSR010000125.1:0-368 GCF_051390675.1 Streptosporangium heterodermiicola
GGGTGGGGTGGGGCGGGTGGCGGTGAGGGGGATCTGGCCCTTGAGCATCCGGCCGCCGTCGCCGGTCAGGCGCAGGTAGTAATCGGCCGAGCAGGCGGTGCCGTCCTCGTCGAGGGCGAGCATGCCGGAGTTGGCGGGGACGTCGGCGAGGGTTTCTGCGGTCTTGGCGATCTGGTTGCCCTCGTTGTACTCGTCGAACATGGAGATGTAGATGCCCTGGGCGCCGACGCGGACCATGTTGTAGAACTGGCGCCACATGAAGTCGCCGTGGCGGCGCTGGCGGGTGGTGACGTCGCCGGGCAGGACGCAGGGCTGGTAGTCGATGCCGTGGGCGTCGCAGTCGGCCTGGTCGGGCAGGTTGACGTTGG
>NZ_JBPJSR010000126.1:0-362 GCF_051390675.1 Streptosporangium heterodermiicola
CCCTCATCGGCCAAACGCCGCACCAGCGCGTACAACTCCGCCCGAGCCCCCACATCCACCCCGCGAGTCGGCTCGTCCAGCAACAGCAGCTTGCGGTTGTTCAGCAACCACCGGGCCAGCACCGCCTTCTGCTGGTTACCGCCCGACAACGTCTTGATCGGCCGCTCCGGATCCGACGGGCGGATGTCCAGCGCCTGCACCATCTCCCGCGCGTCGGCCGCCTCACGGCGCCGGTCCATCCAGCCCAGCCGCGAATACCGGCCCAAACTCGCCAGGCTGATGTTGCGCGAGACACTCTGGTCCAGCAGCAACGCCTGCGCCTTGCGCTCCTCGGGCGCCAAACCCATGCCCAAACGCACCGC
>NZ_JBPJSR010000127.1:0-356 GCF_051390675.1 Streptosporangium heterodermiicola
GGAATGCGCCGCGTTCCAGTACGGATAATTCAACAACACCACATCACCCGGATGAAGATTCTCCCGCCCCACATACTCCACACCCTTGCGGATGGAATAGTCGTTGGCGCCGAGGAAGCGGCTCAGCCCGGTCGACTCGGCGACCAGCCGCAGGTCCGCGTCGTAGACGGAGACGCCGAAGTCGAAGACCTCGTAGATGACCGGGTTGAAGGCGGTACGGACGAGCGTGGCCCGCATCTCCTCGGCGGCCGAGGTGAAGTAGCTGCGCACCACCTCGACCGTCGCGCCGTCCACCCGGGCGCGCTCCTCGGCGGAGCCGGGGGCGAGAGGCTCAGACATCGTCGATCCCGTAGGTC
>NZ_JBPJSR010000128.1:0-355 GCF_051390675.1 Streptosporangium heterodermiicola
CTTCTTCTGCTCAGCTTGGCTGGGTGGCAGGGGTCTACGTCGCGGTCAGGGGCGAACGTTCCCTGCGTGGCACGCTCATTAGTGGAGCACTGGCTACTCGGATCGGCTGGGTCGCTGACCGGCTAGTACCGCCTGATCGTCCTTCACGGGGTGATCGGGAGTGGGAACGCTCGGTTGCAGGGGTCACGCTGGTTCGAACACACTGTTGGGTCCTGAGGAAACGGACATTTAGGCGGGCTCGCTTCTGGCGGGCTTGCTGTCTGTTTGGCCTCGTGCGGGGCCGGCCTCCTGTCAGACCAGCTCACATTCACGCACTTGGTGTGTGGGTGGTGGGTGGTGGTGGCGGGGTAGGTTC
>NZ_JBPJSR010000129.1:0-333 GCF_051390675.1 Streptosporangium heterodermiicola
TGTTCGGCGACGAGGCCACCGGTGCCGCCATCGTGAAGAAGGCGCTGGAGGAGCCGCTCAAGCAGATCGCCGTCAACGCCGGTCTTGAGGGCGGCGTCGTGGTGGAGAAGGTGCGCAACCTTCCCCCGGGCGAGGGCCTGAACGCCGCCACCGGCGAGTACGTCAACCTGTTCGAGACGGGCATCATCGACCCGGCCAAGGTGACCCGCTCGGCGCTGCAGAACGCGGCGTCCATCGCGGCGCTGTTCCTCACCACCGAGGCCGTCATCGCCGAGAAGCCCGAGAAGGCCGGAGCCGCCCCCGCCATGCCCGGCGGCGGCGACATGGACTTCT
>NZ_JBPJSR010000130.1:0-329 GCF_051390675.1 Streptosporangium heterodermiicola
GCGGGTGCGGTGGAGCTGCTGACCGAGGCGCGTTCGTGGGACAGCGGTGACCGTCCGCGTCGGGCGGCTGTGTCGTCCTTCGGGGTGAGCGGGACGAACGCGCACGTGATCATCGAGCAGGGTCCGGTGGTGGAGCCGGAGGTTGCTGACGCTGTCGAGTTGCCGGTGATGCCGTGGCTGGTCTCGGCCAAGACTCCGGAGGCGCTGCGGGGGCAGGCTTCCCGGCTGGCCTCGTGGGTGGAGGAGCGGCCTGAGCTGGATTCGGCCGGTGTCGCCTGGACGCTGGCGAGTGGTCGTACGGTGCTGGAGCAGCGCGCGGTGGTGGTGGG
>NZ_JBPJSR010000131.1:0-318 GCF_051390675.1 Streptosporangium heterodermiicola
CGCGAACAGTCAACTGTTGACCTTGATTCGAATTTACTTATAACGTTCTCACCGTTCGCCCCGGACCACTCACGGGGGAACCGCATTACGATCCGTTTCAGTAATCCACGGACGGGCCCTTGGCAAAGAACTCCCGCCCGTGGGCATCAACGATGCAAGGAAGGAGCCTACCGTATGCGCATCAAGCGCCTTGCGGTGGCCGCCGCCGCATGCGCGGTGGCAACGGTCGCTATCGGAGCCCTACCCGCTTCGGCCCACTCCCCCACCAACCCGCCGGCCATCTCCTCGGCCGACCCCGCCCCCAACTCGGCACTCGCC
>NZ_JBPJSR010000132.1:0-308 GCF_051390675.1 Streptosporangium heterodermiicola
CGGCTGTGGTCGGCGGCGCTGCGCTCGACCGCCTCCAGCACGCGCTGAACGTTCAGTCCGTCGTCGAACGACGGGGCCGGGGCGACGCCCGACGCGATCGCCTCGACGAAGTCCTTCACCTCGTGGGTGAAGGTGTGCTCATACCCCAGGCCATGACCCGGCGGCCACCACGCCCCCGCGTACGGATGCCCCGCCTCGGTGACCAGCACCCGGCGGAAGCCCGCCTCCTCGGCGGGCAACGCGTGATCGTGGAACCACAGCTCGTTCATCGCCTCGAAGTCGAACGCCAAGCTGGCCTTCGACCCGTT
>NZ_JBPJSR010000133.1:0-298 GCF_051390675.1 Streptosporangium heterodermiicola
GATGCCGTCGTCCAGCACTCCGGCGGTGTGGATAACAGCGGCCGGCGGGACCGACGCGATCAACCGTGCCAGATCCTCGCGATCGCCGACGTCGCAGGCTTCGATCGTGACCGTGGCGCCGAGGTCGGTGAGCTCGGTGGCCAGGTCGGTGGCTCCGGGGGCTTGGGGGCCGCGTCGGCTGGCCAGCAGCAGGTGACGCACCCCGTGGGCGGTGACCAGGTGTTTGGCCACGACCGCGCCCAGCCCGCCGGTGCCACCGGTGACCAGCACCGTGCCCTCCGGACCGAACACCGACCGC
>NZ_JBPJSR010000134.1:0-293 GCF_051390675.1 Streptosporangium heterodermiicola
GCATCACCCAACGACCACACCCCCGCCACATACGCCCCCGACACCTCCCCAACCGAATGACCCACCAGATAATCCGGCCGGACCCCCCACGACTCCAACAACCGAAACAACCCCACCTGTAACGCGAACAACCCCGACTGGGTGAACACCGTCCGATCCAGCAACCCCGCCTCCCCGAACACCACCTCCCGAACCGACACCCCACCCAGATGACGATCCAGCTCGGCAACCACCTCATCAAAAGCAGCCGCGAACACCGGGAACCGCCCATACAACTCCCGACCCATCCCCTC
>NZ_JBPJSR010000135.1:0-290 GCF_051390675.1 Streptosporangium heterodermiicola
ATCCCGGTGATCAACCTGGACCGGGTCTTCCCCGACAAGCTGTCCTACCGCACCTGGATCGGCGGCGACAACTACGGCATGGGCGTGGCCGCCGGGCACTACATCGGCAAGAAGCTCAAGGACAAGGGCGTGGCCAGCCCGGTCATCCTGGAGATCCAGGGCATCGCGACCCTGCCGCTGACCCAGGACCGCAGCAAGGGCTTCGAGGACGCGCTGAAGACCTACGGCTTCAGCGTGACCGCCAAGCAGGACGCGCAGTTCACCGTCGAGTCGGGCACCAAGGTCGCCGC
>NZ_JBPJSR010000136.1:0-289 GCF_051390675.1 Streptosporangium heterodermiicola
GGGCGAGCAGGAGGTTCTGGACGCGCTGGCGGGTCTGGACGAGGCGGATGGGCCGGATGCCTCTCATGCCTGGCCGGGCCGGGTGGGGATCGCGGCGGTGAACGGTCCGTCGGCGGTGGTGGTCTCCGGGGATGAGGATCTCGTCGAGTCTGTGGTGGATGGTTTTGTCCGCCAGGGGCGGCGGGTTCGGCGGTTGACGGTGAGTCATGCGTTTCATTCGGGGCGGATGGAGCCGATGCTGGCCGACTTCCGGCGGGTTCTGGAGGAGGTGACGTTCAACGAGCCGCGC
>NZ_JBPJSR010000137.1:0-284 GCF_051390675.1 Streptosporangium heterodermiicola
ACGCCGCCGCCGGGGACGATGCCCTCCTCCACGGCCGCCTTGGCGTTGCGCACCGCGTCCTCGATGCGGTGCTTGCGCTCCTTGAGCTCGACCTCGGTGGCGGCGCCGGCCTTGATGACGGCCACGCCGCCGGCGAGCTTGGCCAGGCGCTCCTGGAGCTTCTCGCGGTCGTAGTCGGAGTCGGTGTTGTCGATCTCGGCGCGGATCTGGTTGACCCGGCCGGCGATCTGCTCGGCGTCGCCGGCACCGTCGACGATGGTGGTCTCGTCCTTGGTGACGATGAC
>NZ_JBPJSR010000138.1:0-284 GCF_051390675.1 Streptosporangium heterodermiicola
CGGCGCTCGCCGGTGCGCAGCGCGGCGACCTGCGCGTTCAGATCACCGATCACCAGATCCGGCATCCGCGAATTGAACCGGATCAACTCGATGATCTCCCGATTCGGCACACCCCCCGAGAACACCTTCGTCCCCGGAAAGATAACCCCCTCCTGATGCATGTCCGTGGAATCCAGCACATACCCCGGATCCTTCGCCCCCAGATCCATCCAATGAGCACGCACACACAGGAAACCCACCAGATCCACACCCACGAACACCGGACAGAACAACGTCGCGTCATA
>NZ_JBPJSR010000139.1:0-277 GCF_051390675.1 Streptosporangium heterodermiicola
TTACGGGCTGTGGGATGCCGACACCGGGTTGAGCGGTTGGTTGACCGAGGCCGACCGGGAGCGGATGCGCAGGCAGGGCCTGCCGGCACTCTCGGTGGACGAGGGACTGGCGTCGTTCGACGCGGGGCTGATCTCGGACGCGGCGACGCTGGTGCCGTTGCGGGTGGACGCGACGGCGCTGCGGACGCGCGGTGAGAGATTGCCGGCGCTGCTGCGCGGTCTGGTGCGTGGTCCGGTGCGGCGCGCGGTGCGGTCGGGCGGTTCGGCGCTGGTGCAA
>NZ_JBPJSR010000140.1:0-277 GCF_051390675.1 Streptosporangium heterodermiicola
CTACGGGCTGTGGGATGCCGACACCGGGTTGAGCGGCTGGTTGACCGAGGCCGACCGGGAGCGGATGCGCAGGCAGGGCCTGCCGGCACTCTCGGTGGACGAGGGACTGGCGCTGTTCGATGCCGGTCTCGCGGTGGATGTGGCGGCGCTGGTGCCGTTGCGAGTGGATGTTCCGGCCTTGCGTTCGCGGGGCGAGGCACTGCCCGTGTTGCTGCGCGGTCTGGTGCGTGGTCCGGTGCGGCGTGCGGTGCGGTCGGGCGGTTCGGCGCTGGTGCGG
>NZ_JBPJSR010000141.1:0-263 GCF_051390675.1 Streptosporangium heterodermiicola
CGCGTGCCAGTCGCGGCACCCACGCCTCACCACCGCGAATCGCGGCCTCCGGCTCCTCCGAGGCCACCACCGCCCCCAGAACCCGCCACGACTCCTCGTCCGCATCCACATCCACCAACACGAACCGGCCAGGATTCTCCGCCTCCGCCGCCCGCACCACACCCCACACCCCGGCCACACCGAGATCCACATCCTCGGTCTCGCTGACCGCCACCGCACCCCGCGTCACCACCACCAACCGCGACGACGCGAACCGCTCCTCG
>NZ_JBPJSR010000142.1:0-254 GCF_051390675.1 Streptosporangium heterodermiicola
GCACCGACGGTGATCACCCCGATGGTCGCCGCCAGCGACAGGATGCTCACCATGTTCGAGGTCGTGGCGAAGGTGTCGGGCACGGTGAACAGGCCCACCGCCGCCAGCAACGCCAGCGCGACCACCAGGCCGAGGTGCGGGACGTCGCCCAGCCGGGCGAGCGGTCCCGCCGCCGCGGCGGGTTTGCGCTCCTGCTTCTCAACTCGTACCTGCTCGTCCACAGACGGCAGCCGAGGCTCGCTCATACCGGACTT
>NZ_JBPJSR010000143.1:0-250 GCF_051390675.1 Streptosporangium heterodermiicola
CAGTGAGCGGGAGATTCTCGAGGCGTTGCCCGACACGGATCGGGTGGGGATCGCGGCGGTGAACGGTCCGTCGGCGGTGGTGGTCTCCGGGGATGAGGATCTCGTCGAGGTCGTGACGGCTGACTTCACTCGGCGGGGGCGGCGGGTTCGGCGGTTGACGGTGAGTCATGCGTTTCATTCGGCGCGGATGGAGCCGATGCTGGCCGACTTCCGGCGGGTCCTGGAGGAGGTGACGTTCAACGAGCCGCGG
>NZ_JBPJSR010000144.1:0-248 GCF_051390675.1 Streptosporangium heterodermiicola
CCCTTGCCCTGCGCGATGAGACGGGCCAGCTTGATCGCCGAGGAGGCCATGGTGGGGCTGTAGGTCACGGTCGCCTCCAGCACCCCCGACCCGGCCTGGATGTCACGCATCGCGTTCGCCGAGCCGGCGCCGCCGACCATGAAGAACTCGCTGCGCCCGGCCTCCTTGATCGCGGCCAGCACGCCGATGCCCTGGTCGTCGTCGTGGTTCCAGATCGCGTCGATCTTCTTGTGCGCCTGCATCAGGTT
>NZ_JBPJSR010000145.1:0-243 GCF_051390675.1 Streptosporangium heterodermiicola
CAGCCTCGAATCGCGAACCTAGACCCGCGTCCCGCGCACCGGTCAAGGGCTCGCGGGACGCGTCACACGCCTCACCCCCCTCAAGGATTCACCCCCAAGGATTCACCCCCCAAGAAGGAGCAGTCATGACAGAAAACGTCGCGCGCAGGGGCTTCCTGCTCGGCGGTGCGGTTATCGGTGCGGGCGCGCTGGTGACGGCGTGCACGGGCAACGAGGCCCCGGCCCCGGCCGCGGCCTCCGCGC
>NZ_JBPJSR010000146.1:0-239 GCF_051390675.1 Streptosporangium heterodermiicola
TGCTGGAAGGCGTACGTCGGCAGATCGATATGCGCTCTCGGGGTGAGGATCGCCGTCCAGTCCACGGTGACGCCGTGGGTGTGGAGCCGGCCGAGTGCCTCGACCAGTGCCCGGATCTCGTCGCGGTCCTTGCGCGCGGTCGCGACGAAGGCGCCGTTCTCGACGCTCTGCTGGGCGAGCGCGGTCAGGGTGGTGTCGGGTCCGATCTCGACGAACACGTTCGCCTGGCAGGCGGCCAC
>NZ_JBPJSR010000147.1:0-235 GCF_051390675.1 Streptosporangium heterodermiicola
GGCTGAGGCGGTGGCGGATTACCTGGCCGGGGAGCTGGCCGGTGGTCAGGTCTCGCGGGCGGTCGTGGCCGATGTGTCGGTGGTCGACGAGCCGATCGCGATCGTGGGGATGGCGTGCCGGTTCCCTGGAGGTGTCTCCTCGCCCGAGGGTTTGTGGGATCTGGTGTCGTCCGGCACGGACGCCATCGGGGAGTTCCCCACCGATCGCGGCTGGGACCTGGCGAAGGTATACAAC
>NZ_JBPJSR010000148.1:0-234 GCF_051390675.1 Streptosporangium heterodermiicola
GCGCGAGGCGTTGGGTGTGGTGCGGGGGTGGCTGGCCGAGGAGCGGTTCGCGTCCTCGCGGTTGGTGCTCGTGACGCGGGGCGCGGTGGCGGTGTCCGAGGGTGAGGATGTGGATCCGGCGCGGGCGGCGGTGTGGGGTCTGGTGCGGGCGGCGCAGGCGGAGCAGCCGGGCCGGTTCGTGTTGCTGGATGTGGACACCGAGTCCCTTGACGAGGGCACGATCGGTCAGGCGCT
>NZ_JBPJSR010000149.1:0-234 GCF_051390675.1 Streptosporangium heterodermiicola
GTCACGGACCCGGTCGGCCCGGACCACCCCGACGCCGTGAAGGTGCTGCAGGAAGTCACCAAGGACGCCTACGACAAGGCCCCCGTGGGTCACAAGGTCAACGGCTCCAAGGCTCCCTGGGCGACCAAGCTCGAGAACGTCACGAAGTCGCAGTACGACGCCTACACCGGCCCGGGCTACAAGAAGATCGACGCCAAGGGCAACTTCACCATCACCCACTACTACACCAAGTTC
>NZ_JBPJSR010000150.1:0-234 GCF_051390675.1 Streptosporangium heterodermiicola
CTGACGGACCCGGTCGGCTCCAACTACCCCGGTGCCGTCCTCGCCCTGCAGGAAGTCACCAAGGACGTTTACGACAAGGCCCCCGTGGGCCACGGCGTGAGCGGCGCCAAGGCTCCCTGGGCGACCAAGCTCGAGAACGTCACGAAGTCGCAGTACGACGCCTACACCGGCGTTGGCTACAAGAAGATCGACGCCAAGGGCAACTTCACCATCACCCACTACTACCTCAAGGCG
>NZ_JBPJSR010000151.1:0-234 GCF_051390675.1 Streptosporangium heterodermiicola
GACCGGGATGTTCTTCGAGCGGGTGGAGATGCGGGAGGACTCCGGGGGCGCGGGGCGCTTCCGGGGCGGGGTCGGGTTGCGGCGTGACATCCGGTTCGTGGTGCCGGGGGAGTTCCTGTCGGTGATCAAGAAGACGCGGTCGCGGCCCTGGGCGCTGGAGGGCGGGGAGGAGCCGGAGCCGAACCAGGTGGTGGTCTTTCCCGGCACCGAGCGCGAGCACCGGGTGAGCACCAG
>NZ_JBPJSR010000152.1:0-230 GCF_051390675.1 Streptosporangium heterodermiicola
CCCGCACGAGGCCAAACAGACACCCACCCCGAACCCGGGGCAGGCACCAGGGCCACCACCAACCGGCAGCAGCCCTGAACCATGGTCCGTTTCCTCAGGACCCAACAGTGTGTTCAACCAGTCCGGCTCTCGCGGCACCCCGTTCCCACTCCCTCCGCGAGGAGGGCGGTACTAACGGCACCGGCCAACAGGCCCGGTTGAGTAGCCAGTGCTCCACTAATGAGCGTGCC
>NZ_JBPJSR010000153.1:0-228 GCF_051390675.1 Streptosporangium heterodermiicola
CAAGGCGTTCGCGCAGGCGGCGGACGGTACGGGCTGGGCGGAGGGTGTTGGTTTCCTGCTGGTGGAGCGGTTGTCGGACGCGCGGCGGCTGGGGCACGAGGTGTTGGCGGTCGTCCGGGGTTCGGCGGTGAACCAGGACGGTGCCTCGAACGGTCTGACCGCTCCGAACGGTCCGTCGCAGCAGCGGGTGATCCGGCAGGCGTTGGCGGGTGCGGGGTTGTCGGCGTC
>NZ_JBPJSR010000154.1:0-226 GCF_051390675.1 Streptosporangium heterodermiicola
ACGCCGCCCGAAAGCTCCGCGTCGTCCGGGAGTCCTGGCTCCACGCCCACCGGCTCGGCCATCCGGTTAAGTCCCGGTATCAGCAGGTGTCCGTCTCGTACCGCGACTTGTGGTTCGCCCGTGGCCAGCGCCTGGGCGACCACGCTCTCGTCGAGGGCTTCGGTGTCCAGGTCCAGCAGTACGAGCCGGCCGGGCTGCTCGGCCTGTGCCGCCCGTACCAGGCCCC
>NZ_JBPJSR010000155.1:0-225 GCF_051390675.1 Streptosporangium heterodermiicola
CGAGTACTTCGGTTCGATGATCAATATGGACGATCCCCGGCACGCGAGGCTGCGCAGGATCGTGTCCCGGGCGTTCACGCCGAAGATGATCAAGCAGTTCGAGGCCGACGTCGACGCCGCGGCCGTGCGGATCGTGGACGACCTGATCGCGAAGGGGCCCGGCTGCGACTTCGTGACCGAGGTGGCCGCCAAGCTGCCCCTGAAGATCATCTGCGACATGATGGG
>NZ_JBPJSR010000156.1:0-224 GCF_051390675.1 Streptosporangium heterodermiicola
CGGCTGGACGGGGTGGATGAGGCCCGGCGCCGTGAGGTCGTGCTGGAGGTGGTCCGCCAGGAAGTGGCCACGGTGCTGGGACACGCCTCGGCGACGGCGGTTCAGGCCGATCGGGCCTTCCAGGAACTGGGCTTCGACTCCCTGACCGCGGTCGAGCTGCGCAACCGGCTCATGACGGTCTCCGGACTCAGACTGCCCGCCACCCTCGTCTTCGACTACCCGAC
>NZ_JBPJSR010000157.1:0-223 GCF_051390675.1 Streptosporangium heterodermiicola
ATACATCGCCCCGCACTTCATCACCGACTCCGACCGGCTCGAAACGGTCCTCGACGATCCGTACGTCCTGGTCGTGAGCGGCAAGGTCTCCACCAACAGGGAGGTGGTGCCCCTGCTCGACAGGGTCGTGCAGGCGGGCAGGCCGCTGCTGGTCATCGCCGAGGACGTCGAGGGCGAGGCCCTGGCCACCCTGGTCGTCAACAAGCTGAAGGCCGTCCTGCGG
>NZ_JBPJSR010000158.1:0-223 GCF_051390675.1 Streptosporangium heterodermiicola
GCGGAACAGACCGCGGATCTTGTTGACGACCAGGGTGGCCAGGGCCTCGCCCTCGACGTCCTCGGCGATGATCAGCAGCGGCTTGCCGGCCTGCACGACCTTGTCGAGGACCGGGAGCAGGTCCTTGTTGGCGGACACCTTGGAGTTGACGACGAGGATGTACGGGTCGTCGAGGACGGCCTCCATACGCTCCGGGTCGGTGACGAAGTACATCGAGGTGAGG
>NZ_JBPJSR010000159.1:0-208 GCF_051390675.1 Streptosporangium heterodermiicola
GCCCGTTACAGTCGTAGATGTTGACGCCGGTCCCGGACGCGGTGCTGTTGCCGACCACGTCCAGACAGCGCCCCGAGGCCACGCCGACCACGGTCGACGGCGCCGCCGAGGCGGGCGCCGCGCCCGCCACCGTCATGGTGAGCACGATGGCCACCGCGGCCACCGCGGCCATCGCGGCCACCAGCGCGCGTGGCCATGACCTTCGGCG
>NZ_JBPJSR010000160.1:0-208 GCF_051390675.1 Streptosporangium heterodermiicola
GAACCGCACCGCCTCGCGCACATGCCGCACCCAGTACGCCGGGTCGGTCAGCAGACCAGGCTCGGCAAGCAGGCCCGTCACATTGGAGACGACCGGGATGCTCGGCTCGGCGAAGGTGAGTGCGGAGACGATCTGCTCGAACTCCGCCAGCATCGGCTCCATCAACGGCGAGTGGAAGGCGTGCGAGACCCGCAGCCGTCGGGTGCGA
>NZ_JBPJSR010000161.1:0-207 GCF_051390675.1 Streptosporangium heterodermiicola
GGGTCGACAGGACCAGCCGAAAGAAAGCAACTACGGCCCGCACCCCAACGGGCCGAACGCGTACAGCGGAGGTGGGCGGGCATTCCGGCCGGCTTAAAAAAGCCCGCAACCACCACGCCCGAGCAGGCCGAAGGCCTGAACCACCAGGCGGAAACTGAGACGGCCGGCCGGAATGCCCGCCCACCGCAGCGAGCACCCACAACAACC
>NZ_JBPJSR010000162.1:0-204 GCF_051390675.1 Streptosporangium heterodermiicola
GATACCGGAGAACGACTATCGCACGGTCTTCGACAGGTCCAACGTCATCCTCGGAGGCTTCGACCCCGAGTACGTCGGCCTCGACGTGAACACCGTCGCGGAGCGGCTGCTGACCGCGGGGATGGAGCTCCAGCAACTCGTCCAGGACCTCGCCGCGCACCGGGCGGAACACCCCACGGCCGACCTCACCTCGTCGCTGGTCAA
>NZ_JBPJSR010000163.1:0-203 GCF_051390675.1 Streptosporangium heterodermiicola
CGCAGCCGTCGGGTGCGAGCGCTCACCAAGCCCGCGATCTCCTCCACCGCGACCTCGCTACCGGAGATCACCACGGCCTGCGGGCCGTTGACGGCGGCGACGCTCACGTCCTGGCGGCCCTCCAGCAGCGGGAGCACCTCCGCCTCGGGAGCGGCGATGGCCAGCATCGCCCCACCCTCCGGAAGCCCCTGCATCAACCGCGC